>JBCCGP010000001.1:0-130683 GCA_039029215.1 Pseudomonadota bacterium
ATAAACAGGGGACCGGCCCGGAAGATGAAGATCGCGCATATTTTCCTCCCTTGCGTGCGTATCTTGTTTGGGTCAAGATGAGCGCATGAACAAACATGTCTCTGCGGTCACCCAAGTCAACCCAAACTTTGCCGAGCAGATTCATTTTCATCGCACAGAGCTGGCGCCAATCATGTCGATCTATGGCCGTATGGTCGCAGCTGGTGAATGGCGCGATTATGGAATTTCAGCGCTGAAAGATGTTGCGATTTTTTCGATCTTCAGACGCGCCGCGGAACATCCAATCTACCGGATAGAAAAACGCCCCAAGCTGCGCAACGCCCAAGGGCAATATGTGGTTTTGGGCATGGACGGGCAAATCTTGAAGCGCGGGCATGATCTGAAATCCGTATTGCGAGTGTTGGAGCGAAAGCTGATCCGCGTGGTGGAGTGAAGGCGGCATAAAGCGAAGCTCTAGCGGGTCTATTTTGGGATTGTCTTACAGCGGCGTGCGGCTGGGTAAGAAATATGAAATTCGTGAAAATGCAATGTCTGTATCGCGTCGGTATTCCGTCGATAAAGCGGGGGTGTATGTCGGTGCGGTCTGAAAGTTAATGAATTGGCGCCAAGATATGAACGTTTGCTTAATATGCTCGACATAGTGTCGGATTTTGCGCGGAGAGTGTTAACCAGGTCGGAAATTGAGTTAAAGAATGGTGAATTTCGCTTGCAGCGAGCCTGTTAACCTTTGCTCCAGTAAACTAGGTGATTGGAATAATCGTAAATAGAAAACAGTATCGTTCTTAACAGCCGAATACTCAATTTGACCCAAAGTACACCAAAAGGGTGCGCGCCCGACCGTGGGTGGGCGTTGCCGAATCAAAGTTCGGGGCAGTTTATTCCAGCCACGCTAGGATCGCCTAGAACGGACATAATAAACCTCAGAAAAGCGCCCGCCCTAGCGGACGGTCGGGCGTACACCCGGGCAGCTTCGCTGCTATTCCGGGCTCGGGGTTTAATGGCGGCTTGGTCCACAAATATCAGGCCGATGTATTTTTGATCCAATCGATATCAAACCCGTCTGCGTGACGTGACCGCGCCACCGCCTTGTGCCGCGATGCGGTCGGCGGCCTCGCTCAAAGGTTCAAAGACGCATTTCATGTGATAACCGTTTGCATGCAGCAGAAGCGTCTCGTTGAACATGATACCCACATGGCCGGTCCAGAAAATCAGATCACCGCGGTGCAATTGGGTGTCATCATCCAACGCCACCCCAAGCGCGTTTTCCTGATCCCCACTATCAGCGGGATGGGCTATGCCTGCGGAGCGTAAGGCCGCTGATACCAAACCAGAGCAATCCAGCCCGTATTGGCTGTTCCCACCCCAAAGATAGGGCACACCCAGATACCGCTCTGCGGTGCGGGTGAAGTCGGCTTCCAGCACAGCCACAGATTCGATTTGCATCTGATGCACAAAACCGCCGCCTGCGATTTCGACAAAATCACCGATTTCATCGATCACCGTAATCTCGGCCTGAAAGGGCAGATGGGTAATCACCGCGCCTTTGATATCGAGGCCGGAATAAACCTGCGCGCCAAGATCACGGATGCGGTGCGAGGGGGCAGCCCAATTGCCCAAATCGCTTTGCGCAATCGCACCCACATACCCGTCAGAGGTCCGTTTGCCGATAGCATAGCCCTCTTGGATGTGCGCCACGTCAAACGCCTCGCCAAACAGCAATTGCCGCGCGCGTTTTCCATTTGGTTGATCGAAAAGATCGGCAACCGGTGCGATGACGCGCTGTTTAGCCATAACGTTCCTGGAGCATCATCAGCATCGCGCGGGCGGATTGGCAGGCGCCGCCTTGGGGACGGCCGGGTTTGGAACTGGGTGTCCAACCGTAGACATCCAGATGCACAAAGCTTTTTGCCTTCTGGACAAAACGGCGCAGGAACAGGGCAGCCGTGATCGAGCCAGCAAAACCACCGCGCGGCGCGTTATCAAGATCGGCAATGCCGGGTTCCACCATGGTCTCGTAAGGCTCATAAAACGGCATGCGCCACAGGGGATCCCACGCAGCGTTCGATCCTTTATCGATCTGTTTTGCCAGCTTATCATCATCGGTATAGTATGGCGGTAGATCTGGGCCGAGTGCCACCCGCGCAGCCCCCGTCAACGTGGCCTTGCAGATCATCAGATCGGGCCTTTCCTCGTCAGCCAAAGCAAGCGCATCGGCAAGCACCAATCGCCCCTCGGCATCAGTGTTGTTGATCTCTACCGTCAACCCTTTGCGGCTGGTCAAAATATCGCCGGGGCGATATGCGCCTGCGGAAATCGAATTTTCGACGGCTGGAACAAGCAGGCGCAGTTGCACCTTCAAACCCAACGCCATAATCATATGCGCAAGGCCCATGGTCGTGGTCGCCCCACCCATATCTTTTTTCATCAACGCCATGGAGGATGCAGGTTTGATATTTAAACCACCTGTATCAAAACACACACCTTTGCCCACCAATGTAACCTTTGGATGCGACGCCTTTCCCCAACGCAGATCCAATAAGCGTGGCGCTTGATCTGACGCGCGTCCGACCGTGTGAATAAGCGGGAAATTCTGTTTGAGCAGCGCATCACCCTTGATCACCTTGACCTTCGCGCTGTGTTTCTTTGCCAAATCGCGAAAAGCTTTTTCCAAAGCATCCGGTCCCATATCGCTGGTGGGTGTGTTGATCAGATCACGGGCGAGAAACTCGCCCTCTGCCATCGCCAAGAGCTGCGCTTTGCTGTCTTGATCAGGGCATTGCAACTTCGCTTTACCTGCGGATTGTGGGGCGTATCGGTTAAATGCATATGTGCTGAGCAATGCGGCATAAGCGGATTGCTTGCGCGCCTCTTTGCCCATGCCAGAGGCAATATGATAGCTGCCCTTCGGCAACTGCGCCATAACGGGAGAAAACCCAAAACGCTCGCGCGCGGTTGTTGACCAACCAACCAGATAAGAGGTGATATTGCCCTTGGCATCTGGGATCGCCAGAACATCGCCGTGGTGGGCCTTAAAATCATTTGCCTTGATCCATGCGCGCACTGCCGCGGGTTTGGATTTTAGGAAACTCTTCAAACCATCAGGATCGATCACATGAAGAGGTTTTGATTTAGACGATTTGGTTGCAAAACTTGGCATGGCGTTTTCCGCTAGAATTTAACTCAAAATCCTAACGCATTTCGATATCAGCGCAATGCCAAAGCCCCAATCAATATGCGCCAATTTCAGGCATCTGGACGATTTCACATAAAGATGTCTCGCCCACACGCACCAACCGCGTGGCCACCGCTTGGGTCGCCACAAAATCACGCCGATCAATGCAACCCACCAAATCGCTGGCCACTTTTGAAAATTCAATAAGCCCGATTTCATCTGCGGTACTACAAAAGCTTTGCGCGACTTGGCGGGCATCTTCCAACGCACCTTCAAAAAAAGCCTTTTCCAAAAGCCATAGCCGATCTGAAAGTTCAAAAATTGTAGATTCCAAAACGTCCCTGCTTTGATCCACGCCGATCCTTTGTTGCAACGCCTGTAAAGACGCACGCTCGATAACAGGGTCCACCTTGACCTGTAGATATTCGATATTCGACATTGCTCTGCCCTCGTCCACTCCGCCACGGACATTAGAGGGGCCAGTTGAAGACTTTCTTACCGAGTTTCGGTTTCAGATTGCAATCTGCAAGCAAATTTAAGAAATATGTCGAAAAAGAAGGCTGACCATGGATAAGATCGCACCATTGCCCGCAGATCTCGTGGCGCGCTACGCCGCTTGGAAATCGGGGGATTTCAAATCATCTGAGGCCGAGTTCCAACGTTTGGTCGAAGAAGGTCAAAGCCCCGTTGCAATGGTGATTTCATGCTGCGACAGCCGGGTCCATCCCAATCAAATGTTTATGACAGAGGCTGGACAGTTTTTCGTGCATCGCAATATCGCAAATTTGGTGCCCCCTTTTGCGCCGTCGCAGAATTTTCATGGCACATCGGCAGCGGTGGAATATGCCGTCCAAGTTTTGGAAGTGCCGCATCTGATCATCATGGGGCATTCGCAATGTGGGGGTGTGAAAGGGTGCCATGATATGTGCGCCGGTCACGCGCCGGAGCTTTTGGAAAATTCAAGCTTTGTTGGACGGTGGTTGGATATCCTAAGCCCCTCTTATGGATATATTGCGGATATTAAGGACGAGGATGCACGTCTGCGCGCCTTTGAGAAACGGGCGGTTGTGACATCGCTACAAAATTTATTGACCTTTCCTTTTGTGCGTAAAAAACGCGAGGCAGGAAAATTAGCGCTGCATGGGCTTTGGACAGATATCGCAACAGGTGCGATGGAGTTCTATAATCCAGAAACCCAAGCTTTTGAACCTGTCCCAGTTTAGGCGCTGATTTATGTTCGATCTCGCATTGCAAAACCTTCTTTCGCCAATTGTGCTGAGTTTTGTTCTAGGACTGCTTGCCTCACTGACGCGATCTGATCTGTCAATCCCCGAGGCCGTGGCTAAGGGGATGTCGATTTATCTGCTATTCGCAATTGGATTTAAAGGCGGCGTCAGCGTCGCCGATCATGGAATTGATCCACAACTTGGGGCAAGTTTGATTGCAGGCGTAATCTTATCTTTCATTCTTCCATTGATTGCCTATTCGATCCTGCGGGGCATAACGAAACTGTCGCGTATCGAGGCCGCGGCTGTTGCAGGTCACTACGGCTCAATCTCGATTGTGACCTTCGTCGCGGGCACCTCGATTTTGGAAAGCAACGGTATTGCGTCCGAGGGCTATATGGTCGCCGTTGCCGCCGCGATGGAAGCTCCAGCGATCCTGTCAGCCCTATGGTTGGTCGCACGCCGCGGTGCCGCCATCGACAAAGGCAACACGAATTTGATCCGAGAGATTTTGTTAAACGGATCGATCGTCTTATTGCTTGGTTCTTTTGTGATTGGATGGGTGACTGGTGCAGATGGGCTAAAGGAAATCGAAGCCTTTATTGTGTCGCCCTTTAAAGGCGTATTGTGCATCTTTTTACTCGATATGGGTCTGGTTGCGGGACGCGGACTGCGCCAAGGGCGCGAGGCATTGACGCCAGCACTCTTTGCATTTGGTGGTTTCATGCCGTTAATGGGCTCCCTCCTAGGATTGGGTGCGGGGCTGTTATTGGGACTGTCCACAGGTGGAATTGCCCTGATGATGATCCTAAGCGCATCAGCCTCTTATATCGCCGTGCCCGCCGCGATGCGGGTGGCCTTGCCAGAGGCAAGCCCGTCAATTTACCTGACAATGTCCTTGGCGGTCACATTCCCGTTTAATCTAACGGTTGGCATACCCATTTATATCAGCGTCGCGCAGATGCTGAGCGGAGGATAAAAATATGGAACGGCACCAAGCAAAACGCGTTGTCTTTACAATTGAAGAAGTGATGTCCAAACGCCTAACGGAAGCCTTGAAAGAGGCCGGCGTCACCGGGTTTTCGATCCTGCCGGTTAAAGGCGGATCAGGCGCGTCTGGCGAATGGTCCCGCGCCGGTCAGGTCGGTATGGCTGGCGGCATGGTCCAAGTGATCTGCGTGATCAAACCGGAGCGGTTGGACGACCTGCTTGCCTCCGCCTTTAGTGTCGTTGAAAAACACATCGGCATTGTGACCATCGCCGATGTCGAGGTTTTACGCGCCGATCGGTTTTAAAAGACCTGTATCAATCCTATTCGCGGTAATCGCTATGGCACGCTTTGCAAGTGCCAAAGGCCGCTCTGTCGCCCGCCGTAGACAGTTCAATCAATTGCGTCATGATGGCATTGAACCCGGCGGCATCTTCCCAGATCGCTGGGCTTGCCTTGGTCTTTAACGTGCCATCCGCGGTCGTGTCTGCCTGAAATGCGATTTGGGACGCCAGTGCAGCCTCGTTCAACGCAGGGAAATCGCCTGCTTTGGCCGCAGCGCCAACCGCCTTCATCGCTGTTTGACGTGCTTCAATCGCGGCGTCTCCAGTCGGGTGGTTATCTGCAACGCCAACGCTGCTGACCAAAAGTGCCGCAGCTATCCCAAAAATTTTGGCTTTCATTCTTTGCTCCAATACTGTTCGAATCCTACCTAAATATAGGACAAATCTTGGTTTTTTCTGATAACGAAGTTGTGAGCGCTTGATCCGTAGTGGTGTCTACGCCTTAAGTTGATGCCGGCATTTGCTGTGTTGCGCAATGAATACCACCGCCCAATTCACCCAAAGCGTCGGCGTTTAAGGTCACGATTTTGCGGCCCGGATAGTGCTGTTTCAGCGCGTTCGCAGCAATCTCATCCGTGCGCTCATCGCCAAATTGCGCCACAATCACAGCACCATTACAAACATAATAATTCGCATAAGAGGCCACAAAATCATACGCTTTGACGCGTCGGAAATTCGGCTCTGGAATAACCTCTACCTCTAATCCGGACCGTTTCAATATATCGAATGTATCCAATGCCGCCTGATGGAAAGGGTCGTGGAAATCTGGCTCTTCGGGCAAGTTGATCAAGACCTGCCGGGGTGCGGTAAACCGCGCAAGGCTGTCGATGTGATAATCCGTGATGTCCAAATCCCAAACACCAACACCCCAAACGATTTTTTTGGCGCCATAGGCTTTTAAGAGACGCGCTTCCATCTCTTCCAACGGCATATCGGGATTGCGGTTGTCGTTCTTCCAAGAGCTTTGATGCGCCATCAGATAATCCGCACCATCATGTTCGGTGCTGCCACCCTCGCCGATCAACCCGGTCGGATTTAGCGGTATATCCAATTCTTGCGCAATCCTAGACGCGATCAACCGATCATTGGGTGTGGCCTGTTTTCCGCCCCAACCATTGAACTGGATATTTTGCACCGCAAGCGCACCCTGATCATTGCGGGCAAATATCGGCCCACTATCACGCGCCCACAGATCGTCCGTCGGAATGTCCCAAATCTCGACCGCGCCTTTGGTCATGCGTTTGATTTGCTTGTGGTGCTGTTTCCCGGCCAACATGATCACGGGTTCAAAATCTGAAATAGTACGCGCTATGCGCGCAATCGTTTGCTGAACCTCGCGCAAAAACACGGGATCATCATAGACCGCACGATCATTGGGCCATTGCATGAAGGTCAGCTCATGCGCATCATGCTCTGCGGGGACGTGGTATGTATCGCTCATGAACTGATGTATGGCAGAGCTTTTCTATTTGCAGAAGTCCTTTTGCATCGAATGGCAAAATTGTTAAGCTCTCTGCCATGACAGAGAAATCCGCAAAAGATCTGTTGGAAGGTGCCTATGCGCTGCAAACACCGACAGATAACGTAAATTACTATGCCGATTTTGCCGCTATATATGACGATGGTTATGTCGCAGATATGGGATACCAATCCCCCCGCTTCATCGCACAATATCTGCAAGAGGTTGTTGCAGACAAAGGTCTAAAGATTGCCGATATCGGATGTGGCACTGGCTTGATTGCCGATCATCTGACGGGTCATCACATAGATGGCTACGACATTTCCCCGCAGATGATCGAGGTTGCACGCAGAAAAAACTTGTATCGTGATTTCTTTTGTGCGGATTTAACAGGTGATTTGAGCGGTCTACCAAAAGATTACGACGCGTTGGTATCGGCAGGCACATTCACCTTGGGGCATCTCAATGCTGATCATCTGCTGAATTTAACCACGCTGCTCAAACCCGCCGCTTGGGTGGCCATAACAATTAGCCACGCACATTTTGATAAAACAGATTTTGAAGAAAAATTGCAAAGAGCGGTGGAACGGGATCAAATTTCCACACCTGAATACCGTGCATTTTCGATCTACTCAAAAACAGATCACACGCATTCTTCCGATAAAGGCTGGCTCACACGCTTTCAAACACGCTAATTGCACCGCATCCTTTTTCTGCGCCTCTCGGAATTTTAGCCGCCCAAACCCTAACGCCAGAAAGAACCAGCTACGCTGCTTCCTTCTTTGTTTCTCGCAAATTGCTCCCGCAATTTACTGCCAACCGAAAATCATTTCATGATTTTCTTTGTTCCAAAAGTATCTTGGGGGTGAATGGCGAAGCCATAGGGGGCAAACGCCCCCTGCCGGTCAGGTTCTTCAAATGGCCTTCCTCGCGGAAGGCCATTTTCATTTTGACGAACCTTAGCCCTTCTTCAAAACCTCACGGCCCAACAATTCCGCAATCTGCACGGCATTCAATGCAGCACCCTTGCGCAAGTTGTCAGACACACACCAGAAGTTCAGACCGTTTTCGATCGTGATATCTTGGCGAATGCGGCTGATGAATGTGGCAAAATCGCCTGCGCATTCTTTAGGCGTGGTATATCCCCCCGCTTCGCGCTTATCGATGACCATGATACCCGGCGCTTCACGCAAGATATCGCGCGCCTCATCCTCATCAAGAAACTCTTCGGTTTCAATATTCACGGCCTCAGAATGACCCACAAATACGGGAACACGCACGCATGTCGCAGTGACTTTGATCGATGGGTCTACGATCTTTTTCGTTTCAACCACCATTTTCCATTCTTCTTTGGTGTCGCCCGAATCCATGAACGCATCAATCTGGGGGATCACATTAAACGCAATCTCTTTTTGGAATTTCGACGGTGGCACCTCTGAAGTCGGGTTATAGACTGCTTTCGTCTGCTCCCACAGCTCATCCATACCTTCTTTGCCTGCGCCAGATACAGACTGATAAGTCGACACAACTACACGTTTGATTTTTGCACGGTCATGCAAAGGCTTTAACGCCACAACCATCTGCGCGGTCGAACAATTTGGGTTCGCGATGATGTTTTTGTTTTTATACTCATGGATCGCTTGTGGATTACACTCCGGTACAATCAGCGGGATGTCAGGATCATAGCGATATAGCGATGAATTATCGATCACCACACAGCCAGCTTTCGCAGCAAGTGGGGCGTATTTCTTTGTAGCATCAGACCCGATGGCAAACAGCGCGATATCCCAACCTGTGAAGTCGAACGTGTCCAAATCCTTCGTCTTCAATGTCGTATCGCCGAAGCTCACTTCGGTTCCCAGCGACCGGCGGGAGGCCAGCGCTTCAATTTCATCAACAGGGAACTGGCGTTCCGCCAGGATATTTAACATTTCGCGACCCACATTGCCTGTGGCACCCGCGACGACGACACGGTAACCCATTTGAATTCTCCTTTTGGGTTTTAAGTTTGGACATGTCCTGACAATTCAGAACGCGCCTCCTTTAGCGGGCGATGTCGGGAATGGGAAGGTAAAATACTGAAAATAAATTGACTCAATTTTTTCCTATATTCCGCAATCTCGCCACGATCTGATTAAATTTTCCACAATCAAATCTGGTTACCCCACAGCAAACAATTTTCAGCGAAAAGGGGTTGGACATGCCTACCGAAGAACAAACAAACACTGCAGCCGTTGCGACAGATGTCGTCGGCAGCGTCAATGATGATGTGATGGCAGAGGGGTATCGCGACGAGAACGGAAATATCATCGGCGCCCAAGAGGGTGGGCATGATCGGGTCAATGGTCATGCGGGAAGCGATCGGATTGAAACGGGCGAAGGCAGCGACCTCGCCGCGGGCGATATGGTCGGTAATGAATGGCAATTCATAAACGGAAAATGGGTCTATAACGCAGACAATATTGACACAACCAGTGCCCCGGTCACGCGCGATTATGACGATGTCATTGTCACAGGTGCCGGCGATGATGTCTTGCTGGGCAATGGTGGGAATGATCAGCTTCATGCAGGCGCGGGCGATGATATTGTCAATGCTGGTACGGGCAACGACACGGCCTTTGGGGGCGAAGGAAATGACATCCTGAATATGGAAGATGGCAATGATTATGCCGAAGGCGGACTGGGTGATGACATCGTCAATGCAGGGGACGGGAATGACGTCATCTATGGCGATGTGAACGCAGAATCTGTTCTGTCTATTGCCGATGGTGCTACGACGATGGAGCACTATAAGGATATCGGCGAATGGGTCGTGACTGAAACAGATGAGTATGAGCAAATCTCGCATTCTGTGGACACGGATGCGGATGATACATTCGAGATTTCCTTTGAGCTGGCCGCAAATCTCAACGGTGGTCATGGTAGTGGTATGGTCGAGGTGATGTGGAATGGCGACGTCATCGGAACGGTGTCCACCAGCACAGGTGTTTATGAAAAACACACATTCGAGGTAAACGGCCAGCCGGGCGAAAGCGAGTTAACCTTTCGCGTATTGGACCCCGAACCCGATCCGAATGCGCCCGTCTATGATTTCTCGGGCGAGATTGTGTCTTATGACAAAACCATGATGATCAATGGGGAAGAGGTTACTGTTGATGCATTCGCCCCCGGACAGTCACAACTGTATCAGGTGATCTACGGACAGTTTAATGTCTTTGACACAGAGACGCAGGAATATACCGAGGTCGGCGAAGACCCAGGGTTCAGAATCAACTCGATTGGGTTTAACCAAGAAGACGATTTGATCTATGGGATCGCAAAAAGCAATGGCGTGGATGCGCTTGGCAACGACGTGTCGAAAAAAGACCTTGTGATGATCGATGCGTCTGGAAATGTGTACCGAGTTGGGGAAACCTCGACAGGCAGCTATACAGGCGACTTCGACGATAGCGGCAATCTCTGGGCGTTCAATTCAAGCCTGAATAGCGTCAAAGTTATTGATGTCGACAACCTTGATCAGAATGGAAATCCGGTGGAACAAACAATCGATCTGCCCGATGGCATGTTCCAAGGGAATATGTGCGACATATCCTATTGCGCAGCGGATGGAATGTTCTATTCCGTGATGCCGCCCAGCACAAATGGCGGTCCGGGCAAAGTTTATCAAATTGACATCTCCGCAGTGGCAAACGGGGGTGAGCCGATCATCAGTTCGGTTGATATCACAGGCACGCTTTACGGTGACGAAATGGCCAATGGCATGGCCAAAGGTGCTTATGGGGCGGTCTTCCTCGATGGCGATAGCAATCTTTATTATGGTCTCAACAATGGTGACCATGACCTTGGCATGTTGGGCGAATCTGGTGCATCGGGCGGTATTTTCAAAGTGAATGTCGATTGGGATACCGGACAAGCTTATTCCGAATATATGGCC
This sequence comes from Pseudomonadota bacterium, assembly GCA_039029215.1. Lineage (GTDB taxonomy): Bacteria > Pseudomonadota > Alphaproteobacteria > Rhodobacterales > Rhodobacteraceae > Amylibacter. The sequence continues at coordinate 11,124 of JBCCGP010000001.1, forward strand.
GACGCGGCCAGGACAGAGTCAAATGACGGGGCCGTTGATCCGCGTTCTGCCGATGCGTTTACCGAGTCGGCATCGGAGGCGACCGTGCTCTTACGCGAAATCGAATTAACACCCACAAATACAGGTGGGAATGATGATCTGCGTGGCGGCGATGGGAACGACACTATCTTTGGCAATGGTGGGGACGACATTTTGTATGGTGGCGAGGGGAATGACGAATTGTCCGGCGACGAAGGCAACGACAATATGAACGGTGGGGCGGGCGACGATGTGATGTGGGGCGGCACCGGCGATGACAAAATGCGCGGCGAGGAAGGCAACGATCAGATGTCGGGCGGCGACGGCAAGGACTATCTAAACGCCGGATCGGGTGATGATGTATTGTCCGGCGGTGCGGGCAATGACAAATTGGTCGGCGGCGCTGGATCAGACACAATCGAAGGCGGCGCAGGCAATGACCATATGTGGGGCGGCAATTGGTGGAAGGATGGCAGTTCGGACACATTTGTCGTCGGCGCCGGTGGCGGCAAAGATATGATCCATGATTTTGAAACGGGAACAGATAAATTGGACCTAAGTTCTTATGGACTAGAATTTGCAGATATTCAGGATGCGATGAGCGATCAAGGTTGGGCAACAGTGATCGATCTGTCGCAACTGACGGGTGGCGAAACTGGTGACAAGTTGATCTTGAAAAATGTCGATGCCGAGGACTTGGATGAAAGCAGCTTCATCCTCTAGTGCGGAGACACCGCATGTGATTTCACATCCCTCTGATCTTCCGGTCCCGTTTAAGCGCGGGTCGGAAGATCAAAATATACCCGATCACCAATCCTAATACGGACCCGTAATAGCTTGCCTCGTGCATGACAGCGGCGTGGAAAAAGGCCAGCGGATCAGAGGAGCCATAGGAATTCAAAATCTCAGGAATATCCTGTTGATCCAAAAAACGCTGCGCCAAAAAGAGTGTACAGATCGCAATCGTTAGGGCCACCAAGACAGCACAGAAGGCAATTTTCACAAACGCGCCTGCAAAAATCTTGTGTGCGGATATTCTAAAACCGGCGATCACAAGGACCAGACCCAACAGCCCGCCCATCCACCAGCTTGCCTGCCACCCAACCAAAGCTGCGCCCCAAGCATTGTGATCAGTGCTTGGAATTCTGAATTGATAAAACTTCAGGTCAAAGAAATATGTTGGCGCTGCCGCGAAAGAAAGCTGGTTGTGCACCATCCCAAAAGCACCTGCCACGACACAGGCCATCACCACCAAAACCGCAGAAATCAGAATACGGATAAATAGCCACTTGATCATGATTTTCTGTTCCTTCAATTTGGGCTTCTGGAACTCTATCACTCAATTTTGAACTGTGCAGTATAATTTCACTGCTATCACTGATGGCGAATAATCTCAGGAAAGGTCCGGCATGAAAAAAATTCTAACTTTTGTGGCCACAACCTGTTTTGCCAGCGCGGCATTTGCAGGTCCGCCAACAGTTTTAAAGGCAACCGCCGAACAGCAAGGCGAGACATGGCGGTTTTCGGTTACGCTGACCCATGAAGATGAGGGGTGGGATCATTATGCGGATGGCTGGGGTGTTTATGATGCGGATGGAAACGAGCTGGGCTACCGCGTTTTGGCCCATCCACATGTAAACGAAATGCCGTTCACGCGATCACTTTCTGGCGTTCAAATCCCTGATGGTTTGGCACAAGTCATTATCAAACCCCGCGACTCTGTGCATGGGGTCGGTGCGGATTTTGTATTGGTTTTACCGAAATAAAGCTAAGATTTGCGGGTGAAGACAAGCTGTGTGTCATCCGACAGATCGGCGCGAAACCCGTAACCTTCTTCGTCGAAACCTTTTAACCCCTCGATCTGATCAATCCGGTTCTTGACCATATAACGCGCCATCATTCCACGCGCCTTCTTGGCAAAGAACCCAATCATTTTCAGACCACCCTCGCGCTCTTCTTTGAAAGCAGGTGTGATCACTTGCGACGTCAAACCTTTGCCAGTGGATTTGAAATATTCCGCCGAGGCCAGATTGACGATCACGCCATTTGCTTTTGCATCCAGCTCCGTTCCTATTTGCGATCCCCAGAAATCATACAGCGTCTCGCCCGCCTTGGTCTTAATGCGCCGACCCATCTCTAGCCGGTACGGCTGAATACGATCCAAGGGGCGCAGCACACCATAGAGCCCAGAAAGAATACGCAAGTGATCTTGAGCATATGCGAGGTCCCTTTTGTCGAAGCTTTCTATCTGCAAACCTTGATAGGTGTCCCCCGCAAATGCGAAACCCGCCTGCTTGGTGCTGCGCGGATCGGGTGCATCAGAAAATGCCATGAAGCGCTCTTTGTTCAGCTTTGCCAAATCTTCGGATATTTTCATCATATCGCGCAGCTTCGCGACAGACAGCTTTTTAGCCAAGCTTGCAAGTTCATTCGCCCGATCTTGAAAAATCGGCGCACTATCTGCGACACCCTCAACAGGGTCGAAATTAAGTTTCTTGGCAGGTGAAATGACGGCAAGCATCTGAAACTCCGAAATTGGAACACCACAAATTTAGCATTCTTCTGATACAGGTAAAGCTCAATCCTGTGCGACGACTTCCAAAAAAGCTGCGCCAAACCGATCCATGCGCCTGTCCCCTAGAATTTGGCGTGCGGTATCTGCCGATCTCGGCCGCGCCTCTGCAAAGCGGCGCAGCAAGGATTGTGAGCAATAAAGTGGTTTATCAAAACCGCCCTCGCCTTTTTCTAACGCTTTAGCAACATTTTGAAGCCGATCAAAAATATCCGCACCTGCGCGTCCCGCAAGTTTACGCCGCGCGGGGTGCGTACGTTGCGCCGCACCATTGATCACCGCCAAAAACACATCGCCGTAGCGGTCCCGCTTTTTTTGTCCAACGCCAGAGAGTTGCGCAAACTCATCAAGATTGGCAGGACGATGTTTTGCCATTTCCAACAGGACCGCATCGGCAAATACAATATAGGCGGGAACTTTCTGTGCCTCGGCCAATTCTCGGCGTTTCATCTTCAGTGCGGCAAAAAGCGGCTCGTCCTCTTCTGAGATCAGTGTTTTGATCTTCTTGGACGCAACCGCTTTTACAAAACTGTCCTTGCGCAACTCAAGCGTCTGATCGCCTTTCAAGATTGGTCGCGCCGCTTGCGTCAGACGCAACGCCCCAAACCGCGTTGGATCGGGCCGGATCAGATCATAACCCATCATTTGGCGGATCACGCTGTCCCATTCCGGCTTTGACCAGTCTTTCCCAACGCCGAATGTTGGAAGGGATTGATGGTTGTTCGATGTCACTTTCTGGGTCGAGACACCGCGCAAAATATCAATGATATGACCCGCACCAAAACGTTCTTGGCTGCGCAGAATTGCGGACAATGCCATCTGTATCGGTTTGGTTGCATCAAAAAGCTCAGGCGGCTTATCACACAGATCGCAATTTCCACATGGCTCTGATGCCTCGCCAAAATAGCGCAACAGGATTTGTCTGCGACAGCCTTGTGCCTCTGCCAACCCAAGCAAGATATTCAAACGCCCATGATCAAAATCTTTGCGTGCCGCATCGCCCAAGCCCTCGTCGATTTGCATACGCCGCAGCCGAATGTCATCTGCGCCATAAAGCGTGAGTGTATCGGCAGGCAAACCGTCACGCCCAGCGCGGCCAATTTCTTGATAATAACTCTCAATCGATTTCGGCAGATCTGCATGCACAACAAAGCGAATATCGGGCTTGTCGATACCCATGCCAAAGGCCACGGTCGCGACCATAACCACCCCATCTTCACGCCCAAACCGCAGCTCTGCCAAGCGGCGATCTTCGGCCTCCATCCCTGCGTGATAATGATGCGCATTATACCCTTCTGCGCGCAAAGCATGGGCAAGCGTTTCGCATTTTGCACGCGTCGCGCAATAAATGATGCCCGATTGATCGCGACGTTGGGCCAGAAAATCCAGCACTTGCGCCCGAGGTTTGGATTTCGCAGCGAAGCGTAGATGGATATTTGGACGATCAAAGCCGAACAAAAATTCCTGAGCTTCAGCACCAAAAAGCTTGGTGTAAATATCTTGGCGTGTCTTAGGATCAGCCGTCGCGGTGAACGCCGCCATGGGCACATCTAACTCCCGCCGCAGCGCTGCAATCCGCAAATAATCAGGACGAAAATCATGGCCCCATTCAGATATACAATGCGCTTCGTCTACCGCCAGCAAGGATGGTTTGATTTTAGAAAGTAGCAAACGACTTGCGGGGTTCGCCAAACGCTCTGGCGCGAGGTAAAGCAGTTTCAGTCGCCCCGCCTCTAGCGCTTCAAACACGGCCTCGCTTTCTTCTGGCGTATTCGCGGAATGAAGCGCACCTGCGGGAACGCCCATCGCCCGCAGCGCGGCCACTTGATCGCGCATCAATGCAATCAAAGGGGAAATGACAATTGTAACGCTGGGCAAACACATGGCGGGCAGCTGATAGCACAGCGATTTACCGCCGCCCGTCGGCATGATCGCCAAGGTATCTTTGCCGTCCAAAACAGAATTTATGATATCCGTTTGCCCCGTGCGAAAGGCGTCCAGCCCGAAAACTTCGCTAAGGATGGCCAAGGGTGTGGGCATAGCCGTATCAGGCAAAACGAAATCCTAGCAAAACGTGGCCCTCAAACCCCGCCTTGCGCTTATAATACGCGTAAAAAATGAACAAATGTATCCCCATATCTGCGCACTTCCAAAAGCGAATATTGCTCTGGCGGGTAAAACTCTGACCCTTCTTCCCAAACAACCAACGTATCTTTCTTGACCCAACCATGCTGCAATCCGATCAAGGCGGCATGCCCCAAATTCTTGCCATATGGGGGGTCCATAAAAACAAGGTCGTAAGGCTCTGCTGGGTTTTTTGGCAATTGAGAGGCGTCTGCGTTATAAAGCTGGACTTGGAATTGCGTTAAAACAATATTTTGTCCAATCAGGTTCAAAGCGACATCGCCATTATCGATTAGCGTAAGCGAACACGCACCGCGCGACGCGGCCTCTAACCCCATCGCACCGGTGCCCGCAAACAAATCAAGCACACGCGCATTTGTAAGTGGGATTTTATAGCGCCCGTTTTCAATCAAATTAAATATGGCTTCGCGCGTGCGGTCCGATGTCGGGCGTAGATGCGCTGCCGCATCGCCTTGCCCTACGGGCGCAAGCGCAAGCCCCTTTTTTGATCCGCCTATAATCCTCATGCCAGAAGTGATTTTAAATCAGTATTTGGGTCGATGATCTTCTGTTTATCCGCTGATTTGCCCGCCTCGATTAGGCGTTTGGCGACCATATATTCACGCGGGGCATTCATGGCATCCACTGCAAGCAATGTGTCTCCTTGATAATACCAGTGCGACCGCGCTGTGCCAGCGGTGCGAACCACCACATTATCAAAACCCGCATTCAAACCTGCGATCTGCAATTTCACATCATACTGATCCGACCAGAACCAAGGTTTCGCTTCATATCCTACTTTTTGCCCAAGGATATTCATGGCCACCGTTTCGGCCTGATCAATCGCATTTGGCACGCTTTCAAGGCGGATACGTTTGCCCTTATACGGGAAAGAGGCGCAATCACCTGCAGCCCAAATATTGGGATCGGAGGTTTGCCCGAACTCATCAGTCTTGATGCCATTGTCGAGGGTGAGACCCGCCATTTCCGCCAATTCTGTCGCAGGTGCGATGCCAACGCCAACGATCACAAAATCCAAGTCGATTTCGCTACCATCTGATAAAACAGCTTTGGTCACGCGGTCGCCGCCCTCAAGATGATCAAGTCCCACGCCTTCTAAAATTTTCACACCATGGGACCCATGAAGCGCACGGTAATAATCAGATGTTTCTTCACAGGCCACACGCTGCAAAATCCGCTCTGACAACTCAACCAGCGTGACATCCAAGCCTTTCATTGCAGCCACCGCCGCAGCCTCCAGCCCAATATAGCCGCCGCCGACAATCAGAACACGTTTGCCTTCGACAAATTCCGGCGTCATCAGATCGACATCTTGCAAATCCCGAACGGTATAAACACCATGCAAATCCCCACCAATCGCAGCGGGTAGTCGACGCGGGATAGAACCCGTTGTCAGGACAAGGTTGTCATAGCCCATCACCTCCTCGCCGATGGTCACGGTTTTGGCGCCTGCATCAATCGCAGTCACAACCCGGCCAAGGCGCAGATCGATCTTCTGGTCCCCATAAAATTCGACGGGACGCAGATAAAGGCGTTCCAGCTCCATCTCGCCCAGCAAATATTTCTTTGACAGCGGTGGACGTTGATAAGGGGGGGCAAGTTCTGCGCCGACAAGTGTTATACGATCTTCATATCCGGCCGCGCGAAGTTTCGCGACACAGGAACTTCCGGCTTGGCCTGCGCCGATGACAATCGTGGACATTTTCTGCTTCTCTCTTTCGTCAGGTGCTCTATGTTCCCTCGTAAGCAAATCTTAAACGATGAGGTCAAAATGGCAATTGGTGTTGGTGATAAACTTCCCGCAGGTGAATTTACTTTGATGGGGGCAGATGGGCCCGCAAGCCTTAGCGTGGACGAGATTTCTAAAGGCAAAAAAATCATCCTTTTCGGCCTGCCGGGTGCTTATACCAGCACATGCACGACCAAACATATGCCCAGCTTTGTAGAGCGCGCGGACGAGCTTCGCTCTAAAGGCATCGATGGGATTTACTGTCTGGCGACAAATGATGTCTTTGTCATGCAAAGCTGGGGCGAGGCAACAGGCGCGCATGGTGCGGGCATTACGATGCTGACCGATGGGCCATCTGATTTTGTCAAAGCGCTTGGGTTGAATTTTTCTGCCCCGCCAGTGGGTTTCGTTGATCGTTGCAAACGGTTTGCGGCGATTGTCGATGACGGCACGGTCACAGCAATTGGGATTGATGAAAATCCAGGCGAATGCAGCCTCAGTTCGGGTCTATCGATCCTAGATCAGCTTTGATCAACAGCCAAGCTTGCATCCATTGCACGCGCAAGCTTGGCATCCAAATCCGTTAGTCCGCCCGTGTCGTGGGTTGTCAGACGCACCGTGACAAGGCTGTACACATTTTGCCATTCCGGATGATGGTTCAATGCTTCTGCCTTGAAACTCATCTGCACCATCCATGCGATGGCTTTTTGGAAGTTCTTGAACTTAAATTCTTTGGCAATGGCATTTCCAGTATCGGAAAGGATCCATCCATTTTGCTTTAGGGCATTCAATTCCGACGGGTCGATTGGTTGGGGATTATAGCTCATCACTTAGTCCTTTTGTCATCTTAAAGGGGCCGTAGCCTGTCATAATTTCAATCTCATCTTCGACTGCGCGTTTCTCGTGACGCAGATATTTTTCGATTGCATCTGAAAAAGGTTCAGATGGGAAGTAATGCAGCGAATAGACCGGACTGGGCATATAACCACGGGCAAGTTTATGGGCCCCTTGCGCACCTGCCTCGACCCGCGCAAGCCCATGGTCAATCGCATAATCAATGGCTTGGTAATAACACAGTTCAAAATGCAGGCTGTCATGGGTTTCAACGCAGCCCCAATAACGACCATAAAGACAATCCGACCCGATGAAATTAAGTGCACCCGCGATGTAATCGCCATTCCTGCGACACAGCAATAACAAAACATCATCGCGCATCGTTTCCTGCACGATGTCAAAGAATTGGCGCGTCAAATAGGGCGTGCCCCATTTGCGCATGCCCGTGTCCATGTAAAACGCGAAAAACGCATCCCAATGTTCGGGTTGAAGATCATCACCGGTTAGCGCCAAAATCTCGCCCGCAGCAGCGGCGCGCGCACGTTCCTTGCGGATATTCTTGCGTTTGCGTGAGGATAGATCGGCAAGGAAAGCATCGAAATCGGCATAGTCTTTGTTAAACCAATGGAATTGTTGATTGGTGCGTTGCAGCGCCCCGTTGGCACCGCCCCACTCAAATTCTTCTTTCGTGCAAAAAGTGATATGCAGGCCCGACCATTCCTGTTGCAACGTCACCGATCGGGCTGCGACGAACAGGCCCGCACGAATATCTGCGCGGGCGGGATCGCCCAAAAAACGACGCCCGGTTGCGGGCGTAAATGGTACCGCGATCTGATATTTGGGATAATATGCGCCACCTGCATTTTCATAGGCATGCGCCCAGTTGTGATCAAAAATATATTCACCTTGCGAATGGGTTTTGGCATAGGCAGGCATTGCCCCCACCAGCCGATCATTTTGATGGGCCAGCACATATTGCGGGTGCCAGCCTGTGCCTTTACCAACCGATCCGCTTTCTTCAAGTGCGGTTAGAAACCTATGGGACAGAAACGGGTCTTGCGCCCGCTTTCCAATGCCCGCCGCGCCAAGCGCATCCCATTCACTTTCCGAAACTCCCGAAAGCGTATTGGTGACTGAAAACGTGATTTCATCTGTCATGGCACGCCGCTGGGAAAATACCCTTCGAATGTCACACTATCAGCGATTTTGCGCGCCTGATCCTCCTGCTGTTGGGATTTGACAGTCCAACAGAACACAGCACCACCCAAATCTTTGATCCGTTGCACGGCGGGCGAAGATAGATCAGCGACATTATGAGAAATGAAACTGGCATCCAAACGCTCGTAATCGCCAATCAGCGCAAGCGCTGCGCGGCGGCCTTGGGGTACGTTTGGCCAGTCCGCAGATGAAAAAGGATCGGTCACAAGACCCCGTGGGACATCTGGCGACAGCTCTTTGCATCGCGCGATAATATGCGGGTTAAAGGACATCAAAGCCACGATGCTTTCATGCCCTTCAAGCACCTCACAAACCGCTTTTTCGATCCCACTTTCAGCATCGCCCAGATCACCGGATTGATCTTTGATCTCGATCAGAACGGGAATGCGGCCATCAATGTAATCTAAAAACTCTTTGAGCGGCGGAATACCTTTGACGCCCCCAGTCAGCGAAATCTGTGACAGCGCATCCGCCGAATGATGATCCACAAAACCGGTTTTCTGTGTCAAACGATCCAGGATCGGATCATGGAACACCATCGCCTGCCCATCGGCGGACAGTTGAATATCCACCTCGACCGCCAGACCTTTTGTCAAAGCAGCATCCAAAGCTTCCCAAGAATTTTCGGGCCTGCCAGCCCCAATATCATGTAGGCATCGATGCGCGATTGGGCCGGATGTGAACGCCGAAAGATCCATTATGCGATTTCGAAAATACCTTCGATTTCAACCGCAACACCCAAGGGCAAGCTGGACGATCCCACAGCCGCGCGCGCATGTTTGCCCGCATCGCCAAACACCTCGCCCATCAGATCAGATGCGCCATTGATCACCTTCGGATGATCGCCAAAGTCAGGCGTGCAATTCACAAAACCGGTCAGTTTCACGACACGCTTTAATCGATCCAGATCGCCACCACATGCGGCCTTGACCTGCGCGATCAGCGACAAGCCACATAAACGCGCCGCGGCCTGCCCTTGTTCCACGCTGAAATCATCGCCCAATTTTCCGCAAATACGCCCAGTGGCGTCCTGTGAAATCTGGCCAGAAACATAAAGCATATTACCAGATTGCACATATGGAACATAATTTGCCGCAGGTGCCGGTGCATCCGGCAATTCTATGCCAAGATCGCTCAAACGGGTTTCAAAATTGGACATCGGATCCTCTTCCATGGTTCTTTCATTCTTATGACTACGCATATCAACGCACCAAAAATTGCCAAGTGCCTAATTGACACATATGGGCGGCAAATGATTTTTCCCGCTGGTCAAAGCGGGACTGGATTATATATTTCGCAGACCTCCGCCGTTTAAAAGAAAGAATTTTGGTTATGTCACGCATTATGCGACAACTAGGTGTTTTGGCGATTTTGGCCAGCTTTTTAAGCGCATGTGCCGCGCCGAAAGGTGTGGAATTCTATGATCCAGCAGAGCCGTTAAACCGGCAAACGCATGAATTAAACAAGGTCATTGACCGCACGCTTTATGATCCTGCTGGTCAAGCTTATGGCTTTATCTTTACCGATGGGATGAGCCAAGTGTTGGACAATTTCACAGATAATTTGGCCAAACCCGCAACAATTGCCAATCAGCTGTTGCAGCTTAAAATCGGACAGGCGCTGACCAACACGATGCGGTTTTTGGTCAACACAACCTTCGGTCTTGGGGGTTTGGCTGATCCCGCTGATGATATGGGCATCCCGGATACACAGTCAGATTTCGGTGCTACGCTACACCGCTATGGTGTTGGCGAGGGTGCTTTTGTAGAACTCCCCTTCTTTGGCGGATCAACGGTGCGTGATACGGTTGGATTGGCCGTTGATTTGGCGATGGACCCGCTGCGACTGGCCGCGCCACACAAATACCGTTATGCAATTACAGGAACACAGGTTGTACAATATGCAGGTGATCGGCATGAATTCGACAGTTTCATTGACGAATTATTGTACAATAGCGAGGACAGCTATCTTTCCCAGCGCCTCTTTTACCTGCAAAATAGACGAACAGAGCTTGGCGGCGGAAAAGTCCAAGCCGCAGATATAGAGGATCCATTCGCAGATGACTTTTAACCGACGTTTCATTCTGGGCGCCATCGCCGGCAGCAGCTTTTTTGGATTGCCCGCAGTCGCGCTGACCCAAGCAGAGGCAACAAAGCTGATCGACAATATCTCTGCCGATTTGCGCAATGCGATTGATAATGCACGATCTGATGCTGACCGTTTTCAGCGGTTCGAGAAGATTTTTGCTAAATACGCTGATGTGCCACGCATCGCCCAAAAAGCACTGGGCCCGACATGGCGGGACGCTTCAAAAGCGCAGCGCAGCGCCTATGTCAAAGCCTTCCAAGGGTTTATGGCGCGGTTTTATGGAAAGCGGTTCAGAGAGTTTAAGGGCTTTCAGATTACCGTCACAGGTGCGGAAAAAGCCCCCGGTGGTTTTTTGGTCGACAGCAGGGTTCAAATCAAAAGTGGTTCCCCTTTTGACACGCAATGGCATGTTATTTCTTCGGGCGGTCGCGACCGGATGTTCAATATGTATATCGAAGGCGTATCTATCCTTGCCGATATGCGCGTGCAAATCGGATCAATGTTGGACAAACGTGGCGGGGATATCGACAAGCTAACGGCACATTTGAACAGCTCGACCTAGCGTCTGGCGTTCCCTTTCGCCCGCGAGGTAAATTCCGGCGGGCGTTTTGAAACCCATGTGATAAATTTCGAAAGATGCAGATGCGCGCGCAATGCCTCTGGCGTGTTATAGTCACGGGCAAGCTCTGCTTCCGTCAGGCAACTGTGAATTTCTTTGTGGCAGATATGATGCAGCAAAACCGTCTTACCATGCTTGCCACCTTTCAGCCCCGGTATCAGGTGATGTCGACTTTGTGGAACACCTTCGGGAATCGGGCGCAGGCATAGGGGGCAGATTGGGTCCATATGAGATATCTAGCAAAGTTTGCAGATCACGCAATTGCGCTTGGAGGACGATGGAAACTGAAGTTATGATCGACCCATGAAAACCTTGCTCGCTTGCCTAACTCTTTTCTTGTCCGCGCAGGTTGCACAGGCTTTATCTTGTCTGCCCTATAACATCTTGCGCGACTTCAACGACAAAGCGGATCAAGCGGAGGCTTATGTGATTTATCTGGCCAGTTATCGATCCAAAGGCTTCGTTCTGGACCCCAATACAGAAAATGACGGCCCGCTGATTGGGATTGAATTTACGGTCGCGGTTGATCTTGAAGGGCGTGCATTGAACAAGCATGGCTTTGCCGCGCCAGAGAGATTTGACGCAACCATCCGCATGACATGCGCTGCACATTGGTGCGGGGGCTATGCCGATGTGACCACGCCGGAACTGATGTTCCTTAGAAAAACCGATGCCGGATATGTCAGAGAGGTCGGTCCCTGCGACGGATATACCGCCAACCCTCCGGTGGAAGAGATGGTACCGATTCTACAAAAATGTTTGCGCAGGGGGGCGTGTTCGGAACGCAACATCAAACGCTTTGATCGTTTTCGCTAGCCCCGCCCATGCGGTGCAGCCCAATCAGGTGACGGTCCGATAGGTATAATTCCCAAAGGATTTCGAAGCTCTGATTTCGAATGGTAGCCATACCGGTAAATATCGAAATCCACTGTCTCTGGCACACCGTCCATCTGATACATCTCGCGCGCATAGGCCCAAAGATTTGGATAATCGATAATCCGCGCGCGATTGCACTTAAAGGCGGAATGGTAGCCGACATCAAACCGGACCAGGGTCGGGAATAATCTTATATCCGCTTCTGTCAGCTGATCGCCCGTTAGATAGCGCGTTTGGGATAGTTGATGTTCGATCGCGTCAAGCGTGTCAAACACATCCATGACTGCAGCATCATATGCCTCTTGCGTTCGGGCAAAGCCTGCGCGGTAGACGCCATTGTTTAGGTTTGGATAGATACGCGCGTTCCAGGCCTCAATGTTGTCCATCCGATCCGTGGGCAGAAAATCTGTTCCGCCTAGACCGCGATTGAGAATACGCAAAATATCCGCGCTTTCATTGTTGACCAGCGCGCCTGTCTCTTTATCAACCAAAACAGGCACAGTGATCCGGCCCGTATAAGTACCAGTCGTGGCGTAAAGCTCATGTAGCGCTGTGAAGCCATTTAGGGGATCGAAAAAACGACCCTCTGCATCAAAGACCCATCCTTGATCAGTCCGTTTGGGCAGGGCAAAGCTCTTGGTCATGTCCACGCCTTTGAGCGTCAGCATCAACCAGACCCGATGCGCCCAAGGGCAATTTACGGCGAGATAGAGGTGATAACGCGCGGGATCGATGGGACCATCGATTTGATCACGGATCGGCGAGGCCGCGCGTCGAAACGCACCATCGGCCGCACTTTTCGGTGCGGGGTCGTCGACATGATATGTTCCGTCAAGCATGTATCCCATAAGAGAAGTGTAGAGCGCTGTGTATGAATTTCCAGCGAATAAATAGGAATGCCCTAGCTAGGGCATTACACTAACCTATTGATATCATATCATAATCTCAAAATAGAAAAAACAAGTGGTTCAAATATTCAAATAAAACAAGTACTTAATCGGATGCCCCAGCTAGGGCCTATCCCTTAACACCGATCCACCCAATCAATGTTCAAGCGCTGTTCAATCGGCGAGGTATTCCCGCTGTCAGGATGGAAACGCGCCTGTGTGACCTCGAAACGTTCAATCGCACCCGCCAAAACCTTCAGCGCCAACGCCATATCCGTGCGCGCCAGAAAATGCCCGATACAGTGATGCGCGCCGCCGCCGAAACCGAAATGGATGCGGCGAGGGGCAGTGATATCGAAGTGGCCGTCATGCACCGGCCCATCCGTGCCGGTCGCATGGGACAGCACATGAACCGTGCTGCCTTGCGGGATCGGGATGTCTTGCAGCACGACATGCTCGACCGCCTCACGCGTTGCCCAAGTGGTGGTGGGGCGCATGCGGATGGCCTCGTTTATCGCAGCATCGGCCAAATCAGGATCAGCGCGCAGTTTTTGCCATTCCTTTGGATGATCGCCAAAAAGCGTCATCAAGAACCCAAGCTGGCCTTTGGTCGTATCGACGCCGCCGAAGATCGAAATGACGATCAGATCAAGCAACACCTGTTCTTCCTTGATCCCGGCGGCATCAAAGGCGCGCGTCAGACGCGCGGGGTAGCTTTGATCAGACGCATCGTTTCGCGCACGCGCAGCAAGCTGCGCAGAGAGGTCCATTAAGGCATCGCAGGACGTATTAAATATCGTCTCATTCTCTTTGCAGCCCAAGCCCATCGCAAGCCCGAGATTGGACGCATGGCGCGAGACATCGGGCCATTGATGCAGCGGCAGGCCAAGCAGTGCACAATTGACCATGCCGGCAAATGGCATTGAAAAATCTTGCATAAACTCACAAGTGGCACCCTTTTTGAGGGGCGCAATCAGACGCTCTGCAATCTCTTCAAAGGTCGGAACCAGCGATAGAACGAAATCCTCTGACAAAGCCTCGGTCAGCAAGCGACGCCAGGCTTTATGCTGTGCCCCTTCTTGGCTGATCACACTATTGGACCAGAAGCGCGCAAAGGACCCTTTCAGCCCCATGCGCACCGGCCAATGATAGCTGCCTTGGCGGAAGCGTCGGTCGCGCAGAATGTTTCCAGCTTCGCGGTGGCGTAGCACCGCGAAACCATAAGGCGTTTGCGCGATCCATGATTGGTCGCGCGCCGCGATCACCTCGTCAGAGCGGGTTGAAAAGCCCGTGCGCTCAAAATCTAAGAAGGGTAAATCCGTACTCATGGGTCACACCATCTGGACATGGCGTAGGGTGCGCATTTATGGCGCACCGGCACGTCAGCAATCCAGCGTTTGGTCACGTTCCCATTGGGTCAGGTGATGGGTGAACTGGTTCCATTCCCGCATCCGCAATTTCACATACGCATCGGTGAACTCGGCGCCCATAACAGTGCCCAGATATTTGTCTTTTTGAAACTCGCGGATGGCATCAAGCATATTGAGCGGCAGTTTTTTCGCACCGCGGGCTTTGTGCCCTTCGGTATACATATCGATATCAAGCCGCTTGCCGGGATCAAGCTTGCGGTCCATCCCGTCAAGGCCCGCGGCCAGCAGCACCGCCTGTAGCAGATAGGGGTTGGCTGCCCCATCGGCGAGGCGGAATTCAAGGCGACCGCCATCTGGGATGCGCACCATATGCGTGCGGTTATTACCACCATAGGTGACAGAGCTGGGCGACCAAGTGGCACCTGACAACGTGGCCGGCGCGTTGATGCGTTTGTAGCTGTTGACCGTCGGGTTGGTGATCGCCGCCATCGCCGCACCATGCGCCATCAAGCCGCCCAGAAAATGATAGGCCACCTCTGACAAGCCCATTTCGTCATCGCCATTGAACACGCAAGTCTTGCCATCAGTTGTCCAAAGCGAGTGGTGGACATGACAGCCATTGCCCGTCAGATTCGAAAATGGCTTTGGCATAAAGGTTGCGCGCAGCCCGTGTCTTTCCGCAATCTCTTTGACCATAAATTTGAAAAACGCGTGCTGATCGGCGGTTTGCAGACAGGGGCCGAAATCCCAGTTGATCTCGAACTGACCATTCGCATCTTCGTGGTCGTTTTGATAGGGTCCCCAACCGAGTTCGAGCATGGTTGAACAAATTTCTGAGATCACATCATAGCGGCGCATCAGCGCGGATTGATCATAGCAGGGCTTTTCTTGGGTATCACGGTCGTCTGAAATCTCTGTGCCATCCGCGCTGATCAGATGAAACTCCGGCTCGACCCCTGATTTCATCATCACGCCCATATCAGCAGCTTTTTTGACGAGTTCTTTGAGAACAAGGCGCGGCGCTTGATCCACAGGTTTGCCGCCCATCCACGGATCACCCGCAACCCATGCCAGCTCTGGCTTCCAGGGCAGTTGGATCACGCTATCTGCATCGGGCATGACCAGCATGTCGGGATGCGCGGGTGTCATATCCAGCCATGCCGCAAAGCCCGCAAAACCTGCGCCGCCTTCTTGGGCGCCCGCGATGGCTTCTGCGGGAACAAGTTTCGCGCGTTGCACGCCGAACAGATCGGTGAAGTTACACAGGAAGAATTTCACACCCCGTTCGGATGCCCATTTTGCAAGATCAGTCATGTTGATTTCCCCGTTGGTTTTGTTGGCCCGTCTATATAGCGGGCATATTTTTCACTTATATTCGATGTGCATTCATAAAGGCAGCCATGCAAATCTTGATAATCAAAGGCGGCTTCGACCGTGGCCAGTGCTTGGCGGATTTTCAGAACGGTTTTGGGATGCTTTAGCGCCGCCTCGCCCGAGAATTCAATCAGGTTGCGCGCGCTACCAGCGCCAAGTGCCTCACCAACTAGGCTGTTGGTAAATAATGTCCAAAATGGGCGGCCATTTTTACCATCGAGTGTCGGCATCATATCGACAAACCGATCTGCTCTTTGCAACGCTCCGCTTTTGTACAACCTTTGCGCTTTGATGGTCGCAGGACCAAGGCCGATATTTTTGATTTGAATACGGATACGGTCGTTTTGGTCCGAACAGATAAATGTCAAAAGCGGGCGCAAGGAATTGATGTTGTGAATGCGTTGGATACGCATGGCGCGGATGTTCATAAAGATTGCGAAAATCGACGCGGTGAGTGCCGCAATTGCGACCACCACTTCAAGATTATTTGCAATCCAATTCGTTATGGCAATTCCCCTTTTAGAAAAGAAATCGATAGCCATGATCGCGGGCGGTTAACAGGCGCGAAGCGCCTCGCCCGGGGGGCGGTCGTGGCGCGGTAAAGCCCGCGATAAGCTTCGCTTGCGCGCTGCCGTCGGGCCTTATTATGGTTTGCGACTTGCATCTTAGTTCACTCCTGCCCCGGTATCCAATTTGTGCCTGCGAGCGGCACGCCTGCCATGGCGGCGGCCTCTAGGGTTAAAGCACATAAATCCTCTGGCTCCAAATTATGGACATAAGATTTGCCGTTGGCGCGCGCGATGGTTTGCGCCTCTAGCGTCATGACTTTCAAGTAATTCGCCAAACGGCGCCCCGCTGCAACCGGATCAAGGCGCGCGGCTAAGTCTGGGTCTTGGGTGGTGATGCCGGCGGGGTCTTGGCCCTCGTGCCAATCATCATAAGCACCTGCCGTGGTGCCGAGTTTTTGATAGTCTTCCTCTAACGCCGGATCATTATCACCGATCGCGATCAATGCTGCGGTGCCGATCGATACGGCGTCTGCACCCAGCGCGAGTGCTTTGGCAACATCCGCACCTGTGCGAATACCGCCCGATAAGACAAGTTGCACCTTCCGGTGCATATCCAAATCTTGCAGCGCTTGCACGGCGGGGCGGATACAGGCCAGCGTGGGCTGGCCCACATGTTCGATGAACACATCTTGGGTGGCTGCCGTACCACCCTGCATCCCGTCCAAGACCACAACATCTGCGCCCGCTTTGATCGCAAGTGTGGTGTCAAAATAAGGCCGCGCGCCGCCAACCTTGATAAAGATCGGCACTTTCCATCCTGTAATCTCGCGCAGCTCTAGGATTTTGATTTCCAGATCATCGGGGCCCGTCCAGTCTGGATGACGACAGGCAGAGCGTTGATCGATCCCCTTGGGCAGATTGCGCATTTCTGCCACGCGGTCACTGATTTTTTGACCCAGCAGCATGCCCCCACCGCCGGGTTTTGCACCTTGGCCGACAACGATTTCAATCGCATCTGCCTTGCGCAGATCATCGGGGTTCATGCCATAACGGCTGGGCAGGTATTGATAGACAAGTTTGGTTGAATGGCCGCGTTCTTCTGGCGTCATGCCGCCATCGCCCGTTGTTGTGGAGGTTCCGGCCGCGGATGCCCCGCGTCCCAGTGCCTCTTTCGCTTGGCCAGATAGCGCGCCAAAGCTCATCCCCGCGATGGTGATTGGGATATCCAATTCTATTGGGTTCTCAGCGTGGCGTGTGCCCAGCGTGACATTGGTGCCACAAGTCTCGCGGTACCCTTCCAGCGGATAGCGCGACATGGAGGCGCCTAAGAAAAGCAAATCATCGAAATGGGGAACCTTGCGTTTGGCACCGCCGCCTCGAATGTCATAGATCCCCGTCGCGGCGGCGCGGCGGATATAAGAATTCGTATAGTCGTCAAAGGTCCATGGTTTGACGGGATGGGTTTTCGGTGTCTTATCCATCAATAGGCCCCCGCATTATCAATGTCGAAATTATAGAGTTTTCGCGCCGATCCGTAGCGTTTGAAGTCTTTCGGTTCGGCATCGCTGTCAGCGTCTTTCACCAGCGCGGCAAGCTCTTCAAGATGTTCCGCGCGCATTTCCTTTTCGATACAATCCGCCCCCAACGAGGCGACCTTGCCGCGCACATAAAGCCGCGCTTCGTAGATACTGTCGCCAAGCGCATCGCCCGCATCGCCGCAGACCACCAACGCGCCGGACTGTGCCATAAACGCGCTCATATGCCCGATATTGCCATGCACCACGATATTGATGCCTTTCATCGAAATCCCGCAGCGGCTGGCCGCGTTGCCCTTGATCACCAGCAAACCGCCATGACCTGTTGCGCCCGCATATTGGCTGGCATCGCCTTCGACCACCACTTTGCCCGACATCATATTCTCGCAAGACCCCGGACCAACGGAGCCGTCGACATGGATCGTCGCTTGCTTGTTCATACCGCCACAGTAGTAGCCGGTGGAGCCTTTGATCGTGACCTCGATCTTGGCATCCAAGCCGCAAGCGATGGCGTGCGATCCACGCGGGTTGACGATTTCCCAAGCAGTTTGATTGGTTTTCTCAGACTGGCCTTGCAGCGTTGCATTGATGCTGCGCAACCCGTCTTTTTGAAGGTCTAAAGTTTGGGTCATTCCCACCTCAACTTGGATACATATTTTCCAGCGCGTCTTCTGCGCCTTTCAGAATTTCAGCGTCACTCTTGGCAGCACGCCGATGCGCAGCAGAGCCGCCCGCGAAAGCCATCAACACCGGATGGCCGGTATGTCTGTAAAGATTCAACCACGTAGGATAGCCATTTGGTTCTGGCGTGGAATAAACCAACCATTCCACATCTGCGTCCCAAAACACCTGATCGAAACGCAGATAGAGCTTGTCCAAAACGCCCATGCCCAGACGCTGGATCGCTTTTGTTTTGGATTTTGGTAGTGCGGGCGAGAAATTGATTTTCCCGGCTTTCAGGACACCCAAGGGAACGGTGACAATCACCGCATCAAATGTGTCTGCCCCGTTAATCGTAAAGCCATCGCCCCAATCGATCTGTGTAACAGGGGTATTCAGACGCGTTTCATATGCGCCCTTCAATCCCGGCAGCAAGCTTGCATAGCCATTCTGGAACAAGACATCGTGGCCCCGGTAATAATCGCCCTCTTCCTCGGCTTGGGGGGACAGCCAATCGGGATCGGCCCCGTATTCTTGACGGACCCAAACGTCATCCATCCAATTGGGCATCCTAAGCGAACGCTTTGCGCCCGGCTTGATTATGATTGCTTCGGTGTAATTGGTTCTATGCCGTTTGACGCCCAACGCGTCTGCGATTTCTGTCAGGGGATTGTTGCGCACGCCGTGGATCCAACTGCCCCCTAAATCAAGCGGCATGCCCAGATCGGTGTTGGTCCAGACGCGTCCGCCGATGCGATTTCGTGCCTCAAAAACAGTGACATCATCCGATCCATTGTTCGTCAGCCAGTGCGCGGCCCCAAGACCGGCAAAACCCGCGCCGATAATTGCAATACGCTTTGCGCCTGTATCTTGAACCTTCGCGGCAACGTCGCGCCCTGAAAGCAACGCGCCATGAACGGTTGACGGGTAATCTGAATGCGCCGCCTCGCCTGCAAAAAACACGGTGTCGCCAAGCGGCTTTCGAAGCGCGACACGATCCCGTGGCGTCGCGCCCTTGGCGATATGTGAGTAAGAGCCGAAGGCCCAAGGGTCCTGTGCCCAGCGCGTGATCAGATATCCTGATGGGCTGCGCGGTCCAGCATATGCTGGGTTGGGCAAAAATGGCAGGGCGGCGATGCCTGTCAGCGTGGCGCGTCGGTTTAGCATCAATGTTCCCAAAAATAGACAGTGGCAGGCTCAGGTTCCCACACTTTTGCGGCCTCGATCCCGGGCAGGTTCACCAGCGCGCGGTATTCCGAACCGAAGGCAACATAATCATCTGTTTCGGCCAAGACGGCGGGCTTGCATGCAATCGGATCACGCAAAACACCAAAGCCGTTTTTGGTGCCAACGACGAATGTGTAAAACCCGTCAAGGTCGTCGATACCAGCGGTGAGTGCTTCGCCCAAGTTATCACCCTCGTTCATCCGGTGGGTCAGATATGCCGCGGCGACTTCGGTATCGTTCTCGGTCTCCACCGTAACACCTTTGCGCGCAAGCGAGCGCCGCAGGCGATTGTGATTTGAAAGCGAGCCATTATGCACAAGGCATTGATCTGCACCTGTTGAGAATGGATGCGCACCCAAAGTTGTGACAGCGCTTTCGGTGGCCATGCGCGTATGTCCGATACCATGCGTACCGGAAAGTTGTGGTATATCGAAACGGTCCGCAACCGATTGGGGTAGGCCCACCTCTTTATAAATCTCAATCGCATCGCCTTGGGACATCAAGCGCAAATGCGGATAGTCTGCTTTGATCTTCGCTAGAATCTTCTGCGCTTTTTTTGGTTTGGCGCTGATGATTGCATGCGTATCGATCACCATGACTTTCGTATCGAGCGCTTTGTCGAGTTTCTTGAACTCTTCTTTTGGATTGGCAGATTGCAGGGTGATCTTCACCTCGCCATTCTCGGCCCCACGATAGACAGCGATCCCAGCACTATCGGGCCCGCGATCGGACATGGTCACCAACATCTTTGTCAGCATCTGGCCCAGATGTGGTTCCAGCGATGTGTCTTTCAAAAATAGCCCAACGATTCCACACATTGACCTGCTCCCTTGCTTCGAAAAGAGATTATGCAAAGAAACGGGCGTGTCCAGAATTCTTTCGCATGCGATCAGAATTAGAAAACGCGTGCTAGGTCAGCCTTTTTTATTTTTTCCAAAAAACCGTCGTTTCGCAAAACGAATACCAAGCCATGTGCCGATAACAACGGGCAGCACAAGTGCCGCCTTGGCCATGGTTTTGTCAAAACCCATTTCCACAGCAATCGGTGAAATCAAATAGCCCAACAGGTTCACGCCGTAATAGCTGATCGCGACAACGGAAAGGCCCTCAACCGTTTCTTGCAGGCGCAGTTGCAGTTCAGAGCGTTTGTTCAAAGCCGCCAGAACCTCTATATTCTGCTCGGTGGCAAGTAAATTTGCGCGGGTCGATAGCATTTCAAAGGCGCGCGCAGCCCGTTTGGTGATTTCTGCCAAACGCTGCTCGGCCGCTGTGCATGTATTCATTGCAGGCTGGAAACGGCGCATGAAAAATTCGTGGAAGGTTTGGCGCCCCAAAACCCGCTCCTCACGCAGAATAGAAATCCGGTTTTTAACAATTTCAGAATAGGCGGTGCCTGCGCTGAAGCGATAGGAATGCGCTGCGTTTAGCGCCTCCAGCTCTGCCGAGACGGTCGACAGCGCGTCTAGGATTTCCGCGCGCTGTGCATCCGGTTTTATAAGCTGATCCACCAAATCGGACAGGGTTTTATCCAACGCATTGATACGGCCAAAAACTTCTCTTGCGATGGGAAGTGTCAGCATTGACATCGCCCGGTAGGTTTCGATTTCCAAAAGCCGTTGCGCGATCCGGCCCAAGCGATGTGGACCCACCTGACCAATGGGCAAGATCACCATGGCAACATGATCATCCGCCCCGATTTTAAAGTCGCAAGCCAGAATAGCGTCGCGGTCCAAAACAGCCGTTACGGCCAATGCCTCATGCTCTGGTCCTGATAGATTTTCAATCAGATAGGTATTCGCATCTTTGGTTGTAACCGACGGCAACATGTCAATCTTCGCGCGCGTCACAATCGCGGCGTTCAAGCTGGTCAGCCATGCGTCGGGAAACCCTTTTGATTTCGGCTTGGAGATCAGCGTGAATGTCTGAAACTCCGTATGTTGTTCCCATTTCAATGCGGTGGTATTCTTGGACCCGTAATAGTGATTGCCCTTCTCTGGTGCGGGCAAGCCAAGGTGTTCGGCAAGTGTCTGAAGCGCATCAGAGTTCGGATCATCCATGCGCAGCGCAAGATAATAGATCTTCGCCGGGGCATCGATCACGGGGAACGGGCGGGCGTGAAGCTCTTCTGTAAGCGGGATACGACCCGGGTGATTGGTCAAAGGCATCAGAGTTTCCCGTTTAGAGGGGTTAAAGAGGCGATCATCGCGGGCGCCGCCAAATTAACCAAACTGAAAAAACGCAAGCGACGAGACCTCAAGATAGCGTTGTAGGGATTTTCGCAAAGGCTAAAAAATTTTAAAGCACGTAGCGTGACAAATCGGAGCCTTTGGCAAGCTCGCCCAAATTATCTGTTACGAATTTTTTGTCGACTTTCACCTTCTCGCCGCCGCGATCTGGTGCGCTAAAGCTCAACTCCTCAAAAACACGTTCCATGATTGTGTACAGCCGCCGTGCGCCAATGTTTTCGACCGAGGAATTCACCTCTGCCGCAATTTTTGCAATCTCTGCGATCCCGTCCTTGGTAAAATCAACATTCACCTCTTCTGTGCCCATCAGCGCGGTATATTGGCGGGTCAAGGCATTGTCCGTCTCCGTCAAGATGCGGACAAAATCCTCTTCCGTCAGCGCGCGCAACTCCACACGGATCGGCAAACGCCCCTGAAGCTCTGGCAGAAGGTCAGAGGGTTTGGCGATGTGAAATGCGCCCGAGGCGATAAACAGGATATGATCGGTTTTCACCGCACCATGTTTTGTGGACACGGTCGTCCCTTCGATCAGGGGCAGCAGATCGCGCTGCACCCCTTCGCGGCTGACATCGCCGGAACGCGCATCATTTTTGGCGCAAACCTTGTCGATTTCGTCTAAGAATACGATGCCAGATTGTTCGACCGCATCAATCGCTTCGCGTTTCAAGGCTTCCTCGTCCAGCATTTTGTCGGCTTCTTCGTCGATCAACAATTTGTAGCTTTCTGCAACGGTGACTTTGCGTTTGACCGTGCGTCCGCCCATTTTGCCGAAAATATCGCCAAGGTTCATCATGCCCATATTGTTGCCAGGCTGTCCGGGGATATCGAACATTTGCAGCGGATTGGTGGTATCCTGCAGCTCCAGTTCGATTTCTTTGTCATCGAATAGGCCATCACGTAATTTTTTGCGAAAACTCTCGCGCGTCGCCTCGCGCGCATCTTCGCCACACAACGCGTCCAAAACACGATCCTCGGCCGAGCCATGCGCATTCGCTTTGACCGCTTCGCGCTTTTCCTCGCGCTTCATCAGGATCGCAGAATCCACCAAGTCACGCACGATCTGTTCCACATCGCGTCCGACATAGCCAACTTCGGTAAACTTGGTCGCCTCCACTTTTAGGAACGGCGCTTTGGCGAGCTTGGCCAGACGGCGGCTGATTTCGGTTTTACCGACACCTGTGGGGCCAATCATCAGGATGTTCTTGGGATAAACCTCGTCACGCAGATCATCAGAAAGCTGCTTGCGCCGCCAACGGTTCCGCAGGGCAACAGCAACGGAGCGTTTTGCATCTTTTTGGCCGATGATGAACCGATCGAGTTCAGAGACGATTTCGCGGGGGGTGAGGTTTGTCATACTGCTTCCTTATCGTTGGTTCAAAAATAGTGAGTTCTGTGGGGAATTCAATTGACTTATTGTATATACAATATATATTTACAAACGCCAAACACGAAAGACATGACATGACCTATCAGGAAAAGAAATACCGAACATTTATGAACAGAGAGAAAATCCTATGTTCCAATGGAATGAAGACAAAAATGCCTCAAATATTCAAAAACATGGGATCGATTTTGTAGACGCGGTTCAAATCTTCGATGAACCGCATCTCTTGGTTCCATCGAAATACGCAGCCGAAGAGCGTTGGATCGCCATCGGTCTGCTTTCAAACAAAGAAATCGCCGTCATCCATATGTATCGCGGCGCTGTGACACGGATCATATCCGCCCGAAGGGCCAGACGAAATGAAAGAAAACAATATCACAACTATCTCGCTAGAGGCGGCCCAGAAAGCTAAGGGTCAAACCGATTTTGATCGCCTTGCACGCGAAGGCGACTACGATGGGCCAGTTGAGGATTGGGAAAATGATCTGGATTGGTCAAAGGCCGAGCTGGTCATGCCGGAGCCCAAAAAGATGATCTCGCTGCGGGTTGACGCAGATGTTTTAGAATTTTTTAAATCCCAAGGGAAAGGGTATCAAACCCGCATGAACGCAGTTTTAAAAGCTTACAAAGACGCGCAGGCTAACCGCTAATCTTCTCGACCGTCATATTGCCGTTGGTATAAACGCAAATCTCCGCTGCGATTTCTAGGCTGCGTTTGGCGATCTTTTCTGCACTCTCTTTGCCATCAATCATCGCGCGGGCCGCCGCCAGTGCAAAATTTCCACCCGAACCAATGGCCGCAATGCCATGTTCCGGCTCCAACACATCGCCGGCACCCGTAATCACAAAGAGGTCTTTGCCATCGGTTACAATCAACATGGCCTCCAGATTGCGCAGATATTTGTCCATGCGCCAGTCCTTGGCCAATTCCACGCTGGCCTTTGCCAATTGACCGGGTGCGGCTTCCAGCTTGGCTTCTAAACGCTCCAACAATGTGAAGGCATCCGCAGTAGAGCCCGCAAATCCACAGACAACCTCGTGCCCGCCAGGGCTGATGCGGCGGACCTTGCGGGCTGAACCTTTGATCACCGTTTGTCCCAAACTGACTTGCCCATCGCCTGCAATAACAACATCTTTGCCTTTTTTGACGCCAATAATCGTTGTTCCATGCCATCCGGGGAATTTTTCTGTCATCACTGCTGGCCTTTCCTGCCTACACAAATATATAGGTGAAAGCACAGGCAATAACAACAATGGGCTCTTTAAGCGCTGCATATGACCGAAAAAGCCAAATTTATTATCTATAGCGACGAAGGACAAAGTGATCCGTTCATTAAACTTCTGATCACAACTTTTCGCGAGATGGAATTTGATGTGACCAGAAAGCCAAACACTTGGCAGCACTGGAAAAAAGCCAAAGAGCAAGAATTACCCTGTTTGTTCATAGGAAAACCAGCACCGCATGCCGGAGCATTATGTGCATTTCGGATCTTGTCTTCAAACAACTGGGTTATCGATCGCGCGAC
The DNA here is from genome assembly GCA_039029215.1 of Pseudomonadota bacterium. Lineage (GTDB taxonomy): Bacteria > Pseudomonadota > Alphaproteobacteria > Rhodobacterales > Rhodobacteraceae > Amylibacter. Next base: position 35,941 of record JBCCGP010000001.1, read on the forward strand.
GAAAGCTGTAGAGACAGAAATTGGTTCGGCCGAATTCACACCGATTAACGACGATGGCAAGAGCAAGCAATTTTTGCGCAATTTGCGGAAACGGAACAGTGAACCGCAAGAGTATGAGTTTGCATTGACTGATTTCGCCTTGGTCGTTTTGGATGACTTTTTGGCACCGATTGGGGGTCGGGAAACAAATTCTTTCAAGATCATCAGAGAAGTTCAAAAGTTCACGGAAGAGCGCCACATTGTCATCCATGCCCCTATGGAAACTTATAACGAAAAAAAGAGAGATCAACTGCGGGCCTTGGACAAAGAAAATTGGATTAATTTTTCTACGGCGCCGCTCGACCGGCTTTTGCCGGCCTGTGCATTTGTTGTCACGCAGGATGGCGCAATTACGCTACGCGCCGCGTTGCACGAAAAACCATGTTTAATCTATGGCGACGAAGCGTTTCATCATCTTGCGCGCAGCACGGCAAAAGATATGCGCTTGAAGAAGTCATTTAACCGTTTGGACCGGGACAGACCTGACTATCCTGGGTACATGAAATGGGTGCTAGATCAAAGCATTGATATGCGCAGCGATGATGCGGCCCAGCTATTTGTGAAGCGCCTGCAAGAGTTAAATTGGCCAAACTGATCTGACCAAATAGATATTGATCCGATCTTAACGCGGCTCTCTTTTTGCCAAAATGCGCTGCAACGTGCGGCGATGCATATTCAAACGACGTGCGGTTTCGGAAACATTGCGATCACACAATTCGTAAATCCGTTGAATATGTTCCCAGCGCACACGGTCAGCCGACATGGGGTTTTCGGGCGGCGGTGGGAGGTCTCCATCAACAGCTAGCAGTGCATTTGTCACATCATTTGCGTCTGCGGGTTTGGACAAGTAATCAGTCGCGCCAATTTTCACCGCAGCAACAGCGGTCGCAATAGCACCATATCCGGTCAGGACAATGATGCGTGCATCAGGACGCCGCGCCCGCAACAATTCAACCACATCCAATCCGTTACCATCTTCTAGACGCAAATCAATAACCGCATATTTGGGCGGCGTGGCGCTGCAAAACGCCTTCCCAGCCGCCACGGAGGCGACATCAGAGGGCGTAAATCCACGCTTTTCCATGGCGCGCGACAGACGACGGCGAAACGGTTCGTCATCATCGACAATCAAAAGGCTTGCATCTTGGCCAATATCTTTAAGGGGTCGGTCTGTCATTGTCTGTCTCCAGACAAGAAATTAGTATTTACATAGCCAAAGGTCAAACAACACCGCGCTTAACTTTTAGCAAAACACACAAGCTGTTCGGCGACTGTTTCCGCCGACATATCTGTGCGCATGAATGTCTTAAACCCATCTTGATCCATCAAGTAGCTATGGGTGGAATGGTTCATAAGATAATCTTCATCCCCCTCGCCGTTTTTGCGGTAAAATGTCCGATACGCTTTGGAGGCGGCGTCGACTTGTTCCAAGCTGCCGGTTAGCCCAAGCAGGCGCGGATCGTACGCGGCAACATAATCGGCAATGACCTCAACGGTATCCCGCGCGGGATCGATAGAGATGAAAACCGGTTTGACGGTGACGCCTTGTTCTTCTGCCAAATCAATCGCGGCCAAGTTTCGCGAGATGTCCAAAGGACAAAAATCCGGACAAAACGTAAAGCCGAAATAGATCAGCGTCGGTCCGGTGATTACATCCCTCTCGGTCACCAAATTGCCTTCGTGGGAAAGCAATTCAAACGGCCCACCAATCAAATCCGCACCGCCTGCAATACGGGCATCTGTGCATTGATGATCCTCGGTCCTGAAATAGGCAAAATAGATCAAAACAGCCAAAACAAGCGCCAAAGCACCAGAACTGACAATTGCGAAGCTTTTGGCCATAAACCATCCTTATTGCTGGTTTTGTCTTGCGCCTTGATCTACCTTGAGTTCGATCCGGCGCAAGAAAAAAGATGTCACAAACCAATCACAAAAACTGGAATACCCCGCAACTTGGTTTGAACCAAAGTCAAATCAGGGGCGAATGGGTGCGCCCGCAAACGCTGATCCTGTTGCGATGGTTGGCAATTCTTGGGCAATCCACCGCTGTTTTTGTGGCCGTTCAATTTCTGGATCTGCAATTGCAGCTTTGGCTGTGTATCTGTGCGATTTCAGCCTCTGCAATTTTCAACCTTTATCTAAGTTATATGGTGCGCGGGGTCCAAAGGCTGTCTGCCAACGAAGCGCTTTTGGGATTGGGTTTTGATCTGTGTCAGCTTTTGGTCATGCTGTATCTGACCGGTGGATTGAACAATCCATTTGCCTTTCTCTTGCTGGCGCCGATCACGATTTCGGCCACCACCTTGCGCTTAAACGCAACGCTGTTTTTAGAATTCGTTGCAATCCTTGGGATCACGATCCTTGTTTATATTCACCGCCCTTTGATCTTTTCAGATGGAACGACGCTTGCACTGCCCCAATTGCTTGTTTGGGGGATGTGGACCGCATTGCTGATTGGATTTTTATTTGTCGCACTTTATGCGCGCCGCGTGACTGTTGAAATTTATTCAATGTCAGAGGCCCTTGCCGCCACGCAAATGGCCTTGGACCGGGAACATAAATTGACCTTATTGGGCGGTGTCGTTTCTGCTGCGGCGCATGAAATGGGCACACCTCTTGCGACGATTAAGATGGTTGCGACCGAGTTAGAGGAGGAGTTATCCCACAGCCCCGATTTACGTAGCGATGCAACCTTGGTCAAAGAACAGGCAGACCGCCTATCACAAATTCTGAAAGATATGGGGCGTTCTGGGAAACAAGATCTTCATATTCAATTTGCACCTTTTTCTTCCGTGGTGGATGAAGCGGCCGAGCCGCATGCAAATCGCGGCAAGACAATCACTATCAATGCAAATGCAAAAGCGGGCCATTCAGAAAAAATGCCCGATTTCCCACGATCACCCGAGATTGTGCATGGTTTGCGCAATTTGATACAGAATGCCGTGGATTTTGCCGCAACACAGGTTTGGATTGATCTGTCTTGGGATGCGGAATCTATTCAGTTTCATATCACAGATGATGGTCCCGGGTTTCCATATGAACTAATAGGCCGCATCGGGGATCCCCTGATCCGCCGCTACAAATCAACGCCAGAGGCTACGCGCCCCGAATATGAGGGAATGGGGTTGGGCTTATTCATTGCGCGCAGTTTGTTAGAAAGATCTGGCGCACGCCTGAATTTTTACAATGCAACAGGACAGTTCAAATTGGGTGCGGCGCTTGGCGCAGCCGTGGAAGTGCGCTGGTCATCCAGCGCGATATTAAAACCAGACAGTATCGGCACAGAAAATCCCAATACACGCGTCTAAATCTCGTCATTAACAAAATTTTAACAATACAATGATGCAAAAGAAAGCTCGATGAATAGAGATTCATGATGCCTTTTATGCCTTTGGGTCAAACACTTTTGATTGTCGCTATTTGTGCCGCCGCGGTTCTTGCAGGGTTTTACCTGGCGCCTTTGTTACGACATTTTTTCGCTGCGCTTAAAAAGCGTTCAGTCACTGCGCATATTCTAAATCAGACAAGTGCGATCATCTGGGAAGAGCGCGACGGCCAAGTGGTATGGTCCAATAAAAGGCATCAGGAGGTGGAAGCCAAATTAGACCGAAAAGTAAGATATGAAGATTTCGCATTCGATGCAGCCCCAGAAGGAGAGTGCCACTCACGCCTTGGCCAATTAAAGGTTGGTACGGATGATCAGGTCCAAAATTTTGAAGTTTCAAAATCAGAAACCGGCTCCAAAACAATCTACACGGCTTTTGAAGCCACGGCATTTGAACATGCAGAACATGATCGAAAGCGCTTTATCCAAATCCTTGGTGACACTTTTGCGCATAATCCAATTGGCATGGCGGTTTTTGACAAAAACCGGGACCTAACACTGTTCAATCCAGCCTTATCCGACAGTTTGGAATGCAAGCCCTCTTGGTTGGCACAAGGGCCAAATTTGCGCAGTTTTTTGGATCATCTTCACAATGATGGAGCCCTGCCAGAGCCCAAGGATTATAACGAATGGCGCGAAAAGCTTGTGGAAATGGAAAGAAACGCCAGTGACGGCAGCTATGACGAGGATTGGTATTTGCCAAATCAAAAAGTCTTGCGGGTCACCGGCAGGCCGCACCCCCAGGGCGCTGTTGCCTTTTTTTTCGAAGATATATCACGCGAGGTTGCCGTCGAGCGGGACTACCGATTGGAACTGGAACGCTATCACGCGATATTCGATGCGCTTGAACCAGGCATAGCTGTGTTTGACAGCGCAGGTCATCTAAACTTCTCTAACGAAGCGCTCGATGCGATTATGGGAACGGAATATGCCTCTGCCATGAGCGATCTACATATCGCGAAGGTCACCCAAGATTGGCAGTCCAATTGCAATCCTAATCCGATATTTGGCGAGATACGGGATTTTGCACAGATCCCAGATGAAAAGGCGCAATGGGATGGCTATGTCAGATTAAGCACAGGCAATCGGTATCATGTGGTTGTCTCGCCCGTGTTAAATCGGTCGTTTGTCGTGACATTTACCCAGACAGATTCCGTCCAAAAAATTGAAGAAGTTACAAAAGAATCTGCTTGATACCTTGCCCTGATAGGTGGTTTTGCCTAACCCTATCTGCGCGAGGAGGAAATTTTTGAAAGCAGTCATCGCCCTTCCAACAGAGCAAGATACAATCGCGCTGGCCCAAAAGCTGAAGCCGCTGATCACCAAAGGCGATCATATATTTTTGTCTGGTGATCTTGGCGCTGGAAAATCCCTATTCGCACGCGCAGTGATTCAATCAAAAATGGCTGATAGCGGCATGATCGAAGATGTGCCGTCCCCAAGCTTTACCCTTGTACAAACCTATGAATTTGAAGATTTCGACATTTGGCATGTTGATCTTTATCGTCTGGAATATGCGGATTTGGAGGAGCTTGGTTTGCCCGAAGCGATGGATGATGCTGTTCTGATCATCGAATGGCCGGATCGGTTAGGGGATCAAGTAATCCCTGCGCTATCTATCGACCTTGGCTTTGCAGATGCTGGCGGACGTATTGCCAATGTCGAATGGACACTCAAAAAATTCACCAAGCTGATCGCGGAGTATTCACCATGACACGCGACGAGCTAAAGCGTCGCTTTTTGATGCAGGTGGGTTGGACGGATGCAACATTGCATCCTATGGGATCAGACGCTTCTAAACGCAGCTATGATCGCGTTGTGGATACGGATCGCAAGGCGATCTTGATGAATGCACCATATGAAGTAGGCGAGGATATTCGCCCCTTTATCCATGTCTCAGCGCTGTTGGAAGCGGCCAGTTTATCCGCACCTAAAATATACGCCAAAGATCTAGAAAACGGTTTCTTGCTGCTAGAGGATTTGGGCGACGCGCTATATGCCAATCATATTAAGGTCCATCCCGAAAGCGAGGCAGAGCTGTATCGCGATGCCGTCGATCTTCTGGCAGGGATAAGCCAAGTTTCGCAACGCGGTCTAACCCCCTATAACGAAAGCGTTTATCTGACCGAGGCATCTTTATTTATCGATTGGTATTTGCCCAAGGCAACAGGCGCGCCGCTGCACCGCGATCTTCGTGCTGAATACCAAGAGCTGCTTGCAACTCTGCTTCGTGAAATCGAACAAATCGAAAGCGTCATAACCCTGCGCGATTATCACGCTGAAAATTTGATCTGGCTTCCGGACCGGAACGGGCATCGCCGCGTCGGGCTTTTGGATTATCAAGATGCACTGTCGGGGCATCCAGCTTATGATCTTGTGTCCCTGTTGGAGGATGCGCGGCGCGATACAAGTGCGGCATTACAAGCCGAGATGTTTCAGCGATTTTTGGACAAAACCAACTTAGACGCGGTATCGTTTCGCTACGCCTACGACATACTGGGCGCACAAAGGAATCTGAAAATCATCGGGATTTTCACACGGCTGTGTTGCCGCGATGGCAAGCAAAGCTATCCAAATTTAATCCCGCGCGTTTGGTCCCATTTGATGCGTGACTTGACGCATCCAAAACTGTCAAACCTCGTCCAATGGATCGAGGCAAATGCACCCAAACCCACGCCCGACATTATTGAGAGGATCAAAGCGCAGAATGCCTAGAAACGCGATGATCTTTGCAGCTGGCTTTGGCACACGTATGGGTGATTTAACCAAAACGCGCCCCAAGCCAATGGTCGAGGTGGCGGGCAAACCCCTGATTGATCACGCATTGGCATTTTTGGATCAGCCGCAAGTTGGGAAGATTGTGGTGAACACACATTATCTTGCTGACCAGTTGGAGGCGCATTTAGACCCGTTGCAAAATGTCGTGACGCTTCGCGAAGAGCCGGACATACTTGAAACTGGCGGCGGGCTGCGAAATGCACTGCCAATTCTGGGGCCCGATCCCGTTTTCACACTGAATTCTGATATTATCTGGCCCAAGGGAAACCCAATCGCAAAAATGGACGCGATGTGGAACCCAGATCGCATGGATGGGTTGCTTGCACTGATCCCGCTGGCGCGGGCGACCGGGTTTTCAGGAAACGCCGATTTCCATCTTCGCGATGATGGGCGCATTGAACGCGTTGAGGATGCGGCATTCCTTTATACAGGCATTCAAATTATCAAAACAGATGGTTTGACAGAAATTGACGCGCAAAAATTCTCGCTCAATATTCTGTGGGACAAGATGATGGCATCGAAGCGCTTGTTTGGGTTTGTCTTTGACGGGTCATGGGTGGATGTCGGCAAACCCGAAGGTATCGCATTGGCCGAAGCGGAATTAAGGGCCGCAAATGGATAAAGGCGCTGTCTTCGCTATTCCCTTGGGCGTTGACTATGCACGCGCATTTGTTGACGGATTTTGCGACCGCATCCCCGATCACCAAGATCGCGCCCAATCGATTATTTTCGTCAATACAGAGCGTACGAAACGAAGGTTGGTCGAGCTGTTTGTTGAAGCCGGTCCAACCCTGATCCCGCAAATATATAGTTTTGCAGAAATCGCCCATGATCCATTCTTTGTCTCTGACGCGGCAGAGGCGCCCGATCCAATCCACACGCAACTGACCTTGGCCGAGATGATTTCGGGATTGCTAAAGGCACGACCAGATTTGGCACCACAAGCGGCAGTTTACGATCTGGCGGAAAGCTTGCAAAACTTAATGTCAGAGCTTCAGGGCGAGGCGGTCGCGTTAAAAAATTTGACGAACTTGGACCTGAGCGATCATGCAGAACAATGGGCGATTTCCCAAACCTTTCTAAAGATTCTGCTGCAATATGAGGCAGATAGCGGCCTTAGCTCATCTGCATTGCGGTATCATCACGTGTTGGACGACTTAGAAAGGTATTGGCAAGAATTCCCCCCAACAGCACAGGTATTTGTGATTGGATCAACTGGTTCACGCAACGAATCTTTGCGTTTGATGAAACTCGTTTTGTCATTGGACAGTGGCACCGTTGTTTTGCCCGGTGTTGATCCAAATCTAAAAGAGGATTGGCCACTCTTTACAGATGACACACCGCAGTTGGATCACCCCCAAGGCGTGTTGGCAAAAACACTCCGCAGTTTGGACCGAACGCCGGATGATCTCGACACTTGGCAAGACCATGAGAAAACCGCGCGCAACGATTTGTTGTCTTTGTCCTTGATCCCTGCCCCAGTGACCGATCGCTGGCGCGATGTTGGATTTAACTTGGTGCCCCAACTTCACGATGCAACTAAGGCACTTTCTTTGTTAGAGTCACAAGACCAGCGGCAAGAAGCGTTGGCAATTGCAGCAATATTGCGCGAGGCGGCAGAGGACAGGCGGTCCGCAGCACTGATCACGCCAGATCGAAACCTGTCGCGGCGCGTGTCTGCCCAACTGGATCGCTGGGGCATCTTGCCAGATGATTCCGCCGGTCAACCGCTTCACCAAAGCCCCGAGGGTATCTTTCTGCGGCTGATTGCGCAAGGCTTGGATGGACCCATCCAACCGCAGGTCTTGTTGGCCTTGTTAAGCCATAGTGCTACGCATCAGGGTGAAGGCCGCGCAGCACATGCGTTGATGGTTCAAAAGTTTGATCTGAAATTTCTGCGCAATCCCAATCCCGTGTTTGAGGCAGATAAGATTAAGGCCTGGGCCGATCCATTGGGGGCCGAGGTGATTTTCTGGGCACATTGGCTGTCAAAAGTTCTGGGCCTATTTCAAACACGCAATACGCTGCATCTGAAAGATTGGATCGACCATCTTATCGAAGCTGTTCAACTGCTCACAACGGGCACAAACGCACAAGAAAACTCATTTTGGGCGTCGGACGCAGCTGTTCGGATCGACCAACATCTGACCTCGCTGAAAACAGCGCCTTATGCGTCTAAGCTTTCGGCCTTCGAATTTTCCAAATTGCTTGGAAATGTGCTGCGCGACGAATTGCCATTGCCCGCGCATTTGGCGCATCCCCTGATTTCAATCTGGGGTACGTTAGAGGCCCGTGTGCAAGGTGCGGATTTGGTGATCTTGGGCGGGCTGAACGAAGGGATTTGGCCGCAATCAGATGAACCCGATATTTGGCTAAGCCGCGATATGCGCAAGCAACTTGGGCTGTTGCCGCCCGAACGTTTGATCGGATTGTCGGCGCATGATTTCCAACAAGCATCCATGGCAAGCTCTGTGATATTCAGCCGCGCGCTGCGCAGTGATGATGCCCAAACAACGCCAGCGCGTTGGCTGTCGCGCCTAACGCATCTGTTGGGGGGATTGGGTGATGAGGGGGAAACGGTCCTTCAATCGATGCGGGATCGCGGTGACATCTATTTGGCCTATGCTGATCTTTTGGATCAGCCCGCAGCGTCTGAGGTGAAACCTGCCACCTCTCGGCCCGCGCCGAAATTACCAGATGGCGCGAGCTTGAACGACTTAAGCGTTACGGATGTCAAAACATTGGTGAATGACCCCTATGACATCTACGCCAAACGTATCCTAGTGCTGCGCAAGGTCAATCCAATCGGGCGCGCGGCCGATACGCGTGATCGCGGGACCGCGCTGCATGCCATTGCGGAGGCGTTTTCGAAAACCGATCATCCATGGACCGCCCAAGACCTAAAAATGGACGGCGCCTATGATCGCTTTGTCAGCGCGATGGATCAGATATTGGAACAGCAGGCACCCAATGAAACACTGCGCCTCATGTGGCGCACGGGCATCTTGCGGGTTTTGGAATGGTTTTTGGACGGTGAAGCCGGGAGGCGGCAGGCGGGTACCTCTGCAGCAATTGAGGCAAAGGGTGAATTGCATTTTCACGATCTTGGTCTGGTCCTGCGCACGCGCGCGGACCGGATAGACAAAGGCGATGATGGGTATCGCATCTATGATTATAAAGGTGGCAACCCACCAACCAAGGGCGATATCAAAAACGGGGACAAGCAACTGTCGCTGATGGCGCTGATTTTGCGGGCAGGTGGATTTGACGACCTGCCGCCCGATCACATCGCGCATTTGGAATTTATTGGCTTTCATCCCAGCCAAACGACCCAAATTGACGAAACAATCGACAAAGACGCACTGGATCAAATCGAGGCGGAATTCACAGCACTTATGTCACATTATGCAAAGGGCGGTGGTTTTGTTGCACGGGACCGCCCCAATCAGTTGAAACGTTTTCCATCCGATTATGAACACCTCTCCCGTTTTGGGGAATGGACCGATGCGGATGATCCCATAATCATAGATATGACATGACCGCAACCGAAGGTCAGATATATGCAAATACGGCCCAAATTCGGGCCGCGGACCCGGCGACCAATAGCTGGATTTCGGCCAATGCGGGTTCTGGGAAAACGCGCGTTCTGACGAACCGCGTTGCACGCCTTTTGCTGGACGGCACCGCGCCCCAAAAGATTTTATGTCTGACCTATACCAAGGCCGCAGCAGGCGAGATGCAAAACCGCCTGTTCGATCAATTGGGCAATTGGGCGATGTTTGATGATGACAGGCTGCGCAAACAACTGGTATCGATGGGCATTCCGGCCGAGGATTTATCGGACACGCGCCTGGCGCATGCCCGCAAACTTTTCGCGCAAGCACTGGAAACACCGGGTGGATTGAAAATCCAAACCATCCACGCATTTTGCGACGGTATCTTGCGCCGCTTTGCAATCGAAGCAAAGGTTGCGCCAAATTTTGATGTGATTGATGACGTTACAGCAGACGAGCTGCGCACAACCGTTGTCGAAACGCTTGCGAAAGAACAGCCAGCGATTTTCTCTGCGCTGGCTGAATACCTCTCCATTGGTGAGTTGGAAAAGATCACCCGAGAGGTCTTGGCCAATATCGATCTGCTGGACACGCCACCAGACCCGCAGGCCTTTGGTGTCGAAGAAAAACGTCTTGTGCAAGCGACATTGGATGCAGCGACTAGCCCGATACTGACAGAAATTGTTCCGATGTTTGAGGCAGGCGGCAAACGTGAAGTTGCAAAAGTGCCAGAACTGAAATCCGCAATTTCCGCGTCAGGGGAATCCGCCCGCGCTGATCTTTTGCGCGCGATATTTGTCAGCAAAGATGCGCCCTATAAACCGCATTCGTGGTATCCCAGCAAAGGGACATTGAATAAACATACCGCACTTAAAGATGCGATTGAGCAGCTTCAGAAAAATTTATGCCTGCGCGCGGAATTGATGGCAGCCAGGGATGCTTACCAGCGCGCCCAAGCGCTTTATGATTTTGCATGTCTTTTTCTAGATCGCTACAAACAGGCCAAAGCAGATCGCGGGCAGTTGGATTATGATGATCTGATCCGAAAAACATGCGATTTGCTGGGCACCTCTGATATGGCGCAATGGGTGCTGTACCGGTTGGATGGTGGTATCGATCAAATATTGCTGGACGAGGCGCAAGATACATCGCCTTTGCAATGGCAGGTGATTGACCGATTGCGCGCCGAATTTCATGCAGGTCTTGGGCGCACGGAACAGACCCGCACGCTGTTTGTTGTGGGTGATGACAAGCAATCGATATATTCCTTCCAAGGTGCAGATGCGGCCTTGTTTGACCGAAAACGCAGCGCGCTTCGCACTGAATTGAGTGCGCAAGATATTACGCTGAATGAAACCGCACTGGATTTTTCCTTCCGCTCTGCCCCGCCGATATTAGGTTTGGTCGATCAGATATTTTCCGGCGATGCGGGCGCGGATATGCCTATGCGCCCGACACATAAAGCGCCGTCACCAGATAAATATGGCCGTGTTGAAATTTGGCCCTTTATCGAGAAATCTAAATCGGGGGAGATGCCTGATTGGTATCTGCCGATTGGTGATGCACAATCTGAACGGCATGAACGTCAACTGGCTGTGATGATTGCCGAGTATCTGAAAACGCGGATCGATGCTGGCACGATTGCACCTAAAGAGGTGATGATCCTGTTTCGCACACGCGGGCGCTTGTATCACGAAACCCTAAAAGCACTGAAGGAACACCACCTTCCTGTAATGGGTGCGGATCGGCTAAAGCTCAATAAACATCTTGCTGTGCGCGATATCCTCTCTGTATTGCGCTTTGCTTTGCAGGCGGATGATGATTTGTCACTGGCGGAAGTATTGCGCGCGCCGTTTTTTGATCTATCGGAACGGGACTTGTTTCATCTGGCACATGATCGGGGTGAAAAAACGCTGTATCAAGTTTTGCGTGCATCTGAACATCAAACAGCTGTCGAGATATTGCGCGATATTCGGGCACATGTTGAATTTCTGCGCCCTTATGAATTGATCGAACGTCTGTTGGTTCGGCACCGGGGTTTGCAGCTTTTGATTGGGCGCATGGGGCAAGAGGTTTTGGATGCCGTTGATGGGCTATTGTCCGAGGCGCTGCGTTATGAACAGGTCGATGCGCCCAGTCTTGCAGGTTTCTTGCACTGGTTTGATGCCCATGAGGTCGAAGTAAAGCGCAGCACCAGCAGTCCCGCAGATGAGATCAATCTGATGACCATTCATGGGGCCAAGGGGTTGGAACGGCGCTTGGTAATTTTGCCAGACACCCATAGACCCGAAGGTGGTGGTCAAAACGCGCCGCGATTGGTTGCGGCAAAAGATCAGCTTTTGTGGCGGATGCCAAAGGACAAAGCCCCCGCGATACAGATCGATGCAGATGCAAGGTCTGATCAAAAATCCGAGGCAGAGGCGATGCGACTTCTCTATGTCGCACTTACCCGGGCAGAGCATGAGTTGATCATTGCAGGTGCAGGTGCGCGCGCAAAAGATGGGTCTGATTGGTATGGCCTGATTTCGGAGGGGTTTGACGCGCTTGGCGGCAAACATCTGGGCGATATAGGTGTTTTGGAATCGGGCGATCTATCCGATCAAAAAGCGCAGGACATTTTTATACCTGAAAGGGAATTACCCGCTTTCTATGGGCAGCGCGCGCCGTCTGTTTCATGTAAAAATAACCCGCTTTCCCCATCTGCCCTGCCCGGTGAGAAAAGCCTGAAAACTGAAACCCCAAGTGACGGATTGGCAGCACAGCGTGGGGATTATTTGCATCAGCTTCTTGATCTCTTGCCGCATCGTTCAGCGGCATCGCAAGATCGCATCAAAGCAAAATTGCGCATGCGTTTTGCTGATATCGAAAATCTGGCAGAGATCGAAAACCATGCCGAGAGTTTGATAAAGGCGCATCCCAGAATATTCGCAGCGGGCACATTGTCCGAAGTTTCGGTTACAGCCAAATTGACCCATACAGACGAACAGACAATTTTGGGCGCGATTGATCGGTTGCTGATCTCTGACGGAATGGTTGAAATTATTGATTTCAAAAGCAACGCAAACGTGCCAGAAGACGCCGCCGATATTCCCGCCGGAATTTTGGCACAAATGGGGGCCTATGCCGATGGGATTGCGCAGATCTTTCCCGACAAAAAAATTGTAATTTCGATCCTATGGACGACGACGGGACAGATTATGTCAATTTCACACGATCGCGCGATTGAAGCTTTGAAATCAGCGACAGGTGCTTGACCAATTTGGACGGCCTACTTAGGTTCAAAAAATACGAGCAAATCGAAAGAGGCAAAACATGGCAACAGTTGCGGTAACGGATGATACATTCGAAGCAGAGGTGACCAATTCTGAGATCCCAGTTGTGGTAGATTTCTGGGCGGAATGGTGCGGACCTTGCAAACAAATTGGCCCTTCTTTGGAAGAGCTGTCAGATGAATATGATGGGAAGGTCAAAATCGTCAAAGTAAATGTCGATGACAACCCGAACAGCCCCGCCCAAATGGGTGTGCGCGGTATTCCGGCGCTGTTCTTGTTTAAGGATGGGGAAGTTGTATCGAATAAAACGGGTGCGGCCCCAAAGGCGGCATTGGCCGATTGGATTAACGCCAGCATCTAATTCTGGGTTCTGTTATGAAATTAAAAGGCCTCGCCATGTGCGAGGCCTTTGCGTATTTATGGACTGCCGGCGCCGTTCGCGCCATCGCTGGTGACGCTTTTGATTTCCAACTTTAGCTGAGCAAAGATTGCACTGATTTCTGCCAACCCGCATATTTTCTGTCGCGTTCCGCGTCTTCTGTTTCAGGCGCAAATTGTTTTTCAAGCGCCCAGCTTTTGGCGTATTCATCGGGACTTGGTTGTAGGCCGAGTTGTAGCCCCGCAAGATAAGCCGCGCCTTTTGCGGTCGTCTCGGTCACTTCGGGCCGATCGACGGTCGTCCCAAGAATATCAGCAAGCGTTTGCATCACCAAATCACTGACCACCATGCCGCCATCGACGCGCAGCTTGGTCTCAGAAATGTCGCCCATATCCGCCTTCATCGCCTCAAGTAGATCACGGGTTTGATAGGCGACGGATTCGATTGCGGCGTTGGCAATTTCATTCGGACCAGTCCCGCGTGTCAGACCAAAAATCGCCCCCCGCGCATCGGCGCGCCAATAGGGTGCGCCAAGGCCGGTGAAGGCCGGAACGAAATAGACATCCTCATCTGGGTTGGCCTGTTCGGCGAGCGCGTTTACTTCGGGTGCGGCGTCGATCATTTTTAAGCCGTCACGCAACCATTGCACAACGGCGCCTGCGATAAAAATTGCGCCTTCCAAAGCGTAAGTGGGTTTCCCATCGATCTGATAGGCAATTGTAGTCAGCAGTTTGTTTTTTGAGGCGACGAATTCCTCGCCCGTGTTGAACAGCGCAAAACAGCCCGTGCCATATGTGGATTTTAACATGCCCGGCTCAAAACAGGCCTGACCCACGGTTGCCGCTTGCTGATCCCCCGCCACACCTGCAATGGGCATCTCTGCACCGAACATCTTGGTGGTTCCAAAATCATCGGCGGAGTTTTTGACCTGTGGCAGCATGTTCGCGGGGATGCGGAAAAGGTCGAGCAGTTCGTCATCCCAAGCGCTTTTGCGAATGTCATAAAGCATTGTGCGGGCGGCGTTGGTGGCGTCAGTGGCATGGACCTTGCCCCCCGTCAGATGCCAAATCAGAAAGCTGTCAATTGTGCCGAATGCAAGCTTGCCCGCGGCGGCATCAGCGCGCGCGCCGTCCACGCTATCCAAAAGCCATTTGACTTTGGTGGCAGAGAAATAGGGATCGAGAACAAGCCCCGTGGTTTCTGCAATCCGCGCCTCCCATGTGTCGCGGATACTGTCGCAATACTCTGCGGTGCGGCGATCTTGCCAGACAATGGCATTGTGAATGGCTTCTCCGGTCTCGCGGTTCCAAATCACTGTTGTTTCGCGCTGATTGGTGATGCCGATACCAGCGACCGCGTCACTGCCAATCGCCTCGCGGCAGACCTTCCAAGTTGTCTCCAAAATCTCCGCTGGATTATGTTCAACCCAGCCCGGTTTTGGGAAAATCTGTTCGAACTCCATTTGGCCTGTGCGGACAGGGCTCAGGTTTTCATCAAACAGAATAGCGCGGCTGGATGTTGTGCCTTGGTCAATGGCAAGGATATGGGTCAAATCGGGCCTCCCTTTGGGCCTTTAAAAATCGAGCCCTAAATCTAAATTTGTTACCGTATGCGTTAGCGCACCAACGGAGATATAATCAACCCCAGTCGCCGCCACGGATGCAATCCGATCCAGCGTCATACCGCCAGAGGCCTCAACCACCATCACGCCATCCACCATCTCTACCCCGCGTTTCAGATCGGCATTGTCCATATTGTCGAGCAGGACGACATGCGCGATGCCGATTTTCAAGACGTCCTCAAGCTGTTCTAGCGTATCGACTTCAATCTCGATCCGCCGCATGTGAGAGGCAAAATCGCGTGCCGCTTCCAGTACCTCGCGCACTCCACCTGCAGCCGCGATATGATTATCCTTGATCATAATCGCATCATTCAGACCAAACCGATGGTTTGACCCACCGCCGTGGCGCACGGCTTCTTTTTCGACCAGACGCAACCCAGGCGTGGTTTTGCGCGTACAGGTCACACGCGCTTTGGTGCCCTTGGTCTCACCCACATATTTGGATGTCATCGTTGCAATGCCGGACAAGCGCCCTGCGAAGTTCAGCGCCACACGTTCGCCCATCAGGATCGATTTTGCATCACCTTCGATTTCCATTGCGACATCACCTGCCTTGCAAGTGCCGCCATCCGCGATATGCGTTTTCACTTTCAAATCCGGGTTCACGGTATGAAACGCAATCCGCGCGATTTGCATGCCAGAGATCACACCCGCATCCCGCGCATTCAACTTCGCCTTATAGGTCGTTCCATCGGGAATAACCGCGCGGCTGGTCACATCACCTGCGCCGCCCAAATCCTCGTCCAGTGCGCGTTGGATCATATCGGTCAGCAAAAAATCTGGCAGGCTGGTCATAGGTTATCCCTTATCGCTATCGCTTGATCATAGGTGATTTCTGATCGGCTGCGAAGGTCGTTGTTCTTCTGAGGAAAATCGGTGCGGAAATGGCCGCCCCGACTTTCACGGCGCTGGTGGGCGGCGGCGGCGATGATGGTGGCGGCCGCAACCATGTTGTCGAAATTCGTGGAGACACCGTGATTGGTCTGATCAAGCTTGCGCAGGTGGCGCAGCGCATTTTCCATATCTGGACCATTGCGGATCACGCCAACATTGGACGACATGATACTGCGCAGCGCCATCACCGCGTCGCGTTCCACCGGTTGATGACCGATATTGGGTGGCTTTAGCGCGGTATTGAAATCGGCATGTTCGCCCGCCTCGATCTTCGTGACCATATCGCTGGCGCAGGTGGCGGCGAAAACCAACGCCTCTAGCAACCCGTTAGAGGCCAAACGGTTCGCGCCGTGCAATCCGGTCGATGTCACCTCACCCGCGCACCACAGACCATTGATCGAGCTATGGCCCTGAATATCGGTTGCAACGCCGCCCATATGATAATGCGCGGCAGGCACCACTGGGATCGGTTCGGCGACGGGATTTATGCCGCCTGCCAAACAGGCCTCTGCCACGGTTGGAAATTCTTCCAAGATATGCGCGCCGATGGCGTCGCGCGTGTCCAACATCGGGCGTTTGCCCTCTTTGTGCTGATGGAAAATCGCACGCGCCACAATATCGCGTGGGGCAAGTTCCAAATCTTTATGCACATCTGCCATAAACCGATGCCCATCACGGTTGATCAAGATTGCACCCTCGCCGCGCAACGCCTCGGTCGCCAATGGTGCAGGGTCAAGGTTCAAGTCAATCGCCGTGGGATGGAACTGCACAAATTCCGCATCTGCAATTTTGGCCCCAGCGGCGGCGGCCATGCCCAGCCCAAGCCCGCGAATGGATGGCGGGTTTGTCGTTTTTGCAAATAACGACCCCGCACCGCCTGCCGCCAGAAGATAGGTTTTGGCTTGGATCACAAAGGGCGCACCGGAATTCAGCGTGACAACAACGCCTTTCATCTGGTCGGCCTCGGTCAAAAATTGCAGGGCAATCGCGCCCTCTATCACAGAAATCGAGGGCGTTTTTTGCACTTCCTCGACCAATGTGGCCATAATCGCCGCACCCGCCTGATCGCCCTTCACGCGCACAACACGCGCAAAACTATGGGCAGCTTCTTTGGACATCTCAAACGTGCCATCGGGATTGCGATCAAAGGGCGCGCCATGTTCGGCCAGTTCCAAAACATGCTCTTTCGCAGCCGCCGTGACAAAGCGGGCAATGTCTTTGTCCACGATCCCATCACCTGCATTTACGGTATCTTTTGCATGGCTTTTGGCGCTATCGCGCTCATCCATTGCCGCGGCCACGCCGCCCTGTGCCCAAGCCGAGGATGCGCCCGTGCCCAATGGCATCGGGGACAAAACCGTGACAGGCCGCGGCGCAAGTGTCAGGGCGGCATAAAGCCCCGCAAGACCAGCCCCGATAATTAATGTGTCATGTTGGTGGTCTGAATGGCTCAAGAAAAGTCGATCATTTTTTGCACAGCGTGGCGTGCTTTTTCTGAAAGGTCGGGATCGACGGTAACTTCTTCTTGGCCTGTGTGCAATGACCACAGGATTTTCTGCAACGTGATTTTCTGCATATGTGGGCACAGGTTGCATGGGCCAAGGAAATTCACCTCTGGCACTTCATCCGCAATATTCGATCCCATCGAACATTCGGTGATCAGGAGAACCTTTTGCGGCTTATTCTTGCGCACATAATCGATCATGCCGCTGGTCGACCCGGTAAAATCCGCCTCTGCCACAACATCAGTGGGGCATTCGGGATGCGCGATGATGGTCGCGTCAGGTTCGTATTTGCGATATTCACGCAGCTCGTCGGCCTTGAATTCGATATGCACCATGCAAGAGCCTTCCCAATACACAATCTGTTTCTTGGATTGGTTTGCAACGTTTTGCGCCAGATGCCCATCAGGTGTCATGATCACCAGATCGCCTTCCATACTGTCGACAATCTTCACCGCATTTGCGGAGGTACAGCAAATATCCGATGCTGCTTTCACTTCCGCCGTGGTATTCACATAAGACACCACAGGCGCCCTGGGATATTCCGCGCGCATTTTTTCGATATCTTTTGCGGTGATGCTTTCGGCCAGCGAACACCCTGCCTTGCTGTCGGGGATAATCACCGTCTTTTCTGGGTTCAGAATTTTCGACGTCTCCGCCATGAAATGCACGCCGCATTGGATAATCGTGCTTTGCTTGACCTTGGTCGCCTCGATCGCCAGCGCAAGACTGTCGCCGACAATGTCAGACACCCCGTGAAAAATATCAGGCGTCATATAATTATGCGCCAAGATCACCGCATCTTTTTCTTTCTTCAGATCGTTGATTGCTTTGACATAAGGCGCGCGCGCCAGCCAATCAGCCTCGGGTATCACGCGATCCGCGCGTTCATAAAGATGCGCGGTTTCTTTGAACATCGCTTGGCTAGGTTCAAGATCAAACACAGCTTCTAGCTGTGATTTCATTTCATTTGGCGAAGGAAGCATCATTGTGATCACCTTATTGCTACAGAACAATATTTAGGGATTTAAAGTAAAATGAGAAGTGAAAAACCGATTTTGATTTTTTTCGACGGATTTTCGTTGCGGCTGCGTTTTACCTGTGAACGACGAAAAGAGGGTAATATGACACGACCACTTTATATCTTCGCGCCCGCACTGGTGATTTCTGGTGCAATCGCCTTCGCAACAACGCTGTATGGTGCATCCAATCAATCGACCATCACAACACAAGGTGCGCAAACCTGCATTTCATCAAATGGTACACCGACCCATAGTATCGGACAATTTCCCAACCGCGGAAATCCAAACAGTTTCCGCGCGCAAGATTTAAAATATTGCTTTGACAGCAATCCAAAGAAAACATCGAAGAAATCAACCGCCCCGATTTCAGGGGTCACGTTAACTGGTATTCCGATCCGCCCAGGTACTGCCGATTGGTATGACGCCAGCGCGCGTCGTGGGTTCAGCCGAGATCGATCATCGGGATGGAATTTGGATGGGATGGCGCCCGGCAATCCACTGGGCCTCGACAGCAATAATGCGCATGTCGATAATCGCGGGCTGTATCATTATCACGGCATGCCCACGGCATTAATCAATATAAATGGAAACACGTTGATGGGCTATGCCGCTGATGGGCATGAGATCCATTATGTCGGTTCAAATGCGGAAAGCTCTTGGCAATTAAAATCCGGCACGCGCCCAACTGCGCCCGGTGGCGCATATGATGGCAGCTACAATCAAGATTGGGAATATGTTGCCGGCAGCGGCAATTTGGATGAATGCAATGGTGGTTTGGTGAATGGCAAATATGTGTATTTCGCAACGGATAGCTATCCTTTCTTTCCACGTTGTTTTTATGGAACGGTCAGTTCTGATTTTGAAACGCCAGGCGGCAACGCTGGTCTTCGACAGGGTGATCAGCAACTGGGTCAAAACAATCGCCGCCCACGTGATGGGCGAAAACCCCGCCGTCCGCTGTTTGGCATTTTCTAGGGCTGCCTTGCAGCGCAGGGGTGAATTGTCTAACACCGCTTGAACGAAAGTAGGTGCGATGACTATCGATCCCGTGGAACTCACACAAAGCCTTGTGCGCTGCCCTTCGGTAACACCCGAAGAGGGCGGCGCTTTGGTGTTGCTGGAAAAGCTGTTGGATGCGCATGGGTTTACCTGCACACGGGTGGATCGCGCGGAAACATCCAACCTGTTTGCACGCTGGGGCAGCGGGAAGACACTGGGCTTTAATGGACATACGGACGTTGTGCCCGTCGGGGCCGAGGGCGATTGGACCCACCCTCCATTTGAGGCTATCATCAAAGGCGACATGCTTTACGGGCGCGGCACGGCGGATATGAAATCGGGTGTCGCAGCCTTTGCGGCAGCGGCAATTGATTTTGTCACCGAAACGCCCCCGGATGGATCAATTGTGTTAGCGATCACAGGGGATGAGGAAGGTGTCGCCACCGATGGCACAATTGCGATCCTTGATTGGATGGATGCAAATAATGAAAAGATAGACCATTGTTTGGTCGGCGAACCTACCTGCCCCAATAAGATGGGCGAGATGATGAAAATCGGGCGACGTGGGTCGATGACCGCTTATATCACTGCAACCGGCGTTCAGGGCCATTCCGCATATCCACATCGTGCGAAAAACCCGGTGCCTGCAATCGCGCGCCTGACGCATGAGCTGGCCTCCATGACATTAGATGAAGGGACGGATCATTTCGATCCATCCACTTTGGCGGTCACAACAATCGATGTGGGGAATCCTGCAAATAATGTGATCCCAGCGGAGGCACGCGCGACACTCAATATTCGTTTTAATGACGCGCATAGTTCAAGCAGTTTGA
The DNA here is from genome assembly GCA_039029215.1 of Pseudomonadota bacterium. Lineage (GTDB taxonomy): Bacteria > Pseudomonadota > Alphaproteobacteria > Rhodobacterales > Rhodobacteraceae > Amylibacter. Next base: position 56,219 of record JBCCGP010000001.1, read on the forward strand.
CATCTATGATTGAGGAAAAGGCCAATCAAATCGCGCAAGAGACAGGTATCACGTTCGCGATTGAGTATCAGGTATCGGGCGAAAGCTTCGTGACCGAACCCAGCGCGTTTTCTGACATGATCGCCAAAGCGGTCGAGGCAGAAACCGGATTGGTGCCAACGGCGTCAACCTCGGGCGGGACATCAGATGCGCGGTTTATCAAGGACCATTGTCCGGTCGTCGAATTCGGCTTGGTCGGCAAAACCATGCATCAGGTCGACGAGGCCGTGCCAGTTGCAGAAATCCATCAGTTGAAATCCATCTACTCGCGCATCCTTCGGACCTATTTCACGTGAGTCGACCGACACTTGTCATTATGATCAAACTGCCGCAACCGGGCCGTGTGAAAACCCGTCTTGCCGCTGATATTGGGGCGATCCAAGCAACATGGTGGTTCCGCCACCAAACGCGCGCGTTGATCCGGCGCTTGGACCACGACCCACGCTGGGATTTGGTTTTGGCCGTTGCGCCAGATTGCGCGGGTTTGACGACGCGTATATGGCCAGCCCATATCCCGCGCATCGCACAGGGCGGCGGGAACCTTGGGGACCGTATGGCGCGGGTTTTTGCGAGTTTCCGCGATGGACCTGTTATGATTATCGGCGCGGATATTCCAGGTATTGATGCGGCCCGTGTTGCAGAAGGCTTCCGCGCATTAGGACGCGCGGACGCCGTCATCGGCCCTGCACCTGATGGTGGATATTGGACCATCGGATTGCGCCAAGGGGCAAAGCCACCGCCAAAAATGCTGTTCAGAAATGTGCGTTGGTCAACCGCGCATGCGCGCGAAGATACGATTGCCAGCATGGGTGATCACCGCGTCGCGATGATCTCGGCGCTGCGGGATGTTGATAGAGCAGCAGATTTGAAGAAGCTTTAGAATTGTACCGTTTTGGACGTGTTTCCACGGGTAAAAATAAAGTGAATATAGAAAAACTCTTCCGGTTTACTGTTTTAAAATTAAGGTGTTTTTAATCAAATCGAATTTAGATTTTTAGCCAATAAAACAGTGTCTTACACGCACTTAGGCCCCATAATCGGACCCTTCACCATCCAAAATCAGTTTCAACTCGCGAAGATGCGCCTCGGCCAGATTGGGATAGTCCTCCCATTCCTGCGCGGTCTTTTCGGCAACCGCGTCAGATAAGATCCGAAGCTTCTGACCCGTTTGCAAGGCGCGAATATAGGTCTCTGCCGCGCGCTCAAAATAGTATAAGCGGTTAAAGGTCTCGGCCAACGTTTCGCCAATGATCATCACGCCATGATTGCCCATGATCAGGGTTTTGACTTTGGGGTCCTGTAGTAGTGCGACACAGCGTGCACCTTCATCGCCCATCGCCATGCCGCCGAATTCACCGTCAACCACATGGCGGTTAAAAAACATCGCTGCGTTTTGATCGATGGGCGGCAAATGCGCCTGTTCCAAACAGGCAAAAACAGTCGCAAAAGCGGAATGAACATGCATCGCGCAACGTGCATGGGGACACAATCGATGCAAAGCACCATGCAAGCCCCACGCCGTGACATCCGGCGCATTCGGATGATCCAAAGTCGATGGATCATGCGCATCCAACAGCAATAAATCAGAGGCTTTGATCCGCGCAAAATGCGTACAATTCGGGTTCATCAAAAATTGTGTGCCATCCGCATTCACAGCACATGAAAAATGGTTCGCAACAGCCTCGTGCATATTATACCGCGCCGCCCAACGGAATGCTGCGGCCAAATCCACGCGCTCTTTTAGATAGGCAATATTCGTCAGTTTGTGTTCTGCGACGGCCATATGGGTTCTCCTTCGAAATCAGAGAACCCGAAAACCGCTCCTATTTCAAGATCAGAGCGGCACGTTCCGTAAAATCACGCGCCATTTGCGAGAATCGACGTTTGAAACTGCGCTTATTATTGGCGGTTGCGGTTATCAAAACCCCGATATTTCCATCTGCTTTGAAATTGAAGTCAAAAACCCGAACACCGCTTTGGGTAATCAGCTCCTGTGTCTCGACATCCGCGAAATACACATTTCCAAACAGCTGATTTCGCAAATCGGTCGCCACAGCCTCTTTTGCATTGCGCAGAACCAAACGCACAAGCTCCACCTGTAAAACCGCTGGCTTCGATCCACGATATTGCGGCAATAATCGCTTTTCCATTTCTTCTTGAAGTGCGGCCTCTAGTGCGGCTTTGTTTTCAGCAATCTCCTCGGGCGTATCACCCGGCAATCCAATAATGCGCGCATTGGGTGAAAAATTCACCGCCAAAGCGACGATTTTATAGTCCAAGACGTAATTGTCGTCTACATCGGGTAAGTCGCGCTTTGTCCCTAAGCCACAAGACGTCAAGAACACCGCAAAAACAAGAAACATCCAGCGTAACATTTCACCCTCCCAGCAGTGAGACACGCGCAGCACAGAACGACGCTGAATAGGTCGCGATCACCTCCTATGTCAAATTGCTCTGGCGGGAAAGTGAATTTGCAGGTGAAAATTTGCTGCTTATAGTTCTGACATGATGAACCGACGGATGTTATTGGCCGGATCGACTGCCGCCTACCTTTCAGCAGGGCAAGGCTTTGCTCAGGTCATGGAAGAAGCCGAACGCCAGATGCATTATCTGGTCTTTGGGAATGCAACCGCCAAGCAGACCGCTTTGGACTGGATGGAGGCGCGCGGTCAAACTGATATGGCCGCTGCGATCATTTTTGCGATGCGCTATTCCAAAGCCAGCGAAGCAAGCATGTCCCGCACGTTGCAAAAGCTTACGGGCCATACCACAGCGCGCGGATGGTTTGATTGGATGGTCTGGCAAGAACGCCATCCAGAAATCAGACCCCATCCCGCGTTTGCGCGGATCAAACGCGAGCGGCTTTTGCATATTGATCCGCAATTCGAATTGTTCCTGACGGACCCCTATCTTGATCCAAGCCGCATGCATATTCGGTTCGAAGAAGTGACTTGGGGCGGGGTCAGCAAGGACGGCATTCCAAGTCTTGATACGCCAAGACATATCGAAGCCGCAGATGCTGATTATCTGCGTGCCGATGATTTGGTCTTTGGCGTCTCCATCAATGGTGATACGCGCGCCTATCCTTTGCGCATCATGGGCTGGCATGAAATGTTTAACGAGGTGATTGGCGGTGTCCCCGTTGCACTTGCCTATTGTACACTTTGCGGTGCTGGCATTTTATATGAAACCAAGCTGGATCGTTTCGATGCGCCGCTTGTCTTTGGATCTTCTGGGTTTCTCTATCGCTCTAACAAGTTGATGTTTGATCGCCGCACGCATTCACTGTGGAATCAATTTACCGGCAAACCTGTCATGGGGGAATTGTGGAACAGCGGGATTGCCTTGAAACAGCGGCCTGTCACCATCACCAGTTGGGAGAATTGGAAGACAGACAACCCAGACACGGTTGTGCTGGATTTGAACACGGGCCATCTGCGCAACTACGGATCAGGCGTCGTCTATAATCGTTATTTTTCTTCCGCCGATTTGATGTTTCCAGCCAACGTGGATCAAACCGAGCATCTTCAAAAAGACTACGTCTTTCGCATCAGCCAATTTGGCGCAGAACGTGCATGGCCGCTATCTGTTTTTGAACGAACACCGGTCATCAATGACAAAATCGGCGATCGAGACATCGCGCTTTTTGGTGATCCCACAACCCGCAACGTGCGCGCATATGAGCGTAATGGCCTGACTTTCATTACCGATCAATGGGGCGATATTAGCACTGCGGATTTGAAAGGTTGGCGCCTGACGGAACAGGCATTGATCAGCGCGACAGGCGAACAGCTTCCCCGCGTGCCCGGGCATATTTCTTACTGGTTTGCTTATGATAATTACTTTGCCGACGCAGGTTCCGTTTACAGCGCAAAATAATTCGCTTCGGCTTTCTAAATTTCCACGCTAAACCCAGCCCATGACCCGTCACGTTGCATCCCGTATCAATCGCCTTGGAACCGAAAGCGCGTTTTCGGTTTTGGCACATGCCCAAAAACTTGCTGCGCAAGGCAAAGACATTATCAATCTTGGCATCGGGCAACCTGATTTTTCAACACCTGCCCATATTGTAGATGCTGGTATTCAGGCGCTGCGCGATGGGCATCATGGATACACCCCAGCCAACGGCATTCCCGCATTGCGCGAGGCTGTGGCCGAGGACCTTCAAAACCGCCATGGATTCTCGGTCAATCCAGATAATGTCGTGATCGTTCCGGGTGGCAAGCCAACCATGTTCTTTGCTGCCCTTCTTTGCCTAGAGACCGGCACAGAGGCGGTATATCCAAACCCCGGATTTCCAATCTACGAATCCGTGATTAAATTTTCGGGTGCGAAACCCGTCCCTTATGCGCTGGAGGAGGAGAAAGGCTTCGCTTTTTCGGCTGAAACTATCTTGGGCAAACTCACAGATAAAACGCGGCTTCTGATTTTGAACAGCCCCGCCAATCCGACGGGTGGCGTCACGGATAAAGAGCAGATTGATGCGCTTGTCGCAGGGCTAGATGCTTTTCCAAATGTCAGGATTCTGTCAGACGAGATTTATTCGACCATGCTCTACGGTGGGCGCGATCATGTATCGCTGCTGAGTTACCCAAGCATCCAAAATCGGCTGATCATGCTCGACGGGTGGTCAAAACGTTATGCAATGACCGGGTGGCGTTTGGGCTATGCGGTTTGGCCAGATGCATTGGTTGAACCTGTGACCCGGCTTTGTATCAATGATCATTCCTGTGTGAATGCATCCGCGCAATATGCGGGCCTTGCCGCATTAAAGGGTTCCCAAGATGCAGTGGACGCAATGATGGACGCCTTCGATGCGCGTCGAAAAGTGATCGTGGATGCGCTGAACGCCCTGCCCGGCATACGTTGTGCTGATGCGGCAGGCGCTTTTTATGCGTTTCCAAATGTTAAAGAAACCGGACTGAGCTCTGCCCAAGTGCAAGATTTGTTTTTGGACCGCGCGGGTGTCGCCACAATCGCTGGCACATCCTTTGGTGCATATGGCGAAGGGTATGTGCGATTTTCTTATGCAAATTCGACGGAAAATATCGAATGCGCGATTGAAAGAATTGCTCTTGTCTTGGGTGAATAGGCGTTAAGCTTTGCTACAATCACCTAGTTTATTGAAGCAAAGCTTAACCGGTTTTTCCAATCTCAACACCCCGCAAAACATCGCCCCACGCCCTTGTCCCCCTTAAGAAAGACCACTACATATCCACCATGAAATTCCTCTCTAAAATCACATCCCGTAAACCCAATGTTGCCGTCATCCGCCTTCAAGGTGTGATTGGTACGGGCGGGCGTATGGGCGGTCGCGGGCTGAATGATGCAGAGCTTGCACCCGTCATCGAAAAAGCCTTCCGCAAGGGCAAGCCCAAGGCCGTCGCGCTTGCAATTAACTCACCTGGTGGCAGTCCTGTACAATCTTCCCTTATAGGCGCGCGCATCCGGCGTTTGGCGGATGAGACGGAAATCCCCGTTTACGCGTTCTGCGAAGATGTCGCGGCCTCTGGTGGCTACTGGCTGGCCTGCGCGGCTGATGAGATTTATGTCGATCAATCAACCATCATCGGATCAATCGGCGTGATTATGGCGTCCTTTGGGTTTCAAGATTTCATGGCCAAACATGGGATTGAACGCCGTGTGCATACAGCAGGGAAAAGCAAATCCTTTGCGGATCCGTTCAAGGCCGAAACACCCGCAGATGTGAAAAAAATCAAAGCGCTGCAATCAGAAATACACGATGTATTTATCACCCATGTCAAAACCTCGCGTGGTGAAAAGTTGGCCGATCAGGATTTGTTCACGGGCGATATTTGGGTGGGCCAAAAAGGTGTCGAGGTTGGTCTGGCCGATGGCGTAGATCATCTGGTTCCAAAAATGAAAGAGATGTTTGGCGACAAAACACGTTTTACAAAACACGGCGTAAAGCGTGGGTTGCTGTCGCGTTTTGGTGGGCAGTTTGCAGACACAATGTTAGACACAATCGAGGATCGCGCACATTGGGCGCGTTTCGGATTGTAACCTGATGTCCAAAGTCGTTCTTCTGTTTTTAATTGGCATCGCCATATTGGGGATCATGGGACGCATTCGCATGCCGCAGCTTTTCAAAAAAAGCCGCGTGAAACAGGCAGAGAAATGTGCCAAATGCGGGACATATCAATTCGACGGCGTAGACTGTCGGTGTAAAAAAGAGGGGTAAGCAACGTGCAAGATGGGCTTCTTGTCTTCGGCGGTCTGATCGCCCTAATCATCGGTGGCGATATCATAGTACGCGGTGCCGTCTCATTGGCCGCGCGTTTGGGCATTCCAGCATTAATTATCAGCCTGACTGTGGTCGCATTTGGCACCTCTGCGCCAGAGCTTTTGATCGGTATTCAGTCCGCACTTGAAGATGTGCCAGAACTTGCGATTGGCAATGTGGTCGGCTCTAATGTTGCCAATGTTCTATTGATCCTTGGAGTGCCTGCCATTCTAACAGGGCTTCAGGCACAAACATCTGGTGGTTCTCGCAATTTTCTGCTGATGATGTTTGCAACATTCGCATTCATCGCAATTGCCTTCACGCAACCCTTTGGGGTTTGGCAAGGTATCTTATTGCTGGTGCTTTTGATTGGTATTCTGACGACAAGTTTCATCAAAGCGCAAAATGACACCCAATTGCGCGAAGAAATCGAAGAAGAGGCAGAAGATGAAGGTTTGCCAACTTGGAAGATGATCGCTTTTTTAGTTGGCGGGATCATTTTGCTGCCCGTTGGTGCCGATCTTTTGGTTGATGGCGCAACAGACATTGCCGAAGATTTCGGCGTCCCCGATGCCATTATCGGTCTGACGCTTGTGGCCCTTGGCACCAGCTTGCCCGAACTTGCAACCACAGTTGCCGCCGGCTTTCGCAAACAAGGGGATGTCGCACTTGGCAATGTGCTTGGCTCGAACATGTTCAACCTGCTTGCCATTATTGGGGCGACCGCATTAATCGCGCCGGTTCCAGTTCCAAAAGAATTCTTTCACATCGACTTCTGGGTGATGACCGCCTCTAGCCTGATCTTGCTGCCTTTTGCGAAGTATCGTTGGAAGCTTAATCGGGTATGGGGTTTCATTTTTGTGGCCCTTTACTTGGCATATGTGTTCTTCCTGCTAAGTTAGGCATCATGGCATTTCAAAACGCATTGGTCACCGGCGCATCGGATCGGTTGGGGCGCGCTATGGCGCTCGCACTTGCGGAACGCGGCATCAATGTTGCGATCCATTATCATAAAAGTGCTGACAAAGCCGCCAAGACCACGGATGAGATTTCAAGCCATGGTGTTCAATCCGCAATGCTGCAGGCGGATCTGCTCGATCTCGACGCAGCCGCCAAGCTAGTAGATACCGCAGCCAACGCTCTTGATGGACCGCTGGATATCCTGATCAACAACGCCTCCGCATTTGATTGGGACACCGTGGAAGACGCGACACTCGAAAGCTGGGAAAGCCATCACAAATCCAACCTGCAATCGCCGTTCATTTTGACGCAAAAATTCGCAGCACAAGCGCCCAAAGCGACGGGGGCGTTGGGTGATCGTGTTGCGGGCGCTTTGATCCTTAACATGATTGACCAACGCATCCGCAAACTGACGCCCGGGTTTATGACCTATAGCCTGTCAAAACATGGGGCTTGGGCAATGACGCGCACCACCGCGCAAGCGCTGGCCCCCGATATCCGTGTCAACGCAATCGGGCCCGGCCCAACCCTACGCGGCGCCAATCAGTCCGAAGCGCATTACCAGCATCAACGTGCGAATACGATTCTGGAACGTGGCGCAGACCCGGCAGATATTGTTGGCGCAATGAACTATTTCTTGGATGCGCATGCTGTTACCGGACAACTGTTATGTGTTGATGGTGGACAGCATTTGGGCTGGAAAACACCAGAGGTTCAGGGACTGGATTAGTGCATATTTACAGTGATGTTCGCGCTCTTACTGGCCCCTCGAAAATGGCTAAGTCGGTGTAAATACACAAGAAATCTTGATCACCTTCACCCCGGAATTGTCCACCGATTTACGATTTTGTCACATTTATGAATAAATCGTAATGATTTCAAAGGCTTGTGATTTTTTAGAAAAATTATATATGAAAATCAGTGAGTTAGAGTGCCTTACGAAACCACCTAACATTGTTCATTTCGGGGTTTTTTCGAATTTCTACCGTGCATTTCAACTTATTCCCAAAGTTATCCACAGCTAAATCCACATATTTCTGATACAAATTTTAAAGATGCATCAGGTCAAATTCTAAGGCACAAAGAAAATATGACGCCAAATCAGACAGATAGCCCAAAGCGAGGTCACGAGATCATCAAGGATTACGTGCGCAATCTGTCTGCACAGCCCGGCGTCTATCGCATGCTGGATGAGAAAGGTGCGGTTCTTTATGTCGGCAAGGCACGCAACCTGAAGAACCGCGTGACCTCCTATTCCAAACCGACGGGCCATTCTGCACGAATTGGTCGGATGATTTCTGCGACGCGTTCAATGATGTTTATCACGACAGAGACAGAGACCGAAGCACTGCTGCTGGAACAAAACCTTATCAAACAGCTGAAACCGCGTTTCAATGTGTTGCTGCGCGACGATAAAAGCTTTCCGAATATCGTGATTACCGATCATGATTTTCCATTGGTTACGAAACATCGCGGCAAGAAATCGAAACGCCATGAATATTTCGGTCCCTTTGCATCGGCAGGTTCGGTCAACCGCACACTCAACCAACTGCAAAAAATATTCTTGCTGCGCAATTGTACGGACAGCAATTTCACCACCCGCTCTCGCCCATGTTTGCAGCATCAAATCCATCGATGCTCTGCACCTTGTGTGGGCAAAATCAGCGACACAGATTATGCAAAGCTTGTGAATGATGCGCGCGATTTTCTACGCGGACGGAACACCGGCATTCAAGAAAAGCTGGCCGCCGATATGCAAGCCGCCAGCGCCGCGATGGAATTTGAACGGGCGGCTGGTCTTCGTGATCGCATTCACGCCCTCACCAATGTGCAAAGCGCCCAAGGCATCAACCCGCAAACCGTGGCCGAGGCAGATATAATCGCGTTGCATACAGAGGGTGATCAGGCCTGCATCCAAGTCTTCTTCATCCGCGCGTATCAGAACTGGGGCAACCGCGCCTATTTCCCGCGCACGGGGTCTGGCGCGGATGCAGGCGAGATCTTGGAAGGATTCATCGCCCAGTTTTACGACAACAAAACACCGCCGCGCCAATTGATCCTGTCTGATGATGTGCCCAATAGTGATTTGCTGATCGATGCGTTGGAACAAAAGCGCGAGGGCAAGGTGGAGTTTCTGCGGCCAAAACGTGGTGAGAAGCTCATCCTTATCAAAGCAGCAGAGCGCAATGCGCGAGAAGCCTTGGCACGCCGCATGTCTGAAAGCGCGACACAGGTCAAACTGCTGGGCGGACTGGCAGCGGCCTTCGATCTGGAGGTGATCCCCGAAAGGGTCGAGGTTTACGACAACTCCCATATCCAAGGAACGCATGCGGTCGGTGCGATGATCGCATCCGGTCCCGAAGGGTTGATGAAATCTGCCTATCGAAAGTTCAATATCAAATCCCAAGACCTGACACCGGGTGACGATTTCGGCATGATGAAAGAGGTACTGCGCCGCCGCTTTGAACGTTTGCTGAAAGAAGACCCTGATCGACAATCAGAAAATTGGCCCGACCTGTTGCTGATTGATGGTGGTGCTGGGCAAGTCAGCGCGGTCAAAGAAATCATGGAAGACCTTGGGGTCGAGGATGTTCCCTTTATCGGGGTTGCCAAAGGCGTCGATCGCGATCAGGGCAAAGAAGAATTCTATCGGCCCGGCAAACGGGTCATGGCCCTGAAACGCAATGATCCGGTGCTTTATTTCATTCAACGCCTGCGCGACGAAGCGCATAGATTTGCCATCTCGACCCATCGTGCAAAACGCGCAAAATCGATCCATACAAACCCGTTAGACGAGGTGCCGGGCATTGGTGCCGGTCGCAAGCGTGCGATCATGGCGCATTTCGGATCGGCAAAAGCGGCAAGTCGTGCGGCGCTCAAAGACCTAAAGGCCGTTGAAGGGCTGTCCGACCGTATGGCACAAACCGTCTACGATTTCTTCCATGACAAGGGCTAGGCCATAAGCTAGGACTTGAACCATGGAATGGACGCTGCCCAATATTCTGACCGTCTTTCGCACACTTGCGGCACCCTTGGTGTTGATCGTCTTTCTGGTCTTAAAGCATCCTTATTCTGATTTCGTCGCACTTGGGCTTTTTATTGCGGCGTCTTTGACAGATTATCTTGATGGCTATCTGGCCCGAAAATGGAAACAAATCTCGAGCTTTGGGACCATGCTGGATCCGATTGCAGATAAGGCGATGGTCATCATTGCAATCGCAACATTGATCGGTCTCTTCGGTTTGGACTGGCGCATCGCGCTGCCCGGCTCTGTGATTTTACTGCGCGAGGTATTCGTTTCTGGATTGCGAGAGTTTTTGGGCGATAATGCAGACAAGATCAAAGTCACAAAACTTGCCAAATGGAAAACCGCAACGCAAATGACCGCGATTGGTGTGCTACTGAGTTTCGGTCTGTTTCAACACTATTTCGGCATGGCGCAACTGGGTATGAACCCAGAGATTGCGAATGACGTCCTAAACGGCACGTTGGAGGATGCGGTCGGCCTGCGCTGGAAATATACTGGCTATATTTGGAGCTTCTGGGCCGGTATCGTACTGTTTTGGATTGCGGCGGGCCTGACACTGATCTCTGGCTTGGATTATCTGCGCAAAGCCATGCCCTTTTTTAAAGAGGCACTGTGATGGCGTTCCGGGTCATGTATTTCGCATGGATGCGCGAACGGATCGGCGAAGCGTCTGAGGTGATTGATATCAAGGCAGCCACTGTTCAAGACATTGTCGATCATTTGCGCACACGCGAAGAGCGCTATCAACTTGCATTTGAAGATATGTCGGCCGTGAAGGTCGCGGTTGATCAGGTTCTGTCAGATTATGACACGCCGCTGAAGGGTGGCGAAGAAATCGCCTTCTTCCCGCCCATGACGGGGGGTTGATATGCGTGTTTCCGTCCAAGCAGAGCCGTTTGATCCAGGCGCGGAGTTGAATCAGTTTTCCGATCTTAATGGACGTGCAGGTGCGGTGGTCAGTTTTTCGGGTCTTGTGCGTGGCGATGATCTGGATGCGCTGGAGCTAGAGCATTATCCGGGCATGACCGAGAAAGCTCTTAGCGACATCCAAACCCAAGCGCATGATCGCTGGAACCTGATCGACAGCCTGATCATCCATCGCTATGGGCGCCTCTCTTTGGGTGAACCGATCATGATGGTCGCCACCGCCAGCCCACATCGGTCGGACGCGTTTCAAGCTGCAGAGTTCATGATGGATTACCTAAAATCCAAAGCGCCATTTTGGAAAAAAGAACTGCGCGGAGATCACGGCGCATGGGTGGATGCGCGTCAGGCCGATGCAGAAGCACTAAAACGATGGTCATCTTGAGATTGGGACTGTTATCGAGTTTGGTTTATCCAAAGATGCATTTTCATTAAAATCATCCAAATTTTGAAGTGTCATGTCAGCTTATAGTCTTCAAAATACTCTGCTGATCTTTTGGTTTCCAATTGGTAAACCTCAAAATGACTAAATGCATTTTCTAGTTTTCGAATTTACCAAAATTTAACAAAAAAAAGCCCCGTAAAACGGAGCTTTTCACAGTATTTGCCGTCGAATTTAAATATCGAATTGCAAAGCGCTTACCGTTTGGAACAGATCACTTTCTCGCAATGCAGACATCGCCTCCGCATTCGGCTCTTCATCCAAATACAAAAGCGCAATTGCATCACCCCCGACCGAGGCACGCCCAAGCGTAAAGTTCGCGATATTCACACCGTGTTCCCCCATCGTCTGGCCCAAAGTGCCAATAATGCCCGGAACATCTTTGTTCGTGGTATACAGCATATGCGCCCCGATCTCGGCATCGATATTGATGCCCTTGATCTGGATAAAGCGCGGCTTGCCATCACTGAACACTGTGCCCGCGACCGAGCGTTCGCGCTCTGCCGTTTTCACCGTCAGTTTGATATAGCTGTCAAAAACACCGGACTTGTCTTGCGTAGTGTTAGAAACCTTCACACCCCGTTCCGACGCAATCACAGGGGCCGAAACCATATTCACATCCGGGTTGGTCGCTTTCATCACACCTGCGATCGCGGCAGAGGCAAGCGCCTTGATGTTCATCTCGGCCACTGCACCGTCATAGACAATGTTGATCTCTTTGATCGGCTCGTCGGTTAATTGACCGGCAAATGCACCCAGATGCTGGGCAAGCTTCACAAATGGCCCAAGGATCGGCGCTTCTTCAGCGGTGATCGAGGGCATGTTGATCGCATTCGTCACCGCGCCATTCTTTAGGTAATCGCTGATCTGTTCGGCCACTTGCAGGGCGACGTTTTCTTGCGCCTCGGTGGTGGCCGCACCCAAATGTGGGGTCACAACAACATTGGGCAAATTGAACAGCGGGCTTTCGGTTGCGGGTTCAACCGCAAAGACATCAAAGGCCGCTCCAGCAACATGACCTGTTTTCAATGCTTCGGCCAATGCCTCTTCATCGACCAATCCGCCGCGCGCGCAATTCACGATCCGCACACCCGGTTTCATCTTTTTGATGGCGTCGGCGGACATCATCCCCGCTGTTTGATCCGTTTTCGGAACATGCAGCGTTATGAAATCCGCCTTTGCAAGCAACTCGTCAAGGTCCACTTTCGTGACCCCCAACTCGGTCGCCCGTTCCTCTGACAGGAACGGATCATAGGCATTCACTTTCATCTTAAGACCTAGCGCACGCATCGCAACAATCGAGCCAATATTTCCTGCACCCACCAAACCGAGCGTTTTACCCGTTAATTCAACACCCATAAATTTGGATTTTTCCCATTTACCAGCATGGGTCGATGCGCTTGCCTCGGGAATTTGGCGCGCGACCGCAAACATCATTGCAATCGCATGTTCCGCCGTTGTGATCATGTTGCCAAAGGGTGTGTTCATCACGATCACACCGCGTTTGGACGCCTCTTTGATATCGACATTATCCACACCAATCCCTGCACGACCCACGACTTTCAGATTGGTCGCGGCTTTCAGGACATTCTCGGTCACTTTGGTTGCGGACCGGATCGCCAAACCATCATAGTCGCCAATCCGCGCAATCAACGCCTCTTTGTCTTTGCCAAGATCAGGTTCGAAATCGACCTCGATCCCATTGTCTTTGAAAATTTGAACTGCCGTTGGGCTGAGTTTGTCAGATACGAGTACTTTGGGCATTGCTGCCTCCTTCATAAAATTTGGGGAAAGAAGCCGGTTCAGGCGGCTTCTGAAATCGTTTCAAGTTCGGCTTGGAAGGCCCAGTTTAACCACGGGCACAGCGCCTCCAGATCGGATGCCTCAACCGTGCCGCCTGTCCAAATCCGCAGACCCGCAGGCGCATCGCGGTAGGACCCGATATCAAAGGCAACACCCTCTGCATCCAATCGTTTGGTCAGCGCTTTCGCGAATGCAGCTTGCGCTTCCACATCCAAAGCGGCAACGGCTGGATGGGTGATCTTCAAACAGACGGATGTATTTGACCGCGTCGCATCATCTTCTGCCAAGAAATCAATCCAGTCATTCGCGCCGACAAAATCTGCAAGCACCGCCAAATTTGCATCCGCCTTCGCAATCAAACCAGTCGCATTGCCTTGCGCCTTTGCCCATTCCAATGCGACCAAATAATCCTCCGCCGCCAACATAGACGGCGTGTTGATCGTTGCTCCCTTGAACACACCATCAATCAACTTCCCGCCTTTGGTCAGGCGGAAAATCTTCGGCAAGGGCCATGGCGGCGTGTAACTTTCCAACCGCTCTACCGCACGCGGGGACAGGATGATCATCCCATGCGCCGCCTCGCCGCCCAGAACTTTCTGCCAAGAAAACGTGGTCACATCCAATTTGTCCCACGCCAAATCCTGCGCAAACGCGGCTGATGTCGCGTCACATATCGTCAGACCTTTACGGTCTGCTGGAATAAAATCACCATTCGGAACCCGCACACCGCTGGTCGTGCCGTTCCATGTAAAGACAACATCATTGTCAAAATTCACCGCTGACAAATCGGGCAACAGGCCATAATCTGCATGATGGTGGTTGAACTCAAGCTTCAACTGCTTGGCAACATCCGTGACCCAACCAGAACCAAAACTTTCCCAGCTCAGCATTTCAACACCACGGGCGCCCAGCAGGTTCCACATCGCCATCTCAACCGCGCCTGTATCAGATGCAGGCACGATGCCGATTTTGTAATCCTCAGGCACGCCCAAAACCGAACGCGTGTTCTCGATCGCCGCTAGTAGTTTATCCTTACCAATCGCCGCACGATGCGATCGCCCAAGCGCTGCATCACGCAACGCATCAAGCGACCAGCCCGCAGGCTTGGTACAAGGACCAGAAGAAAAATGGGGGTTCGCCGGACGGATGTCCGGTTTCGCGAAGTTTGTCATATCATTACCCTTTCAGATACGCGCCCCTCGTTGGGGAGGGGTGTCCCACCGCTGGCCTTAAAGGTAAAAAATCCGTGTCACAATCGAAAATGACTGGCGTTCCGTGACGAAACTTGGTTAATGATTGTAATTTTCAACGAGTCTGTTCACGATTGGAAACAAATGTTCACCGCCGTTCTTATCGCCCCCCCGAACACGGAAACGCTCTCTCATAAGATCGTCGAGACGACCCACGCCAAGCTAAAAGGTGGGGACATAAAATGGCTTTCCACCGACGAAGCTTGCGAATTTGAAATCGGCCGCATGCCCCAAGATGGGGATGCATGCATCTGGCAGGCCATGCAGACCGAGGATATTGATATCGCAATTGTGCCCACCCAAGGGCGGCGCAAAAAAGTGCTGCTGGCTGATATGGACAGCACGATGATCGAACAAGAATGCATTGATGAATTGGCCGATTTAGCCGGACACGGCACGCGGGTCAAAGAGATCACAGCGCGTGCAATGAATGGCGAGATTGAATTCGAAGACGCGCTGCGCGCGCGCGTCGGCTTGTTTGAGGGCGTCGATGTCGACGTCATCAAGAAAGTTATTGAGGAACGGATCACATTTATGCCCGGCGGCAAGATCCTGCTGTCGACAATGAAGTCCAGCGGTGCGTTCACGGCCTTGGTTTCAAGTGGATTTACAGATTTTACCGCCCATGTCTCGGCGATGCTTGGATTTGATGAACACCGTGCCAATGTGTTACTGCAAGAAGATGGCAAACTAACGGGTAAACCCGGTACACCGATTTTGGGACAACAAGCCAAGGTCGATGCGATGGACGAGATTACCAAAAACCTCGCCCTTGCGGATGATGATGTTTTGGCGGTTGGCGATGGCGCAAATGACCTACCGATGATCACGCGTGCAGGATTGGGCGTTGCCCTTCACGCAAAACCAAATGTGCAAAAGCATGCAAAGGTCAAACTGAACTTCGCGGATCTAACGGGCCTGTTGTATTTGCAAGGCTATACGAAATCAGAATTCACAAATTAGCCACTGAACGGTGAAAGCCCAAAGAACGTGTGCACATAACCGATAACGCCGGTTGCGACCAAAGCCGCCCCCAGAAACATCAAATCTTTTGCAACTGTTCCTTTTGAACCGGGCGTCCATTCAGGCTCTGACCGGTTGATCACAATCATCGACAGAACCGCCCAAATGCCCAATCCGCCAAACACTATAATTGCGGCTATGTCCCCGTTAACCAATAAATGCGCCACGACCTGTGATGTAGATATTCAATTGGCCTGATATTACTTAAGCCACCGCCGCACTATATTTCTGGCATAGATATGATCAGAGAAGCAGCTTCAACTTGCGAAAGTATACCTTATGCGAAGTTATATCCTCTCGAACGCGAAAACTACGACAAGATTTATTCCAAAGCGTGTTCGGAGTTTCCAAACACACAGACCGTAGGACACAGCATTCAAGATTTGATAGCGGCCTTGCAGACTGTCGTCACACAAAATTCTGCTGCTAGATTTGTTTGAAGAACACACATTTGGTTATGTCTATAGTGATGAAGATGCGTATACGGGTCTGTGCGGTTGCGCGATACGGGCCTTTATATTGATGATCAAACTTTTGATTTTCCAACCGCCGCAGATTTTACGGTTGGGGACCGTCTGTCTCATATCGCGGATATCCGTGCCAGCTATGCACAACAGCTTGGCAACAGCACGACCCTACGCCTGAGTATAGATGGCATTTATAATTCAAGTGCGACCGAGACCGTGACTTTGGCTCGGCAAACAAATTCGATAGAAAGTACCGATGACGGGTTCACCGCGCGCGGCTTTCTGGGTTTGGATTTCAACACTGGATCGGGCCGTGGCGGCATAGAGCTTGGCTATAGCAGCGACAAACAAGCAACCGTCTCGGGGTATATCAGATGGGCGATGTAAAAATTTAGGATTTTATATATAAATCAATAAGTTAACCTAATGCCCTAGCTAGGGCATTCCCCAAAATCCCACTTGCGACTCTCGCCCCAAGCCCATAAAGAGGTCAGCGGAGACGTGGCCGAGTGGTCGAAGGCGCTCCCCTGCTAAGGGAGTAGACGGGTTGAACCGTCTCGAGGGTTCGAATCCCTTCGTCTCCGCCACCTCACCTTTTTCTTTGATTTTTCTGGATGGCCTTAAGTGGTCTATTTGGCCTGTTTTTAAGGTTAGAAACGAATTAATTCGATTTGCTGGATTTCTTTCGATTATGCCCGTATGCTTTCATTGTGTGGTATAAATCGTGGTTTAAATGGCACTGACAGGAAAACTGACAAAGAAACAAGTCGAGTCGCTCGGCCCAGGTCGGCATGGCGACGGCAACGGGCTTTACCTTGTTGTTGATCCTTCGGGCGCGCGTCGCTGGATAGTTCGGGTAACCGTCAAAGGTCAGAGAAATAAAAAGGGCGGGCCTCTGAGGACAGATTTCGGGCTGGGCGGGGTGAGTTACGTAACGCTCGGTGAAGCTCGCGAAAAGGCGCTTAAGTATCGCCGTATGGCGAAGCAGGGTTTGAACCCACGCTACAATGCTTTGCAGGACATCCCGACATTTGAGGAATTTGCCAAGCAGGTGCATATCGAAAGATTGCCGACGTGGAGGAATGCCAAACACGGCCAGCAATGGATAAACACGCTACGCGATTATGCTTTTCCGAAAATCGGGCGCATGCCGCTCGATACGATTGGCCAGCCGGAAGTGCTGATGTGTCTGAGCCCGATCTGGACGGAGAAACACGAAACGGCGCGCAGGCTGGCGCAACGGATCAAGACGGTTCTGGATGTGGCGCAGGCTAAAGGGTTTCGGGATGCCGAGAATCCCATTGTGGCGATCAGGGATGGCGGTGTGTTGCCAAAGGTCACGAAGAAGCCCAAACACCACAAGGCCATGCACTGGAGGGACGTTCCGGCGTTCTACGCTGATCTGAAAACGCGCAAGGCGATGGCGGCGAAGGCGTTGATGTTCACTTGCCTAACAGGATCGCGGACGGGAGAGGTATTGGGCATGCGCTGGGCGGAGCTGGATTTCATCGACAATGTCTGGACCTGTCCGGCCGAGCGTATGAAAAATAAGGAGGAACACCGTGTGCCGCTGACAGCTGAAATGCTGGCGATCCTCAAACCGCTCAAGGCGATGCAGTCAGAGTATGTCTTTGAAGGGCAGAAGAGACACCAGCCTTTGACGAATATGGCGATGTTGATGCTTTTACGTCATATGGGTGCATCCATCACAGGGACCGAGGATCACAATATTGCGCACATGATTATCAGAAGATCTTACGCAAGCACGGGCTTCAAGCGTCCATGTCCCCTCTCGGGACATTCGCTTCGCGAATACCCTACCGCGCAGTGGGCAAAGGCAACTGCTATGACAACGCTGTCGTGGAAACCTTCTTCAAGACGATCAAAGCTGAGCTGATTTGGAGACAAACTTGGCCAACGCGCAGAGATGCAGAACTCGCAATCTTCAAATACATAAACGGCTTCTACAATCCGCGCCCTTCTCGGCATTTTGCTGCGCAAAACCCTGCCAGCAATGGAAAGCACTCTGCCCTAAGCTGGAAAAGCCCCTTGGCCTTCGAACGAAAAGCCGCTTAAATGAGAACTCGAAGCGGCACTAAAACGTGACAGGTCCAAAAAGATCATGCGAGAGGCTGGCTGCTGGTTCTTGTTCTTGCCACCCTACAGCCCCGACCTGAGGTGCCCATAGTTTGCTAGACACCTTCTTGTTTCATTTTCGGCTGTCTGTTTTCGAAGTCAATAGGTGACAGCATCCCATTGTTCGTGTGTTTTCGTTTTGGGTTGTAGAACATCTCGATATATTCGAACACGTCGCGTCTTGCGTCCTCTCTTGCTTGCTATGTTTGACGTCTGATCTTCTCTCGCTCCAATAATTGGAAAAAGCTTTCAGCAACAGCATTGTCATGGCAGTTGCCACGACAGCTCATGGAATGTTGCAGGCCATGTTCGCGCAGAAACGCTGCCCATTCACGGCTTGTATATTGCGTGCCTTGATCCGAGTGAATTAGGATCTACGCTGCTGGTTTGCGCCGCCAAATTGCTGACAGCAAAGCTTGTACAGCAAGCTCTGTCGTTGGCCTTGAATGCAGTGCCCAGCCAACGACGCGCCGCGAAAACAGATCAATGAACACACAGAGAGAGGCAAAGCCCTCTCGCGTGCGCAGATAGGTGATATCTGTTACCCAAGCGCGATCTGGTGCATCTACTGCGAACGGTCGATCCAGCGTGTTATCTACAACAACCGATAGCCTACCACCATATTTACCAGGCTTCTTATAGCCAATCTGCGCCTGCAGGCCTGCAAGGCGCATAAGTCGCCACACGCGGTGCTCTGAAACGCATTCGCCCAGATCGATCAAGTCATCATAAACCTTGCGGTAGCCATAGATCTTACCGCTGTCCTCCCATGCATCTTTTACAAGCACGGTTTGGCGCGCATCTTCCAGCGCTCGCTTGCTTAACGGTTTGTTAAGCCATGCATAGAACCCACTGGGATGAACGCTTAGCATCCTGCAAAGCGTGCGGATGGGATGCTGGTCGCGATGCTGATCAATATAGGCGTACTTCACTTTGCACTCTTCGCGAAGTACGCGCTCGTCCATTGTCCTCGGACCAATGGCGGAAAATGGCCTCGCCTATTTTTAGAATGTCACGCTCCTCCGTGACCCGAGCCAACTCGCGTTTTAGGCGCATGTTCTCCGCTTCATGATCCACGGATGATGGCGTTTTGCCGGTCGGAGAATATAGCTTCATCCATTTGTATAGCGAATGCGTACTGACGCCCAATCGTTCCGACACCTCGCGCACAGCGTATCCTCGTACAACAATTTGTTCGACCGCATCGTGCTCAAACTCTTCACTGAAATTTGGCTCCCCCATAGTGACCTCCTGCCCTCAAAATTAGGGCAGAAAGCGTCTACAAATCTACGGGCACCTCAGGGTGTGGACTCAATTCAACCAGCATCGGATAGCGAAGAGTTGAACCATTCCTAGGAATGTATCTTTGAGTTTCTCGTATCTCACGCTTAAGCGTCGCATATCTTTCATCCGGCAAAAGAAACGCTCGACGATGTTAGGCATTGCGTAGAGTGTCTTGTCATGTGTGATCTGTATGCGCGCGTTGGACTTTGTTGGAATGACGGCCTCTGCGCCATCGCGCGCGATGGCCTCTCGGATTGCAAAGCTGTGATAGGCTTTGTCCGCAACGATGGCTTTGGGGCGTTCGCGCCAGCCTGTGAAGGCATAAAAAGCTTTACTATCATGGGTTTGTGCGCCCGTGATCTCCAAACGTAGCGGGCGGCCAAGTGTATCTACAGCGGCGTGAACCTTACTGCCCCTGCCGCCGCGTGAGCGGCCGATACTTTGCGCCAACTCCCCCCTTTTGCGCCAGCGGCGGCGCGATGGGCTTTGACAATAGATCTGTCAATAAAGATCAGCGCGTCCTTGCAATCGCGTGCGAGTGCATCAAAGATGCCCGCCCAAACACCGCGCTTGGTCCAACGGATGTAGCGATTGTAAACGGTGGTATAAAGCCCATATCGCGCCGGTAAATCGCGCCAAGGCGACCCTGTGCGCAGGATATAGAAAATACCGTTGGGCACTTGGCGATCATCTTTACGACGCGGCCCACGCCCATGTTGAGATAAAAGCGGCGCAATCACCGCCCATTCGCCGTCCGTTAGATCAAACCTGCCCATATCACACCTGTTTTGATCCAGTGAATCAAAACATAGCACTCCAATCAAGCCTTTGAATTGAGTACAGACCCTATGTGATGATTTCGCATCCATGACGAACGCTTTGAACGCCATTCCTTCTGAACCAATCTTTGACTGGGGCATTGCAGCACAAAAAAGTTGCTGCAAGTTTTACGCTAAAATGCCAAACAGATAAGTTGATTGAAGTCTACGACAATTTGCCTAAAAGTTAAGGTTGCTTGATGCACCATTCGCTGGAGTAAAAGGACTTTTATGGCGCGTTCGATTTTGACAGCTTCCCTGTTGGTTAGCCTAATGCTATTGCTCAGTCGTATTTCTGGGCTGGTGCGCGAACAGGTGATTGGCGCACGTCTCGGGTTAAACCAAGAAGCCGATGTAGTTTTGTTTCTGCTGACCCTCCCCGATATTCTTGTGGGGGTTTTATTGTCTGGCGGATTTGGCGCTGCGTTGATCCCTGTCTTGTCTAAGGCTGACAAACAATCACGCATTGTTTTAATGCGGCGTATGGTGAAATGGACTCTTCTGTTTGCCGTGATATTGGTTGCCATTCTTTGGGCAGGGCAAAACATAGTGGTGTCATTGATCGTGCCGTCACTTGATATTGCAGCAGTTCAACATCTTTCTATCGGATATGGTTTGTCCTTAGTCGCAGTACTAATTGCAGCTGGTATCGGTGTGTGTTCAGCCTATCTGAACGTTACAGGTCATTATTCCTTACCTGCATTGTCCGTCTTAGTATTTAACGGCGTAATCATCTTGTATTTCGGGTTTGGTATCGGCGTATCTGGGATCAATCTGATAACATTCGGCGGTGTTTTGATTGTAGCAAACATGCTGCGTTTGGCCGTGCAAATGAACCGCATGACAGAGGTGTTGTCAAAGGTTAGCGTCACAGCATCTTTTCCTAAAGGTTTCTTGCTGAACTTTGCTCAAGGCGTTTTTGCGTTTTCGCTGATCGTGGCAATGCCGATGCTTTTCCGTTCACTTTATGCCACTGCAGGTCCAGGCGCTTTGGCCGAATTTAACTATGCTTTGCGGCTGTTCGAATTGCCTATGGGGGTGTTGATTTCTATTATCCCAATTTTATTTTTGCCGCTTTTGTCGCGCCTCGACGGCGCCAAAGATCCTGCATTTAAGCAAACTCTTTTGCTGGCTCTCGAATTGGCGCTGGGCCTTGGTATGATAGCAGCCGTGTTGATGGGGTTGTTTAGTTTGCCAATTGTAACTGTCTTATTTGGATACGGCGCACTTTCGGGGGACGGCGTTGATAAAATATCTAAAGCTGTACAAATCCTAATAATCGGTTTGCCGTTTCAAGCGATGTTCCAAGCGCTCGCAGCAGGATTAAACGCCACCAATCGTACGCAGTTCGTGTTGTTGATCACATGTGGTTCTTTTGTTGGATCTGTGGTGCTATATCTGGCGTTAACATCAATGGGTTTTGATCCAAAACTGGCCGCGATGTTTGGTTTTGTTGTGTTCCACGTTTGCGCATTTCTGGCAGCATTTTGGACTACATTGGGCGCTGGTGCAGTGCGATTCCTGCCAAAGATGTTAATACTCTCCGCTCAAATCAGCATTTTGGCGGTTTTGTGTGCGTGGTTGAACCCATGGCTTCAGGATGGAACAATCCAGTTGCGGGATGTAGGCTTTGTATTATTACTGGCAGTACTGCTGCTGTTCACAATGCGACGTTTGATAAAACAACTTGCCACACTGCGGGATACCGTCCAAGAAGAATGATAGGATAGGACTAAACACAGCTGTGACTTCTTTGCATTTTTCAAATTTTCTTGTGAACCTAAGCCGACAGAACAAGGCAATCCTGACCGCGACCGTGGATTCGGTACTGATCATCATATCTGTTTATGTGGCAATTGCTCTGCGTATTTCAACCTTTGAACTTGGTGAATATTGGGGTGGCGGTTTTCGGTCCATTTTGTTGCTTGTTCCAGTTGGATTGCTGTTTTCGATTGTTTTGTCTGTACCGTGGATTTCGACCCGTGCGTTCAATTTGCATGGCATTTGGCGAACCGCTGTATTTGCATGCGGATTAGGGATGTTTTTCTTTGTCTTTAACATTTTTGGCCAATGGTGGGTTCCTAGGTCAGCTCCACTTATTTTTATCCCAGTGTTTCTGGTTGGAATGGTCATGTTGCGCATTGCCTCTGGCGTGTTGCTGGAACGCGCGCAGCGGTTTGCCGCAAACCAAGAGCGTATCCTCATTTACGGCGCGGGTGCCGCAGGGCGTCAATTAGCGGATGCATTACAAGGATTTTCGGGTGCGCGTGCCGTTGCTTTTGTAGATGATAATCCTTCCTTGCGCGGTGTTCTTATCGGGGCTTTGCGAATTTATGGCCCGCATGAGATTGATCGCTTGATGAAAACACGTGGCATCACGCAAGTCATCCTTGCCATGCCCTCTGCACGACGCGTAGTCAAAAATAAAATTTTGCTAAAAATGCAATCTTACGACGTAGAGCTGAAAACTCTCCCTCATTTTGTTGACTTTATCAGCGGCGAATCCTTACCAGCGCAACTGAAAACCGTGAAACCGGATGATCTTCTAGGACGTGCGCCACAGGCATTGGATATGCCTGAAATTTCTGAAGCCTACGCCAATAAGTCTGTGATGGTCACAGGCGCAGGAGGATCAATCGGTTCAGAGCTAGTTTGGCAAATGGCCAACGTTCCGGCTAAAACCATCGTTCTATATGAACATTCTGAAACGGCGCTTTATCAAGTAGAACGTCGTCTCATTGAATCTGGAGCAGCCGTAAAAGTCGTGTCTGTTTTGGCATCCGTGCTGGATAAATCGGTTCTGGAACAAGCTTTGAAGGAACACGAGGTTGACGTCGTGTTGCACGCCGCAGCCTATAAACATGTGCCTCTTGTCGAAAGCAATGAAATCATAGGCGCGCGCAACAATGCGCTGGGCACCTACGTTGTTGCTAAAGCTTGCGCCGACATGGGCGTACCGCGCTTTATACTCATTTCAACGGACAAAGCCGTGCGCCCAACGAACGTAATGGGTGCAACTAAGCGGTTCGCCGAAATGTTAGTCCAGGACTTGCAAACGCGAACTCCAAAGACTGTGTTTTCAATTGTGCGGTTTGGGAACGTTTTGGGGTCATCAGGCTCTGTCATTCCATTGTTCCGAGAACAAATCGCAAATGGCGGACCAATAACCGTAACACACCCAGAAGTGACGCGGTTTTTCATGACCATTTCAGAAGCAGCCAGACTCGTTTTGCTGGCAGGCACGTTTTCAAATGGTGGAGAAGTGTTCGTTTTGGACATGGGCCAACCTATGAAAATCATCGATTTGGCGCGTAATATGATTGTTGTCAGTGGCCTAAAAGAAAAAACGGAACAATACCCAGCCGGCGACATAGAGATTACTTTTGTTGGTCTTCGCCCTGGAGAAAAGCTCTATGAAGAACTGCTGATTGAACCCAATCAAATTGCGACACCCCATCCAAAAATCATGTGTGCTCAAGAAAAATTTTTATCACCCAAAGACACATCTACTGCCAAAGCCAGATTGGAAACTGCCGTTGAAGAAGGCGATACAAATGCATTGTACGATCTGTTCAAAAATGTTGTGGATGGATATCCAGAAGGCCACATTTCGTGAAACGATTATTTGATTTGATCGCGTCCTTTCTGGGCTTGCTGTTATTGGGCCCCATTCTCATCATGCTTGGTATTCTGATTTGGTTGCCGGATCGCGGACCCATTTTTTATCGCCAGATTCGCGTAGGGAAAAATTGTGCGCATTTTGGTATGTTGAAATTCCGCTCTATGGTGCGCAAAGCTGATCAAATTGGCGGATATCAAACTCATGCTGGTGACCCGCGAATCACCAAAATTGGGCGCATCCTTCGTAAAACGTCTCTTGATGAAATACCTCAGCTGATCAACGTTTTACTTGGAGATATGTCACTTGTTGGACCTCGTCCCGATGTGCCAGCTCAAGAGACGTTATATTCAGCGAAGGATTGGCAAAAACGCCATTCCGTGCGCCCTGGTATTACGGGTCTTGCCCAAGTCATAGGGCGGTCCTCCGTCGGATTCGAAACACGATTGGGGTATGATTTGGAATATGTTGACACCCAATCAATGATACTGGATCTAAAATTGCTGATAAAAACTATCGGTGTCGCGACCAAAAGTTTTTGAAGGGGCAAAAAAGCGAAAATACTATCATTCGCGACATTTCACGATAGGTACATGGGTCTGCCTTCATCTTGTTCAAGCCACGAGATTTAGATATACAGTGTCAAACGGGCTTATCGTGCGCCAGAGGAAAAGTTATGAAGAAAAGAGTAATGATTGTTAGCTCTGGGTTTCGAGGTTTTTGTGATGCTTTGCATTTGATGAATAACCCTGATCTAGAGCTGCAAATTATTGATTCGGCACCGTTTTTCGGTGGCGTGATGCACTCTTTAGACATTGAAGGATTTGCCGTCGACAAAGGTGTTCATATCTTTGATTCCATCCCGGTTTCGCTTGCTGATACCGGGACAGAAATTATGGATGGTCAGGTGCATGAAATTGATTTCGTTTCCGCGTCCGGTTTCAGTAACAAAGTGACTGAACAGCTCTCTTTGCCTAATTTGAATTCATTGGATGACATAAAGGTCAAAGAACAAATTCGCCAAGAGCTTTTGGCAATGGCCAAGGCAGCGCCGACTGGTTTTTCGGCCAACTTGGCTGAATATTTCGATCAGCGGTACGGGAAAACCGCGGGGCATATCTTTTCTCAAATTTTCCATAAAGTGTATGGTCTAGCGTCGGCTGAGGTGGAGCCAACTGCCATTGCACAAACGTCCATGGGTCGATTGAAGTTCTTAGATGATGATTCCATGCGTGAATTGAAACAGGATCCATGGTTGGACACTGTATTAGCGGCGCGTCGTAAAACCATGGGCAGAATTGATGAATTCGTTTCCATCTATCCCAGCGATGGCAATGCGATGCGCGTCTGGTGTGAGCGCGCAGTAAAGTGGCTCGAAGCCAGAGGTGTAGCGGTCAATCTTGGTGTGAAAATCGAAAAGATTGAAGAAAACGAAAACCGGGTACAAGTTCACACAAGCAATGGTGACGTCGAGGTAGATACGGTTATCTGCTCCAATGATAGCATCAAAACGTTGGGCAATGCGATCGATATTCCCGATGATGTCGACAGATTGCAGTATGGCACACCAATGATATTTGCTACATTGCTCACGCAAGCGGATAAAGTTCGTGACTTTACCTATTTACAAAATTTTGAGCCTGATCAACTGACCTATCGTACAGCCGCGTCTGGGCGATTTAGCCATCAGGTGCGTCCTGATGGGGTTTCGTTTGTGACTGCGGAATGCCCAATCCAAATTGGCAGTGAAAATTGGAATAACCCCAGTGCGATGGGCCAAAAGGTGTGGGATGAGGTTAAAAATTTAGGCATTGTTGACCATGACGCAGAGCTGGTTGATGCGGATATAAAACGCATTCCAGTTACGTTTAAATTGGCCAGAACTGGCTACGCCAAGGCATTTGCCCACTTCCGCCAGAGGGTTGTTGACAAGCATAAGCGGATCATTTTGCGGGATGTTACACCGTTTTTCCGCCGCGACATCTACCTTGACAGTGCACACCTTGGCGACTTGATCGCGTGATCCAATGAAACGCCGAATACTGCTTATTTCCTTGGGAAGTATTGGCCGCCGACATTTGCGCAATGTCAAAGAGCTGATGCCAGGCGCGGATCTATGCATTTGGCGTCACAAACATGGCGACATTCCGGCAGACGCTAAAAATATTCCGATTGTGTATTCCGAAGAGGACGCATTAACTTTCACCCCTGATGCGGTGATAGTGTCTTCACCCGCCTCTTTTCATGCTGATCAATGCGCACCTTTTGCGGTCCAAGGCCTCCCGATTTTTGTAGAGAAGCCACTTGAAGTTTCGGTCGCTGCTGTAGCCAAACTGACTACCGCGTTGGAAGCGGGAAAAGGGCTGCTGTTTGTCGGCTATGTTCTGCGTTTTCAACCGATTATGGTGGCATTAAAATCCATTCTCGACAGCCAGAAAATTGGTGTGGTTCGTACAGCTCATATTGCCACAGGACAATATCTTCCAGATTGGCGCCCAGATTCAGATTACCGCGATGGCGTCAGTGCGCAGGCGTCACTAGGAGGTGGGGTTTTGTTAGAACTTTCACACGAGTTAGATTACGCGCACTGGTTTTTTGGCCAGCCACAAACCATCACCGCAGAAGCAGGCAAATTATCAGATTTAGACATAGATGTCGAAGACAGTGCCACCGTTATTTTTGGATATCCGAAAGCCCGCGTCACGATAAACATTGACTTTTTGCAACGTGTGGCTGCGATGACACTTAAGGTCGTTGGGTCAGAAGCAACGCTTGAGGCGGATTTGGTGGCGGAAACGGCCAGTATTCGAACCCCTTATGGTATTCACGACTTAGATTTACCAAAACTCACCGAAGGCAACGAAATGTATCTGCGGCAGTTTGATGCCTTTTTCACGCAAGCATTTGCAGAGTATGCTCCGGTGTTTGAAGAAAGCAATGACAGTGCATTTGCGCGTTTCGAGGATGCACTTGCAGTTGTTAAATTGGTCGAAGCAGCAAAGCAATCTGCCGCAGCGGGAAAACGGGTAAACGTATGATCCGTACCGACCACACCGCATTCGTGTTTTGTCGTAGCGGATCAAAGGGTATTCCTGATAAAAATATCAAAATGGTCGCTGGAAAACCCTTGCTTGAATGGTCTGTCGAATGTGCTTTGGAGTCGAAATACGTGTCACGCGTGGTGGTTTCAACAGACAGTAAACGCATCGCAGATGTCGCACAAAACGTCGGTGCAGATGTGATTATGCGACCCGACGAACTAGCCACAGATACAGCCTCTGAACTTCTGGCATGGCGTCACGCCATAGAGCTAGAACATGAAACCTTACAAGGCACATTCGTATCTTTGCCTGCAACTTCTCCGCTTCGTTTACCGCGGGACGTAGACATGGGAATTGAACGGTTTTATGCTGGTGGATGCGACATCATTTTTGGGATCTCAGCAGCGCATCGCTCTCCTTATTTGAATATGGTCACGCGTGACGAAAATGGTCTTATTGATTTGGTTATTCCTGGCCTTGACGCTACGCGGCGCCAGGATGTGCCAGACATTTTTGATATCACGACCTGTGTCTATGTCGGAGCTGTAGCTTACATTCAATCGTGTAAGAGATTGATGGACGGGCGAGTTGCCGGGGTGGATATCCCTGTTGAACGCGCCCTAGATTTGGACACACCTTTTGATCTGCACTTAGCAGAACTTTTGCTACAATACCCTTTTGAATAGGATTTGAAATGACACGTTCAATGGATGGAATGACCGTTCTTATTACTGGCGGTAGTGGCCATATTGGGCGTGCGGCGAGCGAAGCCTTGGCCGAAAAGGGTGCCAACCTTGCGCTGTTGGATAAGACGGATACGACAGATTTCTGCAAAGATGTTGCAAGCCGATTTGGTGTGCGTGCCGAAAAAGTGGATACGGATCTTATGGATCCAACAGCGCTCGAACTAATTCCGTCGCAAATGCAAGATCGTTTTGGTGGGTGTGATGGTCTGGTGAATAACGCTGCTTTCTACGATGACATGCCGGGTTGGGGTGTCCCGTTTGGACAAGAAGGATACGAGGCTTGGATGGCCGTAATGAGGGTCAATCTGCTCGCTCCTTTTTTCTTGGCTCAAAACCTCTCAGAACAGCTTTCGGCATCTGGTAAAGGCAGCATTGTTAACATCGCGTCTATCTACGGAGTGGTAGGCCCCGATCACAGTCTGTATGCTGGCACGGAAATGACCAATCCGGCGGCCTATGCCGCTTCCAAGGGCGGGTTGATCGCGTTGAGTGGCTGGCTGTCCACAGTCATGGCCCCCAAAGTGCGTGTTAATACCGTAACCCCAGGGGGCGTCGCGCGTGGGCAATTACCCGAATTTGTTTCGCGTTACGAAGCAAAGACACCACTACAACGGATGGCAACCGAACACGACGTTTCTTACGCCATTTCTATGCTCATGGACCCCGCTGCGGGATATATCACCGGGCAAAACCTAATTGTCGATGGCGGTTGGACCGCCTGGTGATCATAACAGCTGGATAATTTCATCACAAACACGTCCGGCAGAAGGCGGGCTTGGCTGTAAAGCGATGAAACGTTCAAACTTGCGCAGATTTTCGGGCGCATCGTTAAGCGCTCTATTTACTGCGTCAAGCATGAAACTTTCAGACGAAAACGTTGCTTGCCATGTTACGCCTGTATTCAACAACCCGTCTATTTGTTGCAAGTTTTGATTGTAAACATATTGAACCACTGGTGTTCCGACAATAATCGATTCTGCAAGAATAGAGGAAAAATTCCCCACCAAAACGGAAGACGATGCCAAACTATTACCAACGTTTCTGTTTTCATCAAGCCGAAGAGTTGATTGGGTACGCTTCTGCCATTCTTTAAAAATGGATTGCGGTATGGATGGATGCAATCGCACCTTACCGTTTGCATCAAAATCGTCGCTTATCGCTGCCCACCGATCAAAATGGGAAAAAAATCTTCTCGCGTGAACTCTGTCCATTTCACGTCATTGCCCGCAATTTGTCCAGTTTGTTGCGCAAATAAAATAACTGGTTTTTCAGGGGCAAAAGCAGCCCTAAGCGCGATGTCTGGTACAAAACGATCAAGAGCGGGGTTGCCAGTCACCGCAGCTTTTTGAAATTTAACCCAATCTTTTTGCCCTCATAAATTTTGAGCCAATACGGATGGAAAACACAATATGTTGCAGTCCACGGCGTTCAGCTTAAGCCGGTTATAAGGATTAGGCGTGTCTGCAACTACAAGGATGGGAATTCCCTTGTCTTTAGCCGCCTGTCGCGCGGCTTGTTCTGTTCGTGGGCTTGACGTTGTTACCACAACGTTTGGCTGTACGATTGCAAACAACGCCTCCATGCTTCGGATCGGCAGAAACGCCGCACGCGCGAGATCATCGTATTTCGCCTGCGCCGCTTCTTGGCCATGCTGCTTTACCAAATCGAGGTAATTTGATCCTAGTTAGGCGATGCTCTGTTTTTTAGGCACGCCGCTGGCGGGATTGTGGTTCCTTGGCAAAAGCTGCTTTCCATACACTTGCACGGCTTCTAAGTCTTGGTTTTCGATCAAATCTTGATAGGTCAGATGCGCAATGCCCGCACGTTCCAAATCCAACGCACCATTGGTTGCTCCAAACACAATACATCCCAGATCTGGATACTGTCTGTTCATTTCCCTAATCACAGGGATCAGTGTCTGGGCATGCCCTCCACCGTAACATACAAAAGGAACAGTTTTATGTATCGTAGCCTTGGAATGCTCCGCTGCCAAACTGGATGCCAATTTGGATTTTTCTTTCGCTTTGTAGTGCATTTTAAACAGATTTGGTTTACGAACGCGCATCTTTGAATTCACGAGTAACTTATGACCCGTCGCATCGCATTTGTCACCACCGCCCGTAGTGACTACAATACCATGTTTCCCGTGATGAAGGCCGCCAGCGCCGACCCAGACATTGATGCGCAAATTTTTTGCGCGGGTATGCATCTGGTTCCCTCTTTTGGTGACACATGGCGCCAACTCGAAGAAGACGGTCTGGAGATCGCAGAGAAAGTCGATTTCTTAAGTGCCACTGATGGAGAGGCCGCGTTTTCGTATGGATTGGGTAAGGGAGTTACTGCGTTTACTGATGCGTTGTTACGTCAAAGGCCACAAATCGTTTGTGTTTCGGGTGATCGTCTTGAAAACCTTGCGCTGTTTACCGCTGCGACAACACTTGGGATTCCAATTTCGCACATGTGTGGTGGCGACATTACGGAAGGGGCAATCGACAATCAAATCCGCCACGTGATGACTAAGCTCGCGCATCTACATTTTGTATCGATGCTCGAACATGCCCGCCGCGTCATTCAAATGGGTGAAGAGCCGTGGCGCGTTATTCTAACAGGCGACGCTGCTATTGATGTGATCGCGGACCGCCCACAGTTGCGCCGCGAAGATTTAAATACAGCGGTTGATCTCGACGGCGATGAAGCTTTCTTTTTGTCGACTTATCACCCGCAAACACTTGGGGGAGAAACGGCGCAACAACAATACGCCAACGTTTTAAACGCAATCGCGGCTATTCCCGAACGCCCTGTAATGATCCGCCCAAACATTGATCCTGGTTTTCAGCCGCTAGTCGATATGCTCGAAACTTTTCAAGTCAAACGCCCCGATGCCATTGTACGCAAAAGCTTTGATCGCGACATTTTCTATGCATTAATGGCGCACGCTTCTTTCATGATAGGTAATTCCTCGTCTGGCCTGTGGGAAGCGCCGAGTTTCGAATTACCCGCAATTAACGTCGGCAAACGGCAAGATGGCCGTGTACGTGGTGCAAATGTGATTGATGTTTCGGGATTGTCATACAGCGAGGTTTGCGAAGCTATCGCAAAAGCAAAGTCGGCAGAATTTAGAAGCAGCCTAAACGGTATGACCAATCCTTACGGTGATGGTCGCGCATCTACTAAGACACTCGAAACGTTAAAGACGGTTCCCTTGGGCGAAGAATTGAAGTTGAAAAAGTTCCATGAAATTATGTTTGACCCGCTCGCGTTAGGGCTTGGTCAGCGGAAGGAAAACTGATGGACACTGTTTGGGAAAATTTGCATGCCGCCCGTCATTGGGGGAAATATCCTGCAGAAAACCTGATCCGCACAGTCATGCGGACCTATCGTGATCCACAAGTTCGCGCTGAAACCAAAATCCTCGAATTGGGCTGTGGAGCTGGTGCGAATCTGTCATTCTTTTTGGCTGAAGGGTTTCAAACCTATGGGATTGACGGTGCGCCATCTGCCATCGCCAAGGCAAAACAGCGTTTGCAGGCTGGCCCAAACCAAACGTTGAACCTGAGCGTTCAGTTGTTTGAAGAGATTTCATTTGCCGATCAATCCTTTGATTTGATCGTTGATTATTATGCAATCTACGCCAATCCAGTTGCCGTTATTGATGCAACCTATAGCAAAGTCCGTGATCTGCTGACCCCAAACGGCCGCTTTTATACGCGGGTGTGGGGTACGGAATGCACAGGCGCAAACACGGGCAAAATGATCGAGCCGAACACCTCGAAGAACCCAACTGCTGGACCCTGCAAAGGTATGGGCGTTTCGCATTTCTTTACACGTAGAGAATTAGAAAGCCGTTTTTCCGATTGGGGAGACGTACAAATCTCCCGCACTCTAGTAGAAGATTATAACGGCGAAGTTAGCGAAGAATTTGCGGTCTGGGTGGAAACATAAATGCAGAAAGATCATCTTCTTAGAGACGCTTATCAGATATTGATGTCGGCGGGTCAATTTACCAAATCGATTGTATTGGGGCAGCCTGTCACCACATCACTCAGCGCTGAGCCGTTAGTCGCACCAAACCTGATGGATGCCCTGCGCGAAGGCCAAGATCTTAATTCCGATCAAACACGCTCCTTGATTTGGGCAATCGATCTCTTGGCAGTCGGATTACCAGACCAAGAAGATTTTCAAATTGATCCCAACGTTCAGCGGGTGGCTGGAAAATTGCGCGAACGGTTCAGCCGTGCCCATAAAATGTCTGCTTATTCGGGTTTGGACGCCACATAAAAAAGCTGCCCTTTCACTAATTCTTTGCTTACGACCCCAGTAGTGTAATGAACGGTTTTTGTTTTTTCAATTTTGAAACCTGCGCCAGTTAGCAAATCAGTCATTTCGGCTGGCGTGAAGAAATGGCCAGATGCAGGGTAATCCACGCCATCTATATTCCAATCAAACCGAATGTCACCACGTGTGTAATTGGGTTTGATGGCATCAATTATCCGACGCCCCAAAGACGTCCAGCGGCTATATCCAAAGTAGTGACGGTTGTTCACGTCGATGAAAAGCTTCCCGCTTGGCTTTATCAGCGAAAACAGCTCTGACAAGAGTTTTCGCCTTTCATCTGTCCCCGGTACGTGGCCCAACACATTCCACAAACAGACCAAAGCATCCACTTCGGGCAGGCTCTTAGACCAATCGACGTCGCCGACAGAAAAGACCTGCTCTGCATGACCCAATTCTTTACATCGTGCTACCATTTTTTCTGAAATATCTGCTTGAAAGAACCGCAGAGGAGCGACTTGTTTCGCCAATTCCATCCCGCGGACACCGTCGCCAGCACCGTAATCTAACATAACATTGGGCGGCGCTTTCAATTGTTCCAATATCAGGTTATCAATCGCACGAATATAGGCCGATTTTGTTTCAGAATATGCGCGATATTTATCTGCAAAAGCATCGTAGATGGTCGCTGCATCTACCGCTGGCTCTGGATCTTTCATAGATCGGACCATTGTAATGGGGCATCGGGGTCTTTGGCAACTTTCAACGCGCGCCCCATAACCTTATCCAAGTCAAACGGCTCAATCCCATTTCGTGGACGTTTAAATGCAATGTCCGCTTCTGTAATGATATGCCCAACAGGCAGATGATACCGGGCGACGATTGCTTTGCGGATCAGCGGAATTTGCGGAATTTCAGATGGAACGGGCACCTTGATACCGTTGCCTAAACAAGCCTCGGCACCGCGCATTCCGTCGATCATGGCACTTAGTTCATCTGGCTCAATGGAAGCGCGGTGATCTGGCCCTGGCAGATTTCGATCCATCGTAAAGTGCTTTTCAACTGCACAGGCCCCAAGGGCAGCGGCCGCAATCGGAGCTATCGTACCAACAGTATGATCTGAATATCCAACAGGATATCCAAAGGCGCTGACCATCGTATCCATTGCCCGCAAATTAACCTCGTGCAGCGGTGCAGGATATTCTGACACACAGTGTAGAACGACCAGCTCAGGATCAGGCTTGGCTTCTTCGATCACGCGAATTGCCGCTGCCGTTTCCTCGAGCGTGCTTGCACCAGTCGACAAAATCATCCCCACGCCGGATCGAGCGATTTCAGCCAAGAATGGATGATGCGTTACTTCCGAAGACGCAATTTTAATGGATTTAACCTGAAGATCACGCAGCAAAATCTCCAAACTTTTGCTTTCAAAAGCGGTGCAAAGAAATGGCATTTCCATTTCGGAACAAAAGTCCCGCATGGTCGTCAATTGTCTCTGCGAAAGCTCTAAGGCCTTGGCCATCTCCAATTGCCCTGTGCTATCGTTGCCTGTCGTTTCTTTTTGATAATTCGCTTTATCCGCATGAATACTAATTTCTTCTTCTGCGATAAAAGCTTGAAATTTTACAATATCCCCGCCACTGTTCTTGATCTCTCGTACCATCTGTCGTGCAAGATCAAGATCCCCGTTATGGTTTACGCCGATCTCAATGATGGATTGGCAGTGTCCGGGATTCGTAAAATCAATATCGATCGTATCAAAGTTCATTCTAGGTCTCAGCTTTGGAGGCGGTAGCGCGGGAAAAAAGTACTATCAAAGGCATCGCCATGAGTTTGGCTTTCACGCGATTTTACCGCGTCAGTTAAACTTTCGTATGTGGTCGGGTCAAGAATGGATTGGGTTGAGTACAAGGACAATGTTCGATGCGAAAAAGAGTTTTTGAAGGTAAACAATGGATCTTCGCCATCGGTGTGCCCGCCGCCCAGATGGAATAATTTGTATCCTTGGCCTTTTGCCCAGATCAGGCTATCCAGCATCAAAAGGGTAGTTGGGTTCAATTTGCGTGCGGCCAAGTCAGCACAGGAAAAATGATAATATACTGTGTCGTACATATGGATGTGAAAGAAAGACGCGATGTTTTTTCCGTCAAACTGCGCATGTAACAAAGTCACATGATCAGGTCCCAAACAATCGCGGCAGTTGTGAAAATAATCATCAGGAAAATGCCAAAATTTGCGGGAGTTTACTGCATTCATCGTTTCCAAATACCGCACATGATAGGCGTCGTAGTCCGCATCGGATCCGTCAGATGCGATGATTTTTACACCTGCTTTACGTGCTGACATGGCCGCCTTGCGTTGGCGATCGTCAATGCGTGCCCAAATCTCTGGCAAAGAAGGGGTTAGGTCTACGACAACTACTTCTTTGCGATAATCGACGGGCTGTCCGTCAGGTAAAATCTCTTTTTGCGCATCGGTGAATTTGGGGTTTAGCAGGGTAAAGTCTGTTACGGCCGCACTCTTTTGTGCGAAGTCTAAAAACCCTTGTGCAAAGCCTTGTTTGTCTTCTGCATTTGGTCTCCCTATCGAAAGTGCGCCACCGTATCCATAAACGGATGAAAAATCTCGCCGTTTGGTTGCAGAGATTCTGTTTGGGATATCACGCACCATAACTGGTTTAAAGATGGTTCCATTCTGACCTGTCCACACCACAAGGTTAGATTGTTCGGAATAGGTTTTTTCATAGATCTCTAGGTAGTCGGGATGGTAGTGAATATCGCGTTGGTCGGGAGGCAACCGATCGATTAAAGCTACCCATTGATCGTGATCACGAGTGGTTAGAATTTCGAGTGTCATAGAGCGGCAACTGCTTCTTTAAATGCAATTTTGTTGGCTTCCAAATGATCTTCTGTCCCTGCCCTAAATGATTCGTAGATACGCAAAAGTTTGGCGATTTCCGTTTCAAAATTCATTACGCCTTTCAACTCTTCCAGCGTCTTTGCCTGACGATGAAAACTCCGTGACAGGATTGCGGCGGATGATCCAAGCCGCACATGCTCGCCTAACAACAATTCGGGGGGAATTTTTCCCTCTGATACGCGGGCAATGCCGCCAATGCCAAATGGGATGCCTTTGGCTTTAAGCGCCTGTGATGCATCTTCTAAAACATCTTTGGCGAGCGGCGAAAAGATCATCTTGTCCCCCCGTTCCAGCGAAAGATCATTCAAACCGAAATGCAAAGTAGAGATAGGCAGTTGTTCGATGATTTTGGGTAACGCCGCAATTGATCCGACTGTTTCAAACAGTGGGACTGCTTCGATACGATCGTTCAAGAGATCAAGGAAAGCTGCCAGCGTATCATAATCATGAAACATAGGCAGCATGATACTGTCCGCTCCATGGGCGATTACTTCGTCAACTTCGGCAGCAGTGCCATCATGAAACGGATTGATCCGTACCAGAAGATGTCCTTCTGGTGCGCCGTCGCGTATGCGTGAAACAGTGTCCATTGTTTGAACGGATTGCACCGTATCCAAGTGTCCTTGCCGTTTGTGTTTGCCATTAACCTCAAGATCAACAAACAGACGGTGAACACCTTGTTTGCTAATAAACCCAGCGATTTCGGGATCATCCACAATCATCAAGAATTTGAAATTAGAAGACACCGCCATCGGATTTAAATTGCCGCAAGTCGGCGCATCCAATGCGCACTCATCAACAAAGTTCGCAATTCGCGTGTGTGGTTTGCCTTGTCGTCTTTGTGGTCTTCAAACATCTGGATTGCACCCGCAACGTTGTACCGTGAGGGGTCCAACGTGGCTAAAGTATCGCGCGCCCAATCTTCGAGCGGGCCTTTTATCCATTCGCCAATTGGCATGGTTGGCATAGATTTCTTGCGGAACATCAAATCCCGATCAAAATGGCGCAAGCCGTAATTTTTAAGATAATGTTTGCCGACCCCATCACGCATTTTGTCTTCAATCGGTAGGCACGCCAATGCCTCTGACACGCGATGATCCATAAATGGAGACCGCCCTTCGATAGATTGCCCAGCGCCCATGCGATCAGTCTTAATCAAATTGTTGCCTGGGCTTAGCGATGTACATTCGTAGGCTGCGATTTGATCAACCGGGTCCAGATGCCCCCAAGGCGCAAGAATATCTTCGAAAATCTCAATCGGTTTGTCCAAATGGGCTTGAAAGTCGGGGTTCAGTACACGGGCACGCGCACTTTCTGACATAAAGCAGATTTGATCAAAGTATTTCTCGAGCGAGAATTCTTTGTTTTGAAGTTCTTTGAAAAATGCCTGATTATGAGAAAAGCCAGACAAGACTTCATCAGGACCATCACCATTCATGGCCACAATGACACCCGCGTCATGCGCGGCTTGGCACAAGCGACGGATCAAGAAGAACGAAAAGTCTCCGTGCGGCTGATCCGCGTGGTGCAGTACTGCCGAAATATTGTCAGGAACAATCGAATGATCATACTGGATTGGATGCAGATCAATCATATCAAATTGCGCGGCAACTTGTTGTGTCAAATGATACTCGCCGTAGCCCGCTTTGCGGCAATCAAGGCCAAAAGCCAACATTCTCGGCGCATTCCATTGATGGCGCAAATGAGCCGCAATGATAGAGCTATCAACGCCACCTGAAAGGAACAAACAACCCTTTACATCAAACCGCATCTGCAAACGAATTGCATCGTCCAACAGGGCACCAAATGCGTCGTGTGACATCGGTTCTGACTTTTGTCCAATAGACCATGACCAATATCGATGTGATGTACGTGAACCGTCTGGGGTAATTTCTAAATAGGTGCCTGGGGCAAGATGTGTGATCCCTTTGTAACAAGTGCGCGGCGGCGGGCAATAGTTAAAGCTGTGCATCAAGTTGACGCCGATATCGTCAATCTCTGGCGAAATACCCGGCAAGGAAAGGATCGATTTAACCTCTGATCCAAATGCGAACCCTCCATCAGGTAAATCCATAAGGTAGCAAGGTTTGATCCCTTGGCGATCCCGTGCCAATATCCCTTTGTTCAATTTTGTATCCCACAAGCAAAAGGCAAACATACCGACCAGATCATCTAGCATGGCCACACCTTTCTCGCGCCACAGATGCACTAGGACTTCAGTGTCGCAGCGTGATTTGAACTGATATCCTTTTGATTTCAGGTCTTCGCGTAATTCGATGAAATTATAGATTTCACCGTTGAACACAACCCAAACAGTATCATCTGTATTGGACATCGGTTGGCCGCCGTTTTCTGGATCTACTACAGCCAATCGCGCATGGCCGAGCAACGCTGGGCCAATCTGCACCACGTCTTGTTCGTCAGGACCACGATATGCGATGCAGTCGATCATCCGTGCTACGTCTGCTTTGGTATATTTCTGGTTTCCAACAACACCAGCTATTCCACACATCTTTTTTCCTTACTTTTTTTTGAATTTATACTTTGGTTAGGTCGATTTACGCTACCCGTTTTGCAGGGCCAGAGTTTTACCCAAGAATGCCGTCAAAGCCAATTCAATCACCTCATTAGCATCCAAACTGTCTGGCAGATCAGCCAAAAAGGCGCGAACTTGGTCATCCGCAAAAGGTCCAGGCCCTTCGAATGATCCAGACACCAGTTTAAGCTCATCTCGTTTGGCCATCGCTGCCAGTCCCGTTTTCATGTCCGTCTTTTGTGTATTTACAGTTTGATGCAGGGCTCCAAACCGTATCGCTGCGTTACGTGCGAATGTATCATCACTTGCCGCATAACTGCGCAATGGCGCGGTTTGGTAAAGGCTCATGAACCCTAATACTGCTGAATCGCGACCTGATCCTGTCAAGGCCACGCCCAAAGGGCCCTCTGCCATTAGGCGCCGTGTTGCGTCATCAAGCAGGCTTATCAAACGCGCAATTTTGGCACCTTTAGTGTTCGGATTATCTACTTTGATCATAGCGTATATCCTTTGTTCAACACTGATCGGATCGATTCAATAACGCCGTCTTGCTCTTTTGCGCTCATCGCAGAGCCTGACGGCAAGCACAGCGTACGCAAGAAGACCGTTGTGCCAACAGGCTCTTCAAGCGAATGAGGTTCAAACTCGGCCCCTGCAAGCAAGGGTTGCATTTGCATTGGTTTCCATGAGGGCCGTGTTTCTACACCGATTTTTCGCAAGGCCCTCATCAGCTGGTACGCATGAATTGGTGCTTGATCAGGGTCCAAAGAAATAACAGTTAACCAACGGTTGCCTTGGCTGTTTGCGTATTCTGCCTGAAAGCCAAGTCCTGGAATATCTCCTAAGCCTTCGACATAATGATCGTAAATCGCACGGCGTGCTGCGACCCGCTCACTCAAAACTTCGAGTTGACCGCGCCCGATCCCAGCCAAAACATTGGACATACGATAATTATACGCAATCTCAGAATGCTGGTAATGTTCAGCACTATCGCGTCCTTGAGTCGCCAGTTTTTGTGCGCGTTCCATAAGATCTGCGCGATCCGATATCAACACACCACCGCCAGAAGTCGTAATGATTTTATTTCCGTTAAATGAATAAACACTCAGCAAACCATGCGCCCCCGACGCAAGGTTGCCATAAGTCGCCCCCAGGCTCTCTGCTGCGTCTTCTATAACGGGCACATCATAGCGGTTGGCTAAGGCCATGATCGCATCCATGTCTGCGGATTGCCCATAAAGATGCACCACTACAATTGCTTTCGGCAAAGTACCAGCCACCGCATCACGCACCAAAGCACGTTCTAATGCTTGGGGTGACATGTTCCACGTTTCTGGATCTGCATCTATTAAAACAGGAATTGCCCGTTCGTATAAAATGGGCTGTACCGAAGCCACAAAGGTCAGATCTGATACATAAACTCGATCACCTGCTTCGATATCCAACACTCGAATTGCAAGGTGTAATCCTGCTGTTCCTGATGAAACAGCCAACGCATGTTTGCGCCCAGAAAATGCACACAATTCCGATTCAAAAGCGGTCAGATTGGTACCCGCTGGTGCGACATAGTTTTCTTCAAAAGCTAGCTGCACGTAACCTGCTTCGCCATTGCCCATGTGTGGCGGCGAAAGATACAATATTTTGGACAGGCTTAAACGGTCAATGAATCGGGTCGGTCGCCCATCTTCATCTACCAAAACTACAACGTCGATACTGTTTTCGTCCAACTTTGAAAGCGCGTCCGCTTCAGTTGCGTCTTCAGGCAAAACGATAGGCGGCTGTTCCGAAAAATTAGACAGGGGCGAATCCAAATCTAAACCTTGCAACAGCGCTCTTCTTATATCTCCGTTTGTGATGGTACGGATCACCTTGCCCTGTTGGTCGACAACAACACAAAGCTTAATAGGACCTTTCTCTAGGACGGAAATAGCCTCACGCAATTTGGCTTGAGGGCCCAAAAGATACTGATCCAAAAGCATACAAAACTCCAAACGAGTGCATGAGAAAAGATTTAAACTTTACCTCTGATTAAGGCAATTACTTCATCCACTTACGAAAGATCGCTCGCTTAAAACTGGCCATTTGTCGCGAGGCTTCACTTTTTTTCATTAACAACCAATTCGCTTTGATTTTTTGATGCGTGTTCTGAGAGGCTTGGGCAATATCGCTTGTGCCATTCAAAATTGAAAAAGGTGCAGGATCTAATGCCAAGCCCATACCACTTTGCGACATCAAATAGCGAAACATGTGGTCGACAGGTGCCTCTGGGATTGCAGCTTCCTCTAAGAACCGCGCCGCTCCGTCCTTCGACCATAAAATTGCCGTTGCGATTACTGGAAAATAGAAGGCCTGAAAAAGGGTATATGTTTGCGCACTATCTGTTGAAAATTCGGTAAGTTTTCGCGTAAACAACCGCGGCGCACGACCTAGATTTATCATCTCCCAATCTGGACAAGCATCTAATTTTAGAAATTTTGTCAGTTCCTGAATGATTTGCCAAGATTGAGAAACTCCGCGAAAATCATCCTCAAATACCAAACCTAATTCTGCACCACTGTCCAAAAATGCTTGGGCAGCTTTTACATGGGAAAGGTAGCAACCGATTTCGCCACTTTTCAAATCGCGGCCAAAGAACTTAACCGCCGCATCTGAATCGTAATTCGCAAAATCAGTTGAAAGACGATTTCGCCCATCAACGGCTTCAATGCGTTGAAAATCCAGATTAACGGCGGTTAACTGCTCTTTAGCCGATTGCAAGCGAACGTCGCTGTCCTTTAGATTAATAACAAAGATCGGGCCGTCAAACAGTTCCATTTGTTGTCCCGCCTTGCTCTATGGCTGCCAAAATCAACACCAAACCAACCAGAGAAAGTGCCGTTGTAAAAGCAGAGATATCAACAAAGAAAATGTTGTTCACCGCCGCGGCGCCGGCAACGGCTAAACTACCAAGTACACCAATTTCTCGCCGTGCATGCGCGGAAAGGGGCGTCAAATTGCGATTGTCGCGAAAACCAATAACTGCCGGTATGATGATAAGCGCAATCAACAGAAAAACTAGTAAAATACCACCACCAACCGCATGGGTCAGAAAGTCATTGTGCAGATGGGAAAACCGAACATGGCCCGTGGTGTCAAAATGCGCCGCGGCGCTGTTGTATCTGTTTTGTGGCCCGTGTCCTACAAATGGCCTTTCTTGCACCGCCGTCCATCCGCCTTTTAACATTTTCATTCGCAGACCAACGGACCATTCTGGTTCTGCTTGGCTGCTTGTCAGCGTTTTTGCCATCATCGTATATCGACCTGACAGTTGCGAATCTGATCCAATCACGGCTGTTACAAGGCCAATCGTTATCAAAACGCGGAGCGAATTTTTCAATTTTGACCATATATCTATTGGCGCCAATAGTTCGAACCCGACCCTTACCGCAACCAGCGCCCACAAGCCTACGAAAAATCCGCGCGATTGGGACAATCCGCCGATCACATAAATAGCCATCGCAAATGCAGCCAATCCAAACCATACCCATAGGCGCGATGGCGCGAACCTTGTCATAGTAACAAACAGCGCTGGGACCAATAAAACAGGCGCCAGATTCAATGGGTTCCCAAGCAACAATTCTGGACGCCAAACGCCAAAGAAAATGCGTTCCCCCCAAGCCAAAACAAAGACAGCAGCCAACATAATGCACGTCGCCTGAAACAGGAGCTGTATATTGATACTAAGAGGTGTTCTTATAGCCCAAAGAGCCATACCAGTAACAATCAGTAGAGGAAGTGTATCCAAAATCGGTTCCGATGCTCGTGGTCCTGCCAATACACTCCGCACGGCAATGTAGAGCGCGTATACTACGCTCAGAAAGAACAACATACGTAGGCTACGCAATACGGGCCCGCTTCGATCACGGCAAAAAGGTACGAGCAACAGAAACACCAAGCCAAGTGGTTTTCCAAACACGGGCATGGCGACCCACAATGACATCACCGTGACCGAGCTAGGCCGGCGGAAAAAAGCAGTTGGTTTATCAAATAGTGCTGCCAAACGATTCATTTTAGTGCTTTGTTACCTTTTCCCAACTTGAGCTCATCTAAGTTAATTCTTTTAGGGCTGCAAGGATACCGTCCAATCCAAACAACTGGACAGTAAATGAATTTCTCCGTATCGATACCCGCAATGTTTCAGCGTCTCTTATCCGATTTGTCTGCTGCGCGTTTGGCGCTCTGCGTAGCAGCTTTTTACGCAGTACTTTTTGCTTTGGGATATGTAGATGCACGTCTTTGGAGCCAAGTTACGGATCTGAACGAAACAGGGTGGACTATAGCCAATTGGCATACTTCGCACGATGATTTACCCGGCCATTTGCGAGAGGCCAAAGAGCGTCAGCACCCTGCACACAGATTGCGATATTTTCTGATTTTCCCGCTATTCTGGTTTAGTGATTTAACACAAATTTCTGTTCATGTCCTCTACAGTGCTTGCGTTCCGTTCATGGCAGGTTTGGTCGTTTGGTCTGCGGAACGGGTGATTTTGCATCAAGGACAAAGCGGCACTGTCGGCTGGTTGGGCTTTGTCGCATTGTTACGTTGATCGGGATTTATTTAGTGATGGATGGGCGATTAATACTGGCTCTTGCTGGGTCTGCATTGTTGTTGGCAGTTCACTTGGGGTCGCCGATTTCTACCTTCGTCAAAATAGCTGGAACGGTTCTGGCGATGTGGCTGTGTGGTGTCACCAGCGGAACGCTCTATGCAACATTTTCTGCCCTCTTGGTCATCACATTTTTCGCCGTACTCAAAACACCCAATCGTTTAAACAAAACAGAGGCCTGTCTACCAATTATTTTCACGGTGCTGCTGTTTAATTATGATCTGCTAGGTGCCTTAACCAAAAATATTGCGTTCTATGGTGGCGGGTTACCCGGAGCCATTGGAATGTTGCAACATGGCTTTGGGGCGATCTTTCTAAAGGTTGGGACATCGACGGCTAACGTGGTTCTTTTGGCCATTGTGTTGGGGATTGGACTGAGTGTTCTCACTTTGCTTATAAAGCGCATTCCATCTGACCTATGTTTACTTGTGATCTTGCTGTTCACTGCGATCGCAATGGGGGCTTTTGGGTATTCGATCTTGGTGCTTGCTTTGATACCTGCGTGTATTTTGCTTGGGTGTGGTCTCCAAAGACTTGCGCAGCCGTGCAGAAATAGCGCCGACTAGTCCGTGGCGGTTAATTTCTAACGTTTGTCCGTGTCATCAAATAATTTGAGACATATGGCGTTTTGACGTTTTATCTCGCGCTGTACGCAGAGATGCTGAATTGGCTATTTTCAAATATATAAACGACGTCTACAACCTATGGCCCAATTACGATTAACTGCCACATCAGATTGGAACGTGTAGATTTAAATATATGATATCAGACTTTCAGCGAATGGCGGTTTTTTCGGCTAAGGCATTCTCCGCCAGTAGCGCATCAAACGAAATCTCCTTGATTAGCGGGGCAACGCCTTTCTTAGACTTGAGCCGAACTTAAGGTACTTTTCTAGTCATGACCCAAATCTAAAATAAAATCAAGATCGCAAATTTCTGGGCTGACAAGACTTGTCTTGATCTGCTTTATAAACCCTAGGAACTAAATAAAAAGGTTTGATCATGATCCTATGCTGCGGCGAGGCGCTTATTGATATGGTGCCAAATGAAGACGACGCTTTTGTGCCCTTGGCGGGGGGATCGGTTTTCAACACCGCCATTGGTCTAGGGCGACAAGGCGTCAGTGTGGGTATGCTGTCGGGCGTTTCAAATGATCTGTTTGGTACAAAACTGTCCCAGACATTGGCGGACAGCCATGTTTCAACTGCGCATCTCATCACGTCAGATCGCCCCACCACGCTCGCTTTTGTACGTCTTGTGGACGGCCAAGCGCGCTATGCATTTTATGACGAAAATACAGCTGGTCGCATGATCTCACCCAAGGACATGCCGCATGATTTGCCAGATGACATTGATGCGCTGTTTTTCGGCGGTATCAGTTTGGCGGTGGAACCCTGTGCTGATGCCTATCTTTCCCTGTTAGAAACCCATGCACCAGAGCGTTTGATTATGGTTGATCCAAATATTCGATCAAATTTCATAAAAGACGAAATGCGGTATCGTGCGCGTTTAGAGCGGATTTTGGCGTTGGCTGATATTCTCAAAATCTCTGACGAGGATTTGGATTGGGTGGATCAAAGCAATGAAAGTTTGGATGCTAAAGTCGCGAAAATCCTCGCAAATGGCCCAACACTGGTATGCTTAACCTTGGGGTCAAAAGGGGTCAGATTGCTTGATCAGGATGGTGAAATCGCGCGAGCCGTACCCCCCAAGACAGATGTCGTCGATACGGTTGGCGCTGGGGACGCGTTTAGTGCTGGATTCCTAACCATCCTTGCGCGTGCAGAAAGCTTATCAAAAAAGAACATTGGATCTTTAGGGCAGGATGTCCTGCAAGACGCCATCAACTTCGCAACGCGGTTTGCGGCAGATACTGTCACACGCAAAGGGTCCGATCCTGCGTGGCGGTTTGAGCTTTAAGGGCTAGCGTCCGATCAAATTTAAAAACGCACTGATAGATATTAGGTATCAACGCTTGAGGCAA
This sequence comes from Pseudomonadota bacterium, assembly GCA_039029215.1. GTDB lineage: Bacteria > Pseudomonadota > Alphaproteobacteria > Rhodobacterales > Rhodobacteraceae > Amylibacter. Next base: position 100,398 of record JBCCGP010000001.1, read on the forward strand.
GCAGACTGGCGGACGGATATCAATTTCCCTTGTGATGCACCGCGCGCAAAGTTAGAACAACGCCGATATCGGATAGGAGCAAACTATGCCCAAGCTGGTTACTATTTTTGGCGGTTCAGGATTTGTCGGGCGCTATATCGCGCGGCGTATGGCCAAGGCGGGCTGGCGTGTACGTGTTGCGGTGCGCAGACCGAATGAAGCGATTTTTGTGCGCACTTACGGCGTTGTCGGTCAAGTAGAACCAGTTTTTGCGAATATACGCGATGATGCCTCTACCCTTGCAGCACTGCTGGGTGCGGATGCGGTTGTGAATTGCGTGGGCACATTTGATCGATGGGGCAAAAATAATTTTGATGCTGTGCAGGCAGAGGCCGCGGGGCGCATCGCCAAACTGGCCGCGGCAGAGAGGGTGTCCCGATTGGTGCATATTTCCGCAATCGGTGCGGATAAGAATTCTGAAAGCCTTTATCAACAAACCAAAGCTGAAGGCGAGAAGGCCATCAAACGCCATTTCCCAAACGCTGTGATTTTGCGCCCTTCGGTGATTTTTGGGAATGAAGATCAGTTTTTCAACCGTTTCGCCAGTATGGCAAAAATGATGCCAATCCTACCGTTGATGGGTGCGGATACGAAATTCCAACCTGTCTATGTGGATGATGTTGCCGCCGCAGCGGAGGCAGGGATCAATGGCGCTGCTGCCGGCGTTTATGAACTTGGTGGGCCAGATGTTGCCAGCTTCAAAGAGCTGATGGAAAAAATGCTGCATATCACACGTCGCAAACGCTTCGTTGTGAATATGCCCAACTTTGTTGCGAAAATCATGGCGTTTAAGCTCGACCTCTTGGGCCGTATTTCGCTGGGCCTGTTCACCAATCAGATTTTGACGGGCGATCAGGTCAAATCGCTCGACCATGATAATGTGGTCGCCCCCCGCGCGAAAGGGTTCAAGGCGCTAGGTATTACACCCACCGATATGGATGCTGTGTTGCCCGAATATCTATACGCCCATCGCCCGAAGGGCCAGTTTACTGAATTGGCAGAAAGTGCGACGGGTTTAAAAAGTTAGAACCTTGGCTGTGTTGCTGCGAACGCAGGTATAGCGCTCGAATTGCGACATTCGCTGGTTCAACAAGCTCACAAAATCAGCGCCAGACGGAAAGCGGCATATGCCTGTTCACATCTTTATACAGCAGATACCGAAACGGCCCGTCGCCCTTGGCAATACAAGCCTGCGGGCAAAATGCGCGCAGCCATAAGAAATCACCTGCTTCGCAATGCACCCAATCCCCGTTCAAATAGTAATCCGCCTGCCCCTCTAAGATATAAATCCCATGTTCCATCACATGCGTCTCTGCAAACGGAATTTCGCCGCTCGGTAAAAAGTTCACGATATTCACATGCATATCGTGGCGCAAATCTTCCGGATCGACAAAGCGTGTCGTTGACCATTTTCCATCTGAATGTGGCATGACTTGGGGCGCGACGTCAGCTTCATTGACATGAAACGCCTCTGGCCTTTTACCCCCGTCCAAAGCCTCATACGCTTTGCGCACCCAATGGACCAGCAGCGCATCTTTTCCTGTCTGAGAAATCGACCACGCTCCGCCCGCTGGCAGATAGACATAAGAGCCGGGCATCAGATCAAAGCTACGGTCGTCAAGCCTCAAAACCCCTTCGCCACCGGCGACGAATAAAACCGCCTCTGCTTCCACCGTTGGTTCCGGGGCGCTTGATCCCCCACCTTCTGAAATTTCTACCAATGTATAAGAAAAAGTTTCCGCAAATCCGCTCAACGGGCGGGCCAGAACCCACGCGCGGGTGTTTTCCCAATTGGGCAGAAAGCTGGTGACAATATCGCGCATCGCCTCGTGCGGGATTACTGCATAGGCGTCGGTAAATATCGCCCGATCGCCTTTCAGTTGGCTTTTTGTTGGCATCCCACCGGGGCTGTTGAAGTATTTTGCGCTCATCCGCGCAATATGATCATGGATTTGGGCCTTTGCCAAGAAGTCACGGGTGGAATTTTATTGCACTCAAATGTCGGATTTGCGACGAGATAAAGATGAACCCGCAAAACACAATCTCAAAAATCGGCTTTGTCCTTGTGGATGGATTTTCGATGATGTCGCTGGCCTCTGCCGTAGAGCCGCTGCGTGCGGCGAATGTGTTGTCCGGCAAAGACCTCTACGACTTCAGCTATATCCCGATATCGGATACACGCGCAGTTGCCTCTAACGCGGCTGTGTTTGAGGGCCGCCCGATCGAGGAGGCGGGGTATGATTTCGATCTGGTCTTTGTTGCTGCGGCTGGAAATCCGGCGGCTTATGAAAACCTCGCCCTTTTTAAATATCTAAAAATCCTAAATTCCAAGCGCGTCGCTTTGGGGGGCATTTCGGGTGGTCCTGTTTTGCTGGCCAAGGCAGGCGTGATGGAAAACCGCCGCTTTACCGTGCATTGGGATCACCGCGATGCTTTGCGCGAAATCTCCAGCGATCTGCTGATTGAACGGAACATTTATGTGATTGATCGGGATCGCTACACATGCGCAGGCGGTATTGCCCCGATGGATATGATGTCCGCAATCATCGCAGCCGATCACGGGTCTGATTTGGCCAAAGCCGTCAATGATTGGTATATTTACACATCTGTGCGCGACAGCTCTCAGCCGCAGAGGGTATCCCTGGTTGAAAAATATAATGTGCATCATCCCGCGATCCTTAGCGCGTTGGAGCTGATGCAAAACCATATCGCTGATCCACTTTCGACCACACAATTGGCGGAGCTGTCGAATATTGGCGAGCGTCAATTGGTACGTCTGTTTCAAGCGCAACTTGGCAAGGGGCCAAACCGCTTCTATCGCGACTTGCGCATGGAACATGCGCGTGTCTTGGTGCAACAAAGTGCGTTGAGTATTGTTGAGATTGCGGTCGCTTGCGGTTTTGAAGGGGCGAGTTATTTTAGCCAGATTTTCAAAGAGAACTTTGGCACCACACCGACCGAAATGCGCAAGACAAAATAAAACCCCGCCCAAACAGGCGAGGTTTAAATCTGAAAAATTTGCTGTTTAGCCGTAAACGCTTTCTTTGCCGAAATGTTTGACCAGCATGTAATAGACCACAGCGCGGTATTTATTCCGATCTGACATGCCGTAGGTCTGCATAACCGAATTGATCGCATCCATCAGGGCGGGGCTGTCGGGCAAGCCCAGTTTTTTCATCAAGAAATTCTCTTTGACGGTTTGCAGCTCATGCTCTTGCGTGGCCGCAACCGTACTGGCATCCGCATTATAAATCGCTGGACCGCAGCCAATTGTTACTTTGGTCAGCAAATCCATATCCGGCGTCATGCCGCATTTGTTGCGCAAATCATCTGCATAGGTTGCGATTAAATCGTCTCTTTTGCCCATTATTATCTCCTCCAATGGAAGGATTTCTCCTTCGGTTATTGCGGATTTTGAGGACTTTTATGCCCGAAAAACCCGTCTCTTTTAAAAATTAGGTATTATGCGCTTCATTTTAAAGGTTTTCGCGCATTTTGCAAAATTTAAGCGGAAACCCAGCGCAGGGCGTGCGCGCAAGATTATAGAAAATTCAGCGGATGAGATTTTGATAAAGCTTCAATTTCGGGCGCGCATCAAGCACCAAATGCCGGTTGAAACGGCGGTTTATCAACCCAAACAGACCAATCAACACCAACGTTAAGATCACAAAATAGCCCGCCAAAATCGGATAGGCGACAAACGGGTTGAAGGCTTCTCTTCAGCGCGGGGCTTGACTCCTAAGCGTAGAAACGGGCAGATGAAGGTGAACCTGTTGGGGTGCCCGAGATACTGGGCTGAGATGCGATACGCGAACCCATCGAACCTGAACCGGCTAGCACCGGCGTAGGAAACAGAACAATGATTGCAAAAACTGCTCACTCTCCTACTGCTTTGGTGCCGGCCCAATTTATTGGATGTTATGATGGTTGGCATTGCCCTGACAATCGCAGGCTCTGACAGCGGCGGCGGCGCTGGTATACAGGCTGATTTAAAATCCTTCAGCGCGATGGGTATCTATGGGGCCAGCGTCATCACAGCCGTGACGGCGCAAAACACCAAGGCGGTGACTGCGATCCATCCTATCCCTGATCAGGTAGTCGGCGAACAAATCCAAACGGTGCTTTCTGATATTAAGGTTGATGCGATCAAGATCGGGATGCTGGGCACGCCCAGTTTGATCAAGACCGTTGCGGATGCGCTGACAGGTTTTGAAGGTCCAATCGTGTTGGACCCTGTTATGATCGCGAAATCCGGCGCGGTGCTTTTGGAAGACAGCGCGATGGATGCGCTAAAGACGCATCTATTCCCGTGCGCAACATTGGTCACACCCAACTTGCCAGAGGCAGCAAAACTTTTGGGCCGCGCGCAGCAATCGGAAGAGGACCTTTTGGAACAAGCCGAGGGGTTGAAAGCACTGGGCGCGAAAGCAGTCTTGATAAAAGGGGGGCATGGCAGTGGCCAGACCTGCACCGATTGGTTGCTGGCAGGTGGTACGCAGCAAAGCTTCGATGCTGCACGCATTGATACGCGCAACACCCATGGGACAGGGTGCAGCTATTCCTCGGCGATTGCGGGCTGTCTGGCCAAGGGCATGGCCTTGGGGGATGCTGTTGGCACCGCTCATGCGTGGCTGCATGCGTCCATCAAACGCGCAGACGAGCTGAACGTCGGTCAAGGCCATGGCCCGATCCATCATTTCCACGCGCTTTGGGCATGAGTGCAGATATCACCATATTGGGCGCTGGCGTCATGGGGTTGTCGATGGCCACCGAATGCGCCGCGCGCGGTGCGTCGGTGCAGATAATCGATCCCAACGGACAACCCGCCGATCACACATGCAGCTGGTGGGCAGGTGGCATGCTGGCTCCGATCAGCGAAGGTGTGATCACTGAACCGGAAATCGTCACACATGGCAAACGCGCTGCCGATTGGTGGACGGACCAAAATGTGACTGTGCAGCGCAAGGGCAGTTTGGTTGTTGCCTTGGATCGGGACAAAGCGCATCTGAACACATTCGCGCGGCGTGCCGAGGGTGCGGATGCACTCAACAAAGAGGTTATTGCTGAACTTGAACCTGACTTGTCCGATACGATTGATACAGGTTTGTATATAGAAGCCGAGGCGCATCTAAACCCCCGCGAGGCGCTGGGCCACTTGTCAGATACGCTGCGCGCGCGGCAGATCGAGATCAAGCTGGATGGCAAAGCAACAGGGCAAACCATCGATTGTCGCGGGCTGGCGGCCCAAGATGCCCTGTCAGACCTTCGCGGTGTTAAGGGCGAGATGTTGGTGATCCGCAACCTCGATATCACGCTTCGCCGCCCCGTGCGTTTACTACATTCCCGCCATCCACTGTACATCGTGCCGCGTGGCGATGGCGTGTTCATGCTGGGTGCGACCCAGATCGAAAGTGGCGCGCGCGACCGTGCCTCGGTCAGATCTGTGCTAGAGCTTTTAAGTGCCGCCTATGCCTTGCACCCAAGTTTTGGCGAGGCTGAGATTTTAGAGATCGGCGTCGATGCACGCCCGGCATTTCCAGACAATCAGCCGCGGATCAGACAGACAACAGATCGCATCTACCTTAATGGTCTGTTCCGACATGGGTTTCTGCTGGCGCCTGCGCTGGCAATGATGGCCGCTGATTATGTGCAGGACGGCAAAGAACCGGAGGATTGGTATGAAGATCACCGTTAACGGAGAGGCGATAGAAACCCAAGCCACGACGCTAGCCGATCTGCTGGTCGAGCTTGGCAAAATGGACGCCAAAGTCGCAACCGCCTTGAACGAGGGGTTTGTCCCATCCGCGCAACGCGCGAATACCGAATTGGCGGCGGGCGACCGTGTGGAAATTGTTGCGCCAAGGCAGGGGGGGTAGGATGCCGACTTTCTATGGCACAGAAATTAACTCACGCCTGATGCTGGGCACGGCACAATATCCGTCACCCAAAATTCTGGCCGATGCTTTTCGGGCCTCTGGTGCAGGTGTCGCCACCGTTTCCGTGCGGCGAGAAGCGGGCGGTGAAAAAGCAGGGCAAGATTTTTGGAATTTGATCAAAGAGCTTGATGTCGCCCTGCTGCCCAATACCGCGGGATGTCATTCGGTCAAAGAGGCTATCACCACCGCACATATGGCGCGCGAGCTGTTCGATACAAACTGGATCAAGCTTGAGGTCATCGGGAATAGCGACACGCTGCAACCTGATCCGTTTGGTCTGGTCGAGGCTGCAAGGCAGTTGGCGGACGACGGTTTTGCCGTCTTTCCCTATTGCACCGAGGATTTGGTGCTGTGTGAAAAACTGGTTGCGGCTGGATGCAAAGTCTTGATGCCGTGGGGTGCGCCGATTGGGACGGGGTTGGGGCTGAACAATATCTATGGGCTTCGTTCGCTGCGCGCCCATTTCCCAGATATTCCCTTGGTCGTGGATGCAGGTTTGGGCCTGCCCAGCCATGCGGCCCATGCGATTGAGCTGGGCTATGATGCCGTGCTGCTGAACACCGCTGTTGCCCATGCAGGCGATCCGGTTGCGATGGCCACGGGCTTTGCCAAAGCGGTCGAGGCAGGGGCCTTGGCGCATAAAGCCGATCCGATGGATGCGCGTGATATGGCGCAGCCCTCGACCCCAGTGATTGGAAAGGCGTTCCTGTGACCCTGCCCGCTTTCTATCCAATCTTTGATCACATCAGCTGGTTTGAGCGTTTGATCCCACGCGGCATCAAGCTGGTTCAGTTGCGGATCAAAGATATGGAAACAGCAGAATTGCGTGATCAAATTTCGCAGGCCAAAGCGATTTGCGATGCCCATGGCGTGCTGCTTGTCGTGAATGATTATTGGCAGCACGCAATCGATCAAAATTGCGATTGGCTGCATCTGGGGCAAGAGGATTTGGACACCGCTGATCTCAAAGCGATCCGAAAGACGGGGTTGAAACTTGGCATTTCCACCCATGATCATGCGGAACTTGATCGTGCCCTGTCGCTCGACCCAGATTACATCGCGCTGGGCCCTGTCTATCCAACCATTCTGAAAAAGATGAAATGGCATGAGCAAGGCTTGGATCGTGTCACGGAATGGAAAAAGCGGCTCGGCGACATTCCTTTGGTCGCCATTGGCGGCATGAGTGTCGAACGTGCGGCAGGCGCGCTTGCTGCGGGTGCGGACATCGTCTCTGCCGTTACGGATATCACTCTCAATGAAAACCCAGATGCGCGTGTCGATGCGTGGCTGGAGGTTGCCCAATGACACGCTATGCCAGACAAATCGCCGTCGAGGGTTTCGGTGCGGGCGCTCAAGAAAGATTCCGTAACGCTTCGGTCTTGGTGATCGGTGCAGGCGGATTGGCCGCGCCTGTTTTGCAATATTTGGTGGGTGCAGGCGTCGGTTTCATTCGCTTGGTTGATCCAGATCAGGTTGAGCTTAGCAACTTGCATCGCCAGACGCTGTTTCGTGAAAGCGATATCGGCGCACCCAAAGCTGTCGCCGCCGCGGATCACATGAAAGCATTGAATGCTGAAGTGCGGATAGAACCGCATCAAACGCGCTTTGACCCCGCAAATGCGGCAGCATTATGCGCGGATTTGGATGTAATCATCGATTGCGCGGACAGTTTCGCAGCCAGCTATATTGCCTCTGATTTTTGCCTAACCAGTGGCCAACCTTTGATCAGCGCCAGCATTGTCGGCCGTGATGGGTATGTGGGTGGATTCTGCGGCGGTGCGCCCGGGCTTCGTGCGGTTTTTCCCGATCTGCCGGATCGTCTTGGATCATGTGCAGCGGACGGGGTTTTGGGCCCATCTGTTGGTGTTATTGGCGCGCTTCAGGCAGAAATGGCCCTGACACTTCTAAGCGGATCAAAAGCACCGCTAGGGCATCTAACCACCTATGATGCAACAAAAATTCGTTTTGGGGGGTTTTCGTTTTCAGAAGCCAAAGACCCAATTCCCAAACCAGATTTCATTGCCGCCAGTCAGATTGCCCAGACAGACCAAGTTTTCGATCTGCGCGCTGAAAACGAGGCGGGGCCGCATTTGGAAAATGCAACGCGCTTCACCTTAGAGGATTTTGCCACAAACCCGCCAGCGCTGGCACCAGATAAGCGTACCATTCTCGCGTGCCGCTCTGGACTGCGGGCCTGGCAGGCGGCCGATCACCTTTCAAAAAACTGGCACGAGGAAATCAAGCTCGTTGCCCTTGGACCTTAAAATATGGAGAGACTATGAAACATCTACTAACCGCAGCGGCGCTTCTTGTGGCAAGCCCAAGCCTTGCGCAGGATAAAATGACATTGCTTTTGGATTGGTTCATCAATCCCGATCACGGACCGATCATTGTCGCACAAGAAAAAGGCTATTTCGCTGATCAAAATCTGGAGGTTGAGGTAGTCGCCCCCGCTGATCCTTCTGATCCGCCAAAGCTTGTTGCGGCCGGTAAGGCCGAACTTGCTGTCAGCTATCAGCCTAGCCAACATTTGCAGGTGGCAGAAGGTTTGCCCTTGATGCGCGTTGGCACATTGGTTGCAACCCCGCTGAATTGCTTATTGGTTCTGGCCGATGGCCCGATCAAAGAGATCGCGGATTTGAAGGGCATGAAGATCGGGTTTTCAGTAGCTGGTGTCGAAGAGGCATTGCTGACCGCGATCCTTGGCAATCACGGCGTCGGCTTTGACGAGGTCGAGCTGGTCAATGTCAATTGGTCGCTTTCGCCATCTTTGATGTCTGGGCAAGTTGACGCGGTCATCGGCGCCTATCGGAATTTCGAATTGAACCAGATGGAAATCGAAGGTGTCGAAGGCAAATGTTTCTTCGTCGAAGAGGAGGGCGTACCGACCTATGACGAGCTGATTTATGTCGCCAATAAAAACGAGATGGACACAGATATGATCCGCCGTTTCCTGCGCGCGACAGAGTTGGCGACGCAATATATCGTGAACCATCCCGAAGAAAGCTGGGAAATTTTCAAGGGAACCTCTGTTGAGTTGGATGACGAGTTAAACGCAAAAGCGTGGGTTGATACGCTGCCCCGTTTTGCCCTGCGCCCCGAAGCGCTGGATGAGGGACGCTACGCGCGCTTTGAAGCGTTTCTGGAAGCATCCGGTTTGGTCGAGGGCATTCGCCCTGTGTCCGAATTGGCCGTCGATCTGGGGGCACAATGAGCTACGGAGCGACGTTCGAACTTTGGCGCGGCGCTGCGGGTGAAACTTGGACGGATTACACGCAACATGATTTCGTGAAGGGGCTTGGTGATGGGTCCCTTCCACGCGCGGCGTTCCTGCATTACTTGAAGCAAGATTATGTTTTTCTAATCCATTTTTCGCGCGCCTGGGCGCTTGCCGTGACCAAGGCAGAAACCGTGGATGAAATGCGCCTCGCGGCCGGCACGGTCAACGGGCTGATCAACGAGGAGATCGCGCTTCATATCAAAATCTGCGCCGATGCCGGGATCAGCGAGGAGATGCTTTTCCAAACCAAAGAGCGGATGGAAAACCTTGCCTATACGCGGTTTGTTTTGGATGCGGGCCATTCGGGCGATCTGCTTGATCTGTTGGCGGCACTTGCCCCTTGCGTCATGGGGTATGGCGAGATTGGCACAGGGTTAAAAGCGTCCGCGCAATCTGAAACCTATGCCGATTGGATCAACACCTATGCGGGCGATGAGTATCAACAGGTCTGCCGTGATGTCGGACAGCTGATTGATCAAGCCGTTGCACGTCGATTGGGAACAGATCCAACAAATGCGCCCCGATGGGCAAACTTATGTGACAGGTTCACAATGGCAACCGCGCTTGAGGTCAGTTTTTGGGACATGGCCGCGCGCCCGTGACACAGGCCCCCGAAATAACACTTAGCGGGTCTGCCACATGGGCAGGATCGCCGATCTTTTCGGATATCTCACTGACGCTGCCAGCCGGACAATGGACCTGCCTTTTGGGCCAAAGCGGGGTGGGAAAATCAACGCTGTTAAGGTTGATCGCGGGTATTGCGGATGGTCTAGATTTCAAGGGTCAGATTGCGTTCAAGCCCGAAATATCCGGGCGCAAAGTCACCTTCATGGCCCAAGATGATTTGCTACTGCCTTGGCTAAGTGCGCAGGAAAACATATTGCTTGGCGCGCGTTTGCGCGGCGACCCACCGGATCGAAAGCGCGCTGCTGAGTTGCTGGCCAAGGTCGGTCTGTCCGATCACGCCCATAAGAAACCAAAGCATCTTTCAGGCGGTCAGCGTCAGCGTGTCTCGCTGGCGCGCACGCTGATGGAAGATTGTCCAGTTGTGTTGCTAGACGAACCATTTTCAGCCCTTGATGCGCTAACGCGTTTGCAGATGCAGGACCTGACGACCGAGCTGTTGTTGGGCAAGACCATCCTTTTGGTCACGCATGATCCGTCGGAAGCAGCACGGTTGGGACAGGTTATATATCTTATGGAGCAAACGGGTCTGCGCAAAATCCCCGCGCCAAACTCCAAAACTCCGCGCAGCTTGGATGCTGCTGCGGTGTTAAAAACGCAGAAAATGCTGTATCAAAATCTACTGTCGCACCCAGAGCTTACGCAATGACAGGATGGCGTGCGGGCATACTCTCGGCATTTTTGGGGCTTGCGATTTGGCAAGGCATTGTCTGGTTTGCGGGTCTCCCAAAATTCATCTTGCCAGGCCCCGCGCTGGTGGCCGAAACAATTTGGACCAGCCGCGCATTGCTTGCCGAACATGCGCTTGTCACAATTTCGGAAATTCTAATCGGCCTTGTTTTGGGCTCGATCCTTGGCGCGGCAACCGCGATTGCTCTCGCCGCCTCGCCGGCGGCGCGGGCGCTGATCAAACCAATGCTTGTCTTCAGCCAAGCGATACCCGTATTCGCGCTTGCACCCATTCTCACCCTTTGGCTTGGCTTTGGCTTGGCCTCTAAAATTGCGATGGCGCTGATCATTATATTTTTCCCGGTCACATCTGCCACCTTTGATGCGCTGATGCGCACGCAACCCGATTGGTTGGCACTTGCCAAAGTCATGGGCGGCAGCCCGTGGCGGATCATGCGCCATATCAAGATCCCCGCCGCCCTGCCCGGATTTGCAACAGGTCTGCGCCTGGCCGCAGTCTATGCGCCGATTGGCGCCATCATCGGCGAATGGGTCGGCGCATCACGCGGCCTTGGGTATTTGATGTTGCTCGCAAATGGACGCGCCAAAACAGAACTGATGTTCGCGGCCCTGATCGTGTTGGCGGTTTTTACTATTCTTCTGCACGCAGCAATCAACAGGCTGTCGACGCGGTATATTGATCAACGCTAGGCGCGGCGAAATGCGCAACATCTGATTTCCATTCTTATTTGATCCATGGACAGTCCTTTGATCAAAAAGCCACGATGAAGAATCTTGAATTCCGGTAAACCGATAAACCGGCTTTCTTGATTGTCAAACCGGCAGAGTTTTCAAAAATGCGGCCAAGTCATAAATTCGCAAAATTAAATGGACCGCGCGTCTAGTCTTCCTCAAAAAACGGCGTCATCTGATAGACAATCACCGCGTTTTCTTCCAAGGCCCGCCCCATCAAGTTGCGCTCTTCCTCAGATATGTCATGCCCCTCGGCCAAGCGTTCATCCAACGTGCCATAACCACTTACATCAAGCGGCGCCAAATCGGCCTTTTTCAAAACCGCCACAGTTTCGCGCACCGCTTCCGCCTCGTCCACACCTGTTGCAAAACACATCAACGCCCCGCCTGTGGCGCCGTCTGGCAACCCATCATCCGGTGCCCGTCCGATTTGGACAAGCAAGGTGAACACCTGTTGTTTTGATTTCGTGTCAGCCATCGCGCGGGGGTCTAGCTGATCCCCGCGCCAATCAAAAGGCTTAAGATGTTGCCGCTGCCAATGCGGTATCCATCAGTTTTTGTATTTGTTTCTTGCCCGTGCCCGCAACAATGCGGCCAAGTTCCTGATCGCCCTTCAAAACTATCAGCGTCGAACGGCGGGGAATATTGCGATCTGTTGAAACGGGCGCACGCCCAAATTCATCCCAATCGACGCGGAAAAAAGTGATGTTTTCTGCATAAGCAGGATTTTCATCTTTCAAAGCGGCAATCCTGCCCTCTTGAACTTTACAGGTCGAACACCAACTTGCGGCATAATCGACAAAGACCGTTTTGCCCTCGTTCAACGCGGCTTGAATGGCGCCTTCGGTATAATCAATCGTCTCTGCCAACGCTGCCATGGGCAGCATCGCGACAGCGGCAACTGTGCCTAAAAAAGTGCGTCTGATCATTCTCATCTCCTTTTCATCATAAAGATACAGATAGTTCCAAAATCCAAGACGGCAGGTTTTCCACCGCCCAAAATTCCGCCCAATGGTGCACGCGCAACAAGATCATCGCACCCACCATTAAAAACACAGCCCCCAAAATCGGTTTTGATTTTTCTGCCAAACCGCGCAGCGCATTGGCCCGCCCGCGGATCAAGGATTGTCCGCCCATGCCAATGCCCAAAATCAAGGTCGATACGCCAAGCGCAAAAAACACCATAATCAGAAACGCCCAAAACAGGCTTTCACCACCAGAGGCCAGCGCGATTGCACCCCCAAGCGTTGGTCCGATACACGGGCTCCATACCGCGCCAAGCAAAAGCCCACCTAAAAATTGCCCGCGCAATCCGCCCACCGCCTGTTCATCAATCGCGCGATCTGCGCGTTGGGAAAACCCAGCAAGGCTGCGCTCAAACACAGCACTTAGCGGCCGGATCAGCAAGATCAGCCCAAATCCAATCATCACCCATGCACCAATATCGGCAAGCACCTCACTGGTCAGCCCAACGGCACGGCCGAAAACCGCCACAAACATCCCAAAGCCCACGAATGACATCGACATGCCCAGTGCAAGGGCCAAAGGTCCGCGCGGATCGGCCTGCAACGCACTGACCAACACAATCGGCAGCACCGGCAGAACACAGGGATTAATCAGCGTCAGCAGCCCCGCAATATAGGCAAAAATAAGGTCCATCGCTGTCTTGATAGGCCAAGTGCCGCGCGGCTCAAACCAACAATCATTCAACGCCGCTTCACAGTTGCGTCAGCGGGTCGTCTATCCCGGCATGCCGTCAAATTGTGCCAGTGTCCCATCTAAGGGTGTTGAGGGCACTTTGCTTTCACAAAATACATTTACGCTTGGTGTGATCAGCTCTTTTTGATCCAGCGTACCCGCGCGCAGCACAACCATCCCTTCGCGCGCAGAATTTAGCCCATAAATGGGCGCGCCGCATGCGGCACAATTCACCTTGGTCATATCCGATCCGCGATCAGATTTGTGATGAAATTCCATCGTCTTACCTTCAAAGTTCAGCCCCTCTGCTTTGACAAAAAGATTTGTTAGATAAACAGCGCCAGAGGCTTTGCGACAATCATCACAATGACAATTCGCCGCCCCGACAATCTCGACATCGCCATGATATGTAACCTGCCCACAAAAGCAGGAGCCTGTGATTTTGACCATGAGTGTCTCCCTTATGTTCTTAGGGTGCAGCCTATCTAAGCTTTGTTCAAAGGCAACAATGATAAAATTCCAACAAGAGGGCGAGTGCCTGACCGCGGGTGGGCGCATCAATATCTATTTTCTGGGCACTTTATCCCAGCCGCATTATTGCTGCCTTATTTCGACAGTGCTTGCCTCGCTATAGCGCCCGCCCACGGCGCTCCGCGCCGTTATTCCGGGCGGGGCTATTCGTCAAAGCCCTGAACCACTTTGTAAATATTAGATTGAGTGTGAAATGGCGATGGCCATTTTCCACATTAACGAATTAAAACAAATACTTAACCCGATGCCCTAGCTAGGGCATTGCCGGCTATGCCGTCAATCCCTGCGGCTCCGCCAACCCGTTTTTGCGGCAACAGGCCGTCAATGTATTGGCCAACAAACACGCAATCGTCATCGGCCCAACGCCGCCTGGCACAGGCGTGATCGCACCCGCCTTCGGCTCTACATCGGCAAAATCGACATCGCCCACCAGCTTTGTCTTACCTTCCTTTTCAGGATGCGGAATGCGGTTGATACCTACATCAATCACGGTCGCACCTTCTTTGACCCAATCGGCTTTGATCATCTCAGGACGACCAACAGCGGCGACCAAAATATCCGCCTGCGCACACAGCGCTTCGATATCTTTTGTCCGACTATGCGCGATCGTTACTGTGCAGCTGTCGCCCAGCAACAGATTTGCCATCGGCTTACCCACAATATTAGAGCGCCCAACAACAACCGCATTCATCCCAGACAGCGATCCATGATGATCCCGCAACATCATCAAACATCCCAGCGGCGTACAAGGCACCATAGATTTCTGCCCTGTCCCCAACAGACCCACGTTCGAGATATGAAAGCCATCCACATCTTTATCCGGCGCGATGGAATTGATCACCAAATCTTCGTTCAAATGATCCGGCAACGGCAATTGGCACAAGATACCGTGCACGGCCTCATCCGCGTTCAATTGCTCGATCAAGGCCAACAAGTCAGCCTCCGCCGTGTCCGCGGGCAAGCGATGCTCAAAACTGTTCATCCCAACCTCAATCGTCGAGGCATGTTTGTTTTTTACATAGACTTGGCTTGCTGGATCTTCGCCCACCAAGACGACCGCCAAACCCGGCGTGATCCCATGCTGCTCTTTGAGTTTCGAAACCTCATCGGCGACTTGCGCGCGCACATTGGCTGCAAAGGCCTTACCGTCAATTATCTTTGTCATTTGCGTATCCTTCCCGCCAAAACTTTGGCCGCGCAGCGCAGGGGCTCGATGCCCCGAAGCTGCGCGAACCTTTCCTTAGAACAAGCCGTCGATTTGGCCTTCGTCATTGAGCATAATCGCCTCTGCCGATGGCACGCGTGGCAGTCCGGGCATGGTCATAATCTCGCCGCAGATCACAACGATAAAGCCTGCCCCAGCAGACAGCCGCACTTCGCGCACAGGCACACTATGCCCTGTTGGCGCGCCACGCAGATTTGGATCGGTCGAGAAGCTGTATTGCGTTTTGGCCATACAGACTGGCAAATTGCCATAGCCTTGCTCTTCCCACAGCTTCAGTTGATCGCGGATTTTTTTATCTGCCAAAACTTCGTCAGCGCGATAAATACGTTTTGCAATCGTCTCGATCTTTTCAAACAGCGGCAGGTCATCGCGGTAAAGTGGTGCAAATTGGCTGACACCACTGTCGGCAATTTCTGCAACACGCGTTGCCAAATCTTTGGACCCTTCGGAACCCAGCTCCCAATGGCGCGACACAATCGCCTCGGACCCTTGGCTTTCGACATAATCCATGACCGCTTTCACCTCTGCCTCGGTATCCGTGACGAAATGATTCACAGCAACGACAACAGGCACGCCGAAACTTTTTAAGTTGCCAATATGGCGACCCAAATTGGCGCACCCTTCTTTCACAGCGTCAACATTCTCAGCCCCCAGATCGGCCTTGGCCACACCCCCATTCATCTTCATCGCACGAATGGTTGCAACCAGAACCACACAATCAGGCGCAAGCCCAGCCTTGCGGCATTTGATATTTAGGAATTTTTCTGCTCCCAAATCTGCACCAAAGCCTGCCTCGGTCACGACATAGTCGGCCAGTTTCAATGCCGACTTTGTTGCAACGACAGAATTACACCCATGCGCGATATTTGCAAACGGACCACCATGTACGAATGCAGGGTTGTTCTCCAGCGTTTGGACAAGGTTTGGCTGCATTGCGTCTTTCAGCAACACAGTCATAGCGCCATCTGCTTTGATATCGCGGCAGTAAACTGGCGAGCGATCGCGGCGATAGGCAACAATCATATCACCCAAGCGTTTTTGCAGATCTTTCAGGTCAGAGGCCAAGCACAAGATTGCCATGACTTCCGATGCTACGGTGATGTCAAACCCACCTTCGCGCGGGAAGCCATTTGCGATCCCGCCGAGCGACACGTTTATTTGGCGCAAAGCGCGGTCATTCATATCGACAACCCGGCGCCAGCTGACGCGACGAATGTCAATTTCCAGCTCATTGCCCCAATAGATGTGATTGTCGATCATCGCGGACAGTAGGTTATGTGCCGACGTAATCGCATGAAAGTCACCCGTAAAATGCAGGTTCATATCTTCCATTGGAACAACTTGCGCATAGCCGCCCCCTGCGGCGCCGCCTTTCATACCAAAGTTTGGGCCAAGCGAGGCTTCACGAATACAAATCATCGCGTTTTTGCCAATCGCGTTTAGACCATCGCCAAGACCGACGGTTGTGGTGGTCTTTCCTTCACCCGCGGGTGTCGGGTTGATCGCGGTCACAAGAATGAGCTTACCATCTTTATCTTTGGCTTTGCTTTTGATGAATTCCGCGCTGACTTTGGCTTTGTCATGGCCATAGGGCAATAATTCCGCTTCGGGTATGCCCAGCTTGCCACCGACCTCCATAATCGGCTTTTTCTTCGCCTCGCGGGCAATTTCGATATCGGTTTTATAGGCCATGCCTTAGCTCCTCCGGATTCGCTTCGGCCCCGATCTATCGATTGAAAATTGCAAATTAGGTTATAAATCCGACATTGAATGTCAAATTTCGTCGTTGCCTTCTATCACCTGTTCCCTATTGGAAACATGAATCGGTTTTATTGGCTAAAATGTCTATTTATTGGGATCCCAAGCCGGTTGATCGGGGATGAATAGCTCCAACAAATCACCTTCAGATATACGCCCCTCGCGCTCAACCCATGCTGTGACACCCCGCAGACCTTTTGCGGACGCTTTGAAGCGTTTTCCTTTGTCCGGAAAATGCTGTTCAATTACGGGTGCGGGCAACGTACAGGGGCGGTTTTCCATATCAATGGTCAGTGTTGCCCCGCTTGGCGCGCGCAACCGGGATGACGGTGGCAGATGCGAAAAATCGGCCAAACCGCTGACCATTATAGATGCGCCGATCCATTCCGGCCTCAACGTTTCAATCCCCATATTTTGCGCGATCTGCTGAAGCTCCTCTTGCGAGACGATGCTTATTTGGCGCGTATTTCGAATGGGTGTTCCGCGTGGATAGATGTCCCGGACCCGTGCGCAGGAAGGTCTTGTTTCGCCGGCATGCGCCTCTGACCCGAAGCCCGCAAATGTCAGGTCAAAATGCGGGGTTGGCGCAGATGCCAAATCGACCGCACGATCGCCAACATAACCAAGATATTCGATTTTTGCAGTAAACTCTGTTTTCAATAAAGCGGGCATTCTTCGATCTTACTTCTTGGGCGTCAGCTTCAGAACTTCGGCAGATTGATCTGCGACCTCATCAAACTCAAAGCGATCTAATTTACGCGCGCGATTGCCCGCTTTGGAGGCTGAAATTTTGATCTCCTCGATGTCCTTATTTGCTGCGCTGAAATGTTTGTCGAGGTTATCAACCCGCAGGCCAAGGCGTTCGACATCCTTGAACAAGGCGGACAGTTCTTTTCGGATGGCGCCTGCTTGCTCTTTCATTCGTGCGTCTTTTAGGACGGCGCGCATTGTATTGAGGGTTGCCATACATGTCGTGGGGGAAACGATCCAAACCCGCAGCTCGAAACTTTCGCGCACAACATCTGCGAAATTGGCATGCAGCTCGGCATAGACAGCCTCGGACGGCAAAAACATCAAAGCGCCATCCGCGGTTTCGCCATCCAGAATATAGCGATCTGAAATATCGCGCACATGTTTGCGCACGGCGGCTTTGAAGGCGCGCGCGGCCTCGATCTTCTCTCGCTCAGTCTTCGCGCGGTTTATTGCCTCAAAAGCCTCCAGCGGGAATTTGCTGTCGATTACAATTGGGCCTGGCGGGTTGGGCAGATGGATCAAACAGTCGGCACGTTTGCCATTCGAAAGCGTAGCTTGGAAACTATAGGCATCCGGTGAAAGCGCCTTGGACACAATATCATTGAGTTGGATTTCCCCGAATGCACCGCGTGTTTGTTTGTTTGATAGGATATCTTGCAGGCTGAGAACATCGCCTGACAGTTTCTCGATATTCGTCTGTGCTTTGTCGATGGTTTCCAGACGCGTGTGCAGCTCGCCCAAACTGCGTGCCGTTTTCTGGGCGGTGCCGTGTAAGCTCTCGCCCATTTTCACCTGCACCTCTTCCAAGCGGCGCTCTAGCGTATTGACCATTTGCGCCTGTGCGGCAGCTTGCGCATCAGACACCGCGCGCAATCCGCCGCCAAGCGCATGTTGGTTCTCGCTCAGTGACTTCAGACTATCACCCAGCAGCGCCATTTGTTCCGCCATCGGCTCTGCCGACCGTGCGGCGCGTGCGGAAGCCCGAAGGGCAAGGATCGCAAGGATGACCAATAACACCAAAATGACCGCACCACCGAGTGCACCCAGTACGACAGGGTCATCCAAATGCAGTTCCATATCGCCAATCTGTATCATCGCCGTCCGAACAATTTTTCGATATCTTTGAGCTTCAGCTCCACATAGGTCGGGCGCCCGTGGTTGCATTGCCCTGAAAGCGGCGTGGCCTCCATTTGACGCAAAAGCGCATTCATTTCTTCGGCGCGTATTTGACGACCCGAACGGATCGAGCCATGGCAGGCAACGCGGCTGAGGATCGCGTCGATACGCGACTGAAGCTCTGTTGTGGTTTTATGTTCAGACAGTTCATCCAGCATATCCATAATCAGCGCTTTGGCGTCTACCTCGCCTAAAACAGCGGGAATTTCTTGGACCGCAATAGCCCCTGTGCCGAACCCTTCGATCACCAAACCCAGCGCGCCAAGCGCATCGGCATGTTCAAGCAGTAATGCACAGTCGCCTTCGGATAATTCAATCACCTCAGGGATCAGCAAGGCCTGCCTTGTGATCGCGTTTTTGGCGTGAAGCGCTTTCAGCTGCTCATAAACCAGCCGTTCATGTGCCGCATGTTGATCCACGATCACCATTCCGTCTGATGTCTGGGCGATGATGTAGTTTTCATGCACTTGCGCCCGCGCAGCGCCCAATGGTCCATCGGATTGTGGCACCTCTTCCGGCTCAACCCGTGCAGAGAACGCCTGTTGTGTTTCCGCAAATCCCAGCTGTGATGTGGGTCGTGTTGGCTGCGCGCGATGATCCATTTGATAGATACGCGCTTGTTGTGGTTCGGCCTGGAATGCCGACAATGCCGCATCTGCGACTGTGTTAGAACTACGCCCAGCGCCTTCGGCCAATGTATGGCGAATGGCAGAGATGATCAGGCCCCGAATGTGCGATGCATCGCGAAAGCGCACCTCTGATTTTGCTGGGTGCACGTTCACATCAACCGCTGAAAAAGGCAGATCAAGAAACAGCGCCACAACCGGATAACGCCCGCCATGCAGCACATCCATATACGCAGCGCGCAGCGCCCCGATCAGCAATTTATCTTTGACAGGACGACCATTCACAAAAAGAAACTGATGTTGCGCATTGCCACGATGGAAGGTTGGTAAGCTGACATAGCCGCGCAGACGGGCATCTTCCTTACTCACATCAATGGGCAGCGCATTTTCAATGAAACTCGATCCAAGGATTTGCCGCAAACGGTTTTGGAGTGTTTCAAAAAGCTCACCTTGTGTGCCATCGTAATGCGCTAGGCGCTTTGATGTGCTGCCTGAAATATCTTGAAGATCAAAACTGATCGTCGGCTCTGCCATGGCAAGGCGTTTGAAGCTGTCGGTAATTGCTTGCGTCTCTGCGCGATCAGATCTGAGGAATTTAAGACGTGCGGGTGTGGCAAAAAATATGTCACGCAACTCTACAATTGTACCTTGGTTCATCGGGGTCGGGGTGACATCGCCAATCTCTCCGCCCGATACCTCGATCTTTGCACCGCTTGGTGCAGCCAAATTGCGCGAAGAGAGGCTTAACCGGCCAACAGCGCCCAGTGATGGCAGCGCTTCGCCCCGAAAACCGAAACTCGCGATATTCACAAGATCGCTGCCGTCAAATTTACTGGTTGCATGGCGTGACAACGCCAGCGGCATTTGATCCGCTGGAATACCATGGCCATTATCCTCTACCCGGATCAGGCTTTTGCCGCCATCCGCGATGGTTACGGTGATCTTTGTAGCACCTGCGTCGATTGCGTTTTCAACGAGTTCTTTGAGCGCAGCCGCAGGACGTTCGACCACTTCACCCGCCGCGATGCGGTTTTGGGCGTTTTGGTCTAACTGTCGAATATCAGGCGGTTTTTCCGCTATCTTGCGCTCTGTCTGCCTCATCCTACTAGGGATAGCATGAATTTCTGCGATTCTGCGAGGGGTTTCTTGTTTTGTTCTGTATGCTTTGGAACATGTTGATTAGCTATGTTTGAGCGTTTTGTAGCTTTAACCTTTACTTCAATTACCTAGGTTATTGAAGTAAAGGTTAATGTCATGCCGCGACGCCAAATGCGCAGTACGTAGATGTATTAGGTCAATCTACATAGCCAGATCAAAATGCAGCGCTCAAAGCTTAAAGCCCATGCTGCTTGAACAATTCGGCCAAGCTCACCTCTGGCCGAGCACCAATATGCGAAATCACCTCGCCCGCAGCAACACCGCCCATTTTCCCACAAATCGCTAAATCTTTCCCAAGCGATAGCCCTGCAAGAAAACCTGCGGCAAACATGTCACCCGCACCCGTTTTATCGACGACATCCACATCTTCGGCAGGTAGCGTAATCACATCGGTAGCCGTACCGATTAGAACACCATCGGGGCCCGTGGTGCATGCAACAAGCTCAACCTCTTTCTGCGCATTCGCAATCGCGGCATCAATGTCATCAACCTGATAGAGCGACTTAAGCTCGTGATCGTTACAAAACAGAATGTCACATTGATTGCCCACGAGATCGGCAAATGCGTCGCGATGCCGATCTACGCAAAACGGATCAGACAAAGAAAGGGCCGCCTTCCCACCTGCGGCTTTGGTGACATTCATCGCTTTAACAAATGCGCGTTGAGCGGCAGGCCGATCAAACAGATAACCCTCAAGATAAACAATCTCGGTATCGCTCAAGAGCGCCTCGTCGACATCGGCTTCATCTAGCAAGTTGGCGACACCCAAATAGGTGTTCATCGAGCGCTCACCATCAGGTGTAACCAGGATCATAGACCGCGCTGTTTCGTCGGCATGGCTTGCCTCCATCCGCATGGTCCGAAACACAGTGCCTTGTGCTTTAATATCATGGGCAAAGATGTCGCCCAATTGATCCTCCTTCACCTTGCCGATAAATCCTGTCGACACGCCCAAAGATGCGATACCCGCAATTGAGTTCGCAACCGAACCGCCAGATTTTTCTGTTCCCGCTGGCATGACTGAATAAAGCTCGCGCGCGCGCGGGCCATCAATCAACTGCATGATCCCCTTTTCAACGCCATGCGTCTCTAGAAAGCCATCATCGCATTGGGCGATGACATCAACGATCGCGTTGCCGATGCCGGTGACTTTGATATTTTTAGACATTTGTTTTTTCCTCAAATTCGCAAAAGGGTTCGATGATGCAATTGGCACATTTTGGTTTGCGTGCAACACACACGTAACGCCCATGTAGGATCATCCAATGATGGGCATGATGTTGAAACTCGGCGGGTACGTGGTCTTCAATGGCGCGCTCTACCGCTACGACGTCTTTGCCAACCGCAACGCCGCTGCGATTGCCGAAGCGAAAAATATGTGTATCCACAGCTTGGGTTGGTTGCTTGAACCACATGTTCAGCACCACATTTGCAGTTTTACGCCCCACGCCCGGTAAGCTTTCCAAGGCCGCGCGGGAGGAGGGCACCTCGCCATCATACTCTTCGACAAGGATCCGGCTCATCTTCATCACATTTTTGGCCTTTTGCCGAAATAGACCGATGGTTTTGATATGCTCCGTCAGATTATCAAGCCCGAGTTCCAGCATTTCGCTGGGCGTCTTAACTTTCTCGAACAACGCTTTGGTTGCCTTGTTGACACCTACATCGGTTGCTTGTGCAGACAACGCGACCGCGACCACCAGTGTATAGGCATTTACGTGATTCAACTCGCCCTTCGGTTCAGCTTCATGCGCGCGAAAGGCTGTGAAAATCTGATGAATTTTATGATAGCCAAGCTGCTTTGGCATAACGTTCCCCATAGACCAAAGATCGTTTGCCATGTCATGCAGATGCCCACAAGATTTTTTAGCAAGAAACGGGTGGCGCGTTTGCAAAAACGCGCGCATTCTGGGCGCATGAAACAAGATCCATATCACTATCAGATCATCGCACGAGCGATTGAATTCATCGAGCGCTCGCATACGGAACAGCCAAGCTTGGACGATATCGCATCTGCCATCGGCCTATCACCTGCACATTTCCAACGCGTCTTTACGGCATGGGCAGGCGTCAGTCCGAAACGGTATCAGCAATATCTATCACTGAATTTGGCCAAAACGTTGCTGGCGGAGCGCTATTCCTTGCTGGAGACAGCGCATGAGGTGGGATTGTCTGGCCCATCGCGATTGCACGACATGTTCCTGACTTGGGAGGCGATGACGCCCGGCGATTTCGCGAAAGCAGGCGCTGATTTGAATATTGCTTATGGCTATGTCGATACGCCTTATGGCGAGATGCTGATCATGTGGACGCCGCGCGGGATTTGTGGGCTTGGGTTTACAGATGTCAAAGGGCGTGATTGGACATATCAAGATTTGGTCAAACGATGGCCAAAAGCGAAGTATTTTGAGGATCAAGATAAGGCCAGGGTATTCGCCGACACGCTGCTTGCGGGAAAAGAGGCTAGGCTGCATTTGATGGGCCAGCCGTTTCAATTGAAAGTTTGGGAAGCACTATTGGCGATCCCATCTGGCGAAGTCACGACATATAGCACAATTGCGGAACATATCGGCAATCCAAAGGCGGTACGCGCGGTGGGAACAGCCGTGGGGCGCAACCCAATATCATGGCTTGTGCCTTGTCACCGTGTTTTGCGCAAATCTGGTGGTTTGGGTGGATATCATTGGGGTCTGCCGGTGAAACGTACAATACTTATGCGCGAAGCATTGCGCAAAGATGTTGCAAATGCGCAAAACACAGCCGCTTGAAAAAAATTTACCATGTTTTCCTTGATTTAGCCCCAATCAATGCCTTTCTAGGGGTTAGAAACGCCCGAAAATAATGGGCGAAACAAAAAAGAGAGGCGGCAGAGATGAAACATGCTCTTATTACGACGACTATTTTAACGGCTTTGGCCGTGACCCCAGCACTTGCCGATGACAAAGTACGTGACGGTGCTTTAACAGGTGCTCTACTTCTTGGTGCGACCGGTGTTTTAGGTGACGCCAGCACATCTTCAACCATCAAACGCGCTGTGATTGGTGCGGCGGCTGGTGCTGCGGTTGGCTATGGGCTGGAACAAAAAGAAAAAGAACGTGCGCGTAGCACGGTGACTCAATCGGCACCTGCGACGCAGCCAGTTCAGGCGTCAACGACACAGGCGGCACCCGTACAACAAGTTTCAACCGCAACGCTAGAGGATTACACCGCGCAGCAAGATGATCTGGCAATTGCTATGAACGGTACAGGTGCATCCGTGATCAACAATGGCGACCACATTTTGGTGAACTTACCGGGTGGTTTGACATTTGAAAGCGGATCTGTGGATTTAAACGAAGACGCGCGTGCAACGGTTGCGCGCCTTGCGGGAAGCCTGAACCGCTATCCAAATAGTTTGATCGATGCGATCGGTCATACCGATGGTTCTGGACCTGCGAATGCAAACCAAGCCCTATCGGCGCGTCGTGCGCAGGCGGTCACAAATGTACTAACACAATACGGTGTTGGGTATGATCGCATCCGGTCCTATGGTCGCGGCGAATGGGAACCCATTGCACGCAACGATACGGAATATGGAAAGTCGTTGAATCGCCGTGTGGAAATTCTGATCTATCCGCAACAATAACTCGCGGATCAGAGCTTGCGAAAAAAGGGCCTGCAAATAGCAGGCCCTTTTTTGATTAGATAGGTTTTAGATTAAAAGCGTAGGGTCATGCCCAAATCTAAAGTCATGTAGTTTCCAGTATCACCACGAACCCGCATTGTTCCGCGCCAATCACCATAACTCAGATCGAAACCAGCAACAAAATACTGCTGATTTACTGCTGAACCAGTAACCGTCGTGCTGATACCGCCCGCACTCATGGTAAAGCCGTCAGAGCTTCCGTTCAAGAAACCAAAACCAATGACAGGGCTTAGCTCGAAGCCGTTGTCCCAGCTAAGGGAAGGTGCGCGCATATCGAAGCCGCCAAATACAGCATCAGCGGTTTGCGTGCTAAACGACAAAGCACCCGCAGCAAGCGCATCAGTATTTTGACGCGCGTAACCCAGATAGGTTCCAGTAACAAAACCACCGATATTGTAGTTCAACCGCGCGGACACTGACCCAAACGTACCATCTGCACTCATGGTCGTGCCGCCGGACACATAATCAGCATCCGTCAAACCGAGCATCGCCATACCAACCAACTCTAAATTCTCGTTGATATCGAAACTACCGGTCGCACCAGCATATAGCATTTGCTGATCAACATGTTCAGTAGATGCGGACATGTTGGCGGTTGCGTTTTGAAGCCCAACGAACAGATCAAACGCCCCGAAATTACGGCCCAATGTCAGGTTTTGAGATTCTTGCGTAAATCCTTGGCCACGGTCTTCTTGGAATGTTGCACCCCCAAAGACCCACCAGTTTTTGTCTGAACCCCCGGCACCTTGCGTTGCGATACCACTATCGTCACCTGTGCGTTGTAAATTCAAAACCCGTTCTGCGATGTCTTCCGCGAACGCACTTGACAAAGTGCCACCCGCACCAATCATCGAGCCGCTGGCAGTGTAAAGCGTACCGTTCACACTTCCTGGCATTGCGACTTCTTCTGTCGACAAGCTTGCCGCGCCTGGAACTGGTTTTGGTTTTGGTTTTTCCTCATCAGGAACAAATATCGCGGCAACGCCTTCCTCGATTTGGACATCTTCTAGGGACGTAAAATATGTCTCCGTCAGTAATTCTGCACCAAGGACATAAAGGCCATCATAACCTTTACCCATGTGGACGTCCCCATCGACGGAGGAATAATCAAGCCAAATAAACGCGTCATCCCCGTCGGCAAAGCTTGCCGCAATACCGCCTGTACCTGTCAATTGGCCATCATTGATGAAGATGACTGATCTGCTACGTGGCGGTGGCATAATCTCCGCATCCGTTATGATGGAAAGAGCTTCATCGTCATGGCCCGGATCAAGCATTGATTCCGATCTCCGCCCACCGCGTTTGGATCGCTCGACATACAGGCCATATTCGCCCTCGAGCGTACCTTCGTTGTAGATAACCGCGCCTAGATCGCGAAGTCCGACAGCGCCCATGGCTATGCCTTCGCCAATACCTTCACCAAAGAGTTCGATACCGCTAAGTTTTTCAAAAATTGACTCACCAGTTTCACCAAGCACGTCAATCAATTCAGCAAATTCCTCGTAAGGATCGGGAATAAGTTCTTCTTCGTCTTCGGCGGTAAGTCCGATGGGGATTGGGATTTCACCCATTGGATCGTTGGTTACAAGAATTGCTGCGTCACCCCCAGTGATATCACCTGCGTTGTAAACAAAGCCGGTGTTTAGCTCGACACCGTTTTCCCCTGCGTCGATTGATCCACCCGCAAGGTTTAGTAAAAAGCCAAGATCACCAATTTCAACACCTTCATCGTCAGCGTTAATATCGCCATCGTTTAGAACAAGGCCGCCCCAACCGATATTGATGCCATCATCTGCCGAGTTGATCGTTCCGAAGTTGCCGACAAGCGAAAGGCCGTATAGGGAAATCGCATCATATTGGTCTTTTTTTGACCCGCCCTTGCTCACTTCCGGGATGGGTTTTTTCATCACCATTTCACCGGTGGATGTGATCGTCCCGTTGTTGACAATTATATTGCCCATACCGGATTCAATGCCATGCTCTACAGACGTGATCGTGCCATTGTTTGCTACAAAAAGACCACCATCGCCTTCGATACCTTCATCGCCCGCCGTGATGTCACCGTCGTTGATAACAAGTGAGCCCTCATCAACATTGATCCCGTCGTCACCCGCCATAATTTCACCGCCCTCGGCAATGAAAATTTGCGCGTCTTCGCCTGCATTAACGCCATCCTCGCTGTCGGAGCTGACTTTGCCCTCCACGACCAGTGTCAAATCATCCCCAGCGTCGATACCGTTGCCACTGGCAAAGCTCATCGGGCGACCAGAAGTGGCGTCGAACTTGCCCATATAAGGGTCCACGCCATCCGTTGCTTCAACGAGGCCAGTTGCACCAACGACAATAGTGGCCTTTTTTCCAGCATCAATGCCATTGCCACCACCCTCGGCCGAAACAGTGCCGTCAATACGAATATCGGCATCGTTCTTGACTTTGATGGCATGCCCGCCGTCGGGGCCACCCTTACCTGGACCAAGTGACGCACTTCCTTGATTCAAGCCACTTTGAATTGCACGCACTGTGCCGCCGTCTTCAACTGTGATCATCGCAGCATCTCTGGCAACGATGCCGTTTCCTGCGCCACCACCGCGCTTGGATAGTGGCGTGCGAGAATCTTCACCCTGTTCGACAAGGACAGTTTGCGCCCCGGCCTGTACCAATCCACCGTCACCTACGACGATCATTGCCCTATCTTTGGCAGCAATTGCTGAGCCATTTAACGATGTGACGCGGCCATCAACACGTATTTCCGCATCATCACCGACGCGGATTGCTTCGCCGCTTTGAGGCATGTTGGGCGTTGCGATTGGGGCCGATTGGTTTGTAAGCGACATTAGCGGGCTGTTCTCAACATCTCCATCACTTCCGACATTTATTACAGCACCATTTCCAGCTGAAATTGTTGCTGGGCCATCTGAACTTAAATTTCCATCAACTTGAATATCCGCTTCGTTACCAACTCCAATTGTATATGGACCACGATTGAAGATGTTTGCATTTTCCTTAACAGTGATATCGACACCGTCGCCAGCAGGTCCCCTGAGGTCTATGCCCGAGCCTAGTCCTTCGCATTCCCAAACCGATGGTGATGTTTCAGTACAGGCTGGCGCCTGTGCAAGCGAGAATTGTGACGTGCCAATAAGCAGCACGGCCGACAAACCGACCTTACCCACAGAGTTTTTCATTGATTGCCCCTTCGCTGTTCAAATGAGATTGGCCCCATTAAGGACTAATCTCGCTAAAATTTAAGAAAATTCAACATAATCTTGGTTATAATGTTAATTTTCTCACGCTTTATTCCAAATGACCTAGTCAAAAAGGTAGGTTTTGTTTTAAGTTTCGAAATCAAAGCGATCCAGATTAACGCTTGATTTGGTATGATGTTCTTTGGCACATCAAAAGTGAATCATTTGGAACATATTACATGACGCAAAGACTTCATCTTGTATTCGGTGGTGAACTAAAAGATCCCACAAGGAAAATTTTCAGAGACGTATCGGAAATTGATTTGGTGGGCATCTATCCAAACTATGACGAGGCTTATAACGCTTGGAAGGCAAAGGCCCAATCGACTGTTGATAACGCCCATATGCGCTATTTTATTGCGCATCTTCATCGCCTTCGCGACGAGCAGACACCCGCAAGCGCGACAGAGGAACTTGGTTAAGACTTGTTTCCCGCATTTGGTCTTTGGTGGTATTTGTTGGTCGGAGGTCTGCGCCAAAGATTTGTCACGGCCAAATTGACCAGAGAAAAAACCAACGATCTTGTTTCGACAAAGACTGTCGATCAAATATTGGCAGAAAACCTTCCTAAGCGCCCTGAGGGAAAGCTTGTATGGTTCCATGTCCGAGATGCAGAAATGCTTATCTCCTTTCGAGAGCTGAAGCTTACACTATTGGACTATTTGCCCGACCTTGAAATTCTAGTGACTTCAGAAGAACCAATCGACACATCATCCGACGATTTGATCGACGTCATTCATCAGGTATTGCCCCAAGATTTCCCCCACTTCATGCGCAGATTTATCGGGAATTGGCGACCAGATGCCGGGGTATGGATATCTGACACACTATATCCAGCGTTGATGGCGCGAATAGCCAAAGAGGGTATTCCAGTGATTTGTGCAAATGCCGGGATCTCCCGAAAGCAAGGATATCGTTATTCTTGGTTTCCAAGTTTCATCGCATCTTATTTCAATTGCTTCTCAAGGATATTGGTCCGCTCTGACAAATCAGCGCGCAGGCTTCGATGGTTGCGCGCGCCGCGTCGAAAATTAGAAGTCGTGGGGGTCATGAGCGCGGGCGCAGTTGCCCTGCCTTATGACGAGGAACGGCGATTGCAATTCCAAACCCAATTGCAAAACCGAACGGTCTGGTTTGCATCTTACGTGGACCCGGGCGAGGTCGCGACCTTGGCAAAAGTTCAATCGCGCATGTCCCGATTTGCGCAGCGCGCCCTTTTGATTTTGCATGTTGCTGATCCAAATGAAATTGGATCTGTTTTAACGCGCCTCAGCGCGATGGGGCTGCGTGTTTCGGAGGAATCGGCAGAGGATTATCCAAGTGCCGCTGCGGATGTCTTTGTTGTTGGAAATAAAGAAAATTTGGGGCTTTTTTACCGATTGGCACCGGTCAGTTTTGTGGGTGGATCTTTTGCGAATACAGGTGGGAATGACCCGTTTGAGGCCGCCGCCTTGGGCTCTGCAATTCTTCATGGACCCAGTATTCGCAACCACCAAAATGCTTATGATCGTTTGACCGATGCAGGCGCAACAAAGCTGGTGTTTGATTCAGATAGCTGTTTCAAAGCATTGATCGCCGCCAGTGCGCCTGACGAAGCAGCCCGCATGGCCCATGCCGCATGGGAGGTGAGTTCCAGCGGTGCGGGCGTTACAGATCGCGTATTAGAACTGTTGGCCAAATATTTGGATTTTGAACTGATGGAATTTGAGGTGGAAAGTGATGAAGCCGCCTAGATTTTGGTTCAAAAAACACGCGACCTTATCGTCAATTTTACTTGCGCCGCTTGGTTGGCTCTATGCTTTTGGAACCGCAAGACGCTTGGCCGCTGGTTCAAGAGAGAGACTTGGCATTCCGGTCATTTGCGTTGGCAATATCAATTTAGGCGGCACCGGGAAAACACCCACCGTCATAGCGCTAATCGAAATGCTGAAGGATATGGGCCGAAAACCCGCAGTGGTCAGCCGGGGATATGGCGGCGCTTTGGACGGGCCCGTCAAAGTCCTGCAAAATCATAAACCGAGTGAGGTCGGCGATGAGCCCATTTTGCTTGCGACTTTTGCTGATGTTTGGGTGTCAAAAGACCGATTGGAAGGCGCGAAAGCCGCAGCACATGATGGCGCGGATGTGTTGATTTTGGACGACGGGCTTCAAAACCCAGCGCTGCACTATGATCTGACCTTGACAGTAGTTGATGCGAAAATGGGTTTTGGGAACGGGTCCGTGTTTCCCGCAGGCCCGTTGCGTGAACCTGTGAATGTCGGTCTATCGCGAACCGATTTGGTGATCTCGGTCGGCGGGCAAATCGATTTGGATCATCCGCCTGTCATCAATGCGGCACTAAACCCGATTGATATGGGTATGGACTGGGCGGATGCGCATATTGTCGCTTTTGCTGGCATCGGTCGACCGGAAAAATTCTTCGCCACCTTGAAGAAACTTGGCGCAACCTTAGTGGCGACCCATGCGTTTGATGACCACCAGCCATTCAATGATACAATCCTTGCGCGGCTTGAACGCGAGGCGTTTCACAAACACGCAATTTTGGTGACAACCGAAAAAGATGCTGTGCGCTTGCCCGAAGAATGGCGACATCATGTGATGAGCCTTCCGGTGCGTATGCGTTTTGATGATCCAAAACCCTTGGAAGCACGCATAAAAGCGTTGTTCAAATAGCTATTCTTCACGCTTGGGCGACGGCCTCGGGTCTGGCAGTTCAATATTTGAAAATCGAATTGGATTGCGCACGCTTGGCACGCCATCCAAATCAAGCTGTAATTCCCGATGCTGTACTTGAGGATCTGCGAAAACCTCCGCCAGATCGTTAATCGGCCCAGCTGGTACTTTTTCATTTTCGCAAGCCGTCAACAAATCTGATTTCAACCAGGTCTTCGTTTCGGATTCTATAAGACCCATCAAATCTGTACGGTTAATCACCCGTGCCGCGTTGGTGCGATAGTCGTCCATTTGTGCCCATTCTGCGCGCCCAAGGATTTTTGCAAATCGTGCAAATTGTCCATCATTGCCGACCGCTAAGATGATATAACCGTCCTGACATTCTACGGCTGTGTAA
>JBCCGP010000002.1:0-89121 GCA_039029215.1 Pseudomonadota bacterium
CAATTCTGCATCTGCGTCCAAGCGCTGGCGGTCATATCTGCGTAAATATCCATCGACACCAAAGGCGCGCTCTAAGATACGCTCACCATTTTGGCGGCGATATTGTTCGTCTTCTCGCGCCGTGATTTGGCGAATGTCTTGGGTGACACCAAAACGAGAGGCAGCAGCAAGAAGCGCCTGTTCATCAGAACGAATAGAGCCGGAGGGAACCAAACGATCACCACGGCCACCAAGGGCAACAACCGCATCTTCAATCGGGCGTTGATCTGCACGGTTAATACCATTTGGGGTTGGTTCAGGCAGAACCGTCAAATCCTCAGGCGTTTCCAAAGGCTTGGTCGGAAGAACCAAAAATTCATCTGGGCCCTCATTGCCAATATCCGCGTTACGCGCGCCTTCACATGCGCTTAGCACAACAGCAGATAAAATTGCCAATCCGTGTATCGCCCGAAATTTCATGACCGTCCCACAAACCTTGTTTGCAATTTTCTAGCCTATCTTAAATCCGACGTCACGGCTTTAGTTTAAATCGGTTCGAGAAAATAAGGATGCCAAAAATGCCCGCAAAAACAAAAACATCTGCCAAGTTGAAGACATATGGATTGTCGATACCGCAACACGACATATTCAAGAAATCTACGACTGCACCATAAATCACGCGATCAATCGCATTTCCTAGCGCGCCGCCGACGACCATTCCGGCGCAGAGCGCAGGAAATAGACCAGCATATCGTCGCGCCCAAAGTGCTATCCAAATTGAAATGGCAACAGCGATAGCGACAAGTATCCAACGGGAATATTCGGAATAACCACCCAAAAGGCCAAAATTTATCCCATCGTTCCAAGCCATTTTGAAGACTAATATGGGTGGGAAAACTGCAATCTCGCGAACGAGTTGGAGGTCCAACGGACCCAGCATGATCCATTTGCTGAGCTGATCGATGGCAAAGAAGATAACAGAAAAAATGATAATAAGGCGCATGATGATCTAGTGCCGGAAATGGCGCATCCCTGTATAGACCATCGCCAAATTACGCGCGTCTGCAGCCTCTATCACCTCTTCATCCCGCATGGACCCACCGGGTTGGATCAGCGCGGTCGCGCCTGCCTCGGCTGCGGTGATAAGACCATCCGCAAATGGGAAAAACGCATCAGATGCCACAACGGACCCTTGTGTTAAGGGCGCATCAATGCCCAGAACCTCCGCCATATCTTGTGATTTTCTAGCAGCAATCCTTGTCGAATCGACCCGGCTCATTTGTCCAGCGCCAATTCCCACCGTTGCCTGATCTTTGACATACACAATTGCGTTGGATTTCACATGTTTTGCAACACGCCATGCAAACAGCATATCATCCACTTCTGCATCGGTCGGCGCACGTTTGGTAACAACCTTTAAATCCGCTTTCGTGATCAAACCATTGTCCCGATCTTGGATCAAATACCCACCAGCGACTTGGCGCCAAATCTCGCCTGCCTGTGCTGGATCTGGCAAACCATTCGTTGTCAACAAACGCAGATTCTTCTTCGCGGCAAAAATCTCTTTTGCCTCATCCGTCGCCGACGGCGCAATCACGACTTCTGTAAATATTTGCGAAATTTCTTCGGCTGTTTGACCATCAAGTTCGCCATTCAGCGCAATAATCCCACCAAAGGCCGAAGTTCGATCGCAATCAAAAGCGCGCCCGTAGGCCTCAGTCATTGTGCGACCTCTTGCAACACCACACGGATTGGCATGTTTGATGATGGCGACCGCTGGTCCATCCCTTGGATCAAACTCCGCAACCAACTCAAACGCTGCATCCGTATCGTTGATATTGTTATAGGACAGCTCTTTGCCTTGATGTTGCGTTGCTGTTGCAACACCGGTTCGAATATTTTGCGACTTATAAAACCGGGCCGATTGATGGGGGTTTTCACCGTAGCGCATCTCTTGCGAGAAATCACCGGCGATTGCCTTGCGTCGTGGCGCGGACGCTCCGATGGCTTGCGCCATCCACGTTGACACAGCTGCGTCATAAGCCGCTGTTCTGGCATAGGCGGTCTGGGCAAGCCTTTTACGAAACTCTAAATCCGTGGCACCATCATTGTCTGTCAACTGTTCTGTCAGGACCGCGTAATCATCGACATCAACGATTACATTTACAAAGCTGTGATTTTTGGCCGCGGCGCGGATCATTGCAGGACCGCCAATATCTATATTTTCGACGCAGGTTTCATAATCGGCGCCTTCCGCAACGGTTTCTTCAAACGGATATAAATTCACCACCAATAAATCGATGGGCTCAATATGATGGGTGTCGATCGCCGTTTGATGTTCAACATTGTCACGAAGGGCCAACAGCCCGCCATGCACTTTCGGGTGCAAGGTCTTCACGCGCCCATCCATCATTTCAGGAAACTGGGTCAAATCGGCTACATCGCGCACATCCAAACCAGCATCGCGCAATGCCGCTGCTGTGCCCCCAGTCGATAACAGCTCAATACCAAAGTCATTTAGGTTTTTGGCAAGATCGATCAGGCCCGTTTTGTCGGATACAGAAAGAAGCGCACGGGAAATTTTTTGAAAGCTCAAAGGAATACCTTTCGAGTATATTTATGATTTGCGAAGCGTCCAATTTACGACGCTCTCATACGAGGTCGCGCGGGCAGTTGCCACCACTTGTTTTGTCGCACGCGGATGTAAACGACCATATTGCATATATTCCGATTTTTCGAGTTTCAGGCTGGCCTCATCGAGGGTCAAAACCCAGACATCCCCCGATTTTGTGGTCAGAGTGACCGCTTTGCCTTTCATGCCAACTTCCGCGGCAATATCAGGATGAAGGTGAAAGCGAATACTCCATGGTATGCCGCGCTTGCGGTTTTTCTTTTGCCAGCGTTTGAACTGCTTTTGCTGCTCTGGCGTTTCAGCCGCTTGCACATCACGTCCGCGCAATATGTGACCATCGGATGATAATTCTAAAGATCGATAGCTGCGCAACCCATGCGAAGCGCTGTAAGCATCATAGCCAGCTG
This sequence comes from Pseudomonadota bacterium, assembly GCA_039029215.1. Lineage (GTDB taxonomy): Bacteria > Pseudomonadota > Alphaproteobacteria > Rhodobacterales > Rhodobacteraceae > Amylibacter. Next base: position 3,019 of record JBCCGP010000002.1, read on the forward strand.
CAATCATGGCAAAAGAAGCGTTTCGATTGCTAGTTACATCCGGTTTTAGCAAAACGCCCTTGTCGGATCTCAACTTCGGTGTTTCGTCATTCACCGAACTTGTGGAGTGCGCAAGGATCGAGGCAGATGTTCGTCGCCAGTCATCGCCAAAAATGTTTCCTGGTCCAGGATTCACGATCAATGGAACCCGCCCAAAAGAAAATTCAAAGGCCATAGGCGAAAAGTGTTTCGCGTATTTCGACGATTGAGGCCCTTTATCCACCAAAAGAACGGCACCAGATTGGGCAATCCTGTGGATGCCCATTCCGCCCTCTTCTGCGGCGGGAATACGCACCGCAGAATCGATCAGCGCCTGATCTAGACGCCCCTCCATACCGCGCCCAGACCCATGGAAATGCCCCAAGCCGCCATCGCCCAAACGCAGGCTACGCAAAACTGGAACGATCCTTTCCATCGCCAACATATGTTCTCGCTCTGGCACCAAATCAGATTCGCTTACAACATGTGTGACCCAAGCCAACGCGGTAAAGATATTCATCAGATCTTCTGCATTTCGGGAGGGGATTTCTCCTGTTTCATCAACGACACTGCTGCATTCTTTGGCCAATGCCGCCATTGCCGCATCAAGATATTTTCGCTGTCGATCAAAAGATAATGCGGCGTGGATAAGCCCAGCCAACGCCTCAATTCTCGGCAGTCCGGGACGCTCTTTTTGAGCGCGTTTGCTAAGGAAAAAGCCTTGCTGGCTGACCAGTTTAAAGAAAGCATCCTGTCGGGATTTTTCCTCACCCATGAGCAGCATAGTAGAGTGGTTGATCAGACGGAGTAGCCGACGACCAGCAAGCGAGGGTTGCCAGCCTGGCCCCCCGCCGCCGCCAAATCGTTGTCCCCATTGAAATACCCAATCACGTGCAAGTCTGCGTGCGTCCGCAGACCCCTCGGCGGCAAGGTGATCTAACCAATGGAAGCCATGAATGTCGATTTCAAATTCTGTCGATGACTTTGGAATATCCCAAATTGAGGTATTTGGCGCTTCTACCAAATGACCAGAAAAAAGGAATTGGCCAACTTTCATCTGTGCACCCCGGGCTGGAATGCCTATGGACCGGGGTTCGGGTTGGGACGTAAAACTGCCAGATGCCCGCACATGTTTGCTGCGCCATGCCGCCCAACGATTGCCAAGGCCAACGCCCATGATCTGTGCTTCCTTATCCTAAGGGGATATCTAGCCCGTCTTGGTGAATTTCGCCATAAAAAACCCATCCATCCCACCGAGATCTGGCCAATAATCTGGACGCAAGCGCAAGCAATGCGGCGCGGGTTGAAATGCATTGCTAAGGCCAAAATTTTCTGCGTCAAATTTGGCAGGTGTTAGGGAAAGTTTCTTTTCCGCCCACTCTGCTTGTGCAATCCCCTCCGCATCGAACAGCGAGCACGTTGCGTAAACAATTTCAGCGCCCGGCTTCAACAACGCAGTTGCGCGTGCCAGCAAGTCTTTTTGCAAAGTCAAAAGCGCGCCCAAATCCATATTTGCCTTTAAAATTGGTAATTCAGGGTGGCGCCGAATTGTGCCAGAGGCGGAACACGGCGCATCTAACAGGATCGCGTCATATTGTTCGCGATCATGAAGCAATGCATCCTTCACAATAATCTCTGCTTCCAACCGGCAGCGTTTTAAGTTTTCGCGAAGCGTTTGCATGCGTGAATTAGATATATCCAACGCCACAACATCTGCGCCCATTGATGCAAGCTGTAAGGTTTTCCCACCGGGGGCAGCGCAAAGGTCCAAGACACGCATACCCTTTTGAATTCCCAGCAATCGCGCAGGCATAGCCGCAGCAGCATCTTGCACCCACCATTTGCCGTCCACAAACCCATCAAGTTTGGAAATTTGTGTTGGGGTTTTTAACCTCAACGATCCAGTCGGAAGGCGCGCAGCATCAAATTTTTCTGCATAGTAAGACGACAACTCGATATCTTTCAAAGTGATATCAATCGGCGCGCCTTTTTGATGCGCGTTTGAAATATTTTGAAATGCGTCTTCCTCGATAGATTTCATTTGACCAAGAAAAGCATTTGGAAGCATTGGCGCCGTTGTAGTCGAAAAGACCTCCTGCGCCTCCGCTGTTGCAAGCTTTCTGCAAACAGCGTTTACCAATCCTTTAAAGCCAGCGGTTTTGGAATTTCCTTTGGTCAGACGCACGGCTTGATCGACCACAGCATGATCCGCACCTTTTTCGACAAGGATTTCAAAAGACCCAATTCTTAAAATATGCATGACCGCCGTTGGCGGGCGCTTTTTTAGAAAGCTTTCTAGAACGCTGTCCAATCGCGTGATAAATCGCAGCACACCACGCGCCAAACTCTGTGCGCGTGCCTGATCCTCAACCGGACCGCTTAGCTCCACATCTGTTAGAAATTTCTTGTCGTTTAGAACTTGCTTTAACGCAGAAAGGGCAAGCTGTCTTGCAGGCGTCGCATCCCCGGACATTTGCTTTCCTTTCATCCAAAAGCATTCTAAATCAAGCATATGAGCGAAATGAACGAAAAACAAAAGCGCCTAAAAGCAGCCGCAAAACGGGCCTTGGCCGAGGCCCGTGAACGTAAAGACGCGGCGCATCCTGAAGAAATGCCCAAAGAGTTGGGCGGACGGGATGGACCAGAACCCACCCGTTTTGGAGATTGGGAGAAAAAGGGCATCACCTCTGATTTTTAAAACTTTATTGATTTCCAGCTGAAATCTTTACGCTCACATCATCTCTGTTCCTTAAAAATATCGTCGATTATGCAGGAGCGATCCATGCGAAGACACCTATTGACGCTTGCGGCCATTTTTTGGGTCGGCTCTACCGCTTTGGCAGAGGCGCCGCTGAATCGTATTTGGTTTACTTGGGAACAGCGCGCGACGGATCGGCAACTTTGTGCAGAAAAAGGACATTGCGATCCGGTTAGTCGCTTTATCACCCGTCTGGCAGAGGAGACAGATCGAAAGTCAGCCGAACAAATCACTGGTTCGATGGCCCGTTTGGCGGAACGTCGTGGACAATCGGCCGAACACCCCGAGGCACCAAATTGGTGCCAGCAGACAGACGCGCAGGCAATATTGGGATTTGAAGCAGAAAGCTGGCCGGAATCTGAAAAGATCAAAACGCTTGAAGGGCTTGAAGGTGTCCATTTTGAACTATCGAACCTGCGCGGGCCCTATAGTTACATAGGAGATTTTGGGCCCAATGTTCAGGCAGAGGTCGTGCGCAAATTTGATATTGCAGGCATTCCAGTTCTGTCAGCCGAGGAAGTTAAAATTACACCCGGAAAACCAATTTTGAACGTGTATTTTTCAAATACGGATCCCGATACAGGCTGTTGGTTTTCTGTCTTTGCGGCGCTTTCCCAAACGATGCTTCTGACCCGAAATCACACCATCAAAATACGCGCAGGTTCATGGGGAATGTCAGGGGGGTATTCTAACGAAAATCCAGATCGTGCGGAGTTTGACGCAATTATGCTCGTCATTGATCGTTTCATCGAAGATTTTAAAGCCGCCAATCCTGGCGGGGTCGGTGGCTAAGGTTGCAAAAAAACTATTGGTAGTTTTGACCTTCGTCATCTTCGTAATACCGAGACGTTTCCACGCCCGGATAATTTCCAAAATTCGCCGCCAATGCTTTTGGGAAAAACGTTCTGCGGATATTTGAGAATTGTGGCACACGGCTTAGAAGATGCGCGGTGTTATTGGCACACAACGCATCAGGCGAATTGCCTTGTTGAAGCGCCGATTGAATAACAGCATTCGCAGTTGCCAGTGAGACAGGTAATTCTTGGATCAAGACATGATGCGTCTTGCGTGAATGAAAGGAGTTATAGCGCTGCAATACTTCGGGCGTCACACCATAAAGAACGTCATAGCGCTCTGCTACGCGCGAATCTTTGAAACGACCCGCCGGATCATACATCACACGCTGAGAGCCGTTTATCATAACAGCAGAATGCCCACCCGATCCGGTAGCATTATTGACCATCGTTAAAAGCGTGACACTTGGTTGTCCGCCATGCACATAAGCTTTGCTTTGGACTTCGATATCAGGGGCATAAACCACTTCTTGCGTGGTGCAGGCTGTTACAGCCAGCAACGCCAATGCTGCAAGTTTTGTCGTCAATTTCATCATAAACCCCTCAAAAATCTGAATTAGGAACTTGTCACCGCAAGAAAGATCAATGTCCCTATGCTAATCGCACTAATCCAAATTGACCAATTCACAAATCCTTGAAATGTCTTTTCCTGTTCGGTCACATCCATTGTGCCATGTTTATGTTTTTTTGCCATTGTTCGAGTCACCTTTTGCTCTTTTGCGGGCAGTCTATGCCCCAGTAGGGATAAAATTTAAAGCCCCTATGCTTTCTCTTCCAGTTCTTGTGCCAGCTTAAATCCGATGCGCACTGGTTCTTCCTCGGGTTCCGCTTTCGGTTCTGCCACCAGCATGACATTCAATTGGCTGACATGCTGGACCAGTTGCATTTTATTGCCGGACATATCCGTGCCGTAAAATGTCACAATATCAGGGGCGAAGTAGCCCATACCTTGAATCTTTAGGCTACCAGCATCAGAGCCCGCAAACCCCATTCCGACCTCATGCTCTCCATCCAAAGTCTTCTCAAAATTCTGGATATACATCACAATACGCTCATACGCCCATTCCGCGGGCGATTTTTGGCTTATCGGTTTTTTGCTTTGGGCAGCTTGTTGTTCCTTTTGCACATTTCCGTGTTTGTCGACCTGAACCGCATAAAGCTCTGCCAGCATTGCACCTTCGACGGCTTCGGCACTGGTTTGAATTTCATCTGCCATGGGCAATCCTTTAGGGTTTAGACCATTGGTACTGGTCGTTTTCATCTAATTCGCGGGTGACCTTACCCAATGCATGCAAATGGTTCAAATGCGCAAGCGCTTCGCCAAATGCAAAACCATATTCCATAACACCAATTTTGCGCATGAACAGCGTATCGAAGAAATCATCAGGCTGCATGGGGCGGTCCATCATTTTAAGCATACGTTTTAAGCCACCTTCATGATGAACAATAAGTTGTTCAAGGCGCTCTTTCGCGCCGCGAAACGGCAATTTATGGCCAGGCAAAACAAACTGATCATCGCGCACCAAATCCCGAAATTTTGTGCAGCTTTCTAACCATTCGCCCAAGGGATCGGCCATGGGCTCTGTGGCGTAAACAGAAATGTTGGATGAGATGCCGGCAATGATCTGATCGCCAGAGATCAACAGATCATCATCACGTGATACTAACACCGCATGTTCTGGTGCGTGACCGTGACCCTCGTAAATATCCCAAACCCGCCCGCCAAGGGTGATCTGATCCCCTTCTTGAATGCGCGTATAACCGTTGGGAATTTGATGCACCGTATCGGCGAAATTAAACGGGCGTCCCTTTGCGCGTTGGTCATAGTATTCTTTGTTCATCCCATTGCGCCAATAGAAGCGCATGGTTTCTTCCGGCCACGTCTCTTGCACGTCCAACACCAACATACGTGACAGCAAAAAGGCAGTCCGCGTGGTGATCAATTCGGCGCCATAGTTTTTCATAAACCAACCGACCATGCCGACATGATCTGGGTGGTGATGGGTCAGCAAAACACGCGCAATCGGTTTGCCACCCAAAGGACCGTCAATCAGCGCTTCCCAGATCGCGACGCCTTTCTTGGAATAAAAGCCCGTATCAACTATCGTCCACCCGTCTTCATCCCAAAGCGCATAGACATTGACATGATCCAGCGCCATCGGAAGGGGGAACCGCATCCAAAGGATGTCTTTAGCGACCTCAATCGCTTCTCCCTCGGAGGGCGCGGTTTCAAACGGATGTGTGATCAAGCCCATGGATGACCCACCTTTGCAAATCTTGTCAAACAGGGCTAAGGGCTATCAGACTTCGATTTGGTTGCAAGCAAAACCGTGGGTAATTTATGAACAGCGCAACGCCTTTGCACCTTGGCCCAAACACCAGTGACATTGCCCAAGCGGCGAATGTGTTGGGCAATGGCGGGCTGGTCATCTTGCCCACCGAAACCGTCTATGGGTTAGGGGCGGACGCAAGTAATGGAACCGCTGTTGCACAGGTATTTGCCGCCAAAGGCCGCCCTAATTTCAACCCATTGATCGCGCACGTATCTGATATCGAGATGGCCAAGACGATCGCATTGTTTGATCCGCTCTCTGAAAAGTTGGTGGAGGCATTTTGGCCCGGACCTTTGTCATTGGTTTTACCTCTTGCACCAAATGCGGCCATTTCAGAGCTTGCAACCGCTGGGCTAAAGACAGTCGCCTTACGTATGCCAGATCACCCCGTTGTACAGGCGGTGTTAAAAGAACTTGGCAAACCCATTGCGGCACCCTCTGCAAATATTTCTGGGCGCTTGAGCCCAACCGCAGCGGACCATATTGATCCAAAGCTTCTATCTAAGGTAGATGCGATTGCCGATGGTGGACCCTGTGGTGTGGGTTTGGAATCGACGATTGTCATGATCCGCGATGGAAACCCCTATCTGCTGCGCGAGGGCGGTGTTTCGCGCGAGGCATTGGAAGATGCGCTGCAAATCACTCTTGTCGCGGAGACGGCGGCAGACAAGCCAACATCCCCCGGTCAACTTCTGGCACATTACGCGCCTAAGACGAAATTGCAGCGAAATGTACCGAATAAATCCGCCGATGTGATCCATATTGGATTTGGAAATATGCCTTGCGATCTGAACCTATCAGAATCAGGCGATGTCATCGAAGCTGCCGCAAACCTTTTTGGTTATCTTCATAAGGCGGATCGATTGGCCCAAAAAAATCACGCTGATACAATCACAGTTGCTCCTATCCCAATGTGTGGGATAGGGAGGGCAATCAACGACCGCTTGCTGCGGGCTGCGCGTGAATGATCTGATAAATTCCTTATTCAAACGTGCGCCCAAATATTTCGAATTCGTTAAAAAATTTAAACTCTTCCGGTTTACTGTTTTAATTGTTTAGATTTTATTTGCTTATTCGTACGCCCAGAAACCCGTATTCTGGCCTTGCATCCCTCAGCTGAAAAGCGTAGTTGCAGCACATCATCGGCGCTTCGGTCTCCACCCCCGACGCACCACCGGAAAATTCAAACGGGCCGAGCGCCCGTTTTTTTGTTGTTGGAAACTATGTCTGATTTGATCGCCCGCGCGGCCGTCGACAAACGATTGGCAGAGATCGCCCAACCCGTGATTGAGGGTTTGGGTTACGAACTTGTGCGCATTCGTCTGATGTCAGGCAAATCGACGACGTTGCAGATCATGGCGGATAAACCCAATGGCGGGATTGAAGTCGATGATTGTGCCAAAATCTCGACCGAAGTATCGGCGGTTTTTGATGTCGAAGATCCTGTCGCGGGGGAATATGCGTTGGAAGTGTCCTCGCCAGGTATCGACCGACCATTAACTCGCTTGAAGGATTTCGAAGCGTGGGCAGGATGGGAAGCCAAGCTAGAAACATCGGAGTTAATCGATGGCCAACGCCGGTTCAAAGGTACGTTGCAAGGCGTTGAAGGTGACGAGGTGCTTGTTGAGATTCAGCAAGGCACAATTGGATTGAAATTTGAATGGCTGTCAGATGCCAAATTGGTTCTGACAGATGAATTAATCGCGGAATCCTTAAAAGGCCGCAAAGAATTTGTCGAAAGTGATTTCGACACAGTTGAAGAAGAGGAAAGCTAAAATGGCGATTACATCTGCAAACCGCTTGGAGCTTCTGCAAATTGCAGATGCTGTGGCACGCGAAAAAATGATCGACCCAGATCTTGTTTTGCAAGCGATGGAAGAATCTTACGCACGCGCTGCAAAGTCAAAATACGGTGCGGAACTTGATATTCGTGCGAAGATTGATCGCAAAACAGGCGAGCTAGAGATGACCCGTGTCCGAGAGGTTGTTGAAGGCGATGAAGTTGAAAACAACTATACAGAACTAACAGTCGCAGAAGCGCGCGCGCATAAGGATGAGCCGGCGGTCGGTGATTTGATTATTGACCCACTCCCACCAATGGATTTTGGCCGCATCGGTGCGCAATCCGCGAAACAGGTGATCTTGCAAAAGGTCCGCGAGGCAGAACGCGAGCGTCAATACGAAGAATTCAAGGATCGTCAAGGTGAGATTATCAATGGCGTCGTGAAACGCGTTGAATATGGAAACGTCATCGTTGATGTTGGTCGTGGCGAAGCTGTGTGCCGCCGCGATCAGTTAATCAACCGCGAGATGTTCCGAAATGGTGACCGTATCCGTGCCTATATCAAAGAGGTGCGTCAAGAAATGCGTGGGCATCAAATCTTCCTATCGCGTACAGCGCCTGAATTCATGGCAGAGCTGTTCAAGATGGAAGTGCCTGAAATCTATGATGGTATTATTGAGATTAAAACCGTTGCACGAGATCCGGGCAGCCGGGCGAAGATCGGTGTGATTTCTTACGACAATTCTATTGATCCAGTTGGGGCTTGCGTCGGTATGCGTGGGTCGCGCGTACAGGCGGTTGTAAACGAGCTTCAGGGTGAAAAGATCGATATCATTCCATGGAATGAAGATGCTCCAACTTTCCTTGTAAATGCGTTGCAACCAGCGGAGGTGTCCAAAGTTGTTTTGGATGAAGATGCAGAACGGATCGAAGTTGTTGTACCAGATGATCAGCTTTCTTTGGCGATTGGTCGTCGGGGTCAGAACGTGCGTTTGGCCTCTCAACTTACGAATCTTGATATCGACATCATGACAGAAGCAGAAGAGTCGGAGCGTCGTCAGAAAGAATTCGAAGAGCGTTCGAAACTGTTCATGGATACGATGAATGTAGACGAGGTTGTGGCACAACTTCTTGTTTCCGAAGGGTTCGCGAATCTTGAAGAGGTTGCCTATGTCGAGATTGAAGAGTTGCTGTCCATCGAAGGGTTCGATCAATCGACCGCGGACGAGCTTCAGGCGCGCGCGCGCGAGTCTCTTGACGAGATCAATGCCAAGGCCATCGCAGAGGCGCGTGAATTGGGCGCCGAACAAAGCTTGCTTGATTTCGAAGGTCTTTCCCCTCAGATGATCCTTGCCCTTGCAAAGGACGATGTAAAAACCATCGAAGATTTCGCAACATGTGCGGATTGGGAATTGGCCGGCGGTTACACAACCGTCGATGGTCAGCGCATCAAGGATGACGGCGTTTTAGAAAGCTTTGATGTGAACTTGGCCGAAGCCCAAGAACTGATCATGCGCGCACGCTTGCAGCTTGGCTGGGTTACGGAGGAACAATTGGCCGAAGATGCAGCTGCCGCGGAAGCAGCAGAAGCGGGGGAAGACGCACCAGAAGAAGGAGCTGAAGCCTGATGTTCTGTCAGGCTTCGGAACTGTCATATGGCTGGCGCATCCAAACAGCCCCAAACCCCAACGCGTAAATGCGTTGCAACAGGCGAGTTATGTGACCGATCAGGTTTGATCCGCTTTGTGATCAGCCCCGACGGGACTCTTACGCCAGATATTTTGGAAAAACTTCCCGGTCGCGGCATGTGGGTCAAAGCCACGCGTGCAGCACTTTATCACGCTATTGACAAAAACCCTTTTTCACGCGCGGCCAAACAAAAAGTCGGTATTCCAGATGGGTTTGCAGACTTGGTTGAAAGCCTGCTTTTGAAGCGCTTGATCGATTTACTTGCGCTTGGCCGAAAATCTGGCATCGCAATCACGGGTTATGAAAATGTCAAAGAAGCACTGGTTGCTGAACAAGCCGAGCTTTTATTTCAAGCCAGCGATGGCTCCCCCCGACAAAAAAGCAAGCTGAAGCCACCAATGGGTGAAAACACATATTTTGATTGTCTCACGCAATCAGAGCTGGGCCAGGCGTTTGGCCGTGACTATGCCATTCACGTTGCCACCCTTGGGGGTGGATTAACCGAGAAAATCCAACTAGAAGCGCAGAAACTACGCGGCATGCGAGTCTCCGCGCATAATGAATAAAGCCACGTAAGAGAGAATAGGTACGAATGAGCGACGAAAAGAAACCTCTGGGACTATCGGGAAATTCCGGTCAAGTGAAGCAAAGCTTCGCACGCGGCCGCACGAAATCTGTGGTGGTTGAGAAAAAGCGCAAACGGGTCATAGTCCCAGGCAAAACACCCCCACCCCAAGGTGGCGGCGGTGCGGCTTCGCGTCCAGCAGGCGTATCAGATGCAGAACTTGAACGCCGCCGCAAAGCGTTAGAGGCGGCGCAAGCGCAAGAGGCTGATCGCAAAGCCCGCGAAGAAGCAGAAGCCGCCACTCGCGAACGCGAGCGTCAAGAACGCCGCCGCGAAATGGAAGCGAAAGAGCGCGAGGCGAAAGAAAACGAAGAAGCGATTAAACGTCGCGAAGAAGAAAAAAAACAAAAAGATGCGGCACCATCCCAAGAACGTTCGGCACGACCTGATCCATCTGCTGCGCAAGCAGCGGCGCAACGCGCAGAGCAAGGTGGACGGGCGTCGACCCCCAAGAAAGAAGAGCCGCGCCGCGATCAACGACAGCCCAAGGGTGGGAAAAGTGGCGCAGATCGCCGAAGCTCTGGCAAGCTGACCATCAACCAAGCGCTGCGTGGTGCAGAAGGTGGGCGTCAACGTTCGCTTGCCTCGCTTAAACGCGCCCAAGAACGCGAAAAGCGGAGAATGATGGGCGATGCAGGCGGCGAGCGCGAGAAAATCGTGCGCGACGTGCAAATTCCTGAAACCATCGTTGTCCAAGAACTTGCCAACCGTATGGCCGAGAAGACCGCCGCGGTCGTCAAAGCGTTGATGACAAATGGCGTGATGGTTACTCAAAACCAGTCGATTGATGCGGATACGGCCGAATTAATCGTAGAGGAGTTTGGCCACAAAGTCGTACGTGTTTCTGATGCTGACGTCGAAGAAGCAATTCAAGATGTCGAAGATAAAGACGAAGATTTGCAATCCCGACCACCTGTGATCACGGTCATGGGCCATGTGGATCATGGGAAAACCTCCGTTTTGGACGCCATGCGCAAAACCAATGTCGTCTCGGGCGAAGCGGGCGGTATTACCCAACATATCGGCGCCTATCAAATTACCACCGATGGCGGTTCTGTTCTGACCTTCCTTGACACGCCCGGCCATGCTGCGTTTACGTCGATGCGCGCGCGCGGTGCACAGGTAACAGATATTGTGGTGCTAGTCGTTGCTGCAAATGATGGCGTCATGCCGCAAACAATCGAAGCGATTGCGCATGCCAAAGCCGCCGAAGTTCCGATGATTATCGCGATTAACAAAATGGACGTTGAAGGCGCAGACCCAACACGCGTTCGCACAGAACTTCTGCAACACGAAGTTATTGTTGAAGCGATGTCCGGCGAAGTTCAGGATGTGGAGATTTCCGCGCTGAAAGGTGATGGTTTGGACAATCTGCTTGAGGCGATTACGCTTCAATCAGAGCTTTTAGAATTGAAAGCAAACCCAGATCGTCAAGCGCAAGGTGCGGTGATCGAAGCAAAGCTAGATACTGGCCGCGGCCCCGTTGCAACGGTTCTTGTTGAAAAAGGCACGCTGAAACGCGGCGATATCTTTGTTGTTGGGGAACAATGGGGCAAAGTCCGCGCGCTTGTGAATGACCAAGGCGACACGGTCCAAGAGGCAGGCCCTTCTGTTCCTGTTGAAGTGCTCGGCTTGAACGGGACACCAGAAGCTGGTGATGTTCTAAACGTTGTTGCGTCCGAGGCAGAGGCGCGTGAAATTGCCGACTACCGTATACAATCTGCCAAGGACAAGAAAGCCGCCGCCGGTGCAGGTGCCACGCTTGATCAATTGCTTGCCCAGAAAAAAGCAGACGAGGATGTGTCCTTCCTGCCAATTCTTGTAAAGGCCGATGTGCAAGGTTCCTCTGAGGCGATTGTGCAAGCCATGGAAAAACTTGGCAATGACGAGGTTCAGGTTCAAGTTTTACATGCAGGCGTGGGTGCGATTACCGAATCTGATGTGACACTTGCCGAGGCAAGCCAAGCACCCATCATTGGTTTTAATGTACGTGCAAACACACCTGCACGGAATTCGGCCAATCAAAAAGGCGTCGAGATCCGCTATTACTCGATCATCTACGATTTAGTCGATGATGTGAAAGCCGCCGCCTCTGGTCTGCTCTCTGCTGAGATAAAAGAGACGTTTATCGGCTATGCGTCTATCAAAGAGGTCTTCAAAATCACTGGCGTTGGTAAGATCGCTGGGTGTGAAGTCACCGAAGGTGTTGCCCGACGCGAGGCAGGTGTTCGTCTGCTGCGCGACAATGTTGTGATCCATGAAGGTAAGTTGAAAACCTTGAAACGCTTCAAGGATGAGGTCAAAGAGGTCAATGCTGGTCAAGAATGCGGTATGGCCTTCGAAAACTACGAAGACATTCGCGAAGGCGACGTGATCGAGATTTTCGAAACCGAAGAAATCGCACGTAAGCTTGACTAAGGCCCAAGGCATTATCTTAATTGCAAACGCCGCGCTCTGCGCGGCGTTTGTGTATTTATGGCAGCTGCCTGCGAAAAACGTTGCCCTAACTGAAGAAGAAAACTGCCCACACCCAAAAACATGTTGTCGGCTCAGCAAATGGAAAATCGCCTGCCACGAAGGCGGGGATGGATCTTGCGTGATTATCGAACAGGCAAAAACCGACGACGAAGATTTGCCCTATTGTGTTCCTATGGGACAATAGAGCAGGAACATAACTTTCAAAACTTTGGCCAATTGCGACGCGTCTACGGCGCATTTTGGAATCTACTAAATGCATTTTCTAGTTTAGTCTGGCCTATATGAAACTACACGATTTAGAGTTTTTTGTTGTTGGCAATCGCCCGGGTGAATGGGGCGGACGCTATTTTCTGTTTGTGAAGCTGACGACCGATAATGGGATCATCGGCTTTGGCGAATGCTATGGCGCAAGCGTGGGGCCTGATGCCATGCGCGCAGTGATCGAAGATGTGTTCCACCGCCATATGGCTGGCGAGAACCCTGAAAATATCGAAAAGATGTTTCGACGTACCTATTCCAGTGGGTTCACCCAACGCCCAGATTTGACCGTCATGGGGGCTTTTTCAGGGCTGGAAATTGCGTGTTGGGACATTCTTGGCAAAGCGCATGATCGCCCCGTTTATGCCTTGCTTGGCGGGTTATTGAACGAACGCGTGCGCAGCTATACCTATCTTTACCCACTTGCGCATCATGACGAAAATTTCTGGACCAGTCCCGAACAACAGGCAGAAACAGCCGCAGAAATGGTCAAGCTTGGTTTCACGGCTGTAAAATTTGACCCCGCTGGCCCCTATACGATGCGCGGCGGGCATATGCCGGCAATGACCGATATCGACCTTAGTGTGCGCATGTGCGCTGCTATTCGAGACGCCGTTGGAACAAAGGCCGATCTTCTCTTTGGCACTCATGGGCAATTCTCAACCGCTGGGGCTATTCGGCTTGGCCGCGCCTTAGAACCTTATGATCCCCTTTGGTACGAAGAGCCTGTGCCGCCGGACAATGTGCATGCAATGGCAGAGGTTGCGCGCCAAACCCGCATTCCGGTCGCAACCGGGGAACGCCTGACCACAAAAGCAGAATTTGCACCAATATTGCGCGAGGGCGCTGCAACCATTCTGCAGCCCGCTTTGGGCCGATCTGGGGGCATCTTAGAAACCAAGAAAATCGCTGCACTGGCCGAGGCACATAATGCCCAGATGGCGCCGCATCTGTATGCAGGACCAGTCGAATGGGCCGCAAATATTCAGCTTGCTGCAAATATACCAAATCTGTTGCTGCTTGAAAGCATTCGGACGGGCGATGGCTTTCATGGCGCGTTGGTAAAAAATTCGATCGTCTGGGATGCTGGGTACGTTATTCCTTCCGACAAACCGGGTTTGGGCATAGAGTTTGATGAAGATCTTGCACGCGCCAATCCATATAATGGCAACGGCCTGCATCTGGAGATGCAAGATGAGCCTTGTGATTATTTAAATGGCAATGCATTTGCAGGTGGTGCAGCGGATTAAATCCAACCACCCAGCTCATTTTTGACGATGGCCATCATCATATCGATATGTGCGACGTCATCGTTGAGACATGGAATATATGTGAATTCTTCGCCGCCCGCTTCCTCAAAGCTTTCTTTGATCTCTTCATTGATCTCCTCAAGCGTTTCGACACAATCAGATGAGAAGGCTGGTGCGATCACTGCAATCTTCTTTTTTCCAACTTCCGCCAAACGCGCTACTTCTTCAACCGTGTAGGGTTGTAACCACTCCTCTGGCCCAAACTTCGATTGGAATGTCGTTGTGATTTGCGTATCGTCCCAATTCAGCTTTTCTTTCAAAAGCCGCGTGGTTTTCTGACATTGGCAATGATAGGGATCGCCCTCTTCCAAATATCTTTTTGGCACACCGTGGTATGAACAAACCAAAATATCAGGCTTTGTGGACTTATATGCCTGCTTTACTGATGCCGCCAAAGCTTCGATATAAAGCGGATGGTCATAATAGGCTGGAACGGTGCGAAAGGCTGGCTGCCAGTTCATTTTCATCAAAATACGAAATGCTTGATCATTCGCCGTTGCAGTCGTGGGTCCGGCATATTGCGGGTACAATGGAAACCACAAGATTTTCTCGCACCCCTGAGATTGCAAACGCTTTAATACATCTTTGGTTGATGGGTTTCCGTAACGCATTGCAAAATCGACAATCACCTCGCCACCAAATTCCTTGGCAAGCCTATCTGACAGTTTTTCCATTTGGCCGCGTGTAATGGTCAAAAGCGGGCTTTCGTCCAAATCCTCGTTCCATATAGAACGATATGCTTCCCCACTGGAAAAGGGGCGTTTGCTTAGGATCACCAGTTGTAACAAGGGCTGCCAAAGCCAGGGCGAATAATCGACCACACGGCGATCTGACAAAAACTCTGACAGATAGCGGCGCATTGACCAATAATCGGTCGCATCAGGCGTTCCCAAATTCGCGATTACCACGCCAATTTTTTTGGGCTTCACCTTAGGATGATCCTTGGGTGCATATGCAAGGCGATCTGTCATTCAAGCCTCTCCTTCGTTCCTGCGAGCTAACGCAAAACCCTTAAAAATCAATCCCTTTTAAGGGGTATTTCATCTGTATTTAGGATATCTGCAAGGCGCGATTGCGCTGAACCAGGCCGCAGCGGTTTTTGCTGGCTTTCATGGGCTTTCCATCCGGTCAAGAAAATCAAATCAAATGTGGCAGGAAACTTATCCTCTTTACCCTTGGGATAAGCACCAAATACTTCGCGCAACAGATCGCGCGATAAATGGCGCAGCCGGTCATGCATCACATTGGTTTCGCCCATCATCCGAAGGTCATGCATCAATTTTAGCGGATGGTCATATTTAACGGTGAAGGCAAAATTATCCGCTACTGGCTGTGTAAAACCCGCTCGCGCGATAAGCCCACCCAGATCTCTGATTTCACCCATCGAGAAGATGCGCGGGGATATACCACCCAAGACTTTCGATTCTGCGGATGCAAATGCTAGTCTTAATTCTTGCAAAGTTTGCCCGCCAAATAAGCAAACCAACACCATCCCATCAGGCGCCAAAGCGCGGTTTATCTGCACAAGCTGACCGACCGGATCGTTCAAAACATGCAGCCCCATCGCATGGATGATCAAATCATAATGTGCTTCTTTCAAATTCAGAAAGTCGTCTAGGTTGATTGTATCCGCCCTGATACCCATCTTTTTTTCCCAATATTCGGCTTGGGCACCAATAATTCCAATTTTTTGAAAGGGTTTATTAACCTCTTCAAGGCGTTCTTGGATTATCTCGATTGCTTGATCATGAAGAAACAAAGCCTCCTTGACCACGCGCTTTTGTCGCTTGTGATAAAGCTCTAGATCAAACAATTCTGGCGGATTTTGCATGATGAATGCCCCTAAAGCGATTTTAAAAGACTTACCACCGCGAAAACAGCTATGGCAAAAACTGGTCGAGAGTATCTATCCACCACTTTGTCTGTCTTGTGGAACCGAACTTCAAACAGATGGATTTTGCGGGTCATGTTGGCAAGAAACCAAATTCATCACCGGGTTGGTTTGTGATGCATGTGGGACGCCCTTACTTGGCGAAGATGAAAATTCTGCCTTTTGCGATACATGCCTAAAAGACCCTCCCAGTTGGCAACGCGGGCGAGCGGCGGCTGTTTATCATGGCGGGGCTGCGAAATCTGTGATGGCATTGAAATATGCCGATCGTTGGGATTTGGCCAAACCGCTTGCAAATTACATGACGTCAACAGAACCGTCGGTCTTAGAGACAGATATTGTTGTTCCAGTGCCCCTTCATTGGGCGCGACTGTTTAAACGCAAATACAACCAAGCTGCTTTGCTGTCGCGAGAAGTCGCACGCAGATTAGATCAAACCCATATCCCCGATCTTTTGATCCGCAAAAAACGCACAACCATCCAAAAGTCTATGGATCGAGAGGCGCGATTTCAAAACTTGCAGAACGCGTTCAGCGTTTCGCCAAAATATAAGGCCTCTATCCAAGGACAACGCATACTTTTGATAGATGATGTGATGACAACTGGTGCGACATTGTCAGCTTGTGCCAATGCGCTGAAAGCATCGGGTAGCGGTGATGTGAACGTGCTTGTCTTTGCCCGCGTTGCGAAACCTATCTGAAGTGCTTAAATTGCCTTTGAAAAATGTCAGAGGGTCATATGGCAAAAGTTGAAATCTACACAGGCATGCTTTGCGGGTACTGTTCCGCCGCGAAAAGGTTGCTGGGCCAAAAAGGTGTCGAATTTACTGAAATCAAAGTGGATGGCGATCCCGCCAAACGTCAGGAAATGATGACACGGACCAATGGCGGACGCACCGTGCCGCAGATATTTATTAATGACCTGCATATCGGTGGCTGCGATGATCTGTATGACTTGGAACGCGCAGGAAAACTGACGACGTTGCTTGCTGCATAAATGAGCCGCATTGGGTTGGTCCAACTGTCCGTCAGCGACAATCCGACCGAAAATCTGGAAACCACTACACAACTCATCTGCAAATGCAGTGAAGATGGCGCAACACATATCTTTACACCAGAGGCGACGAATCTGATTTGTACGGATCGCGCGCGTCAGGCACAGATTTTACAAACCGAAGAGGATGATCTTACACTTAACGCCCTGCGCGCGCTATCGAAAGAGCTGGGCATCTGGATTCATATCGGTTCTTTGGCTTTGACAGGGGGCGAAGGTGGCAAGTTCTTGAACCGTGGTTTCGTCATTTCTCCTGATGGACACATCAAAGCGCGATACGACAAAATTCACCTCTTTGATGTCGCGGTGACAGCTGCTGACACCTATCAAGAGTCTTCTGCTTACTACGCCGGTGATCAGGCCGTGGTGGCACAAATGGGCGCAATCAATCTTGGCTTGTCGATTTGCTACGATCTTCGCTTTCCCCATCTCTATCGAGGCCTGGCGCTTGCCGGTGCTAGTGTGTTGACGGTGCCGGGCGCATTTTCCACCGCCACCGGTCCAGATCATATTGAGGTTTTGCTAAAGGCGCGCGCCATCGAAACAGGGTGTTTTGTCGTAATGGCCGCTCAAACCGGGCAGCATAAGCAAGCCGTTGGCAAACCCCGCGCGACCTGGGGGCATTCCATGGTGATTGATCCTTGGGGAAGGATGCTTTGCGATCTTGGAACGGATATAGGTTGGGCTTGCCTGGACATTGATTTGTCGCTTGTCGAAAAAACGAGAACAAAAATTCCCTCGCTTCATCATAATCCAGCGTTTAAAAAACCATGATATGTCTGATCCGAATGAAGACCCAATAGTTATTGCTTTGTTTTCAGAGTTGTTTGCAACCGAACAAAAAGTGCGCCAACAGCTATCGCGAGCATTGCCCTATAATATGGAACTCTCGCATTTTATGGTTTTGAATTATTTATCGAACACGATGAAAGAGCGTAGCCCAGTACAGTTGGCGCGCACCTTCAATTTGACCAAAGGTGCTATGACCAACACCCTCTCAAAGCTTGAAACGGCGGGTTACATCCATATCCGTCCAGATTGGGACGATGCGCGCAAAAAGATGGTCTCGATTTCGGATGCGGGTGAACGTGCACGAGACGAAGCCATTTTATCGATAATGCCAATATTTGATGATGTCATGGCAGAGATGGAAACAGATGATTTCAAAGATGGCTTGCGGTTTATGCGCCGACTACGCTTGGCGCTTAACTAGTGATACGATCCCGTACTTCAGTCTGAAAATACGCCACCGTATCACGCACACCCTCATCAAGTGAAATCGAAGTTGGCCACCCTAAGCCGCGCAGTTTAGTTCTATCCATCAGCTTGCGCAGCGTTCAGTCGGGTTTGGACGTGTCCTTTATAATCTTCATCGCAAGCTGTCTACTTGTCGCAGAACCCACCATACCGCGATGCCGCGCTAAAAAGCTACGTAGCTTCACGATAAAGTATCCATCCAAAGTTGATCATAGACTTTGCCAATGGCTTGCGCCTCCTTCTTTGCCGAAAAATTTTGATCGACAAATTTATGTGCAGTGTCGGAAAATTTTTTGTCTGCGCGCCCAAGCCAATTTGAAATCTCTAAAGGACTTGGTGCCACAGAAACAATTTGACCAAATTTACCATTGAAAGTGAAAGAGCGGAAACCACCAACATCGGTTCCAATAAACGATGTCCCAGATGCCAATGCCTCCAATGGGGTCACCCCAAATCCTTCGTATCGCGGCAATGCAATCAAAAGCGACGCAGCACGCAAAATCGTGGCAATCTCTGCTTGCGGCTTCTCGCCGAGAAAATGAATGCGGTCTTTCAAACCCGCCTCAGAAAACTTCAAAATCAGATCATTTTGAAATGCCTGATGCTCTTTCGCAGCTTTGCCCAAGATCAACGCATGACAATTTGGATCTGTCGGCAAATAGTCAATCATCGCTTCCACAAATCGATCCGTCCCTTTCTCTGGACGTACGCGACCGACCGTGGCGATGCCATGCGTCCCCCCGAAACCAAGGGCTTTCCAGGCTTCTATCCGGTTGTTTGCCGGCCGAAACAAATCCGTATCCACCCCATGAGGAACAACCGCCCTGACATTCGGCACAAATTCCGCCGCTTTTTCAGTGGTTGCAATCACTGCGTCCATTTTTGATATCAACCAGCGCGGATAAGCGGAATGGCGGCGTTGTGCTGCTGAGGTAAAAACAACTTTGATCGGACGACGCTGGACGTCACGCGCCCATATTGCTGCGCGCATTTCAGGATTGCGCCTGACATGCCAAATCGCAAATGGACGATTGGCGGGTGTTTCCAAGGACTGTTTTTGCGCTTCTCTTTTTGAAATTGGGGTCGGACAATCAGGCAGCGGTTTCCCTACCAACCGCAAATTATAGCGCTGCACCTGAACCCGTGTGACCGCCGCAGCTGTTGCGGAAACACCTGTGAAATTTTTATTGAAATTTGTCACATAGAGTTCTGGTGCGGACACTTTATTCCCGCGCATATATGTCTTCATAGCGCACGATATCATCTTCGCCCAAGTAGCTTCCGGTTTGCACCTCGATCAGCACCATCGGTACTTTTCCAGGGTTTTCCATCCGATGTATTTCACCCAAGGGCACATAGACAGATTGGTTTTCACCCACAAGTTTGACCTCATCACCGATCGTCACACGGGCGGTTCCTTCTACAACAATCCAGTGTTCTGCACGATGATTATGTGACTGAAGCGATAGTATTCCGCCCGGTTTGACGACGATACGTTTCACCTGAAACCGGTTACCCATATATAGGCTTTCAAAACTACCCCACGGGCGATAGTCGACCGGGAATTGCACTGCTTGCGTCGCTTGCTTTTCTTTTAAATAGCTCACAGCCTTTTTCACATCTTGTGCATTCTTGCGATCTGCAACCAAAACTGCATCGGGCATGGCAATTGCGATAATATCTTTAACGCCGATACCGATAATTTCTTGTTTGTCTGATTCAGATCGCAGTAGAGAGTTTTCGCTGTCTATCGCGTAAGCTTCACCTGACAACACCACTCCGTTTTCATCTGCATCTGCCTCGTGCCAAACAGCATTCCAATCCCCTAAATCTGACCATGCGCCAGAAAATGGCACCGTTGAAATATTCTTAGCGGGCTCCATAACAGCATAATCAACGGATATATCACGTGCTTCTGCCCAAGACCCAGGTGCAAGACGTAAAAACCCTAAATCAGCTTTCGCATTGGTGACGGATGCTTCAACTGGTTCCATTAGAAAATCAGCATGCGCTTTTACAGCCTCAATAAAGTCAGATGCGCGAAATAAAAATATTCCCGCATTCCAAAGAAAGGTTCCCGCATTGATCATTTCTTCGGCTGATTTCTGATCCGGCTTTTCGACAAATCGATTTAATCTAACCGGGTCACCATCTGGTGACTTTTTACTAAGTTCAAGATAACCATAACCCGTCTCTGGCCTATCGGGCTCGATTCCGAATGTCACCAAATCACCCGATTTCGCTGCAGCCACACCTTTTTGGATTGTTTGCTGAAATAGTGCTTGATCGGGGATTACATGATCCGAAGGCAATACCAACATTAAAGCCTCTGGATCAGATTTTGCGACATGCAAAGCAGCTGCCAAAATCGCTGGCGCTGTGTTTCGTCCCTCTGGTTCAATCAAAATCGCGTCGGGATCAATTCCGATCTCCATCAATTGTTCGGCGACAATAAACCTGAAATCCGAATTGGTTAGAATTATGGGGTCGGCAAATTCTTTGCCCGTGACGCGACGGGCAGAATGTTGAAACAAGCTTTCATCACTCAAAAGTTTTGCAAACTGCTTTGGATAGCTTTTACGCGAAAGTGGCCACAAACGCGTGCCAGAGCCGCCACAGAGAATAATGGGAATAATTGTCATCGATTGCCAATGCCTGTTTTCCCCCAACTAGCACAAATTCTTGGCGAGTTGCCAGATTTTTGAGGATGAATTCCCTTGCGTTTTAAGCCAAAAGGTATCGGAGCAATGAACGAAAGTCCTGATTTGATACGCTATCGCTTGTTTTTAGCCCTCAGCCTGTTTGTGGTTCCTTTCATTGCGGTTTCTCGCTTATTTCGTAGCAAGGACACAGCCGAAACATTTTTTCGCCGATTTTTTGCAGAAAATAAAAGTTCTGGCGGCGTAATTTGGTTCCATGCTGCCAGTTTGGGCGAATTAAATGTTCTGACAGTTCTATTAAAAGAAATGCGCAAGCACACTCGTGAGGATTTTCTGGTCACCACTTCGAATGTCGTCGCGCTCGCTTGGGCGAAAGAGAATTTGGTCGAAGATGCAGGGGTCACAATTGCGCCGCTTGATTATTTATTTTCGCTTAAGCGATTTTTTCGAATTTGGTCCCCAAAGACATTGATCACTATCGAAAACGAGGTTTTTCCAAATCGCATTGCATTTGCGAAACAACGCGACATTCCTATCTATTTTGTCAACGCACGCATGTCTGATCGTAGCTACTGTTTGTGGAACAAGCGTTTTGAATTTTCAAAACAGTGCTTTTCAAAAATTTCTTATGTTTGGGCACAAAATGCGAAATCAGCTAACTTTTTTGAAAAGCTTGGCACGTCACAAAACCGTATTGCCACGATTCCGAATCTCAAGCGGCTGGTAAAACCTGTTTCCAATAAAAAACCACCAACTGGATTTGAACCAAAGAAAACGTTTCTTGCTGCGTCCACCCATCTAGGCGAGGAGGAGATCGTGATCGAGGCCTTCAAACGCATCCGGTCAAAAAGCCCTGACGTAAAACTAATCCTCGTGCCGCGGCACCCAAATCGTCGTTCAGAAATCTTGAAACTTCTTGAGGGGCTTGTGGTTGTTTTGCGGTCATCGGGCGATCCAATTACAAAAACCACTGACGTTATGCTTGCTGATACGTTCCACGAGATGGATCTTTGGTATCGAATGGCGCATATGACATTTATTGGGGGAAGCTTAGCGCCGATCGGGGGACACACACCTTATGAACCCATTCAATTTGGAACTGCAATCCTACATGGCCCACACTATGAAAATTTTGCGTCTGAATACGCTGCGCTTAAATCTGTAACGGGCGCAATTGAATGTTCAAACGCTGCGGAGATTTCCGAAGCTTGGGAACAGCTTCAAAATGCAAAATTTCATTCAAATATGACAGATGCTGCAAGGTCAGCACTTGGATCAACGGACGCTGAACAAAAACAACTCAAAAAAATTGCTCTGCACATCCTTAGGTCGGTTCAATAAGATATTTCAGGGGATTCCCAACGCTTATGCATCCAGTACCACTGACTTGGATCAGCTTTTACCTTTTCCCCAATCCGATCATTAATGTCCTGTGTCATCGTAAGAATATCGGAAGGCTTGATCGGCTCTTGGAACTCTATTTCGATTGAAATGCCATCTTTCAGTCGAGCGGCAAAGGCCGGAACAATCGGCAAGTCATATTTCAAAGCCAAAGCGGCAGGTGATGTCGTTGTCTGTGCCGCCACACCCATGAAAGGCACCATCGCATCAGCATGAACTTTTTGATCCACAAGAAGCGCAAAAAAGCCACCTGCCTTCAAATGCTTGACCATCGTGCGATTTCCAGCGGGACCGCGAGGCACAATAGGACTGCCGCCAAACTGAATATTATGTAAGAATAAATCTTCATAAAGCGGATTTGAATTTTTCCGATAGATAGCGCCTGTTTCCATGCCACGCTTTTTTAAAAAATGTCGGATTGCTTCCCACTGTCCAAAATGTGCAGAAACGATAATTGCGCCTTTTCCTTTTCGTGCCTGTTCTTGCAGTATTTGAAGGCCGGGCCCGGTTGCATCAAACAAGTCATGTCGATATCGATAAGACTTATTCATCAACAATTCGCTCAAAGCGCGCGCTGCATTACTTGCTACGTCCTGAATTAATTTTCGTTTCTCGGCAGTAGGCATCTGGGGATAAATAAGTTCCAAATTTCGCATCATCCGGCGTCTTGGTCCCGCCGCCAAAGGCACGATCAATCGTGCTATCCGCGCAATCAAAGCCCCGCGCCAGCGAAATGGAAGTATTGATAAAAGCCCCAATGTTATGCGGATGCCAAGATATTCGCACCAATGTTGAACACTTGCTTTTGGGGAATTTGCCATAATTGTTTTTTGCGCTTTCAAATTGAAGGGTCAAGCAAGACATACTTGAAGATATCCAGGCCTTTCTATTTCGCGTCGTCGGAATTATAGAAACCAAATGACAATAACAATCTATAAAAACGATCTACCAGATGATCTAGATCTAGGGCCTGTGGTCGCGATCGATACAGAAACAATGGGCCTAAAACCGCATCGTGACCGGTTATGTCTGGTGCAGCTTTCTGCAGGTGATGGAGATGCCCATCTCGTTCAAATCGAACACGGCGTGACCAAATCCCCAAATTTATGCGCTTTGTTAGCGGACAAGAATGTATTGAAATTGTTTCATTTTGGCCGGTTCGATATTGCCATGATGGAAAATCATTTTGGTGTAAAGACGACCCCCGTCTACTGCACAAAAATCGCATCTAAATTGGTGCGGACATTTACGGATCGTCATGGGTTAAAATCCTTGCTTCAGGAACTATTGGGTGTGGACATCTCTAAATTGCAACAAAGTTCTGATTGGGGTGCGGCGGAGCTGACCAAAGCGCAACAGGAATATGCAGCCTCTGATGTTTTGTATCTTCATCAATTGAAAGAAAAGCTGGACGCAATGCTTGCCCGCGAAGGTCGCACAGAAATTGCGCAAGCTTGTTTTGATTTTCTGCCTGATCGTGCGTCGTTGGATTTGCTGGGGTGGCCGGAAATCGATATCTTTGCTCATTAGGAAAATGCAAATTGGACTTCGAAGATCGGCATACATCTTTAGTGAAAATAGCGCGCATCGCGCTACCGATTCTTGCTGTATTGATCATCTCCAGCCTTTTCCTTTTTGAACGCGAAGATGCCCTGCGCGACGATGCTTTCGTCGTTGCTGATCAAATCAAAGAAGCCGCCAGCGATCAGCGTATCACCAATCCGAAATATTCAGGTTTATCGCGCGAGGGGGATGCATTCACGATCACAGCTGAGGAGGCGTTTCCTGATGGCCCAAGGCCGAACAGCATTGAAATGAATGCACCTGTTATTTTAATCGAAACCAAACGTGGACTTGCTATCGAAACACAGGCCCAAAAAGGGCGTATCGATTTTCAGAAACGGAATGCCGCTTTAAACGGGTATGTAAACCTTGTGGCGTCAAACGGATTAAGCGCCAATAGTGACATGGTATTCTTTGACTTCGAGACAGGCACAATTGAAAGCCCAAATAAAATCAAGGCAAAAAGCAGTATCGGATCGATTGAAGCAGGCAATATGAAAACGGCACCTAGCCAAAACAATCTAGAAAATACCGCAGAAAATATAATTTATTTTGCTGATGGCGTGCGCGTGATATACCAACCTTCAGGCAAATATAAGTGAGCATAAAATGTCCAAAGCCCTAATCGCCGCTTTGATATCATTAAGTTTAGCAACCGCACTTCATGCGCAATCGACGGGGCTAAGCTTAACTGGCGACGCTCATAATCGAAGTTTACCCGTTGACATCCAATCGGATCAACTGACCGTTAATCAGGACACACAAACCGCATTGTTTTCAGGAAACGCAAAAGTTGTCCAAGGGGGTTTGACGCTGTCAGCAGACGAAATTTCTGTTTCTTATTCTCAAGATGGTGCCGAAATTGAAACCGTAAATGCGACGGGCTCTGTTCTGTTTTCAAACAGTGCGGAGACGGCAACGGCAAACCAAGCTACTTATTCGGTGCAATCCGGCGATCTAAAAATGTCCGGTAGCGTTGTTCTGGTCCAAGGTCCAAGTCAAATTTCAGGGAACAGCTTGTCGATGAATATTCTGACAAATATTGCAGAAATGTCAGGCAATGTCAGAACGAAACTTGTTCCACGAAACTAATGGCACGCAAATCTAAAAGTGATGGCCTTCTGGTTCAGGGCTTAGGAAAGTCCTATCGCCAAAAAGTCGTTTTGCGGGACGTAAATCTTGCGCTTAAGCGCGGCGAGGTTGCAGCACTTTTAGGACCCAATGGCGCAGGTAAAACAACCTGTTTCTATTCCATCGCTGGAATTGTTTCGCCCGACAAAGGATCTGTTTTTGTTGAAGGCAAAGATGCCACCCAATTGCCGATGTATCGTCGGGCGCGTCTTGGCTTGGGTTATTTACCCCAAGAACCAAGTATTTTTCGCGGATTAAACGTTGAAAAAAACATTCTGTCTATTGCAGAGCTATGGTGCGAAAACAAAGACGCAGCGCGTGCCCGAACGCTTAATTTGATGGAAGAATTTACAATCACACATCTGAAAGACTCGCCCGCGCTTGCGCTTTCAGGGGGCGAACGCCGCAGGGTCGAAATCGCACGATGCTTGGCCTCTGACCCCAAATATGTGCTGCTTGATGAACCTTTTGCCGGGGTTGACCCGATTGCGGTGAATGATATTCGAACTCTTGTCGCCCAGCTAAAGCGCAAAAAAATTGGTGTATTAATCACCGATCACAATGTTCGCGAAACTCTAAAAATTGTTGATCGCGCATATATTCTTCACGATGGTATGGTCATGATGTCGGGTACACCAAAGCAAGTCATCGCCAATAAAGACGTTCGCAAAGTGTATCTTGGTCAAGATTTCGAAGCCTAAATTAACCTCAAACAGGCAGTCCTACTCCAAAAATAACATTTTTCTCGAAAAAATTTGTGCGACTCACCAAGTCGTATTAACCTAAAATCATGCTTTTACAGCTGAATAATTCTTTTGCGTGTTTGCCGTCTTGGGGAACCGCACAGCTGAAGTATGTCAATTGGAAGGAGACTAAATGCGCTATCAAATTAGTGGGAAACAAATCGACATTGGTGAATCGCTTCAACAATTTGTTCAGGAAGAGCTTGGCGGTATTCTAGACAAATACGCAGAGCGACCGACCGATGCGCAAGTCGTATTCTCCAAAGATGGCCATGAATATATGTGCGAATCGACAATCCACCTTTCAACAGGGCTGACGGTGAATTCCAGCGCTAAAGCGACAGAGATTTATGGGGCTTTCGAAAAGTCAGGCGAGCGCGTCGAAAAGCAACTACGGCGCTATAAACGACGCCTTAAAGATCATGCAAATCAACGCACGACACCCATTGAATCTTTTAATGCATCATCCTATATCGTCGCCGCAGATGATGAATCAGAGGCAGCAGGCCTAGAAGGAGATGCGCCGATCATCGTTGCCGAAATGGAAACAAGTATCAAATCGTTATCTGTCAGTGAGGCTGTGATGCAAATGGAACTCGCCGATGAACCGGTTCTTGTTTTCAAAAATGAAAAAGGCGAAGGGCTCAACATTGTCTATCGTCGCAGTGATGGAAATATAGGATGGATTGACCCGCAAAATATGCACGCGGGCTAAAATCCAAAAAGAACATGGATTTGAAAAGTTTTCTGGACCCAGAAGCAATCCGCTTCGTTCCGCAAGTATCGAGCAAGAAACGATTGCTTCAAGATATATCTGAACAAGCGGCTGGCCTATATGGCCTTGATGCTGGCGTTGTGCTTTCGGCGTTGATCGATCGTGAAAAGCTTGGCTCTACAGGCGTTGGGCGCGGTGTTGCTATTCCTCATGCGCGCTTTGAGGAGCTGGACCGTGTTTATGGTTTCTTTACGCGCATTGAACAGCCGGTTGATTTCGAATCCATGGACAGACAACCTGTGGATCTCGTTTTTACAATTCTTGCACCCCAGCGCGAAGGCGCAGATCATTTGAAAGCACTGGCTGTTGTATCCAGAACATTGCGGTCTGAAAATAATTGTACGAACTTACGTGCCAATTCGGATGAAAAAGCACTTTATGCGCTTTTAACGCAAGAGGATAAAAATCGCGCCGCTTAGATCAAGAGCACCTATTTGGGTGAAATCGCGTAATCCATAAATCCGAAATTCAAATAATCTCGCGCATAGGCGTCGCGGATAAGTGTTTCGATTTTGAGATCATAAATATCTTCAAGATCGAAAATCTGGTCCTTAATCCCGGCTGTCGGCAAGGGTGCCTCCGCAAGACCAAGCGTATCCAATAAAGACTTCAAAACGCTCTCTCGCGTATGTGGAAGAGCAATAAATTGCGGTATCGCCCAGGCACTGTAGGATGCTAATTGTTCTGTTTGGCTAGAAAACTCCGGTTTGGGTTGGTACAAGGCCTGATCCCGCAAGCTTGCACCTAGAAATTTTAGGAATTTTTTAAAATTGGCATAGTGTTTTTTAGCGGTATAGCCCTCTGCCTCTAGCCCATTGCGGGTTTTTTCGCCTGAGTAGGAAGCGGGAACCAATTCCAAACCATATCGTTTTATCAATGTGGCGCGAATCCCTCCGTAGCGCTCAGCTGGGAACAAGAACAAATCACAAAACGCGTTATATGCACGATCCAAAGGATGCTCCAAATCAGCAAAGCAAAATTTTAAATTTGCTGCTTTCGACCAATCTCTTACCTCATTTTTGGAAAGACCTTTCAAAGGCGGCACTTGCTTCGGGTCCAGCGTTGTCATCCAATCAATGATTGGGTCAGTTCCAAAATAGCGGGTTGGTAGATAGGCTAATTCAATGTTCACTCCCAATCGGAGTGATTTGGTCGAGGGCGTAACTTCTGGTTCAAAGTAATCAAATTGAGCGCGATCCAAGGCTAAAATTGGATTGCGATAATTGGCAAGCTCGTCGAAATTTTCGATCTTCTCCGACAAAGCACCAGAATTTTGCTTGGAACTTCTGAATTTAAAGTTCTTGATTGTTTTGGTTGATCCGATGAATTTCGCAATCCCATTTACAACCTCTACGCTCTGCAAATCATCATAGTCGACTTGCATTGCTGTCTCTCCCGCCAGTTGGAGTTGCATATTTACCTGCGCATAGAAGGCACGGGTATCTTTCAAATAAGCTTCGAAATCTTTTGGGTCAAAATCAACCTTGCCGTCTATCTTGGTATGAAGGTCACCCATCCGCCATTGGTTTGTTTTCTGGGCAAGTTTTTCTGAAACAAAACTATCCAATGGATTACGCTTCAAAACGATCTTCGCACACCGCGCGTCATTAATACAATGATGCAAAACCGCCAAGTCATGATCCGGAAACAGCCTAAGGCCACCGATTTTTCTATCGATATTTTTTACACGGGAAAGTGCTGCAACCGGGTCTTTATCCCTTTCGAGAACTGTTAAATCTAGGCCTTTTTCGCTTTCAAGAAAACCAACAAATTCCGGATTATAAACCTCGCCGAAGCACATGATATCCTCAAATTGGGCAAGGCTACGCTCCAACAGATTTGAACCCGTTCTCATCAAACCAATGATGACAAAATAGTCAAATCTGTCGTGGCTCATTTTTCGACCAATTTGGGCGATGCAGACTGTACTGAGCTTTCCGATTTTGCTTTGCGGAACACAGTTGGATCCAAGTCAATCGCAAAACCATCATTGGTCAAACGTTGCACGACGCGATGAAATTCCGAAATATTTCGAAGTTTAGGCGTTTCTATTGCCGTTCTAGGCTCCGCTACATCCAAATTCTTCAGCACCTCGTTCAAGAAGTCAAATGGTTCTTTAACAAGTTCCGACAGTCCAATTTGGCGCACATCCGCCTTACATTTATATTTTGTGAATTGCGTCGCCAAAATTTCTTCGGTGCGCTGCAAATTGGCGGCTTTGGATCTGACATCTTCCCCCGTTCTTATCAAGTCGGCGAAAGCGGCAATCCATGCTTCCTTCGTAAAAAAGACTGTCGCATTAGAATCCCGCAATATCGGTTCGAAACATTTGCGACTGTCCAAACTGTCAAAGAACAGCACCTGTCGGCGTTCTTTCTGATTGGTGATGAAATTATGTAAAAAGTCTTTCGGCGCATTATTTCGGATCAGTTTGGACATCAAAAGATTGCCGCGATCCAATCTGATATCGTCACTGATTTGAATTTTGGAACGGTCAAACAAATCCTTTTGACATTGTGCGTTCGAATTTCGTTCAATCCATTGATCCAGATCATCAAACAAAAATTGTGGACCAAATATTACCGTATACGGAACAGGCGCGCGGTCACGGCCACAGGCAGCTGATTTGGTATATCGACCTGCGTTGAAATGGCTATCTTTGGTCGGCGATGTTCGATCAATTGCCGACGCAAACTGCCGATCCGCAATGGGTTGATCGCCCTCTGACAGTGGAATGTTGGCGCGTTTGGGGTTCAACAGGCGCTCATAAAGTGCATCATCTTTTGCCCAGGCTTTGCGCATCATGAAATGATTGGACATCTCGAGATCTTCAAGATGATCGGCATACAAGGTGAAAGGGATGCCTTCATTATCAAATTTCGACCAAGTCAGGCTGCGCGCTTCTAATCTTTCAGAATGTATGCGCGCCAAAGACTGAAAATAAGATTCATCAGGTATCCAGCTATGTCGAAAATACCGATCATATAGGCGCCGGTTGGGGTCATTTAAAATCTTATTCAATGTCGCGCGCGTCAAACACCACCATTGTGAGCCCAAATGAATTTTTAAACCTACCGGACGTGATCGTTTCACCGTCAAGCCACGTTGAACCGCCGTCATTGCATCAAATAACAGGCGCGATTTTTTCCATGAAAAAGGAAAAAAATAGTCAAAACGTTCTTCACTTAATCCATCTTGGACCCAAGCATGGCTCTTTAAATCCACTGATTCAATAAAGTCAGTATACGGGTTCCGTGACAAGAAATTCTGGAATTGTGAAACGGGCCGCAGCGGCACGCATGCGCCACTGGACAGCAAAACATGGCTGACTTCGGTATTCCTATGCAAAAGACGCTTTGCGGCCAACAAGCTTGCTTGGATCAATCCAAATTTACCCCAAGGCGTTGCAAATTTCTGAAAAATATCGACTGTTTCAATATCAGCAAGCGCATCCTCAAGCTCTGTTCTACACTCTTTGCCACAACGCTTATCTATATGAACAACCACGGGTACACTATGATGGGCGTAATAGCGCACCATTTGTTCTACGCGCTTCATACCTTGATGCGCCAATATGATTACGCCCAAGCCCGACATCACGCCCACCCTGCTTGCGACACCAGACCCAGTGACTGAAGTTGCCGCCAATCTTTAAAACGAATGCTGTTTTCAGTATGAAGGGGCGTGCCGCGATCGACCGCTTGGGCATATAGCTTATATTCTTGCGATCCTTTGTAGTGCATTTGGCGGGTTTCTTCTTCGCTGACTTTTTCCAGAAAGCTTTGGGTAAACTTCGTATGCAATAAGGCGCCCGATGCTTTTTGTCCGCCCTCTTGCGCATAGGTAAGGTTGAGCTTCGCAGGCAGCAAGTGATGTGTCGAATGCATATAAACATATCCACGACGCCACTTCACCA
Source organism: Pseudomonadota bacterium (assembly GCA_039029215.1). Lineage (GTDB taxonomy): Bacteria > Pseudomonadota > Alphaproteobacteria > Rhodobacterales > Rhodobacteraceae > Amylibacter. Next base: position 33,515 of record JBCCGP010000002.1, read on the forward strand.
GTGGAATTTTATTCAAAGATGGGGCCTGTTCGGGCTTACCGCTGAAAAAGACGCGCTGGCGTGGACCACCTTGCAACCAAATATTTCGATATTTTGGATTGTAAGAGACAGAGTAGTTTCCCCCATCGAAATAGGGCGCAGCGTTGATCGGGCTTTCACCTTCTACGCAAACGGTTTCACTAATATCGCGATCTGAATAAAGATCGAGCAATATTGTTCCGAATGAAGGTAAACCTTGTGCGTCCAGCCAATCTGTAAGCGCTTGGATGGGCCGATTATCACAATGTGGGTAAACAAAAAATTCGTCTGCATCGACGGTTAAGCACCAATGCCCTTTTCCATATCGACCCATCAGACAATTCAGCCAATGCACGCCGTAAGCGGCGCGTCTATAACTTCCTTGTGCATTCCAAACCGACACATCGGGCTGATCCACAAGGTAACTTTGGGTATCATCCTCTGACTGATTGTCGATAAAACAAAAATGCTGAACACCTAGCTTGCGATAATAATCAAGGAAGAATGGCAATCTTTGACGCTCGTTTCGAATAACCGAAAACAGCAAAACCGCATGCGCAGGCACGTTTGCAATCCGCTTCTTAACCACAGACAAATCCTTGCGGCCACGATGGAGCGCACGATAGCGCATATCTTTGCGCTCAAGTCTTAGCTTATAAAGATCAAAAACATTCACGCTCTACCCTCGGTTTAAAGTCATATTATGACTTTCTTTCAATTTTGCCAATCAACCCATTGATTTTAGTCATCTTATGTCGCCTGCTTACACGGCTTTCCATCCCGCTCGCGTTATCAGGCTCAAATCCTCAAGCTGCTGCCATCCCTCATATGTGGCCGAATGCTCTGACCAAACATTTGGTTTATTCTGAATAGCGTCATAATAGCGGTCAAAAATTTCTGGCGTATGAAAATGCTGACCACGCTTCTTTTCGATTTCAGAACGTTCAACAATTTCAGGAAGAAATTTGGTATGAAGCAATGCACCTGTAATTCGCTTGCTTTCTGTGGGACCATCATATTGCAAATTCATATGGGGGGGCAGCGCTGCGTGGGCCGAGTTTGTATAGGCATAGGCACGTTTCCAATTCACCAACGGGATTTTGTTCAACGTCGGTGATTGTCTTGGGTTATGCGCAAAAAAAGCGCGTTCTCGCATCCCGCCTTGGACCCACAGGTTCTGTCGTGGCGCTTGGCGTACTGATCGATAGGGCCCGACATCAAAATTCGACAACACCGAAATCGGATCGGTTCCTGAAACATAATTGCCGCGCCCGAGCCCATCTTTTGCATACATATCCAGCATCAAACACCCAAGCGCGATCTGGTTTCGCTTTTCCATCTCTTCGGTCAGGGTATATAAATTATGGGTATCGTGAAACGGATAGATCAAAAGCTCATCGGCATCGAGCAACAGACACCAATGCCCAGCGCCAAATTTAAGCTGTAAATAACTTGACCAATCCAAACCAAAACGCGCATCCCGATAGCGCGCTTTTGTGCTCCATAGGGACACATCGCTTTGGTCAGCAAGAAAGTTGCTGGTGCCGTCAGAGCTGTCATTATCAACAATCAAAAAATGCCGCACACCCAGCGCACGATGGAAATTAAGCCAGTATGGTAGTCGAGACATTTCATCGCGAACAACCGCAAAACACAAAATCGCATCCTTCGTGATTTGGTGTGTCCGGTCGTTAATTAAGGCCAGATCTTTGCGGGCCTTATAGCTTCTCCACAACAAACCTCGCCGCTTCCACCGCAGCATGTATGCGGTAAGTGGGCTAATACGCGTTGCTTGTGTCATCGTGGCGGGATCGCACTTGGGCAAAGTGATGTTTCAGCACTATAGTGACGCGATTTTAACTTTTGCAAGCATACAGCAAAATAAGAGTGCTAAAATCTAATCATATGCAGTGTTGGGTAGTATCGACTACTGTGCTGCCTTACGTTGCTCGACCAGTTGAACAAGATAATCATAGAATTCGTCGTATAATTCTGGCCGATCTAGACCAAAAGCCACTGTAGCTTGCAGGAAGCCTTGCTTCGATCCGCAATCATACCGTTGCCCATCAAAGCGCAAACCATAGACATTGTCCGCATGTTGAATTTCCGCCGCAATCGCATCTGTCAGTTGAATTTCATTTCCAGCACCACGGCCAGTTTTCCCAAGATTACGCAGAACTTGAGGAGTTAAAATATACCGTCCAATCACCGCCAAATTACTTGGCGCATCTTCTTTTTTCGGCTTCTCAACCATATTTTTAACTGAAACGAGCTTGCCCATATCCTCTTTGACATCAACAAGGCCATAGTCACTAACGCGAGATTCCGGCACCTCCATTAAGGCGACCATATTGCCACCCGTATTTGCGTAAGCATCAACCATCTGAGCCAAACAGCCTTTGTCGCCCGCAATCACATCATCGGGCAAAATCACCGCAAACGGCTCATCGCCAATCAACTTTGCCGCACAATGCACAGCATGACCCAAACCCATAGGAACGCGCTGACGCACGTAAACGATCTCTCCACTATCCATCATGACATTTTGAAGGGCCTCTAAAAGCTCGGTTTTACCCTTTTCTTTAAGTTGGCTCTCTAGAAGGGGCGCACCATCAAAATAATCCTCTAACGCACCTTTGCCGCGGGAGGTCACAAATATGAATTCTTCAATCCCTGCTTCGCGGGCTTCATCAATTGCATATTGAATGAGTGGACGATCAACGAGCGATAAAATTTCTTTTGGAATAGACTTTGTCGCTGGTAAGAAGCGCGTTCCAAGCCCAGCCACTGGAAAAATTGCTTTTGTGACTTTATTTGTTTTCATGTGACTTCCCAAGTTGCTGAGCTAGCATAGACCGATGGATTGAATATTTCCTTAGTACCTAAACAGCTGGGCTTTCAAATTAAAGGTTTAAGCAAAAAATTTGGCTAAATTTGCATCGATTGAATGTTTTTACGTCATGGTGAAGACGAAATGCAAACAAATATGTGCTAAGAGACACCCAATTCTTGCAATACCTTAGAGACCCGAGGGACATCTTCGGGGTTGTTTACTTCCCAAAACTCTCGCCCTCGGGCTTCCACTTCTTGACAATGGATATGCGCATTATTTTCTAAAAATCGCAGCTGTTCTAAACCCTCAATTTTTTCTAAGTGCGATTCATCCCACGATAGATAGTCACACAGAGCGTTTGGTCGATATGCATAAATGCCAACATGATGAAAAACAGGCGTTTGGGGCGCGTCTGCGTAGGGCAGAACTTCTTTTGAAAAATATAATGCGCGATGTTCAGAATTGAAAACAGCGGTTGTTCCACCCACCAAACCCGCCTTGCGATCCTCTTTGAAATTCGCAAGCGTTTCATCGGAACAGCGTAACACAGGTGTTGCCATATCAGCGACACCACCGTTTTCGAAATAGCCAATCAGATCTGATACAAACCAAGCTGGCGACAAAGGGGCATCCCCCTGCAGATTGATGACCAAATCAAAATCATTTTCCAAATGTTGCAAGGCATCGGCACAACGTTCCGTCCCATTGCGGCAGGTTTCCGAGGTCATAATGACGTCGGCACCAAAATCTAAGCATGCTGCCTTTATCCGGGTGTCATCCGTTGCTACGAAGACCGATGGACCGTCCACTGCTTTGGCGGCTTCCCATGACCTTTGGATCAGTGATTTTTTCGATCCATCGGCGCCCGTCAATTCCGCCAGTGGTTTTCCCGGGAACCTGCTAGAGGCATAGCGCGCAGGAACGATGATAACAGATTTCAACGGTCTATCCTTTGTGCAGATTCACAGCAGGACTGTAGGCAATGAAAAACGGATTTTCAAATATCGGTTTGCCGTATCCAAGGGGCGTATGATCATCAAATCGCACAACGTCACCACCGGCACCGCGCAGAACCGCATGCCCTGCTGCCGTATCCCATTCCATGGTTCGCCCCAAGCGCGGATATAAATCCGCCTCGCCCGTTGCGATCAAACAAAATTTCAAGCTTGATCCGGCAGAGCGGCTATCCGCAACCGCATATTTGCCGATATAATCCGCCGTTGCCTGATCAGCATGGCTTTTGGATGCAACCACAATCAGCGCTTCATTGTCGGGTTTAGAGACTTGAATTGGTGTAACCGCCCCAATCTCTTCGATCAAAAACGGCCCTTTTTCTTCGACTGATTGACCGTTTTCATCTGTATAAAAAAGGCGCTCTTTTGCTGGCGCATAAACGACCCCCGCAATGGGCTGACCGTCTTCGACCAAAGCAATATTTACCGTAAAATCCCCACGGCGATGGATGAATTCTTTTGTCCCATCAAGCGGATCAACGATAATGAAACGGTCCGCCGTTTCGCTGTGGGTTGCGGCCTGTTCTTCTGTCACCAAAGCGATGTCAGGGAAAGCTTGTTTCAGCCCGTCTGAAATCAACGCATCTGCTTTTTGATCAGCGATTGTAACGGGGCTGTCATCGCTTTTAAGCATTACATCGAAATCTTCACTTTCGTAAATTTCCATAATGACAGCACCGGCTTCGAGCGCAAGTTTGCGAAAGATTCTGGAAAATTCGGACATGTTTAACCCTTTTAGCATAGCTTTGATTCAATCGAATTTGCCGACGACTTAGGAGGGAACGAGACTGTCAACAAGTGTTATTTTAAATTGGGGCGTTGTTTGTAATCTGAAGGACATATGTTAAATACCAATGATGTTTAGCGCAGGAAAAAATAAACGTAGCAATCTGTTGCTCGAGGCTATTCGGTTTTTTGACCTGCTTTATCATACAACAGTACGAAACGTGCGCCGTGTCAGTTTCAATCCAATCATCGCAATTGTGAATCAAATTTTGACTATGCTGGTATTGGTCGCCGCTTTTATGATGCTGACCACCCTACTTGGAACACGCACCGCCGCCGTTCGCGGAAATTCGGTACAGTTCATCATGAGCGGTATTTTTCTATTCTTAGTTCACAATTCTTCGTTGGGGGCTGCCGCTTTGGTCGGCGGATTGCGAACACCCCTTACACTTCACACGCATATTACGCATTTTATGCTTGTTATGTCGGCGGGCATGGCGGCACTGTATATTCAGATACTTGCGGTAGTTCTCATTTTTACCGTCACGCATATTTTGGTCGAACCGGTTGTTTTTCAAAGCCTTGCGGGCTTTTCATTCGCTTTTTTCATCGCTTGGGCATCTGGACTTATGATCGGTTTTTTCTTTAGCGTAATTTCTCCTTACTCACCGCGGGTCGTTGAGTTGCTAAAGATGCTCTACATGCGTAGCAATATGATTTTCTCGGGGAAAATGTTTGTGGCCAACACTATCCCTGCATCAATTCTACCATATTTTTATTGGAACCCGCTTTTTCATACGATTGACTATGCGCGTGGCGAGTCTTTCATCAATTACACACCGCGCGTCATTAACATCAATTATCCTATTGTCGTTACGATCATTTTCTTTGTTCTTGCGCTAATTTTTCAAAGATATGGTCAGAATGTCGTTTCAGCCAGCTGGAACAAACGAAGCTAAGGTCGCGCTGCTAAGCCAGCTCGTCCATCACTTTTACCAAAGCGCTGCTGATGCTCGGCTCAGACAAGCTATGCCCCGCCGCAGGCATCATTTTCAATTGAGAGCTCGGCCAAGCTTCGTGCAACGTAAATGCCGAACGTGGCGGACAGATCATATCATAGCGCCCATGCACAATGGTGCCCGGCACCTCTTTAATCTTCCCGATATTATCTAAAATGTAGTTGTCACTTTCCAAAAAACCGCGATTTTGGAAATAATGATTTTCAATCCGTGCGAAAGCTTGGGCATATGCTGCCGGCGTGGAGCCAATAGAATCTCTTGGCTCCAAGGTCGCCAACGCAGATTCCCAAGCCGTCCAAATCCGCGCAAATCGCGTGACTTCCGCATCGTCATTCCCAAACAATCGGCGATTATAAGCAGAAATCACGTCGCGACGTTCCTCTGGATCCAAAACCGAAACAACCTTGCGCCACTCTTCGGGAAAAAACACCGCAGCACCACCGGCATAGAACCAATCAAGTTCAGATTGGGTCATCAAGAAGACACCGCGCAAAACAAGATGGCGAATAATTTGCGGATAGTGAATGGCATAGATCAATCCCAACGCAGCACCCCAAGATCCACCGAAGACGATCCAATCATCAATGTCGTAGTGATGGCGAATACGCTCTATATCTTCAACCAAATGCCATGTTGTATTTGCTTCGACAGAACTATGGGGTTTTGACCGCCCGCATCCACGCTGATCAAATAAGATCACACGGTACAGATCAGGATGAAAGAACCGGCGCATCCCAGGCGAACACCCCCCACCCGGGCCACCATGCAATATAATGACCGGAATGCCCTCGGGATTTCCGCATTGCTCAATATACAGGGTATGACCATCGCCCACATCTAAAAATTCGTAGGTATAGGGTTGAATAACCGGATATAGCGGCTTGGGTTGGTGAATTAGACCTTCGGCATTTTTCATCGGCGCGCTATATCTCCCTTGGAACCAAAGCTTGTCTCTTTAAAGGTGAATGTCAATGACGCGCACAATTGATCCGTCCGAAATTGCGAAATTCGAAGCGATGGCCGCAGAATGGTGGGACTTGGATGGAAAATTCAAACCCTTGCATATGATGAATCCATGTCGCTTGGACTATATCACCACGCAAATTGCTGCGGAATTTAACCGTGATTTGAAGTCTGACCTGCCTTTCAAAGGCCTGCGTATTTTGGATATCGGGTGCGGCGGTGGATTGCTGTGCGAGCCGATGGCACGACTTGGGGCAACTGTGGTGGGTGTCGATGCGGCGGCGGGCAATATTCCTGTGGCAGAAATCCACGCAAAACAATCGGGGCTAGACATCGACTATCGCCATGACACGGCCGAAAACCTTGTTGTCGAGGGGGAAGTTTTCGATGCGATTCTGAATATGGAAGTGGTTGAACATGTCGCTGATCCTCAGGCCTATTTGAATGCTTGTGCGCAACTTTTGAAACCCGGTGGTTTGATGACCTGCTCAACGATCAACCGAAATCCAAAAAGCTTCGTTATGGCCATCATCGGGGCGGAATATGTCATGCGTTGGTTGCCCAAAGGAACCCATGAATGGGATAAATTTATTACGCCTGACGAGCTTTATGATTTTATCGAGAATGCTGGCTTAAAACCAGTTGATCGGAAGGGCTTTGTGTTTAATCCTTTATCGTGGTCATGGTCGATATCGGATCGCGACCTTTCGGTGAACTATGTGACCACAAGCATCAAAGAAGGGGATTGATATGCCGGCATCAGAAAACATTTTCAAAAAACGACTGAAAGCTGGCGAAACGCTAATGGGCTGTTGGCTGTCCGGCGCAAGTCCCGTGATGACAGAAATCCTAACCACGGCTGGATTTGATTGGTTGTTAATCGATGGCGAGCATTCACCAAACACCATCACAACCATGACCGAACAGATGCGTATCATTGAACCCTCTGGCGTGCCGGCCCTTGCCCGCGTGCCAAATGGTGATGTGTGGCAGATCAAGATGGTTCTCGACACAGGGTGTCAAACAGTTTTGGTCCCGATGATCGAAAGTGCAGACCAAGCGCGCGAGATGGTGCAGGCCATGAAATATCCGCCTGAGGGCATTCGCGGGGTCGGCGCCTATGCCGCGCGCGCATCTGGCTATGGTGGCACACCGCAATATTTGGAAACCGCCAATGAACAGACCTGTCTGTTATTACAGATTGAAAATAAGGCGGGTTTGCAAGCTTTAGACGAGGTTCTGACTATCGATGGCGTAGACGGTGTATTCATCGGCCCATCTGATCTTTCCGCAAATCTTGGCTATCTTGGACAGCCCGAACATCCAGACGTTCAAGAAGCAATCGATACAGCGCTTGGTAAAATTTTGGCGTCAGATAAAGCTGCCGGAATTCTGACCATGAACCTTGATTTGGTCAAAAAATACAAATCCATGGGTGTGGGTTTTATTGCTGCCGCGATGGATATCCCAATGCTTGCAACGACCGCGCGTGCGCGGGCAAAAACCCTAGCTGAGATCGAATGAGTCCTGCCAAATTCGAGCAATGACCAAACGCGCCCAACGCTTTACTTAAATAAAAAAAGATTTGTATCGGGCTTTGCTCTACCCAACTCCTAAAATCCTTGAATTTGATAAAGTGATTAGACTTCTGGCTCCAACCGGATCGCTCCTTGGCTCGCATTTCCAACATTGGCCGCATAGACGCGCAGTGCCTTTGAAACCTTGCGCTTGCGCGGCTCTGTCGGCTTCCATGCTGCATCGCCCTTAGCTTCCATCTCCGCCCGGCGCTTGGCCAGTTCTTCATCAGACAGCATGACATTCATGGTGCGGTTTGGGATATCAATTTCGATCATATCCCCTTCCGCTATTAGGGCGATATTACCACCTTCGCCCGCCTCTGGGCTAACATGACCAATCGACAATCCAGATGTCCCGCCAGAGAAACGCCCATCCGTGATCAATGCACAAGCTTTGCCAAGCTTCATTGATTTTAGGTAAGAGGTCGGATACAGCATTTCCTGCATGCCCGGCCCCCCGCGTGGACCTTCATAGCGGATGACCACAACATCGCCCTCTTTGACCTCTTTACCCAGAATGCGCTTCACGGCCTCGTCTTGGCTCTCGCAAACAATCGCAGGGCCAGAGAATTTCCAGATGCTTTCATCGACACCTGCAGTTTTCACTACGCAGCCTTCTTGCGCAATATTGCCAAATAAAACGGCCAAACCGCCTTCTTGGCTAAACGCATTATCAACCGATCGGATGATGCCACCCGCGCGGTCCTTATCCAGCTCTTTGTAGCGACGGTTTTGGCTAAACGCCTGCGTTGTCCGCACACCACCGGGCGCCGCGCTGAACAACTCATGCACTTCTTCATTATTGGTTTGCATGATGTCCCAATTTTGAATCGCCTCTTCCATTGTATCTGAATGGATCGTCGGGATATCCGTTTTCAATAGACCACCGCGATCAAGCTCGCCCAGAATGCCGAATATCCCGCCAGCACGATGAACATCTTCCATATGCACGTTCTGAACGGCAGGCGCGACTTTGCACAGACACGGTGTGGTGCGGGACAGACGGTCGATGTCATCTACCGTAAAATCCACCTCCGCCTCTTGCGCCATGGCCAGCAAATGCAGGATCGTATTGGTCGATCCGCCCATGGCGATATCCAACGTCATGGCATTTTCAAACGCCGCCTTGGTTGCAATCCCGCGCGAGGACACGGATTTGTCGCCATCTACATAATAGCGTTTGGTCAATTCCACCGCGCGCCGTCCGGCCGATTTAAACAAGGCCTCGCGGTCCGCATGCGTGGCCAGCGTAGACCCATTACCAGGCTGCGCCAAACCCAATGCTTCGGCCAAGCAATTCATCGAATTCGCTGTAAACATTCCCGAACAAGACCCACAGGTCGGACAGGCCGCTTCTTCATAGGCTTGCACCTCTTCATCGGTGCGATCAGGGTTTGCAGCCTCGATCATGGCATCAACCAAATCAACCGCGCGCAGCTCTCCATCAATATCAACCTTGCCCGCCTCCATTGGCCCGCCAGAAACGAAGACGGATGGCAGGTCAAGACGCAGGGATGCCATCAACATACCCGGCGTGATCTTGTCGCAGTTCGAGATACACACCATCGCATCCGCGCAATGCGCATTAACCATATATTCAACGCTATCGGCAATCACTTCACGAGACGGCAATGAATACAGCATCCCATCATGGCCCATCGCGATCCCATCATCGACAGCGATGGTATTGAACTCTTTTGCTACACCGCCTGCTGCCTCAATCTCGCGCGCGACCAATTGACCAAGATCTTTAAGATGAACATGACCCGGCACAAATTGTGTAAAAGAGTTGACCACAGCGATGATCGGTTTTCCAAAATCCTCATCAGTCATACCGGTCGCACGCCAAAGCCCGCGTGCACCTGCCATATTGCGCCCATGTGTCGATGTTCTGGAACGATACGGGATCATCTCTTCCACCTTCCTAAATCTTTAGAGTGGTGTAATGCCAAAGGGTGCTCGGAAAGGGAAGGAGAATCTCTACATCTGACTTGCCCTAAAATTTTAAAAAAAGGAACTTTCGAACTGCTTTTATTGATTTTGATGTGAAATCATTTCGGCTTTTCAACTAAAGCTTTGAACAAATTTACGCGTGATCTGGACGCAAATTTTAGAATCCCTACCTTTGGCATGTGTTGCAGTAAAAGCTAGAGCGACCCGATTGAACGATCCTTTTGATCACCCCATCGCAACCTTGCTTTTGGCAAGGTCTCTCTTCTTGCCCATAAACCGCAAAATTATACTGGAAATATCCCAGCTCTCCATCTGCTTGGCGGTAATCTTGCAGGCTGGAGCCCGCCGCCGCAATCGCCTCTTCCAAGACATTGCGAATATGGGTGGCAAGCGTTTCAATCCGTGGGCGCGCGATTTTTCCGGCGTGTCGCGCAGGGTGAATTCCGCTGCGCCATAGCGCTTCGCAGACATAGATATTGCCTAATCCGGCAATAATCCGTTGATCAAGCAAAGAAGATTTCACGGGCGCTTTCTTGTTGCGAAACGCATCAAACAGATAATCCGCATTGAATCTGTTACCCAAAGGTTCTGGCCCAAGGTTGCGTATCAGCGGATGATCGGCCTCCTCCGCGCTTTTGAAAACGTCCATCGCACCAAAACGGCGGGGATCATTATAAGTCAGCGTATCGCCTGTTTCGAACGCGACAAAGACATGATCATGTTTCTCCAGCTGCGCCACATGGTGATGAAAATTGGCCGTTCGGGCACCTGAATCCAATGTTACACGTCCTGACATGCCCAGATGGATCAGCCAAACATCATCCCGATCCGTGTCGATCAGGATATATTTTGAACGTCGCCGCAAGGCTTTGATCCGCGCGCCAGACAATCTTTCCGCCATATCTGTCGGAAACGGCCAGCGTAGGTCGGGCCTGCGAATATCTATATGCGAAATCTTGTTGCCAAGGCAGACAGGTAAGATCCCATTCTTAACCGTCTCAACTTCGGGAAGTTCGGGCAATCAGGATTGCGCCAATTCTGTACAGTTAAATTCCACATTGTCGGAATTGTTGATGCCCACCAGACTTGGATCATCTGTTTGCATAAAAATGCTGCCATCTTGTTCAAAGATCCGAATATTCGGGGTGTAATTATCCACTCTAAAAACATCCTCTGCCGCTGATTTGGCTTGCGCATGATCCATAGAGCCAGAGGTCACGTCTTCAACAATCATCGCACATGTATCGATGACTTTCGGCATCGAGATTTCAGCAGAGCGCGAATTCAACAATGTAACTGCAAAATAACAGACGACAAAAAGAAGAACGATATTTGCAATTAATAACAACCGCTTCAGCGTTGATGACATCTGGCCAACCCCCGTATTTGAACCCATATTACCGACCTAACTACATCATTTCGAGTGCTTTTTTCTTCTTTGAGAAATTTTCCTACAGCTCTTTTGACGCATTTCATCTGAACCATCTTAAGGCTATAACTGTGATCAAAGAACGGTGAAAAAATGGCATCAGACGAAAAAACGCATTTTGGTTTTCAAGACGTGAAAACTGAAGAAAAGGCCGGCATGGTCCACGGTGTTTTTTCCTCCGTCGCATCGAAATATGATATGATGAATGACGCGATGAGCTTGGGCATCCACCGGGTTTGGAAAAATGCGATGATGGATTGGTTGGCCCCGCGCAATACACAGAAGGTTCTAGATGTTGCAGGCGGCACAGGCGATATTGCGTTTCGCATTTTGGATCGGGCCCCCAGCGCGCATGTTACGGTTTTTGATATGACCCAAGACATGCTGGATGCGGGCCGCAAGCGCGCAGAGGCTGAAACCAAAAGTGCGCAGCTCGATTGGATTTGTGGCGATGCGATGGCCTTGCCATTTAAAGACAACAGCTTTGACGCGTATACAATTTCTTTCGGCATTCGAAACGTCACGAAACCAGATGTTGCCTTGGCAGAGGCTTACCGTGTCTTAAAGCCGGGCGGGCGTTTGCTGGTTTTGGAGTTTTCCCAAATTCCGGTTCCCGGCGCGCAATGGCTATATGACAAATATAGTTTTAATATCATTCCACCCATGGGAAAACTCATCGCAAATGATGCCGATAGCTATCAGTATCTGGTCGAGTCAATTCGTAAATTTCCCGACCAGGATCGGTTCCTAGACATGGTTCAAACAGCAGGGTTTGAGAATGCGAAGTATCGCAATCTCAGCCTTGGGATCGCTTGTTTGCATTCAGGATGGAAAATCTAAGCCATGCGCGGTCCGCATAATCTGTGGCGGTTAATCCGCACGGGCGCCACGTTTGAGCGCACGGGCGCGATGCGCATTGCAATCGATTTGCTTGATTTGTCGCGTCCGGTCAAAATTGCGGCCCGTGTCTTGGGCGTGCCCTTTGCGCCGCTAGGGCTCAAAGGTGATCCAAGCGAACCGCCGGTCCTGCGCGCGATTGAGGCGCTGGGCCCCGCCTATATTAAATTCGGCCAACTGATGTCGACACGGCCCGATATTGTCGGCGCAGAGATGGCCGCGGAACTGCGTGTCTTGCAAGACAGTCTACCGGCTTTTCCAATGGAACAGGCCAAAGCAACGATTGCCGCTGAGTTTGGCGAATCCTGCGAAGACATATTTTCTGAATTTTCTGAACCTGTCGCAGCGGCCTCGATCGCCCAAGTGCACAAGGCACGTTTGAAATCCGATGGGCGTGCGGTCGCGGTGAAGATTTTGCGGCCCGATATCGAACGCGCCTTTGGCAAGGATGTCGATGCGTTTCATTTTAGTGCGTGGTTGGTTGAAATGATCTCACCTGCCTCGCGCCGCTTGCGCCCTCGCGCAGTGATCGAGCATTTCGCAACTGTGGTTGAGCAGGAGTTGGACCTTAGAACGGAGGCCGCAGCTGCATCTGAATTTCGTGCAAACTCCAAAGACGACGCGGGCTTTGAAGTTCCCAAAATAGTTTGGGATTATTCAAGCCGTCAGGTCATGGTCATGGATTGGGAAGAAGGCATTCCACTGGCCGATGTCGATGCCTTGGCAAAATCTGGCCATGATCTGAAACAGCTTGGCGCCCATATCGTCCAGACATTCCTGCGCCATGCGTTGCGGGATGGGTATTTCCACGCTGATATGCATCAGGGCAATCTAAAACTCGCGCCCAACGGTGATCTGATCGCGCTGGATTTCGGGATTATGGGGCGGATCGATACCTATACCCGCCGCGTCTATGCAGAAATTTTAATGGGCTTCATCCGGCGTGACTATCGCCGTGTAGCAGAGGTGCATTTTGAAGCAGGCTATGTGCCCCAAGATCAAGATGTAGATGCATTTGCCCAGTCATTGCGCGCTGTGGGCGAACCAATTTTCGGTCAAGATGCGACACAGATTTCGATGGCAAGACTACTAAGCCACTTGTTTGAGGTCACGGAACGGTTTGGCATGCAAACACGCACGGAATTGATTTTGTTGCAACGTACAATGGTTGTGGTCGAAGGCGTCGGTCGCTCGCTTGACCCGACGCTAAACATCTGGTCCACCGCGCGCCCAGTGGTTGAGCAATATATCACAGAAAATCTGGGGCCAAAGGCGATACTGGCCGATCTTGGAAAAGCAGCCCAAAGCCTTGCGCGTTTCGGCCCGCGCCTGCCAGAGATTATTGATCGTTATTTGGCGGAACCTGAGCCAGAAGAAAAATCGCGAAACCTAAAAACAGTTTTGGGTTATTTGGGCGCAGTTTTTGGTGGCATCCTACTTGGTGGTGCACTGGCTTTCTGGTTGTTATAAAAACGCTGTGGCCCAAAAAAGAGTTTCGCCACACATGAATTTTCGAGCTCAAGAAGAGCCCACCGTGCCCTATAAGCCATTTTTTCTAATGAATTGATTTATCATCTTTAGAATTTCCGGAATGAGGATCTCTCCTTCCGTTTTTTCCGATTCCGATGATATCTTACTTAATCGTAATCCAAGAGCTTTTTTTACCTCTTGCCTCTTTTCTTCATAAACGTTTATTTGAGCAGGCGTTAAACGAGGACTAACATATTTTTCCCCCGGTAAGTTCTTGAGCCTTTCAACATTTTTCTTATTTCTGTGTGGGCTTTTTAATGGGAAAAGCCTGTTGTAGATAAAAAGAGCATGAACGGCGTTGCCTGAAATCGCCTCGTTTTCCCTAATTTCTTGCCAATCAATCTCTGGGCCGATATCGACACCTATTTGTTTAAGCAAATTTAAGGTAAGTTGCGGCGCAATCATTTCTTCGAATTTCAAGAAATGGGTTCTATCTGCGCCAAACACATTGTGAATTTGCATAGGAAAATCGAAGATACGCATTATCCCAACTTCAAAAGTTGTCGGACGCGTCGCAAAACCAACTTTTGACAGCTGTTGTGAATCAGATGAAATCCAACTCTGTAGTTCACGATAAAAATAAACAGCATGCACGTCTCCGAATTGATCGAAGAAACCTTTTAGATTCTGCATCTCTGAAGGATTTAGCATGGATAAGAATTCACTTGAGAAAAGTAAGGTCTCACATTCAGAGGCTTTAATTTTCCTTTCAATGTTCTTCAGCGATTTTTGATCTCTTTGAATAATGTCTTCTTTGGACAGTCCGGATAACCTGTTCCAAGGAAACTCCATCGGGTCTGACTTAAATGCGGAATACAAATTTGGATGCGCTTTTTTACCGCCAAAATATTCGAAATTTTTCTCTTTCAACTCTTCTTTGAAATTAAACAAGGTGGATTGGATAGAGGTCGTCCCCGTTTTATGAGACCCCATATGAAGATAGATTTTTTTCATTTTTTTCTCGGTTGCAGTGCGGGTGCGAAAGCTGTTTTGACCATTCTTTACTTTAGCGTTAGACAGTTTGAAAACCAACTACCATTTCGTAAATCTCCTATAGCGCTTCATTATATAGTTCCAAAAGTTCGTCTGAATGATCCAACATAGTTTTGGGGGGCATCGCGGATTTCCAGTATTTATCGACCAAAAGCGTCTTATCTAAAAGTCCGATTAACTTGTCGATAAACTCGCTTTTTGAATCTGCTTTAAAAACCAAATCCGGAAAATTACCAAGTTCTGGCGCGCCGCCCATATCGCTGACAAGCAACCGAATGCGTCTTGCATGCATTTCAATGGCTGTCTGGGGTAGGTTATCCTCCCAAAGCGACGGGATTATGCCAAGCGTCACCGGTGCTAAAATTTCATCCAGATCATTATGCGTGTAGCCGTCATAATAATTTGTCTCATTGAAATGAGAGAGCGTTCGATAAAGATGCGCAACCGCATTTGGATGAGAGCTCCTTGCAGCCACGGTTACTTTAATTCGGCGTGCATATTTCTTAGGTAAAGCTGCAAGCGCCTCGAGCAGAAAGTAATACCCTTTATCACGTCTCATATATCCAAGGTAAGCGATATGCAGACACCCATCTTCATCAAAAATGGGGCTTTCTCTTTTTTGTTCATAAAAGACTTCTGCTTGCTGTGTGCCGATATATAGCGTCTTTACGATATCGGAACGCACGCCAAATGATCTGGTGATTTCTGACACACGGTCGGAAACACCGATAACTGCATCGCAATACTTATTAATATAGTCCACGAAAACCGCGCGCCGATTTTTAAAGTAATCTGCGGTCGCAACACTTGATTGAATTGGATACTCTCTATTTTTATACTTATTTTCTAACCTCGATGGCGTATTCAATCTTGGTGGGAATTTCGTAAGTCTTCCACCACTCAGTTTCGATAAAGCGAACTTCAAAAACCAGATCACAACCCGAAAATGGAAAAAATAGCGCGACAAAATTCCTTTGTCACGCAACATACCAAATCGCGCAAACATCTGCTCGACAAAACCTTCAGCGTGAATGTGCTCGGTATGGAAATAATGCCAAATACAATTCACGCACTTTTCCCCATCTTTAAAATCAGAACACGAAATAAGCTCTGAAAACCAGAGGTTTACCTGTGGGCAAAACGGGTAGTAATTGTGCATACTCAGCAAAAATTTCGTATTTGGAAACTTGGATTTAAGCGTCAATACGTTTGCGGGCAGACCCTCAAGATTATTGAAATGAATGATATCAAACGGACCCTCCTTCTCGATAAAATCCTCAAACGCATCAACAACGCCTTGATCCTCTACTTGCGCATCCATCCCATAAGAGAAATGTGCAGGAGCTGTCGCTTTGGAGTTGATGATTTCAAAATGGTCTTTCCATGGCCCGCCTTTATTGACGCGTGCCCTTTGCCATCTGGCTTTTGATTTAAAAAAGTCATTAAAAATCCCAGCGCTCAAATATTTGATCGTGAAACCTTCTTTATGCTCAAAATGCTCTGCAAGGTTACGTTGATAAACGGCAACACCGCCGCCACGACCCACCGGATCATAAACATTCGCCCAGTTATAGAATAAAATTCTCATTAAAGAACTTACCAACCCGCATATTCGATGGCGCGTCATCGCTGATTTGTCGCCGGAAGTCTAGGTATTTGCGACCTTTCAAGGCGAAAGCTGTTTCGCAAACTTTGAATTCACCTACTCTTAAAAACCAGAAAAATTTATCTGTTAATCTGGCTTTGACAATCAAGGCGATAAGAACCCTCTGAACTAAGTTGGGACATTGATTTTGGGGGCGCTACGACAGGCATTATATTGTTCAGCAGTCTATTTTTTGCTGTCGGGTGTGCCAACTTGTGCGGACTCCAATTTACCAGCATCCGATATCGGCATGTATGGGGCGCCTGATTTGATTGATATGCCCAGTGCAGATGTTCTGCCCGACGGGCAAATCCAACTTACCTTTTCTGGATTTGCGGATTTTAATAAATCTTCTGTCGCATTTCAGATGTCACCACGGTTAACGGGCGTTTTGCGTTATTCTGGTTTATCGAATTATGCATCCGGTGGTGGGCGTGTTTTAGATCGTTCTTTCGATCTGCACTATCAGCTTTTGCCTGAAACCAAACATACACCCGCCATCGCAATAGGTTTGCGCGACTTTATGGGCACTTCGATTTATTCCGCGCAATATTTGGTGGCATCTAAACAGGTCCGCCCAGCGCTGCGCGCAACCCTTGGACTTGGTTGGAGCAGGCTGTCTGGAACGCATCAGTTGCAACCGCTGGATACAGGCACAGGCGGCGTTCCTGCATTTGATCAGTGGTTTCGCGGACCCGTTGGGGTCTTCGGCGGGCTCGTCTGGGAAACGCCGATCGAGGGTCTGACGGTAAAGGTTGAATATTCATCCGATTTATATACGCGCGAAAACAATGTTTTAGGGGATGCAACACTGTCATCGGTTCCAAGTTTTACGCGACATTCCGATATAAACGTGGCGCTTTCCTATCGCTTTCAAAGCGGCGCGAACGTGGAACTGTCCTATCTATATGGCGATCAGATTGGGGTGCAATTTTCTGGCTTCACAAATCCGAGGACCAGAAAAACTGGTTACTATGATATTGCACCATTGCCGATCCAAGGGCGTGGACCCGCCATGCATCAATCCACAGACTGGATTGATCGGGATGGTATCAAAGCGCTGGCGGCAAACCAGCTTGCTGATTTGCTGGCCCGCGATGGTGCACGTTTGATGGGTTTGAGCATCGACGCGCAAGAGGTCCGAATTTGGATCGACAATCGAAAATATAGTGTACCCGCGCAAGCCATTGGGCGCGCAGCGCGCGCCATGGCGCGGGTATTTCCCGATTCCGTTGACCATTTTGAAATCATATTGGTCAGAAACGGGCTGTCTTTATCACGCGTCGCCCTTGATCGCACGGATCTAGAAACACTTGAACATGCTGACAGAAAAATCGAAAAAATCGCACAGCGCAGTCATGTCGATGATCCACCAGCGCTGGCTACCGCGGAAATCACGCCGGCACGCTATCCCCAATTTTCATGGTCATGGGGGCCTTATGCACAAATCAACTTTTCGGATTTCAATGATCAATTCGGGATCGATGGGGGCGTGCGGCTGCGCGGGCGCATCCATCTGTCGCCCAAACTAAGTTTTGGCGGGTCACTTATCAAAACCTTTGAATCTGACAAAACCCCACCCGTTGGACCAAGCAGCCTGCCGCGTGTGCGCTCTAATTTAGGCCTATACAACGCTGTTGGTGATCCGGGTTTGGAAACGCTGACATTGGATTATACATTCAAACCTGCACCCGCGGTTTATGGGCGAATTTCGGTTGGATTATTGGAATCAATGTTTGGGGGTATATCGGGTGAAATCCTTTGGAAATCAGCATCCCAAAATTGGGGTCTTGGACTAGAGCTGAATGCCGTCAAACAACGCGATTTTGATCGGCGTTTTGGGTTTCAAAATTACAGCATCGTCACAGGCCATATCAGCGGATATTTTGAGCTGTCCAACGAGGTCACGGCGCAACTTGATCTTGGGCGCTATCTGGCGGGTGATTGGGGTGGCACATTGACGATCGAACGGCGCTTCGCAAATGGATGGCGCGTGGGCGCATTTGCAACCCTTACGGATGTGGATCGCGACAGTTTCGGCGAAGGCAGCTTTGACAAAGGTATATTTGTTGAGATCCCCCTGACGACACTTACCAGCACACCCACACAAGCAAGTCTGGAAACCGGGTTTCGATCCGTCAACGCGGATGGAGGTGCACGCCTAAATGTCGAAAATCGTCTATACGAGATGATCCGTGACGGGCATTTTCGGCGTATTTCCGGAAGTTTTGGAAGGTTCTGGCAATGATCAAAAGATTATCCGCCGCCATAGGCGCGCTTTTCGTTCTAATATCCTGTTCCTCTAATCAGGGGGTCGAAATCGACACGATCAGAGAAACGATAAATATCCGAAACGCCAGCAATGCTGCACCGGATGACAATCCAGTGACCCAGGACAGTCTGAAAGGGATCACACAAAAATTGATCCGGGTGAAGGTTCCACGAAAGAATATCAGTTTCTTTGCCGCCCGGATTGCAACAAACGGCGATACAGACACCTACATGTCACGCGCCGGCCAAAGTGTGACTGTTACCGGTGCTGCTGTCATTGCCACGCGTGGTCTGGGTTTTGATCTGATTGGTCGGAGTGGCGGAGAAAGATCCGAGTATATATTTTTGGATGACGATCACAAAAGCGTCCGCATCAGACCACATTGTCGCCAAACTGCGCTTGGGTCGCAACATATCGAAATTGCAGAAATCAAACATACCGCAAATTTGCTTCAAGAACGCTGCAACACCGACCAGGGCAGACATATCAATCAGTTTTGGGTCGCTCGAAATGGCGATCCGCTTCGTGTGCATCATTGGGTCGGGCCAGAATTAGGCATAATCGAAATAGACTGGTTGAATTGAAAATCAAAGACACGGTTAATTCGATCACAGTTAATTTTTTCTTTCATAAAAAACCGATATTTTTCAAAAGCTTGAAACCATAAGCGAATATATTTCTCTGATCCAATCAGATTAGCTTAAACTGTAAAGACTGTTCCATTGCTTGAAGTTCGGATGAGCTGTTACCATCTCTGTCTTAGGCGAGGCATATCGCTGGGTTGGGTCAAAGGGTTCTTTGGGTTTTTCAAAGAACCCTTTGTTTTTCTAAAGACCCCAACAAAACCACTGGCTATAAAGCGATCAATACGACAATCTGGACATATCATGGCGCGTTTCCTTGCCGGCTTTTTTGGGCTTCTTGTCACCCTATCATTGGTGCTGGGTGGCCTTGTTATCGCATTGGTTTATGTCCCCAACTCGCCGCTTCCTGATGAATGGAACCCGCGAACACCGCTGGAAATGCGTGCACCCTTTACGCCCGTGACAGATTGGAAATTGCGCCAAAGGATCGAGAATTTTGAATATTGTCAGAAATTCCTGACCGAGTTGGATGTGACATACACGGTTCTTCCTCCAAAGGAGGTCGATGCCTTTTGCCATATCCGCAATCAAGTCGAAGTTACGCAATTGTCCCAATCCAAAATAAACACGTTGCGCACAACCTGTAGCACTGCACTGCGCCTTGCGCTGTGGGAATATCACGGGCTGCAAAACGCGGCGCAACGCCATTTCCAAACCAATGTCGCCTCATTGTCGCATATTGGCAGCTATTCGTGCCGCAAGATCAGAACCACCGAAGGCGATAGTGACCGATTTAGCGAACACGCAACCGCAAATGCCGTTGATATTTCCGGTGTGACACTGGGCGATGGCCGCAAGATTGATCTGATCACAAAGTGGCAAACCGACATGGGATTTCTGCATGAAATTCGCGATCAGGCATGTACTTATTACCGCGCTGTTTTGTCGCCAGATTTCAACGACCTACATGCGGATCACTTTCACATGGATATGGGGCGCTGGCGCACCTGTCGGTAAGCGAAGCCTTGAAAGTTAAGATTGCTCTTCTTTAAGCGGTCTGGCCAAAAGTTGCGCCTGAATATCTTCAAAAGATTTTTGACCCTTCAAGAAATGCGCAAGCATCTGGCAAATCGGTAAATCAACCTGCTGCGCGTCTGCCATGGCTGCAACCGCATGGGTTGTCGCAATACCTTCAACAGTATGATCCGGTTCAAACAGCCCATCGCGGGCAAGCGCCAAACCATGCGCAAAATTCCGGGATTTTTCCGTAGAGCAGGTCAAAACCAGATCCCCAAAACCTGATAGCCCAAAAAGGGTTTGGGGATCTGCGCCCACAGATTTTGCAAAACGTGTCATTTCCGCAAAGCTGCGCGTCATTACAGCAGCGCGCGCGCTTTCACCCAAATCAGCGCCAATAACCAATCCACAGGCAATCGCATATATATTTTTTAGCGCGCCGCCCAATTGCACACCCAGCGGATCTACATTGGAATAAAGGCGCAGCGTTTTAGAGGACAGGCGGTTTTGCAAATCAAGCAAAGCGGTTTGATCTGTGCCCGCGATGCTTAGGGCAGTCGGACGCGCGGTTGCTATTTCGCGGGCAAAACCAGGGCCCGACAGCACAAAGATATTGTCGGGATCGATAAACTCAGCGGCAATCTGGCTTTGCAGCAAACCGGTACTTTGTTCGATCCCCTTTGCACACAAAATAATTTTCGTCTTGGGATTAAGCGTGCGCAATGCATCGCGCAGTGCTTGCGCGGGTGTCACCAACAAAATGACGTCGGCCTCATTCAGCTCAGCATGATCTGAAACAGCCCTTAGTGTTCTTGGAAATACGCAATCTGGAAGACGTTTGGCATTCACCCGATCTTTCTGCATGACCTGCAAAGCGTCTGCATCGCGCCCGCCCAAAATGACCTGCTCTCCTTTTGTGGCGATTGATATTGCCAGCGCGGTGCCAAAGGCCCCAGCGCCATAGACGCCGATCATGCCTTTGCCCCTTTTTTACCTGAACCCAACATCGGTTGAACACTTATATCAAGCGGCCACCTTGGACGGGCAATCAGATCGGCAGCTTCCGATTGGCCGGCCATAAACTTCAACGCGCCGGCATATGCGATCATCGCGGCATTGTCGGTGCAATATTGCATCGGCGGCTGCACGAAGGGCAGATCATGGCGTGCAGCAAGCGTGCGTAATTTGTCGCCGATCTGCTTATTGGCCGCCACACCGCCAGCGATAGCAAAGCCGTTCAAGCGCCCAGCGATTGCAAGGGCTTTTGCCGTTTTATCAACCAGAATGTCAGCAACAGCATTTTGGAAACCAGCAGCGATATCCGCCTGATCTTGGGCTGTGATGCCCCCTTGCGCCGCGGCCAATTGATCCGCTGTGCGGCGCACCGCCGTTTTCAGGCCGGAAAAGGACATATCGCAATCATCACGATCTATCAGCGGGCGCGGCAGATCAAATCGCGAAGCATCACCGTTTACAGAAACTGCCTCGATTACCGGACCGCCGGGATAGCCCAGGCCCAAAAGCTTTGCGGTCTTATCAAACGCCTCACCGGGGGCATCATCGATCGTTCCGCCCAATCTGTGAAAATCTGAAATACCTTTGACCAACAAAAACTGACAATGCCCGCCCGATACAAGCAGCAGCAAATACGGAAAAGCCAACCCATCGGTCATACGCGGTGTCAGCGCATGACCCGCCAGATGGTTTACACCCACAATTGGCAGGTCCTTTGCCGCGGCGATGGCCTTTGCATAGCTGACGCCCGCAATAACGCCACCGATCAGGCCTGGGCCAGAGGTTACGGCAACCAAATCAATATCATCCAGCGTAAGCCGCGCATCCGCCAATGCGGCGGTGATAACAATATCCAATTTTTCGGTATGCGCACGCGCTGCTATTTCGGGCACCACGCCGCCAAAAGCAGCATGTAACAACGATTGATCTGCGACTTGTGAGGACAGGATATCAGCCCCCCCTTGATCATCGACGGTCAACACAGCCGCAGCGCTGTCATCGCAACTGCTTTCGATGCCCAAAACTCTGATCTGTTGTGCCATCACGGATTGATCTGTTACTGTTCTGTTTCAAGCATCTAACATCCACAGGAGAGCCGAGCAATGCGATCCCTGCCCATCTTGCTGATCCGCCCACCACAGATTGCCCAAGCTTTTTCAGAAGCGCTGCGCGCACGGATCGCAGATGCAAATATCCTGTTTGCGCCACTGGTCGATATTCAAGTGTTGGATTTTAAGATGCCAAGCCTATCTGGCGAGCCGGTGATTTTCACATCCTTGAATGCAGCGCGTGCCGTGATCCCAAAATTGACCAAACGCCCCGATGTGCTGGCCGTTGGAAAGGTGCTGACGGCGTATTTAGCGGAAAACGGTTTTGAAAATATCCAAACCTTCGACACTGCATCCGACTTGGTTCAACATTTGCCCGGTAGTGGACATTATTTTCGAGGCGAAAATGTCCGCATAGACCTTGCACAAATCGGCGGGGGTATTCGTGAAACGGTCACTTACAGACAGATTCAAACGCCCCCTTCCGTTTCCCTTCAAAACGAAATTGAGACAGGCGCAATTGTGCCTGTATTTTCAATCTTTGCAGCAGAAGCGCTGATCGACGCCGAAATTTTAAATACAAAAATGGACATTATCGCGATGAGTGATGCTGTTGCTGCTTGTTTAGATGCGCAATCTGTTGCCAATATTCACGTCATTCCGTCACCCACGCGTGCAGCAATGATCAATACAATTGCAGAACTTTACGAAAAGAACGCGAACCGCCCCTTTTGATTGTGCCTGAAGAGGCCTATATCTAATCAAGACCAAAAAACAGGGTAAAGCATGGCCAAAAAACCCGTAACGAAAAAACCGACTGCAACCAAGGCAGGGGAACTGGCAGAACCGAAAAACACTGGTTCTGAGAGTATAGATGCCAAGGGCGATCAAGCCTCAAAGAAAGAAGCCGCGCCAAAAGCCGCATCCAAAACGTCAAACGAAGTTGGCTCCACAGAAAAGCCTGCCAGCGGCGGTATGGCGGGAAAACTGTCTATTGGCGTTGGGCTTTTGCTATGCGGTGTTGCAGCGGGCGCTTTGCTGGGTCCAAGATTTTCACCACAATATTTTGGCGCAAATTCCAGCGAGACCGAGGCGCGTTTGGTGCAATATCAGGCGGCTACAGATGATCGGATCGCAGCACTGGAATCAAAAGAGCTTCCCAATTACAGCGCGGATATTGATGCCGCCAGTGCGGCACTTTCATCCCAATTCGAAACGCAAGTGCAGGATCTGAAAACGCAAATCGCCGCAACAGATGGCAGCGATATCGAAGCGCGTCTTGCAGAGGTTGAAACCGCGATTGCCGGTCTGCGCGCCGCTTTCGACAGCATGGCCGACGATCTGAACGCCGCGAATGCAACTGGAACGAACGCCCAGATCGATACAACATTGGCCGAAATTGCGTCACTGCAATCACAAATCCAAGAACTATCAGCCATGAATGGTGCGCTGTCCCAGAAAATCGATGAAATTGACATTTCCGCCACCAAATCAGTGGAGGAAGCCGCCCAAAAATCCGCAGAGGTTCAGGAAGCCGCCGCGGCGACCACACAAGCCGCAGAGCGTGATCGTTTGATCGGCAATTTAGACGCCGCGCTGCAACGCGGTGAAACGTTGTCGTCCTATTTGGCTGCCTTGGGCACGCTTGGCATTGATGTTCCACAGGCGTTGGCAAATGCCGAGGCAGGTGTTGCACGATTAAGTGACCTGCAGGAAAGTTTCTCACCTGCCGCACATGCGGCATTGCGCGCAGATGCTGCCAATGCGTCAGATGAAAGCGGGGTGCGCGGGCAATTGCAATCTTTCTTCCAATCCCAAATATCTGTTCGGTCTTTGGATGCAAAAGATGGGGATGGCACAGATGCAATCCTATCTCGGATGGAACAAGCGTTAGAGCTTGGCGACGTACAAACCGTGATTGATGAATCCGCAACGCTTTCTGATCCAGCGCAAGAGGCGATGGCGGATTGGCTAAACCAAGCAACCACGCGCCTGAACGCCTTTCGGGCCTTAAGCGAATTAAAGCAAGGCAGCTAACATGATCACCTCTTTAATCCGAATTTTCATTTTCGTAGCACTTATCGCTGCAATCACATTTGGCGCTGGGTTCTTGATGGATGGTGGCGGCAAGCTGTTGCTGCAATTTGGCGGGTACGAACTGGAACTCAGCCCACTTCAGGCATTGATCGCGGTTCTTTTGATCCTCTTTCTGATCTGGGCCTTGTTCTGGGTCGCAGGCATAGCGATCGCCATATTCAAATTTTTCAATGGCGACGAAACCGCCGTATCACGATACTTGAATGCAAACCGGATTGAAAAAGGCTACCGCGCATTGACCGAAGGCATGGTCGCCTTAGCCGCCGGCGAGGGCAAAACCGCGATAGATCGCGCCGCTGCGGCAGAGCGGTATTTGGACCGGCCAGAGCTGACAAATCTTTTCAATGCGCAAGCTGCGGAAGCGGCGGGCGACACAAAACGCGCCGAGAAATATTATAAAAGGTTGTTAACGTCTGACTCCGGTCGATTTGTCGGTGTGCAGGGGTTGATGAAACAAAAACTGACCGAGGGCGAAACAGGTCTTGCCCTAAAACTGGCGGAAAAGGCTTTTGCGATAAAACCCAAACACGACCCGACGTTGAACGCCTTGTTTGATTTGCAAACCGAAAAGGCAGAATGGGAAGGTGCCCAAAAAACCATCGAGGCGAAAGTGCGCGCAGGGCATTTGCCAAAAGATGTTGGTAAGCGGCGCGAGGCGATCTTGATGCTGGAAAACGCGCGTGCACTGTTGGACAAAGGTGAAATCGACAAGGGCAAAGACATTGCCATCGCTGCAAACAAGCTAAGCCCAGATTTGGTACCAGCGGCTGTTTTAGCAGCAGAGATGCATATGTTGGACAGTAATCGCCGCGCAGCCTCTAACGCGATCCGCAAAGCATGGTCACAAAACCCGCATCCAGATTTGGCTGCGGGTTATGCAGAAATACAGCCCGATGAGACACCCACTGCGCGCATCAAACGCTTTGGCTCTTTGACGAAATTGAACCCATCAAATTCAGAGACAAAATTGTTAAGCGCCGAATTGGCCTTGGCCGATGAGAACTTTCCAGCCGCCCGCCGCGCTGTGCGCGAATTGTCCGAGGAAGAGCCCACAATACGCTCGCTCAGCTTGATGGCTGCTATTGAGAAGGGCGAGGGGGCAGATGATAAAACCGTGCGCGCTTGGCTAAACAAAGCCATGGCCGCGCCACGCGGCAATCAATGGATCTGCGAAAATTGTTCGAACATTCACCCGTCTTGGCAATCGCGCTGTAGCAATTGTGACAGTTTCGATACGTTGTCATGGAAATCCGCGCCGGCGATTCAAGAAGAAGACATGACAGCACTTGGATTCACAGCTGGGATTTTGACGGCGGATACACAAAAAGAGCCGGAAGAGACGATTGTCGAGATCGTCGATGATGCGGATAAGTTGCGCTCGTCAGAGGCACCTTAGCAGAGACCTACATCGCCTCAAAAATGGCGCGCGCCACCATCAGATCAAGATGCGCGCCACCGCCATTCTTGAATAATGTGATATCCGTGGCCGTACCACGCTTAAACGCGCCATTTGGCAAATCATAATAATCTGCTTTGATATCGTCGGGCGTTATCACGCCCTTCGCCAGCGGAATTTTCATCTCGCCAATATGGTCCAGCGTCGTTGCGCGGCTATCGACATAGATTTTTGATCGCCGCAAAACTTCGTCATCTGCCTCTCGCATATCTGCACGATAAGCCCCAACAAGATTTACATGTGTCCCAGGCGTGATCCACTCGCCCCTCAGGACGGGATCAATTGTCATCGTTGCACCAAGAATAATGTCCGCACCTTCGACAGCTTTTGGCAAACGCGTGGCATGCACGCATTCTTTCGATTTTGCCAATGCGTCCGCTTTCGCTGGATTGTGATTCCAGATGACATATTCCGCATCCGGCCATTCGGTGCGAAATGCATCGATCAGCTGTCCCGCAACAGTGCCCGCGCCCAGCACAAGGATACGTGTGACGTGATCATGGGCCAGCAATTTTGCCGCCAACAAACTGTCGCCCACCGTTTTCCACTTGGTCAGAAGTTTGAAGTCGATCACCGCCTCCAGCTGACCGGATTGATCGCCAAACAACATCACGCCACCATCAATCGAAGGTGTATTAGCTGGAATAACAGTGGCGGTTTTCGTAAGCATTCCAAGACCATCAATCCAAGCGGATCGCGACAAAAGCGTGTCCGGACCGCGCCGCAAAAACGTATCGCCAATGTCTGCACGCGGAAAGCTGTGACCTTGTGCAATCGCGTCCGTTACCTTGCCCCAAGTCAGCAGCGCATCGCCCGCCTCATAATTGATGATCTGTGTCACTTAAAGTCCTCGGTTGAAAGTAGCCCGCGCTGGATCAGGTCATCTAACAAACCGGCGGCACCACGAAACAAATGCGTTTGCCAACCACGTTGCGCGGCAGCTTCTATATTGGCGGGCGTATCATCGATGAAAAATAGTGCCGATGGATCAGCATTGGCCTCTTTTTCAACATAGGCATAAATGGCTGGATCCGGTTTCACGAGCTTTAGGTCCCCCGATAAGTACAGTCGGTCAAAATTTTGAAGGCTTGGAATTTGATCACGGGTCACTGGGTAATTTTCCACGCCGAAATTCGACAAGCCCCAGACCGGGATATTTTTGGCCATCAGCTTGGCCTTGATCTCGCCCGATAGCGCGATGGGTTGATTGGTGAACTCCGCCCAGCGATCCGCCCACATATGAATCTCCGTGGCCCAATCGGGAAACTCTTGCGCCGTTTCTTCGATCACATCATAAAAATTCTCGCCGGCATCAGATCGAAAATGTCGATCCATCATTGGAACATTGGCAAAAAAAGCCCCCGCGCGTTTAGAACCTATTTGTGCTGCATAGAACTGCTCTGGCTCCCACTCGACCAGAACCCGGCCTATATCGAAGATGACAATTTGGATCATATGCTTGTTAGAAATCCCCGAAAACTTTTAGTTAAAATTTCCTTACCAGCCCAACCAATAACCTAGTTTATTGGTTTATTTAAGTAAGCAAATTTTAACCCTCTTTGTGCCATCATTCCATCAGCTTGAACGCTTCAAACCACTCAGAATACGTTCCAACTGATTTAAAAATTTCGAGCGGTCTGCCTTCGAAAACGGTTTCCCGCCATCCATATGAAATGGATCTGCGGCACGGATATCGGCCATCAAATCACGCGTTGCCAAAACCTGTCCGATATTTTTCTGGTCCAATGGTTCGCCATTATGCTTCAAAACCAAAGCACCGCTTTCAATCACTTTCGCTGCCAGCGGAATATCACCCGTCACCACAACATCGCCCGCACCCGCACGTTCGGCAATCCACATATCCGCTACATCAGCACCCGCAGCCACCGTGACATTTTCGACCAAGGGATGCGGATTTGGCCGCAAGCCGCCATTCGAGACGATTGCAACCTGGACCTCGTGCCGCTCTGCCACACGAATGGTTTCATCCTTTACCGGGCAGGCATCCGCATCAATATAGATCATATTGTGTCGCCACTGTCTGGGTCCTCTAGCCGCTTATACAAAATATATGCGTCGACAAATCCATCTTTGGGATGGTCAAAAGCCTCTGGAATGCGCCCGATCTGTTCAAATCCATAGCGCATCCATATGTCCATCGCGCGGTGATTATTGGCGAGTACGAAATTATATTGCATCGCCCGAAAACCCATTTCTGGCGCAGTTTTTAAAGAATGCTCTAACATCGCGCGCGCGACACCTTTTCCTTGTGCGACGGGTGCAGTCATATAGCCACAATTGCAAATATGCCGCCCATGACCCCCTTGGTTTGGTCTTATGTAATATGTCCCCAAAATCCCACTGCCCTCCTCCGCAACAAAAGCACGATGGGTTCCACCAGTCCAATAGGCCAGCGCATCCACACGGGAAATATTTGGATCAATGGAATAGGTCTCACCCGCTCGAAAAATCGGTTTTAAAATCACCCAAATGCTATCATGGTCTTGAGATTGAGTGGGGCGTATTACGATCATTCTTGATGATTAGCCTAAAGTGAAAAATCTGTCATCTGCTCTGTTTTGCTATGCAACGATGGTTTCGATCATAAAATTCATGCACCTAGACCCAATCAACAACCCAAGCCAAAATCATAGTCAGCGTCACAACCGCGCCGACATGGCTGATCAGGATTGTCGCTGAAGCACGCTGTGGCGCGACCCCATAACTTGCAGCGATAATATAGATATTTCCCGCCGTCGGCATGGCAGAGGCCGCGATAATAACCGCCGATGTGATTGCGGGCAGGTTAAAGATATAAAGCGCAAAGATTGCGGCCAGAAAGGGATGCAAAATAAGCTTCAGGAACGAGAGCCAAAGCGGTGTCACCCAAGTTTCGGCGGAGCGTTGTGCAAGCGACGCACCAATTGCAAACAGCGCACAAGGCGTGGCCGCCGCACCAAGTGTGACAAGAAACTGCTGCGCTGGTTTGGGAACGGGAATGTGAAACCAAGCAAAGGCCAAACCCAGCGCCAAAGAAACGATCATCGGGTTTTTTGGAACAGCCAAAACAACACGGAACAACGCATCGCGCGTAATACGCCCCTCTTTTTCAGCTTGGATCATGATCACAATAAGGGATGAAAAAATCAAAAGATCGAGCGCAAGAATATAAAGCAGCATTGGGATCGCATTTTCACCAAGGACCAAAAACAACAACGGAATCGCCAAGAACCCATTATTCCCAATGGTTGCCAACTGCGCCTCTACCGCGCGTTCGCCCAACCCTTTGCCACCGATCATCGCTGTTAGATTTGCAAGAACATAAACGATGGAAAGCGGCAGCAGATAAGCAAGACCTGCGCTGATATCGAAAACCTCGGCCACATCCAATTCTGCGGCAAAGCGAAATAGCATGGCAGATAACGCAAAATAGAACACAAATTTTGTCAGCGCGGCGGTGGCCTGCTCGCCAAAAAATCCAATCCGCGCGGCGAAATAACCGCACCCCATCAGGGCAAAAAACGGAAGGGTTTGGAAGAAAACGGTCATTTCACTTCGTTAACATTTGCTTCAATAAACTAGGTTATTGAAGCAAATGTTAATAGACAATGTAATAAAAATATCAGCAAAATCTTCCGCAAAACCGTTTGATTGAAAGTGTGAAAAATACAAATAATCGCGAGATCCGGGGTCTATCTAGCACTGGCAAGCGCACGGGTCGATCAGACATCACGCCTTGTCCTTTCGTTGACCGGATGGACTGAACCGAGTTTATGCATGAATGCAAACAAAGGCGCATTTCCGATGATCTCCCCTATAATGTACCATCACGTGGTCACCAATTTTGAATGACGTCACACCTACCTAAAACACCATGCAAGCGGTTTGCCCGCCTCTATTGCGATAGCTGGATGGGTTTTCATAGTCTCTTCCCTCCAATATATGTTGTCGTAAGGCCAACTGAGACGAGGCATTATAAAAATGATAAATCGCACGCATTTCGGACGCGTTGTTATCGCCGTTGCGGCCGTACTTATAAGTGGATGCGAAACACAGCAGACACCGCAATCGCCCAAACTTCCCGAAGGCTGCGCATTAGAGACTTATCAAAAATTGCTGTGGCGCCCCGAGGCTGCGCTGTCAGAGATTGATATTCGCGGGGTTCGCATCATTCGGCCCAATACTGCTGTCACAATGGATTACCGACCCAATCGGACAAATGTGGTGATTGGAAAATCTGGGCGGGTTGAAAGCGTCTATTGCGGATAGGATAATCGTAGTCAGTTCAGTCAAGCCGATTGACACTCAGGAAATGTGATAGGATTTCGTCCTCAACCACCCTGCTGCGCCCTCAGTTCCTCGGCCTCGCGGCGCGCATTGCCCAGACCTTCCATCGCGGCTGCCAGTTCCGCCTCTGCTTGGCCAAGCTGGTTGGACAATTCCCATTCTCGGTCTTTTAGTTGCTGTTCGGCGAAATCCTTCGCTTGTTCCATTTCATACAAGCGATTGGCCAAATCATCGATCTCTTCCATATTGGCCGAATTCACACGTTTCAGGCCGCCATAGATCCAGCGCAATATCCAACCCAAGGTGAAGGCTGCGAAAAGGGCAAGTGCCAGAACCCCGATCAGCTCATCTCTATTCATTTATCTCTCCTTCGGTCTCGGATGCCTTTGATTGCGCGCCCTCGGACCCTTCTGCTGCATTAAGCACAGCTTCGGCATCTTCCGCTGCCTGTGCCGCATCGACCTTTGATTGTAATGCGATTTCAATCCGGCGATTTGCTTCACGCCCCTCTTCGGTGCCATTATCCGCAACCGGATTTTCCGGCCCATAGCCGACCGCACGAATGCCGCGTGTCAAAATGCGTCGCGATTGCAACGCACTTAACAACGCTTCTGCGCGCGCTTGGCTAAGTTGATAGTTTAGCTCTTCGCTGCCCGAATTATCGGTATAGGCTTGAATTTCAAATTTCACATTCATGCAATCGCGCAGCACGCCTGCCAAACCATCAATCAAACCATCGCTTTGCGCATCAATCACAATCTCGCCCGGCTGAAAGACAATTTTCCCGCCCGCCAAAATGGCATTGATATCGGCCAAACACACTTCTGGTCTGGGCCGCGCATCCCGCTCCGCAAGTTTTTCATCATATTCAATATCAAGCTCGTAATTCTCTTTCGATCCCACGCGGGTCGACAGAATTGCGCTTATGTCACCTTCTGCATCTTCGCGCAGCGAGGTGCCGCGAATATTGATCCGCTCCGGCTCGACCGTCAAAACACCCCGGTTCAACTCCGCCAATCCTTGAAGGCCGCCCAAAACGCGCAACGGCCATCCTTCGGGAAGGCTGGGGTCAAGACGGGTTTGCATGAAAACACTGTCTGTCCCAAAAAGCGATTTTGAATAAGATTCCACTGCATCGCGGGTTTCCGCATTTGGAAGCCGTCCACGCAGTTGCACCAAACCTTCGGGGCTCTTTATGGCCGTGAAATCTGGAATGATAATATCACCCGACCCTGCGCTATCCACAGTTTTTGGCGGCAAAGTTGCGGTCAGTGAAAACAGTTCCGGCAGATCATTTTCCAAGCGACCAATGACCAGATCATAGGTTGCAAGCGATGTGTTTTCGTTTGCAATCAAAGAAATATCCGCGTCGGTAAATGTCAAACGACCGCCGCCCAATGCGTGCAGCGCTTCCATGGACATGACCACAGCTTCGTCCCAATCGGGCGTCGGAACACCCAGACCAATGTCGCATCCCACATCTTCCGGCAGGCCCAATTCACGGGCGGCGCGCAGAATCTTATTGGCATTAAATTCCGTATCTGCGGAACATGCTGCCATCTCGACCTCTCCCTCGATCTCTGTATATCGCACTGCAAAGGGCGAGATTACGGGTCGCGGCGACGAAATCCTAAGAACCAAGGGAACAGAATCTGGCCAGCTATCTTGAATGCGCCGTTCCAAATCTGCTTTTTCCGTCACAGAATTTGCCACAGCCGTAATTGTGACCTGATCCTCTTCGATGGTTACCTTGGAGCGCTCCAAAGCATTCAGCGCTTCAAGACCTGCATCAAGCGCTGTATCCCAATTTTCTGGCTTTGAGTGATCTGCCTCTTCCAGCATATCGACAATATCAACACGCCGCGCAACATCGTTTATGGATCCCAAAATAGCCTCTCGGCCAGTATCTGTGGGAATCAAGCCAATCAACGAAATCCGCTCTTCATTGCGAAGTGCTTCAACTGAAAACGTAGGTGGGGGCAGGTCATTTCTATTCAAGATCGTAATGCGATCGCGAATGCGGCCAGGTTCTACATGCCGTCCTACAACCTCTAACGCGCGGAAGCGGGCGGTTTCTGAATCCGCCAACCCGAACAACTCAACCCGCAATCCATTCGCGCGTAAATTGACCCATTCTTCATCTTCCAACAGCAGCTCATTTTTAAGCTCCGCCTCTAATTGATCTTGGAAATAGACAACGGCGGTTTTTGAGACACTGACAGCACCCACCGCAAACAGGATGAAGCACATCAATCCAAAGAGAAGTGCAATGCGTTGCATATATGTGTGTTACCCTTGATTCATTTTTCAATGACGCGGGGTCGTGATAGGCGGCTTTGCACAAAAATGCTAGAGGGCGGTATTTAAAATCACGGCGATAAGCAGGGCACCGGCGGGTATCAGCCCAGCATCACGATTGGACCTGAAAAGCTGCAAGCAGATATCCGGATCATCAATATCAAGCCTGCGCAGTTGCCATGTCATATGCATGCCAAATCCCCAAATACCAAAGATCGCGACAACAAGTGCGATCGGGTTAATATCGCTGGGCAATGCAACGATGACCGCAACACCCATCAGGACCACGGCACCGATCAAAAAGATCAATAAATATCGACGTGTATTGTCGCCAAACAATCTTGCGGTGGACTTCACACCGATCAGCGCATCATCCTCTTTGTCTTGATGGGCATAAATCGTATCATAAAACAGCGTCCATAAAATCCCCGCCAGATAAAGGCAGACAGGCGCAACCGACAAACCGCCCGTGATAACCGCCCAGCCCAACAAAGCACCCCAATTAAATGCAAGTCCCAAGAAGACTTGTGGCCACCATGTAAACCGTTTGGTAAACGGATAGATCGCCACCAACAGAAGCGAGGCAATTGCCAATCCTGCGGCAAACAGATTGAAGCTCAGCAAGATCAGCGCCGCCAAAAATGCCTGAATACACATCCAAAAAGCGGCACCACGCACAGTAACCTGCCCCGATGGGATAGGCCGCGATTTTGTGCGTGCGACTTTCGCATCAAAATCCTGATCTGTGATATCATTCCATGTGCATCCCGCACCACGCATCAAAAACGCGCCAACCGCAAATAAGACAAAATAGATTACATCCAGCGTGGTTAAACCCCGCCCACTGTTCAAAAGCGCCAGCGCCAACCCCCAAAAGCAGGGGATCAACAGCAACCATGTGCCCGCTGGCCGATCCGCGCGCGATAAGCGAAGATAAGGGCGCGTAAATTCTGGTGCAAATCGATCCACCCAATTCAAATCGGTTGCGTCAGCCACGCGCCCCTTTGATGCTGGTGTTTTGGACTTCTCTTCCATAGTTTCCCCTTATGGCGGAACGCGCGAAAATTCGTCTTTACATAGACGCAGCACTTGGGGCGGGGCAATCGGTTAATCTGTCGCGCGATCATGCGCATTATTTGGGAAATGTGATGCGTCAGGATATTGGCGCTTTGGTCGCGCTGTTCAACGGGCGGGACGGGGAGTGGACTGGCACGCTTGAAAGTCTGTCTAAGAAATCTGCCACTGTGCAATGTGAGGACCAAACTGCGCCGCAAACGGACCCACCCGATTTATGGATGTTGTTTGCACCAATTAAGAAGACACGCACAGATTTTATTGTTGAAAAAGCGGCTGAATTGGGCGCGGCGTATATCCAACCGGTACAAACCGAATTTACCAATGCAGAGCGCATTCGACAGCCACGTCTGCAGGCCCATGCGATTGAAGCGGCTGAACAATGCGGTGGCACTTTTGTACCTAAAGTGGCGGATCTTCAAAAACTGTCGAAGGTCTTAGATCACTGGAATCCCGCGCGTCGGATTCTCTTTTGCGATGAAACCCAAGCTGGACAAGATCTTGCGTTTCCAAAAAAGGCAGGGCCTTGGGCAATCCTGATCGGGCCCGAGGGTGGGTTTTCAGACCGCGAATTGGCGCGTTTGCGTGGTGCTGATTTTATTTCTTCGATCAGTCTTGGGCCACGCATCTTGCGTGCAGATACCGCCGCTGTTGCAGCGCTCAGCTTGTGGCAATCAAAATTGGGGGATTGGTGAATGGCTTTTCTACGACCGGAAATAAATGCATGGTGGGGAAAATGGAAAGAGCCTGCGATGCTTTGGATCGCAGCCTTGATGTGCGTCTATTTCGCCATAACCTCTGACGGCTTGGTGATGGTCTTAATCTTTCTGGGATTGGGGGCCGGAATGGCGCTGGTCGGCATCGGTTCTTATCGTACAATCCGCGTCACTGGCGGTGGGATTGCCATCGGACATGTGGAGGTTGATGAACGGCAGGTCACTTATTTTCTAGGCGGTGAAGGGTTCTCCATCGCTATCGATAATTTGACCGAAGTCGCGCTAGATGCGGTTCAAGACCGTTTAAAAGGGCAGGAATTATTCTGGGTTTTGAAAGACAGCGTAGGGTCAATCATTCGTATACCTGTGGGTGCGGCTGGGGCAGAGCGGATGTTTGAAAACCTCGCGGCGCTTGAAGGTCTTTCCCATCAGGATGCCTTGAAAGTGATGCAAAATCGTGGTGAACAATATCAAGTGATCTGGTCAAAGAATTAGGCGCTTGCGCCTTGCGCGGCGCTTTGATTAGGTCAGGCCAGACCAAAGGGAGGCGGGCAATGTCAATCCCCCAACAAGGCGGCGGACTGATCGAACATGAAGATCAATTGGCCGAATATCTGGAAAGCGGATGCAAGCCGAAAGCGGATTGGCGTATCGGGACAGAGCATGAAAAATTCGGCTATTGTGTGGATACACATAAACCAATCCCGTATGCAGGCGAACGCTCGATCAAAGCGGTTTTAGAAGGTCTGCGGGATCGCTTTGGCTGGCAACCCATTGAAGAAGCAGGGAATATTATTGGCCTGCAAAAAGATGGCGCCAATGTGTCGTTGGAACCTGGTGGCCAGTTGGAGCTTTCGGGCGCACCACTAGAGACGATCCATGAAACCTGTGATGAGGTAAACCAGCATCTGCGCGAGGTCCAAGAGGTCGCGGATGCAATTGGCTGTCGTTTCATTGGTCTTGGCGCCGCACCAGACTGGACGCATGACCAAATGCCGATGATGCCCAAAGGGCGGTATCGGCTGATGACCGATTATATGGGTCGCGTCGGCACCCATGGCACGCAAATGATGTATCGAACCTGTACTGTTCAAGTGAACCTAGATTTCGCGTCAGAGGCCGATATGGTCAAAAAAATGCGGGTTGCACTGGCGCTGCAATCGGTTGCCACGGCGCTGTTCGCAAACTCTCCGTTTTTTGAAGGCAAGCCCAATGGGCATAAAAGCTGGCGGTCGCGCATTTGGCGCGATCTGGACGCGGCGCGAACCGGCACGCTGCCGTTCTTCTTTGAAGAAGGAATGGGGTTTCAACGCTACGTGGACTACGCGCTCGATGTGCCAATGTATTTTGTCTATCGCAACGGCAACTATGTCGATGCGTTAGGACAAAGCTTTCGCGATTTTTTAAAAGGCGACCTGCCCGCTCTGCCGGGTGAAAAACCAACCCTGTCGGATTGGGCAGATCATTTAACCACAATCTTCCCTGAGGCGCGGATCAAAAAATTCATGGAAATGCGTGGTGCCGATGGGGGACCATGGCGGCGTATTTGCGCACTGCCCGCGTTCTGGGTCGGAATTTGTTATGATGATGAGGCATTGGATGGCGCATGGGATTTGGCCAAAGACTGGGATACAGAGATGCGCGAAGGGCTGCGGGTTGTAGCATCAGAGCAAGGATTGGCGGCTGAATTTGGCGGTGTGAAAATGATGGATTTGGCCCTTGAGATGGTGAACTTATCTCGTCTTGGTCTGTCAAAACGCGCGCGTGCAGGTGTTGGGGGTATGGTGCCCGATGAGACGCATTTTTTGAATGCGTTAGAGGAAAGCTTGGAAAGCGGACAAACACCTGCCGATGAATTGCTGGGCAAATATCATGGGGAATGGGCCGGTGATTTGTCGAAAATTTACGCGGAATACAGTTATTAGGTGGAAAACCCCGCGTCGCGGGCTTTGTGCAATAAGCTTTCAAAAATCTGTTCAGATTTGTTGAAAGCTGTCAGGGGCGCTGCCCCTCTGGCGCGTTGCGCCATTCACCCCGAGATATTTTTGGGAACAAAGAAGAATTGAGCGCAGCGAGATTCTTCTGCCGACGGGGTTATTTGGCGCCAGCCAAATGATCCCGAGAGGCAAAGAAAACTTACGATTTCTTGCCGATCTTCGGCTCTGTTCCCGTAAGAATACGCTTTATGTTGTCTTGATGCCGCCACCAAATAAGCGCGGCAAGAAGCACAAGGAGAAGAGTCATTTCCGGATGCCCAAAGATAAGCGCCCAGATCGCACCACTTGCTGAGGCAACCAGCGCCGATGCGCTTGAGATGCGCAGGATGCCAGCTGTTGCCAGCCATGTAAGGCAACATGCAGCACCAATTGGAAAGCTGAGCGCCAGAACCGTACCAAGGAATGTGGCCACGCCTTTGCCGCCTTTGAAACCAAGATAAATTGGAAAGCAGTGCCCCAAAAAGGCCGCAAAACCCGCAATTTGGGCGGCGGTTTCGCCCAGCGCATAACGCGCAATCAAGACAGCTGCGGCGCCTTTGCCAATATCGCCGACAAGTGTCAGAAAAGCCGCGGGTTTATTGCCTGTGCGCAGCACATTTGTCGCGCCGATGTTGCCCGACCCGATTTGGCGCAAATCGCCAAGGCCAAAGAGCTTTGCTGCGACAATCCCAAAGGGGACCGCACCCAGAAGATAGGCAAGAACCGCGACCACAACCGCCTGAATCAGCGAGATGTCAAAAATAGGTGTCATGCGCGATAAACCTCTTTTCCACCAAGAAATGTCGCCAGCACCTTACCTTGCATACGACGCCCGTCAAACGGTGTGTTTTTGGATTTTGAATTCAGTGTGAAGCGATCAAGCACGAACGGCTTGTCCGGATCAAAAAGCACCAAATCCGCAGGCGCATCCTTGGCGATGCGACCAGAGGATAAACCTAATAATTTGGCAGGGTTAGCAGACAAAGCACGCCATAATATCGGAAGCTCGATTAATCCGGCATGTACCAGCTGCATTGCGGCGGGCAGCAAAGTTTCAAGCGCCACCGCCCCCGATGCAGCTTCTTCAAAAGGCAGGCGTTTGCTCTCTTCGTCTTGGGGGGTATGCATAGAGCTAATAATATCGATCAATCCGCTGGCCACGGCATCAGCCAGAGCAACCCGATCATCTTCGTGCCGCAAGGGCGGTTTGAGTTTAAAAAACGTCGGATAGCCTTCGATGTCATTTTCATTCAGCGTCAGGTGATGGATCGAGGCACCCGCAGTTACAGCCAACCCCTTTGATTTTGCGCGTTCCAAAACCGGTATGGCGCCACGTGTTGAAAGCTGATCGACATGCATCCGTACACCTGTCATTTCCGCCAACGTCATATCACGTTGAAGCTGCAAACGCTCTGCCATCGGGCTGACTGCAGGCAGGCCCAACTTACTGGCTAAGGGGCCGGATGTGGCCGCGGCCCCTTTGGAAAAACTTGGCTCTTGGGCATGTGTAATCACTAACGCATCCAGACCGCGCGCGTAGGTCAAACAGC
Organism: Pseudomonadota bacterium; assembly: GCA_039029215.1. GTDB lineage: Bacteria > Pseudomonadota > Alphaproteobacteria > Rhodobacterales > Rhodobacteraceae > Amylibacter. The sequence goes on from JBCCGP010000002.1 coordinate 71,501, forward strand.
GGGCAAAGACCTTGTTATCCGTGATCACCTGATCGCCATCACTAAAGGCAACCGCACCTGCATCTAGTAAAAACCCAAGCTCTGCCATTTCATGGCCCGCGCGCCCGCGCGTCAGTGCCGCCATCGGTAAGATGTTCACAACGCCATCAGCCTGAGCGCGACGATTGATAAATTCCAAGGCTTCGGGGCTGTCTACCGCCGGCTCTGTATCTGGCCGGATCACCATCGTGGTAATTCCACCCGCCGCGGCAGCTACGCCAGCAGAGGCAAAGCTTTCCTTATGCCGCTCGCCTGGTTCGCCGATTTTTACACCAATATCAATGATACCAGGCGCAAGATATTTGCCGCCACAATCGAATGTGTCTTTAAACTCTAAATCAGGCGAGTCCTGATAAATTGCCTCTTTAATTCGACCCTTTTCAATCAAAAGCGCGCCATCGCGGACTGTCCCAGCTTCGGGATCAACAATCTGTGCGTTTTTCAAAAGCAAGCTCATAACGCGCCCCGTTTCACTTGTTCCAAAAGTTCCGCCACATAAGGCGCATCTTTGATCAACTCGAAACCAATCATCGTGATTGTATCGGTATCATCGTGATCATCTGCCGGATCAACATGTTGAGCAAACCACACCGTTGTCTTGGCACCGATCAACGGTAGGCTTATCCGGTTCTCTTTCGTAATAGGATAACTGGTAAACTCTCTCCGTTTAATATTGGTCGCGATCACCGCGCGCTTATTGGTCAGCGTGTACCACGTGCGCATGCGTCGCGCGCGATCCTTGAAAGGGGCCGAGACAGAATAATAAACACCCCAAAAGATCAACAGCCCCGCAATCAACCACACAACCCACATGCCTTCATAATTTCCATGCTGCGGCCAAGTCACATTTATCATCACGGCACCAAAGGCAATCAATGGCAGCCCAACCGCAAATTTCCGAACTGCGGTGGGTGAAAACAAAGCTTCTGCGTCGGGGCGACCATGCCACAGCACGCGCTCATCCTTCTCTAGAAAATGCTCCCAAGATTTGGCAGCAAGCCCTGCCTTGGGGATCGTGTGAAAAGATGGGCTGGATTGGCTCACGCCATCACCTGTTCTGGGTCTTTCGCGCCGTGATATGCCAACAGCTCCATCGCTGCCATGCGCACGGCGACACCCATTTCAACCTGCTCTTGGATCACGGATTTGGTCAGGTCATCGGCCAGCTCTCCATCGATTTCCACGCCTCGGTTCATTGGCCCGGGATGCATGACAATCACGTCCCTTTTTGCCGCGCGCAGCTTTTGCCCGGTCAGGCCCCATCGATGGTAATATTCACGCTCCGAAGGGATAAAAGCACCATCCATGCGCTCGCGTTGCAGGCGCAGCATCATGACCACATCGACGTCTTTCAGACCTTCTTCCAGATCATGGAACACCTCGGCCCCAAACTGATCAATGCCAGACGGCAACAAGGTTTGCGGCCCCACAAGCCGTACGCGATTTTCCATTTTGTTGAGCAAGATGATATTCGAGCGCGCGACACGACTATGCGCAATATCGCCACAAATCGCGACGGACAGGCGGTGAATGCGGCCTTTCGCGCGGCGGATGGTCAGCGCATCCAGCAGCGCCTGCGTCGGATGTTCATGCCGCCCATCACCGGCGTTTAAAACCGCGCATTTCACCTTTTGGGCCAGCAGATCCACCGCACCAGAATGCGGATGCCGCACGACCAGCAAGTCCGGATTCATCGCATTCAGCGTCATTGCGGTGTCAATCAGCGTTTCGCCCTTTTTGATACTGCTGGCCCCCAGTGCCATATTCATGACATCCGCGCCCAGACGCTTGCCCGCCAATTCAAAACTGGCCAATGTGCGGGTCGAGTTTTCGAAAAACATATTGATCTGGGTCAAACCCGCCAAAGCCTCGCCCCGTTTATGGGCCGCACGGTTCAGATCGACATAGCTGTCGGCCAAATCAAGAATAGTAGTAATATCAGAAGGGGGAAGGGTTTCGATGCCTAGAAGATGTTTGACCGAAATGCGCATGCAAGTTCCATCGATTTTTCGCCTTATAACAGCGGAATTTCCTGTGGCAAGGATTTTGGCGCTTCGCTAATATAGCACTATGACGGATCAAACAGCATTAGCGATGCTTCAATGGCAGATCGAGCTTGGCGCGACCGAAGCGATTTGCGAAACACCTATTGATCGCTATTCCGAACCTGCAGTTGCGCCCAAGTTAAAGCTGACGCCAAACTCGAATATCCAGCCGGTGACAGAGATGCCCGCGATTGTTGAGCAGTCCGCGCCAGAGGTGGCAACGTTGTTGGCGGCGAAATGTGACAGTCTGGACGCGTTGCGCAACGCCATCGGCACGTTTGAGCTGTGCGCATTGAAAAAAGGCGCACGCCATACGGTGTTCTCAGATGGGCAACCCAGCGCGCGCGTCATGGTGATCGGCGAAGCCCCGGGGCGCGAGGAAGATCGGCAAGGCAAACCTTTCGTGGGCGAGGCGGGTCAATTGCTGGATAAAATGTTCGGCGCAATTGGGATGGGCCGCGATCATATGGGCGATACCGCACTTTATATCACCAATGTCATGCCCTGGCGCCCGCCGCAAAACCGCGATCCATCGCTGGATGAAATTCAAATGATGATGCCGTTTTTGAAACGCCATATCGAATTGGTCGATCCCGAACTGCTGGTGTTGATGGGCAATACTGCTTGCAATGCCGTATTAGGTCGCACTGGGATCACCCGCCTGCGTGGGCATTGGCAGGATTTCATGGGCAGGCCCGTGATGCCAATGTTTCATCCTGCGTTTTTGTTGCGCGATGCATCGCGCAAGAAAGCCGCATGGGAAGACCTGCAAACCATCCAAGCACGTCTTGGGGACAGCTAAATGGGTATTGATGAGACGCTTGAATTTATCCCCATTTGCATCGCGGTTTTGACCGTTTCTGACACGCGGACAATGGCGGATGACAAATCGGGCGATACGCTTGTGGCGCGGATTGAGGCTGCGGATCATCACGTCGCGGATCGCCGGATTATCCTGGACGAGGCGGATATGATCGAGACCCAGCTGCGCACATGGATTGCTGATGCGGAAATTGATGCGATAGTCTCGACAGGTGGCACGGGGTTAACGGGGCGCGATGTCACGGTCGAGGCGCATCACCGCGTCTATGAAAAGCATATCGATGCGTTTGGCACGCTTTTCACCATGCTGTCTTATGACAAAATCGGCACCTCGGCCGTGCAAAGTCGCGCCTGTGCAGGTGTCGCGGGTGGCACATATCTGTTTGCATTGCCCGGCAGCCCCGGGGCCTGCAAAGATGCATGGGATGGGATTTTGCAAGCGCAGTTCGACGCCCGCCATCGCCCCTGCAATTTCGTGGAAATCATGCCGCGCCTGCAAGAGCATATACACCGCAAATGAGTGATGAAGATTTCAAGCTGATCGGTGACTGGCCAGAATGCGATTTCAATGTTGTTGGCTTCATCGTCCAAGACGACCTCAAACGCGTACTGTGCCAATTGCGCGATGATTTTGACTATGTCGAAGGCGGCGGATTATGGACCGTGTTCGGCGGTCATCACGAGCCCCCCGAGACACTGCTCAATTGCGCCGTGCGCGAAATGGAAGAGGAATTGGGATATGAAGCAGACGCAACAGACTTCACCCCATTTGCCCGCTTCGTACCCAAGGTCGGCACGCAAGCTTATCACTATTATTTTCGCTACACAAAACCGCTCACGCCCAAGGATATCCACTTGGACGAAGGGGCAGGTTTCGGATTTTTGCATGCTGGCCAGATGGACACGATGCCATTTGTCCCCTCCGCTCGCCAAGTTTTGAGCTATCTTGAGAAGATCGGGGAATTTGCATCCTAGCGACGGAATGCTAGGATTTATTCGTATAACGATAAACGATCGGGCCCAAAATGCGATTCTTTAACCGAAGCATGATAGGATTGGCACTGTTTGCCGTAACAGCCTGCTTGCTGGCTGCCGCTGCAAGCATTGTTATTTCCGCGCGCAACAGCGATGGCCCGGGCGGTTTTGGCGGCACCAATGGGCGCGAACGCGTCTTTGCCGTCACCGTCATCCCGGTTGAGCCGAGCGCGGTCACACCACAAATCACGGCCTTTGGTGAAATTCAATCCGGTCGCACGCTGGAATTGCGTGCCGCCGCATCAGGCGCGCTGACCGAGCTTTCGTCCGATTTTGTCGAGGGGGGTCAGGTGCGTGCCGGCGCCTTGCTGTTCCAAACCGATCCATCTGCGGCCCAAGCCACACTTGCGCTTGCAGAAACAGAACTGGCCGAGGCACAATCAGAACGCTCAGAAGCAATAGAAGCCCTCTCCCTTTCCGAAGATGAAGTTGCCGCCGCAGAGCGACAGTTGAACCTGCGCGAACAAGCGTTGGCCCGTCAAGAAAACTTGCGCGAACGCGGCGTTGGCACCGATGCGGCATTAGAAACCGCGGCACTTTCCTTGTCATCTGCCGAAACCGCCCTGCTTGGAAAGCGTCAGGCGCTTGCCAATGCCAAGGCCCGCATTAACACCGCTGAAACAAATTTGGCGCGCATGCAGATCAACCATGCCGAAGCAAAGCGAAAGCTGGATGATCTTAGTGTCATGGCGGAATTTGATGGCGTGCTCGCAAATGTCAAAGGTGTGTTGGGCGGTCTGGTGAATGCAAATGAAAAGCTTGGCGATCTGATTGACCCCGATGCGTTAGAGGTATCTTTCCAAATCTCTGCCCGCGACTTTGCCACACTTGCCGCGGCGGATGGCGGAATTGCGGCATCATCCCTCACCTTAACGGTGCCAGGCAGTGATGCGCCCGTCTCCGCAAAAATTACCCGCGCTTCTGCTGCCGTCGCCGAAGGTCAAACAGGGCGAGAGATTTTTGCACGTCTTGACAGCGCCGGCGCTGCCGCCTTGCGCACAGGTGATTTTGTTACTGTCACGCTTGAAGCCCCTACTTTGCCCTTTGCCAGCATCATTCCAGCCAGTGCGGCAAACGCGGCAGGCGAGGTTTTGGTACTGGGCGAAGACAACAGATTGTCGGCCGTAACCGTCGAAATACTGCGCAAGCAGGGCGATGATATAATCATTCGTCCACGCGGCATCGCGGGCGAAAAAATCGTCAAACGCCGCATCCCGCAAATTGGCGCGGGCATAAAGGTAGCGCCGCGTGATGATGTGGCGCCCGTCTTAGAACAAGAAGAAATGGTCGAACTGACAGACGAAGAAAAGGAACGCTTTACCGCCGGCATCTCCAATGCGCCGATCCCTGAGGATCGCAAAAAACGCATTCTGGATCGGATCGCCAGTGGCAAGATGCCCAAATCCAATTACGAACGTATGAAGTCGCGGATGGGGGGCTAGCGCCATGGTGATGCGCAAATTGCCCAACGCTGCAGGTGGTGTGCTTAGCTATTTCACCCGCCATCGGACAGCTGCCAATTTGCTTTTGGTCATTATGATCGTTCTTGGCTTGGCCTCGTCCAGCCAAATCCGCAGCCAGTTTTTCCCAGACGTGGTTTTGGATTCGGTCACCGTTTATGTGCCTTGGGATGGTGCCGGACCCGAAGATGTTGATGAAGGCATTATCGCGCTTTTGGAACCTTCACTTTTGGCGGTTGAGGGCGTGGAAAGCACCTCTGCCTCTGCGACTGAAGGTAACGCGCGCATTCGTTTGGAATTCGAAGCCAATTGGGACATGAACCGTGCAGCCGATGATGTTCAGCTTGCTGTCGATCAGGTCACAAATCTGCCCGAAGGGGCCGATGATCCGGTCGTAAGGCGCGGCGCGTGGCGGGATCGTGTGACCGATGTGATTATCTCTGGTCCGGTGTCTTCGGATCAATTGGCGCTGTTTGCCGATGAATTTTCCGGCCGCCTGTTTCGCGAAGGTGTGACCCGCACCACCATTCGTGGTGTCAATGCGCCCGAGATTATTGTCGAAGCAACCGATGCACAGCTGATCCAGCATGGATTAACCTTGGCAGAAATAGCATCCGCTATCAGTGAAGAGGCAGAGGCCGATCCAGCCGGTGATCTGGGCGGGACCGCGCGGGTGCGCACGGGTGTTGCAAAACAATCGGGCGAAGAAATCGAACAGATTGTCATACGATCCAACGAAGACGGCTCGAAACTGCGTGTTGGGGATGTCGCGACACTTACCGTCACTGGCACCGATGCCACCCGCAGCTATTTTGCCCGCGGTGAAAAAGCGATTTCGATCCGCGTTGATCGCGCCGCGCAGGGCGATGCGATCGATATGCAAACAATCGTCGAACGTGTGGCACAAGAAATGGAAGCGGTTCTGCCCGAAGGTGTGACGGTAGAGCTGATCCGAACGCGGGCGCAAGCCATTCAAGATCGCCTTGGTCTGCTTTATGAAAATATGGCTTTGGGGCTTGTTCTTGTGATTGGGCTTTTGTTTCTCTTCTTGAATGCACGCACTGCGTTTTGGGTCGCCGCAGGGATCCCAGCGGCAATGCTAGCCGCGATTGCGATTATGTATGCGGCTGGACTGACCCTTAATATGGTCTCGCTTTTTGGGCTGATCATCACCCTTGGGATTGTTGTTGATGACGCGATTGTTGTCGGCGAACATGCCGATTTCCGCGCACGACGATTGGCCGAAGAACCGGTGGTGGCCGCAGAAAATGCCGCACGTCGCATGGCGCCCCCTGTATTCTCTGCAACTATCACAACAGTGATTGCCTTTTGGGGGCTCACTTTTGTTGGCGGTCGTTTCGGTGAATTGATCGAGGATATTCCCTTCACCGTGATTGCTGTTTTGATCGCCTCGTTGATCGAATGCTTTATCATCCTACCCAATCACATGGCCCATTCGATCACTTTGGGTGGCAGCCTAAAATGGTATGATGTGCCCAGCCATTATTTCAATCAAGGTTTCAAACGCTTTCGCGAAGGCGTCTTTCGCCCATTCATGGGCTGGGTCTTAACCGCACGCTATCCCGTCGTCGGGTTTGCAACGCTTCTGCTTGCGTTGAATTTGGCGCTGTTCTTCTCGGGCGAGGTGCGGTTCCGCTTCTTCTCGCCCCCCGAACGCGCCTCAATCTCGGGCAATGTGTTGATGCTTGACAGCGCGACACGCGCCGACACTTTGGTCATGGTTCAAGAGCTGGAACGTGCGGTTGATAAGGTCGGCAAAGACTGGGAACAGAAGCATGGCATTAACCCAGTTCTCTTTTCCTTGCTGGAGGTCGGCGGAAACACCGGACGCGGCCTGTCAGGTGCGGGAACCAAGGATGCAGATCTGAAAGGGTCCATCGCGGTGGAGCTGTCCGATCCCGACACGCGACCCTCTGCCTTTGCCTTCATCGCCGAGGTCCAAGATGAGGTCAAAAACCACCCCCTTGCAGAAACCGTCAGCTTTCGCGGCATGCGCTTCGGCCCGGGCGGCGACAGTTTGCATGTGGAATTTATCGGCTCAGAAAGCGATGTGCTGAAAGCCGCCGCCGAAACATTCAAAGCCCAAGTCGCAACACGATTTCCTGATGTCACCTCTGTCGAAGATGATCTTCCCTTCGACAAGGAAGAGCTGGTTTTGGAACTGACCCCCCAAGGTCAAGCACTTGGATTTTCCATCGACACCATCGGACGCGAACTTCGCCATCGCCTTAACGGCATCACCGCGGCGGAGTTTCCCGCCGGCGTGCGCACAACCGAAGTGACGGTTCGAATAGAAGAAGCTGCATTACAGGCAGATTATTTGGACCGGGCCATGATCCGCGCGCCAGGCGGGACATTCGTGCCGCTTGCCGATGTCGTCACCGTCGAAACCAAGCAAGGCTTCTCGACCATCCAACGCGAAAACGGATTGCGCATCCTGTCGGTAACAGGTGAAATTCCCGAAGACGATCCAGACCGCGCGACCGAGATTACCACTGCAATTGAAACCGAAATCCTGCCGCAAATCGCGACAGATTATGGTGTCGCCTTCCGATTGGCAGGGCTGGCAGAGCAGGAAAACCAATTCCTGACCGAGGCTCTTTATGGCTATATACTGTGCTTGCTTGGCATCTATCTGGCGCTGACATGGATTTTTGCCAGCTGGTCACGCCCGGTCGTTGTGATGTCTGTGATCCCCTTTGGCGCCATCGGCATGATTTTCGGCCATTGGATCTTTGACGTACCCCTCTCGATGTTCTCCATCGTCGGCCTGATTGGGATGAGCGGGATTATCATCAATGATTCCATCGTCCTAGTGACAACAATTGATGAATATGCCGAACGCCGTGGATTGATGCCTGCGGTGATCGAAGCATGCGCGGATCGCCTGCGCCCTGTCTTGCTAACCACGCTGACAACCGTTTTGGGTCTGACCCCACTTCTGTTTGAAACATCAGTACAGGCGCAATTCCTAAAACCTACGGTCATCACGCTGACCTTCGGTCTGGGTGCGGGCATGTTCTTGGTGCTGTTGGTGGTGCCAAGCTTCTTGTTGATGCAACAAGATTTCTATCGTGCGCGCCGCTCTGCCACGCGTCTATTCTCTGCTACCCAAAAGCGCCCGGCGCGCATTTTCAAAACCGCTGGTATCGCAACCGCACTTGGTCTTGTTATCCTATGGGCGCTCCATTTCGGTGGAAGTTTGGATTTGCAAAATGTAATGCTGCTATCGGGTGCGGTGGTTTTGGGTGTAACGATGCTCAGCTATCTTGCGCTGTGGCGCAGCACTAATTCGTAACCTGACATCCGGTGATTTCCAACGCTTGCTGATGGGCCAAAACCGTCATCACAAGCTGCTCTGCCGCGACACTTTCTAAGCTTTCAGAAAAAATCGTCGCTGATGTCGCCAGACGGTCCGCTTGAAAATGTGTCTTGCCTTGGGCAATCCAATCATCCGTTGGATATTCCACAAAGACAAAAGCGGTCTGTGGAAAATCTTGTGGGTGGCGCATATCTGTTTTGATTTCAAACCCATCTGCGGTTTGTGAAATGTGACAGGTCAGATCATGGTCGGTCGCATTGCCCATCTTGGCTTGCTGCGCAAGCGCTGCATCGATCTGCGCCTTGTCATGGGTCAGAAATTTCGGCAAATCCGATTGAAGCCGCGTTTCCACAGGGATGCAGACATCGTCGCAGACCCCGATTTGTAACCCTGCATCGATCTGCATTGATTGCGTGGCATCAACGGGATGCAAAACAATCGGCAAGACCAAACTGTCTTTATATCCAACCAGGCGCAGCCCATATTCCTCGTAAATAGACGGGGCCGGCCAAAGATACTCAACAGATGCAATATTGGTCGATGCGGACCAATCGAAAAGCGGGGGGATACCACCGCCGCCTGCAACCCGCCAATATGTTTTCCAGTTCTTCTCTAGCTTGATTTCAACGGCGGCCATATGCGTGCCATCCGCCTGCCGCCAACCCTTCAGGATCGTCGCAGAGCTCAGCCCCTCGGAATACTCTTGTGCCGCAGCGGGCAGCGCAAGAAGTGCGACAAGCGCAGATGTCAAAACTGATTTCATGGATCGGACCATACGCCGCCAAAACACCCCCGTGAAGTCACAAGTGGTGACGAATCTCTCACAGAATTGCGATTGACCTTGCTAAATTCCAATCCTCCGCCCAAGTTGGTGCCATGCATTTTGATACGCTCGAGGGCAAATTATTGGTCGCAATGCCCAGCATCGGCGATCCCCGGTTTGATAAATCGGTGATCTATATCTGCGCACATTCGGCAGATGGGGCGATGGGCCTGATTGTGAATAAACGCGCAGAAGAGCTGAATTTTTCTGAATTATTGGATCAGCTGTCGCTAGAAGGCGGCGATGGCACCGTCCCGATTTATATCGGCGGACCTGTCGAACATGCACGCGGCATGGTGCTGCATTCCGCAGATTATACCAAAGATGATCATACGATGAAGGTCAGCGAAAACGTAGCCATGACCTCTAGCATGGAAATTCTCTCCGATATTGCCAAGGGTGATGGCCCCGACAAAGGTCTTTTGGCGCTTGGCTATTCCGGCTGGGGGCCTGGGCAGCTTGAACAGGAAATCCGCTCAAACGGCTGGCTGGTCGCCGATGCAGATAGCGCCATTATCTTTAATGACGAAGATGCCAAGAAATGGGAAAACGCCCTAGATCAGATCGGGATTGATCCCAGATTATTATCGGCAGAAGGCGGATCAGCCTGAAGCAATACTTATGGAAAAAATCCTGCGAATTTTTACGGTTCTGGTGCCCACCCACCCCTGTTTGGGGTGCGCAGGCTATCAGAAAAATAGGGCCGTGGCGCGCGAGCTGCGATGTGAAGCCGTCCGTAGGGGCGGCTGAACAAGACGAGCGTTTAACTCCTGCGGACACGGCGGAGCATTTAGGCGCCCCGAAGGGGCAGCCGTTAAAAATGCGGAGCCACCTTTAAATTATAGATGACCGATCGAAATTAAATGCCGACTAACTCACCACCGCATCCAACGAATACCCGAACCCTCGAACAGTCCGAATATAATCCATCCCATTCTCAGCGCTCAGTTGCTTGCGCAAACGCCCGATATGCACATCCACAGTCCGCGTCTCTACCCCCAGATTGTCGCGCCACACCCGATCCAACAATTTATCGCGCGAAAACACGCGACCGGGCGATTCAAGGAATACTTTCAACAGCTTGAATTCCAGCGGTCCCAGATGGATGGGTTTGCCATCAATGGTCACAATGTGACGGCTCAAATCCATCGTCAGGTCAAGATAGGTCAGCACATCAATCGATTGCCCCGCCGCGGCCCGACGTAGTGCGGCGCGAATATGGGCCAGCAATTCTTTGATCGAATAAGGTTTGACCACATAATCATCCGCACCTGTATCCAGCCCGCGAATTTTGTCATCTTCCTCGCCGCGCGCGGTCAGCATGATCACTGGAATGGTCCGCGTGGATTTATTGCGTTTGATCTGGCGACAGACTTCTAAGCCAGAGACTTGTGGCAACATCCAATCCAGAAGCACAAGATCGATATCTTCTTCTTCCAAAACCAGCAAACCCTCTTCGCCGGTTTCTGCCCGATGCGCCTGATAGCCTTCGGCCTCCAGATTGTAGCACAGCATCTCCAACTGACTTGGCTCATCCTCGACCACCAAAACATGTGCGCCTGTACCCGCCATGATCTGTCTTACCCAATCCGTCCGAATATATAATCCCGCGTGCGTTCATCTTGCGGGTTTTTGAAAATCTGTTTCGTGTCACCCTGTTCCACCAAATGCCCAAGATGGAAATAACAGGTCTTTTGGCTCACCCGCTCTGCCTGTGCCATCGAATGGGTCACGATCACCAAGGTGAAATTCTCGCGCAACTCGTGGATCAAATCCTCGATCCTGTCCGTTGCAATAGGATCAAGCGCCGAACAGGGTTCATCCATCAAAATCACCGTTGGCTGCACCGCCACCGCGCGTGCAATGCACAACCGCTGCTGCTGCCCACCCGACAGGCCTGTGCCCGGTTGATCCATCCGGTCCTTCACCTCGTCCCAAAGACCAGCGCGCTGCAAGGCCCATTCCACCAAATCATCCAAATCAGATTTAGAGCTGGTCAAACCATGGATTTTTGGCCCGTAGGCTACGTTATCATAGATCGACTTTGGAAATGGGTTTGGCTTCTGAAAAACCATCCCGACTTGCGCACGTAGCTGCACCGGATCGATCGCAGGATCATAAATATCCTGACCATCCAACTCGATCAGCCCGGTCATGCGACAAATATCAATCGTGTCATTCATCCGGTTTATGGCCCGCAGGAAGGTGGATTTCCCGCAGCCAGATGGCCCTATAAATGCCGTCACAGCCTTTTCGGGGATATTCACATCCACGCCTTTGATCGCCTCGTTATCGGCATAAAACACATGCACATCCTTCGCGACGATTTTGGAGGGCATGCTATCTGTGACCGACATATGTCTTTTTGCACGCACAGGCGCTTTTTTCTTGGTCGGGGATTTTTTGGTTGCAGTGGCCATGGGCTTTCCTTTTACCAACGTCTTTCAAATCTCTTGCGCAGGAATACGGCCAGCGCATTCATCAACACCAAGAAGACAAGCAGAACAACAATTGCAGCAGCCGTGCGCGCTTCAAACGCACGTTCGGGCAGGTCAGCCCAGCGGAAGACCTGCACGGGCAACACACTGGCGCTGTCAAAAATACCGTCCGGGATATCAACGATAAACGCGACCATCCCGATCATAATCAAGGGTGCAGTCTCACCCAGCGCCTGGGCCATCGCAATGATCGAGCCGGTTAGGATACCCGGCATCGCCAATGGCAGGACATGATGAAAACTGGTTTGCAAGCGCGAGGCACCCAAACCAAGTGCCGCATCCCGGATCGAGGGCGGCACCGCACGAATAGCGGCGCGCGACGCGATAATGATCGTGGGCAAGCTCATCAATGCCAACACAATCCCGCCTGCCAAAGGCGCAGATCGCGGCACGCCAAAGACGCCCAAAAACACCGACAATCCCAACAGCCCAAAGACGATTGAAGGCACCGCAGCAAGGTTGTTGATATTCACCTCGACAAAATCGGTCAGGCGATTGCGGGGTGCGAATTCTTCCAGATAAATCGCGGACAACACCCCCACAGGAAAGGCTAGAAAGAAGGTCACAAGCATGGTCAACGCAGACCCAACCAACGCACCCCAGATCCCCGCCTGCTCTGGCTCGCGACTGTCACCCGCGGTGAAAAAGCGCCAATTAAAATTGCTATCAATGCGGCCATCCGCGCGCAGATCTTCGACCCAAATCACATGATTGTCTTTGATCTTGCGCGTCACCTCGCCCCGCGCATTCATAAAAAACTGATAGTCTCCCTCGGCCAGCGCACCTGTCACCTCAACCGGTTTCACAAACGCGGCCTTGCCACCCGTTTCCGTAATCTCCGTAATCTTTGCCCAACCGCCCTTTGCTTTGATAAAGAGCGATGGGAAGAATTCATCCATTTCCCCAACATATCTGTCCTGCGTGGCAGCGGCGCGAAACGCTTGCGCATCCGCAATCGCTTTTTCCATCTTCGCACGCCGCGCGGTAATCTGGCCCTCAATCTCTGCACGGGTCTCTTCCGTTGCTTCTAACAGACGTTCCTCAAAAACACGCACGCCATTGGCCTCTTGCATGGCCAGCTGATCCAATCGCGCCGCACGTTTCAACAGCTCTGCTTGGATCAATGGAAGCGCGGGCGCGAACAATTGTGGATCACCCCCAAACACATACCCTTTCTCATCCGCCTCTTGAATCTCCAAAGCACCAAGCGAGGGTTGCAAATCCATCGCCCCATATTCACCCTTCAGATACAGGTCGGTCACATCCGATGCCAAAAAACGATACTCAATCCTTTGCCCGATCAGGCTGTTGTCCTTTACGACCTCTTCACGCAACTCGAATGCCGCCCCACTAGAAATCACATCATTCAGCGCGCGCTTTTCTTTGCGCCCCGTGACATGCGGAAAATGACTGCGCAGCGCGGTCTTCGCGATGCCCCCAAAATCAGCGGCAATCATATTGTCTGGGTCAATCTCATCGGCGGGCAACGCGACGGGCAGCGTCACATAATGTTCGCGCACCACACCTGTCGCATTGCCAATCACCGTCCACAATAACGTGACCAAGGCCAAACCGGACAGAAAAATCGCCAAGACGCCATAGGCCTTCAACCGCCATTCGGCAAAGCGACGGCGGCGCAACTGCTTGGCTGCGGCCTCTGACGTATGATGTTTTGAAAGGGCGACAAAATCGGTCATATCAATCATAAGCCTCGCGATATTTGCGCACGATACGCAGCGCCACAATATTCAAAAGCAGCGTCACACAGAACAAGGTAAACCCAAGGGTAAAGGCAGGGCCCGCCGCAGTGGACGCATCGGTATCCCCGGTAATCAGCATCACGATTTGCACCGTCACGGTCGTGACTGCCTCCAGCGGATTTACCGTCAGGTTCGCGCCCTGACCGGCAGCCATAACCACAATCATCGTCTCGCCCACCGCGCGGCTGATACCCAACAGCACGGCGGACACGATCCCCGGCAGGGCGGCAGGCAAAACAACCTGACGGATCGTTTCCGCCTTAGTCGCACCCAACCCGTAAGAGCCATCGCGGAGTGATTGAGGCACGGCATTGATCACGTCATCAGACAGCGACGAGATAAACGGGATAATCATAATCCCCATCACCACACCCGCGGCCAGCGCGGATTCGGATGCCACAGATAATCCAATACTCTCGCCCCAACCCCGAATGGCCGGCGCCAAAGTGATCGCGGCAAAAAATCCATACACTACGGTCGGAATACCAGCCAGAATTTCCAACATCGGCTTGGCCCAAGCCCGCACTGCGGGCGATGCAAAATCGGACAGATAAATCGCGGCAAGTAAACCCACCGGCACAGCCACCAGCATCGCAATCAATGTGATCAACGCGGTCCCAACGAAAAGCGGGATCGCACCCACGCGATCCGCATCCATCTGTCCATCATGCACACCCGCCAAGGGCGACCATTCGATGCCGAAGATATATTTATGCACCTGCCAGCCAATAGAATTGAAAAAATTAAACGTCTCAAATATCAACGACAAAATGATCCCGATGGTTGTCAGGATCGCAATCACCGCACAAGCAAATAGGAACAGCTGGATAATCCGTTCGGATCGATTGCGCGCGCGCCAGTCCAGCGTGATCTTGGATCGCTGATAAAACCCGATCAACACGCACAAGGCGGCTGGGATCAGCACCAAAGCCGCATTTTGTAGTCCAGACAGGCGGCGATAATCGCCCGCAATCTCTTGACGCAGCGCATCATCAGCACTGGCGATATTGCCCCTGGCAATTGATTTGGCATCTGACAAGATCAGTTGCGCGCGAATAAACTCGATATCTGGTTGCGCATTTTGAATTTTAGACATCAGTGATCCGGTGATAAACCAAGACCCAAAAATCAAAATGATCAAATAGGCCGCAAGGCCTGCCATAAACACCGCAAGAAAGCTCAACAGCCCATGGTAATTGGGCCGCGAATGCAATGCGGCAGGCGTATTGCCTGCCAATGCTGCCGCTTTCGTCTGGGCGATATAATAGAAGATCAAACCGAGGATCAGGATAATGATTGGCATAAGGTTCGAAAGACCAAGCATGTCCAGTATCCCCAATTCTTCCCTCTAAACAGCGTCGGGGGCCTGTAGCCCCCGCAGCCATATAGTGTAAGTCTTACTTCAGACCGTCGCCCGTCATTGGCGTTAGGTTTGCAATTGCATCTGCATTTGCAGCAAAAGCGTCCGCTGGCAATGGGATAAGACCTTTGTCAGTCAAAGAGCCTTCGTCGCCTGCCATTTTTTCAGATGCGAACAATGCTGCGTATTCTTGGATACCTGGAACAACGCCAACATGTGCGTTTTTCACATAGTAGAACAAAGACCGAGATACAGGGTAGTCGCCCGCCGCAATGTTGTCGAATGTTGGTTCAACACCACCAATAGGCGCGCCTTTGATCTTGTCAGAGTTTTGGTCAAGGAAAGAGAAACCAAAAACGGCAACCGCAGCAGGATTTTCCGCCAATTTCTGAACCATCAAGTTATCATTCTCACCTGCATCAATCCATGCACCATCGGTGCGGATTTCAAGCTCTAGGCCGTTATCTTCTGCATAGCCTTCAAGAACGATTTCCTCAAACGCGTCACGCGTCCCAGAGGATGGCGGTGGTCCAAGCACTTCGATTTTCATCGCTGGCAGTGACGGATCAACATCCGACCACATCGCAGGCTCGCCTGCACCTTTCACCAAGGCTTTAGCAATTTGCTCGATCGTTAGCTCGAAAGTTGGTGCATCGATACCGTTTGCAACAACGATGCCGTCAAAACCGATGACCGATTCTGTAATGTCAGTCACACCATTTTCTTGGCACAGTTTAAATTCTTTTGCTTTCATCTGACGAGAGGAATTTGTGATATCTGGGTGCTCAACACCAACGCCAGCGCAGAACAGCTTCATGCCGCCGCCAGAGCCAGTGGATTCAACAACAGGTGTCGCCATGCCAGTGACTTTGCCAAACTCTTCTGCAACCGCAGTTGAGAATGGAAAGACAGTAGAGGATCCAACAATCTTAATCTGATCGCGCGCAATGGCAGGTGCAGCAACCGCTGTAGCCAGCGCAACCGCAGAGAGTGTAAGTGTTTTAGTGAACATAGGTTCGCCCCATAGAAGGTTTAAGTTTGCACCGAAATGATTTCGGTATGCGTCACATATGACTTGCTTGTAATACCCATGTTACACTAATGTAACAGATTTATGACAATATCGATTTTAAGAAATGTTTCTGCCCTGCCGTCGCGTCACTTCTTGTTATGAAGATTAGGAAGGTCGCTCTGAGCCCAAATAGGAGATGCTACAATGTCAACGAATGTCCGCCTGCAAGGCACGGGCGTTCACCATTTCTTTATAAATTGAGCAAGCCGTTTCGGCAGGTACCCCCTGAGAAACCGTCACTTGATCCGCAAGCGTTCTGTAAATCGGCAAACGTTTCAGGAATTTTTTTTGTTCGGTATCTTGCGATAAGTTAAAACCACGTTGGAGTTGGCGGGATACAACAATCCTCGTACATTCCTGAACATTGGCATGAGGCAATGGCAAAATTGAATACCCTATTCCACGAACTGCTGCTCTGTTCAGCTCTACGGTCTCGGCTTCGACTTCCGCGATAAGAAAACCAGAAGAAAGCGCACAAACGCTTGGCGCTCTGCACTGGGCGATCCGTTCGAAGAAAATTTTAGAGTTCTCACGAACATACTGAACGTAACCGTGATCTGCGATGTAGCCGCCAATATCGCCCGGTCCCGACACAAAAAGCTGGTCCAAATCAATGAAATCACGACCAAGGAACTTCGCAAGATGAGGCCCGCATGATGTCTTTCCTACACCACCCGGCCCAATAAGAAAAATGTGATGATCCATTTGAACACTATAACGATCACCGCGACGACTGCATATTCGTATTCTCGGTATGACTGAAAGTGCTATTGCGGTCGCAAAGACAAAGATTCGCCCTGACACTGACCGTCAGCTGGCTCCCCGTCTAGTTCCCGTAGGATGGGTGCTTTGCACCCATCTCTACCCATAAATAATGGTGGGCAATGGTCTCCCACCCCTGCTGATAATATCGCGTGCGATCTGGTAAAAATGGGGATTGAGGCCGGGAAAAACAGCGAAAGTCAGGTCCAAGCCCGATGCACCATAAGGGTGCGTGCCCGACCGTGGGTGGGCGCTGCCCAATCAAAGTTCGGGGCAGTTTATGCCAGCAACGTTAGGATTGCCTGTAAAGGACAGGATATCCTTCACCAAAGCGCCCGCCCTTCGGGACGGTCGGGCGCGCCCCCGGGCAGCTTCGCTGCTATTCCGGGTGCGGGGTTAAATGGCAGGTTTGTCGCGCATAGCAGGTACTTGCATTATTAAATGGCATGAAAGGCCTCTTAGAGCCCAGACTGGACTTTTTTGATTTCTTCAACTTAATAAGAGCCAGTGAGATGAGTTTTTCATTCAAAACTGTTGCGATGTCTAGGAATTTGCTGCCTGTAGTACGGTGGTTACTAGTAGTCATGGGTCTTGGATTAATA
>JBCCGP010000003.1:0-88318 GCA_039029215.1 Pseudomonadota bacterium
AACGGGGAAAGCCCAAAGAACGTGTGCAAATAACCGATAATGCCTGTCGCGACCAAAGCTGCCCCCAGAAACATCAAATCTTTTGCTAGTGTTCCTTTTGGTCCGGGCGTCCATTCAGGCTCTGACTGATTGATCACGATCATCGACAGAACGGCCCAAATGCCCAATCCGCCAAACAATATTATCGCTGCAATACCCCCATTCACCAGCAAATGTGCCACGACCCAAATCAAAAAACCCGTCAGCATCGGGTGCCGCATTTTGTAAAACAAAGCGCCTTTCTTTGGTCCAGGCGTCACAAAATAAATCGCAATGACCATCAAAAGATTATTCACGCCGACTGCCCAGGGATAGCGCGGCCATAAAATACTTGTTTCAACCCCGCGATACCCAAGAACCATCAGCGCAACCGAACCAAACAGCAGTAACGCAACCAAACCTTTGCCCTTATCCCCCATCGCAGCACGACGTTCTGGCGCGATCCGTTTGAACAGATGCGCCAAATACCAAATCACAAGGCCAAGAAAAAGGAACAGCATGTCGCGTGTTTCCGATAATGTAGGTTGGTGTTGCGTGTAGAATTCAACGTTCTACCGCCAAATACAAGAACAGAAAAATTGAAAGTTGCATTCGATAAATTTTCGGAATGATGGAAACACCCGTTAGCGCGAAACTGGCAAATCGGGGCATGCTAGATCAGAAATCGCAGGTTTGGTGGAAGCCCATAATCGGTGGGCAATAAATGCGCATCCTACAGCCAGAAACGCCTGTCATCCCCGACTTGATCGGGGATCTCTCAGTTCGTGGGCGGCTTCTATTGCAACGTTAATTATAAGTGGAGCTATCATCGTACTAATCACCTTCCCCAATCAATCCTATGTCTTTGGCATAACACTCTCTCAGAAATCTTGAAAAACTGGCATCCGTATCTGCACATAGCTCTGCAAGGCTTAGCAAAGTTGAACCATAGAATTTGGTCGATCTGTACGGGTCTATCCGCAATCCAGTTTTGCTTCTAAATTCAGTGAAACAAGTGGACAATTTCTGCAAAGCATCCTCTTTTAAAGAATACAGTAGCACTTCGCGTTTCAAATCAGCAGAATTATAAAAATCGATCGGCATTATCCAGCGCAGAGTTGGTGAAATCCACCATTCAAAAGATTTACAATCTGGTTATCATACTTTGTTCCAGCTACAAAATTCATGCTGAATTTCTGATTTCGTAATAAAATCAAAGACTTAACCCCATGCCCTAGCTAGGACATTTGTAAAGAACGGGTGCCAAGCACCCATTTTCAGACCCTAAAGCGAGGCGTCCAGCTCCGCCACTATCGCATCCCCCATCTCGGTCGTGCTCACAGGGGCGCCCCCATCTGCTTGCATCAGATCGCCTGTGCGGATGCCTTTGCCCAGCACATCATTCACCGCCTTCTCCAACCGATCCGCCTCGGCCCCTTGATCAAAGCTATAACGCAGCGCCATCGCAAAGCTCAGCACGCAGGCACATGGGTTCGCTTTGTTCTGCCCCATAATATCAGGCGCAGACCCATGGACGGGTTCATACAGCGCTTTGGGCCGCCCATTTTCCATCGGCGCACCCAACGAGGCAGAGGGCAACATGCCCAACGACCCCGTCAACATCGCCGCACAATCCGACAGCAAATCGCCAAACAGATTATCCGTCAGGATCACATCAAACTGTTTCGGCGCCCGCACCAGCTGCATCGCGCCATTATCGGCATACATATGTTCCAGCGCGACATCGGGATATTCCTTGCCGATTTCCGTCACCACCTCGCGCCACAGGATGCCGCTTTCCATGACATTCGCTTTCTCCATCGAGGTCAGCTTTTTATTCCGCCGCATCGCCAACTCAAACGCCGAACGCGCCACGCGGTCAATCTCGCTTTCTGTATAGCGCTGGGTGTTGATGCCGACGCGCTCGTTATTCTCGGTAAAGATCCCACGCGGTTCCCCGAAATAAGAGCCAGAGGTCAGCTCGCGCACAATCATAATATCAAGGCCAGCCACGATATCGCGTTTCAAGGACGAGAAATCGGCCAAAGCTTCAAAACACTGCGCCGGACGCAAGTTTGAAAACAAATCCATTTCCTTACGGATACGCAGCAAGCCACGCTCTGGCTTGACCTCAAACGGCAGCTCATCATATTTCGGACCGCCCACAGCACCCAGCAACACAGCATCCACAGCTTGCGCCTTTTCCATCGTCGCATCTGTCAACGGCTCACCATGCGCATCATAAGCGGCACCACCGATCAGATCTTCGGTCACATCAAACCCAAGCCCGCGCTTGTCACCAAACCAACCAATGATCTTTTGAACTTCGGCCATAACCTCTTGGCCGATCCCGTCGCCTGCCAAAATAAGAAGTGAGGAATTTGACATGATCTGTCCCTTTCGATCCACAATTTTAAATGCCGCATATTCACTCTGCCAATGCGGGTCAAGCACAAGCCAAGGCGGAAGGTTTAGGGGTCGCTCTTGCGGAGGTTTTCGGCCAACAAACAAAGTTTCAAAAACGCAATGCTTTTGAAAAACAAAAGGATTGGTATCAAAAGCCCGGTAAAGATCAGCCAGAAAGAAAACACCGGTGATTGCTGAAAATTAAAACCCAACACGTTGCTCAAAAAACCTAAAAGATAGGCAAAGAGATAGGGAAACATTAAGATGGTCAACGCCTGAAAAATGACGGATCGCAACAGCAGCTCGGTCGCGCGTTTTCCACTGGTTGGGTGAAAATTCGGCATATTCTTCCAAAGGTCAAACCCCTCGCGCCCAAGCGGCCAGTTCGAAACCCAAAGCCATATGCCCCCAAACAAAGCAACCGCAAACCCAAACAGCGATGCGGGGATAGTATTTTCATATAACCAAAAAGAACCCGCTTGCGGATCGTAGTCCAAGGCCCGCAAAATAAAATATCCCGGGAAGGGTGGCCCAGAAAGCAGCGCAACGAAATCCCCAAAAATACTGCGGTCGGGAAATAAGGGGCGCGGAATTTCAGAAAAGCCCATCAAAGTCGCGATAATCACAAGCGCAATCGCCGCGCGAAACATATTGTATGGCCGGGCATATCGGAATTCCAACACCACGGGTATTTTCGCGGCGTACTCAAAAACCACGATGATAAAGGCGATTAGCGCTAGAAAGATGACAAATAAATCACCCTCTGCCGTACCCAAATTTTCGACATCGCTCGAGACAAGCAAAATCACAAATGCAACAAATGCGGCCCGCAACGCTGCAAAGTAAAATCTGGTAAGCACGATCTCAGCATCCCATATTTGAATGTCTGCAAAAACAACCGATGGGGCCGCGCCCATGGGCCACCTTCAAAACAAGCCTAGAAAGCAAATGGCCGATGTCAAATACAAATGCACCCAAACGCGTTAAGCCGCGCGTTTCATTCGTAAAAGTACAGAGCTAAATATTAAACCCAAGGCTGTGCATCAGCATGCGCTTTCTCAAAGCTTTCAATCGCATCCAGCTTTTGATTGGTCAGACCGATATCGTCCAAACCGTTTAGCAGACAGTGTTTTTTGAACGCATCAACCTCGAATGAAAATTCGGAGCCATCCGTTGCCGATACAACTTGGTTTTCCAAATCAACAGTGATCCGCGCATTTTCACCTTTTTCGGCATCTTCCATCAACACAGCCACCGCATCTGCGGGCAGCATCACAGGCAAAATCCCATTTTTAAAACAGTTATTATAAAAAATATCTGCAAAACTTTCAGAGATCACAACCTTGATGCCAAAATCCTTTAACGCCCAAGGTGCATGTTCGCGCGAGGATCCGCAGCCGAAATTTTCACCAGCGACCAAAATCTCTGCATTGCGATAGGCAGGCTTGTTCAGCACGAAATCCGCGATCTCGCTGCCATCTGCCTCGTAACGCATTTCGTCAAACAGGTTCACACCAAGGCCAGAGCGTTTGATGGTTTTCAGAAACTGTTTTGGAATGATCATATCGGTATCGATATTGACCAAGGGCATAGGTGCTGCAACACCAGACACAGTTTCGAATTTATCCATAATATCTCTCCTTCATGCGCGCGCGGGATAGCGCAGCACGCCTTAAGTTTCAAGATCACTCCGCCGGAATTGCAAAGCTGATCGAGGCCCATAGGGATTCGAATTGCACCCCACCTTGGGCGGGGCGATAGGTAATGCTGTTCAGCAAATATTCTTGCCCCGGCGCAACATCAATTTTCACACGGCCATTTTCGTCTGTTCGATGTAATGTGCGTGTCACTTCAAAGCCAGTCAAAGCTTTCGCATACAACTCCACCTGCCGGTTCGCTTGCGCCGCGCCCTGATAATACACGTCAAAACTCATCGTTTGGCGCCCCGATGGCAGATAGGGATTGGTCACGGCGATAATCTCTGTTTCCATACCAAAATTGCGATCCTGACCAAAGCCCGCGCCAACTTTCACAAGTGTTTTTGAAAATCGATTATATTTCTCGGCAACAGGTTGGGTGGCTGCCTGCCAATCGACATCTTGCTTGATACTATGCGTGTCCAAAAACGCTTCGAACTTCTCTGGCGTATCATAGACAAAAATCTCGCGCGGGGCATTGCGTTCATAAATCACAATCGCCAATCCATCCGGCAATCCATTGATCCGCGCCGCTGGATCGCGCGCGCGGTCTTGGGCAAGCGATAGATTTGCATTGCCAACATGGATTTCAAACCGCTTTGATTGATCCGGGAAATAGGCCACATCTGTGCGCTCAAAATCATCCCCAAAGCTCAAATCGACCTCTAGGACCTCGCCTGACGGCAATATATAAGTGCTCGGGCTTAGCCAAAATTCATGCGCGTTGACTAAACTTGTCACGGACACTAGCAGGCATATCAAAAGAAATCGGAACGGTCTCATGGGCGCAGCACTTCGCAATTTTCAATCAGCTTACAAGTTGCTGCACAAAACCCTGTTGTCAACTCTGCTGGCGGTTTTCTGTCTGTTTGGCCTTGCGGCCAAGGCGCATGATCTTAGCCCAGCAATTGTTGATCTAGAGATCACTGAAGACAGAATTGACATCCGCATTATCGGATCGATTGAACCGATGATCCTTGGCTATGACCTTAGCGAGCGGATCGAGATTGGCGATGGGCCCGAGGATGGACCCTACCGCGACCTGCGCGCGCAGCCCGAGGCGGTTTTTTTAGAAGAACTGAAAAAAGCTTGGCCGGACATGACGGCAGATATGACGCTGCTTGTGAATGGGGAAGAGTTGGATTTGGAACTGGGCGAGGTGATCACCATTGATCCCGGTGATTTGGAATTGCCACGGGAAGCCGCAATTAATGCAACGGCGCGGTTTGATGGACCAAACCCGATTGTACGGTTCGGCTGGGACATGCGCTTGGGCTATATGGTGTTGCGCCAAGTTGGTGCTGGTGACGAAGGCTTTGGCGGCATCCTGCCCCTTGGTGATCTATCGCCCCAGCTGACACGCGGTGCCAGTGATGTCAGCGCGTTAGAGACTTTTGTGAATTACATCATCGTTGGATTTGATCATATTGTGCCCAAAGGTCTTGATCATATCCTGTTCGTATTGGGATTGTTTTTCTTCTCGCTCAATTTCCGCCCGCTTTTGTGGCAGGTCACGACATTCACGGTCGCGCATACCATCACCCTTGCTTTAGCAAGTTTGCAGATTGTGAACCTACCTGCGTCTATCGTTGAGCCGTTGATCGCCTTGTCGATTGTCTATGTCGCGATTGAGAACATCTTTGGGGATGGCAAAACCCATGCCAGACGATTGGTGATTATCTTTTTCTTCGGATTGTTGCATGGCCTTGGCTTTGCGTCGGTCCTGTCCGATTTCGGCCTCAACCCCGCGCAATTCATTTCTGGCCTCATTGGGTTTAATATTGGTGTCGAATTCGGGCAGCTGGCGGTGATCGCGGTGGCCTTCCTTGCGGTTGGACTGTGGTTTGGACCTAAACCTTGGTACAAATCCTATATCGCCAATCCCGCCTCGCTTTTGATAGCGGCAGTTGGTGCGTATTGGACGATTGAGCGGGTGTTTTTGTAAGGTTGATGTTTCAATACCACAGACCTTTGTGCCAAGGGACGCGCACAGTCATTAATCCCGACCACGCATCTTTGTGAGTATCAAGAAAATCGCGACGCCTGGTAGAATAAAATAAAGGCGATCTAAAAAGCCTTCTACGAACTTATAGAAGACAAACGTGTCGATATCTGAACGCCCTTGCGAGCTGTTCAATTGCACCCAGAAATGCGCAAGCTTAATTTTTATAAACATAATAAAAACAACAACTTAAGAATGTGTCCAACCTTGGACACTCAAATCAATCCGGCGTCAACTTATACCCAGCACCTCGCACCGTTTGCAAATAACGCGGCACTTTTGGATCTTCTTCCAGTTTCCGCCGCAGACGCGTGATCTGAACATCCACCGCGCGCTCTTGGCTTTGCATCCCATTGCGTGCAAGGTCTTCAACTAGTTTCCCCCGGCTGACCGTCGCATGCGGCTGGGCCGAAAATATCCGCATCAAAGCGGCCTCTGTCGCCGTCAGCTTGATCGGTGCGTCCCCCTCCCACAGCTCACCACGGGTCACATCATATCGGATGGCCCCCATATGCAGGGTCTTTGGCAAAGTCACGCCTGTGCTTTCTTTGGGCATCCGGCGCAGGATCGAGTTTATACGCAGCACCAATTCTTTGGGTTCAAACGGTTTGGACATATAATCATCCGCACCTGCCTCCAGCCCCAATATCCGTTCATTCGCCTCCCCCTTCGCGGTTAGCAAAAGGATCGGTGTCGTGAATTTCTCGCGAATGCCTTGGGTCAGGCTGAGCCCGTCTTCGCCCGGCATCATAATATCCAGCACAATCAAATCGAATTCCAAGCCTTCGATCAACCGCCGTGCATGCGCCGCATCGCGCGCGGCTGAGACGAAAAATCCATTGCGCATTAAAAACTGTTTGAGAAGCGTACGGATACGCTCATCATCATCAACAATCAGGATATGGGCGTCATTTTCAGTCATTCAATTTATCCGCAAGCTTGTGATATTGGCGCATGTGATCCTTGTCCATAATCTCTTCTAGCACACGGCGAAAGCCCTGCACCGCATCTGGCCCCGCTGCGCGGTAGGCCGCCCGCATCCGTTGGCGCTGCGCATCTGAGAGAGCGCGTTCCAACTCGGTCCCAGCGTCGGTCAAAAACAGCCGCCGCTCGCGCCGGTCTCTTTGCCCAACCCGAGATTCCACCAAACCATCCTCGATCAATTGCCGCAACACACGGTTGAGTGATTGTTTGGTAATCCCCAAAATATCCAGCAGATCATTCACCTTTAGCCCGCGATTGCGATTGATAAAATGGATCGCGCGGTGATGCGCACGGCCATAGGTGTAATTGTCCAGAATTTTGTCAGGGTCAGACGTAAACCCACGATAGGCAAAATACATCAACTCAATACCCTGAAGCAATTGATCATCGGTCAGAAACAAAAGCCCCTCTGTCCCCGAAGAAGAAACTGGTCTGTTCATATCCGCGCCTCCTGATCACATATTATGTCAGTATTGTTGACTTTCCAAGAGGTGATTGCTACAGAATCGTACCTTTTGGCGCAATTTTATGTCCGAAACGGACATATGGGCGCAAATTTAAAACGGAGTGTGCAATGGCTGGCAATTACGCGGATCGCGACGGGAAGATTTGGCTGGATGGCCAAATGGTGGATTGGCGCGATGCAAATGTGCATTTGCTGACACATGCGATGCATTACGCGTCTTCCGTTTTTGAAGGTGAGCGTGCGTATAACGGCAAGATTTTTGAAAGCCGCAAACATTCCGAGCGTTTGCATTTTTCGGGCAACGAGTTGGATATGGCGATCCCTTATACCATCGATGAGATCGAGGCGGCGAAACAACAGGTTCTGACCGAGAATGGGTTGTCTGATGCCTATGTGCGCGCTGTTGCATGGCGTGGGGCGGGCGAAGATATGGGCGTCGCGTCGCGCAAAAACCCGGTGCGTCTGGCCATCGCGGCCTGGGAATGGGGTGCTTATTATGGGGATGCCCGTACCAAAGGCGCAAAACTTGATATCGCAAAATGGAAACGCCCAAGCCCCGAGACAATCCCCGTGCACGCAAAAGCGGCCGGTCTTTATATGATCTGTACGATTTCCAAACATCAGGCAGAGGATAAGGGATATTCCGATGCGCTGTTCATGGATTATCGCGGATTGGTGGCTGAAGCGACAGGCGCGAATATCTTCTTTGTCAAAGATGGCGAGGTGCACACACCAAAGCCAGATGCGTTCCTAAACGGCATCACGCGCCAGACAGTCATCGGCATGCTGCACGAACGTCAGATCAAAGTGCACGAGCGCCATATTGAGCCCGCCGAAATGGAAGGGTTCGAACAATGCTGGCTAACAGGTACAGCCGCCGAAGTGACGCCCGTGGGTGAAATTGGCGAGTTCCGCTTTGAGGTTGGTGAAATGGCCCGCGGCATGGCCGAGGATTATGACAAGCTGGTGCGCGCTTAGATACAGACTTAATTTTTCTTGCGGGTCTTTTTAGGCGCTTGGGAGCAGAGTTTCTTCCCTTCGCCTTTTGATTTTATTGAGGTCTACTCAGTCGGACGAAGCTGCCCGGGCGCGCGCCCGACCGTCCTGAAGGGCGGGCGCATTTGTGAGGTTTGCCCTGTCCTTCGTATGCAATCCTAATGTGGCTTACATAAACTGCCCCGAACTTTGAATAAGCAGCGCCCACCCACGGTCGCGCGCGCACCCTTTCTATGCAAGATGGGCTCAAAACAGACGCTTGTCCTATCTTACGGACAGCATTCTATCTTGGCAGCTTGATTGCCTTGTTACCCTTCGGTCATTTGATTTCAAAATTCTGCACCCACTTGTCTGGTTCCAATTCCAGTGCTACGATTCCCCCATAGTCAGACAAACCCTTAGGAGGATCCCGTTCTGTCTCAAACAGTAGAGGCGACTAAAAGCCCCGCCAAACACATCCCAGCAATGTCCTTGCTGGATCTTGTTCTAAACACCCTTCACGACATGAAAGCCGAAGATGTTGTTACGATTGACCTCAACGGGAAGTCGAGCATCGCGGATCATATGGTTGTGGCCTCTGGCCGGTCATCTCGGCAGGTCGCGGCGATTTCTGACAAACTGCAAAAAGCCCTGAAAGAAACGCACGGGCTTTCGGCCAAGCCCGAAGGCAAAGAGACCGGCGATTGGGTTTTGTTAGATGCAGGTGATGTGATTGTTCATATTTTCCGACCTGAAGTGCGCGCGTTTTATCAGCTAGAGAAGATGTGGATGAGCGAGGTTGCCACCCCCGGCACCGCCTAGGACATGCGCGTTCATATCGCAGCAATTGGCCGGCTTGGTCGCGGGCCGGAGGCAGAGCTTGTCGCGGATTATCAATCAAGATTTGACAAAACCGGACGCCAACAGGGGCTTGGGCCGCTTTCTATTCGTGAAATGGAAGCGAAGAAATCGGGGATGGAGGCCGAGAGTGTCTTGTTGGACGGCGCTGTTCCAAAAGGTGCATTTGTCGTGGCACTGGATGAACGCGGCAGGGTAATGACAAGCCCTATGTTTGCCGATCACCTTGGATCGTGGCGTGATCAGGGCAGGGGGGATGTGTGTTTTCTGATTGGTGGGGCTGATGGGTTGCATCCGGAATTGCGTGCACAGGCGGACTTTAAATTGTCCTTTGGCGCGATGGTCTGGCCCCATGCACTGGCTCGGGTAATGTTGTGTGAGCAGCTTTATCGGGCGGCCTCGATTTTAGCGGGCAGCCCCTATCATCGCGTTTAGCGGCATAGGGGCTGTTTGTTTTCTTGGTTGTTTCTTAGAAGCATCAATTGGTGCTTGAACTCTTCTCAGAACAGTTATAACCGCGCGCTTGGCCTGAATGGCTAAAGTGTCCGCTACCTTTTCAAAACGGAGAAAGTTTATGTCCCGCGGTATTATCATTGGCGTTATTGCCATGGCAGCAGTGGTTGTTGCCTCTAACATTCTTGTGCAATTCCTGTTCGGCAATTGGCTGACTTGGGGGGCGTTTACCTATCCGATTGCGTTTCTGGTGACAGACCTGATGAACCGTCTGTATGGTGCGGCATCGGCGCGGAAGGTTGTTTTTGCGGGCTTTGTCGTGGGGATCATCTGCTCCTTCATCGGCACGCAGATTATGGGTGAGTTTGGGCCGCTGGTAACATTTCGGATCACGCTTGGCTCTGGTATAGCGTTCCTGACTGCGCAGCTTGTTGACGTGCTGATCTTTGATCGTCTGCGGGCAGGCAAATGGTGGCGGGCGCCGCTGGCCTCGACGCTTGTGGGGTCTACCTTGGATACAGCGATTTTCTTTACCATCGCTTTTGCTGGTGCGCTGAGCTGGATGGAGCCAGCAAATGACGTGTCTTGGGCGAATGAAATCCTGCCGCTTTTGGGTGCTGGACCAGAGAGCCCGCTTTGGGTGTCCTTGGCAGTGGCCGATTGGATGGTGAAGCTGTCGCTGGCCTTGATCGCCTTGATCCCGTTTCGGCTGCTGGTGGGGCGGTTTCAGCAGGTTTAGATGCAAATGCCCTAGCTAGGGCATATGTCTAAGGCTTTGATTATACAACATAATTAGAAAAAAGTGCATTTTTGAATTTCATATTAATATCAGATACTTAGCTTTGTGTCCAACCTTGGACATCTAGGTTTCAGGCAACCCAATCACAATCAAAACCGCATAATCCTGCTTATGACAGGCCTCTAAACTTGGCAGGGGATAGCCCACCGGGATCGGAAACATCCTTTTATCCGCCTGATCGGGCAAGCAGGTACCTGATCCATTCAAAGGGGTATATCTAGACGAGCGGCAGGGCAGGTGGGTGACATCATAAATCATACCCTCCTTCAACGACCACTTCATATTGCCGCTTTCGTCTGGCTTTTCAATCGTCAGGATCGTCGTCACTTCTCGGTCGCCAGTCACCAGATATTTGCCCGCAGGGATCGGAAAATTCGGCGGCTGCATGATCAGCCCGTTTTCATCAAGCCACCAATCATCCTCCTCGATCCGCCAATTCGCCGGCGTAAAGCCCCCCATCTGCCGGATTAGTGGATACATAGACAGCCAAACAGACCGTGTCGCTGGATCGCCATACCAAATCCCCCATGTTTCAGCGCCATCACCAGAGGTCGCATCCGCCGCACCCAGCGAGGCGATGAAATGGATTGGGGCGTTTTTATAGTCATATCCAGAAGCGCCCGCCGCAGACCCCGCCGCCGCACCGAGCGCTGAAAGCATAAGCGTTCTTCGATTGATCATCTGGCTCCCTCCCAAACTGGCCTTAAGGTAAGAGACACGGGTCATTGCGTCAAATGACAGCTTTGTGGATACATTCTTGCGCTTGGAATGCCTTGCGACTATAGAGCCCTATCTGCGCAAGGCGCGCAGAATCAAATCAGATCCCGTGTTGCCCACTTACGCTTTTCCATGTGGGTATTCCGGTTAAAGGAGAAGCAAATGAAATTGACTGATCTGCGCGACAATCCAGGCGCGAATAAGAAGAAAAAACGTATCGGCCGCGGTCCAGGGTCTGGCACTGGTAAAACAGGTGGGCGTGGTATCAAAGGTCAAAAATCCCGTTCAGGTGTAGCGATCAATGGCTACGAGGGTGGCCAAATGCCGCTTTACATGCGTCTGCCAAAACGTGGGTTTAACAATATCAACGCAAAACGTCATGCGGTTGTGAACCTTGGCCTGATCCAGAAATTTATCGACGCCAAGAAGATTGATGCCAAAAAGCCTGTTGATGAAGCGGCTTTGGTTGCAAGCGGTCTTGTGCGTCGTGTGCGCGACGGTGTTCGTGTTCTTGCCAAGGGCGAGATTAGCGCGAAAATTGATCTTCATGTGACGGGTGCATCCAAATCTGCCATCGCTGCGATTGAGAAAGCTGGCGGCAAGGTAACGCTTAGCGCACCAAAAACTGAAGACGCGGCAGCAGAATAAGGCTTGAGCCTTGTTCAGCACTGTATCATAAATAGACCGATTTGGCGCCGCAGGCTGAACCAGCACTGCGGCGCAATAGTTTGAAGGGAGTTCGCCTATGGCATCCGCAGCCGAGCAAATGGCATCCAACATGAGCTGGTCGGCCTTTGGCCGTGCTAAAGAATTGCAACAGCGGATTATTTTCGCACTTGCGCTGTTGATCGTTTACCGGATCGGAACATTCGTACCGGTACCGGGTATCGATCCAGTTGAATTGCGGAATTTCATGGAGCAAGCCCAGCAAGGTATTGGCGGCATCTTGAACCTGTTTACAGGGGGTGCGGTCAGCCGGATGGCGATTTTTGCGCTTGGGATTATGCCATATATCTCTGCCTCGATCATCATGCAGTTGATGGGCTCTATGGTGCCCGCACTTGAGCAGATGAAGAAAGAGGGCGAGAAGGGGCGCATTCGGATGAACCAATATACGCGGTATTTGACCGTGATATTGGCAACCTTCCAAGCCTACGGTCTGACCCAAGGTCTGCAAGCGTCAGAAGGGTTGGTGATCAATCCGGGCTTTATCACCTTCCAGCTGCCAGCGATTATCACGCTGGTGGGCGGCACGATGTTCCTGATGTGGCTGGGCGAGCAGATTACTGCGCGCGGCATTGGCCAAGGTGTGTCGCTGATTATCTATGTTGGTATCGTGGCCGAACTGCCCGCAGCATTCGCACAATTTTTCAGCCAAGGCCGGTCTGGTGTGATTTCACCCGCCGTTGTGATCGGGGTTTTGGTCCTGTTTGTCGTGCTTCTGACCTTCGTTGTATTCATGGAACGCGCCTTGCGGAAGATCCATATTCAATACCCAAAACGTCAGGTGGGGATGAAAGTCTATGGTGGTGAAAGCTCTCACCTACCGCTGAAACTCAACCCAGCAGGTGTGATCCCGCCGATCTTTGCGTCTGCACTGTTGCTTTTGCCAACAACGGTCAGCACGTTTTCCGGCAGTCAGACATCGACACTAATGAACACAATCCTTGCCTATTTTGGGCCGGGGCAACCGCTTTATTTGTTGTTCTTTGTCGTGATGGTGATTTTCTTCTGTTATTTCTACACAGCCAATGTCGCGTTTAAGACCGAGGATGTGGCGGAGAACCTGAAGAAACAAAACGGCTTTGTTCCAGGCATTCGTCCGGGTAAGAACACCGAAGAATATCTTGATTATGTTGTGAACCGTGTTCTTGTGCTCGGGTCCGCCTATATCGCAGGTGTTGCGGTGCTGCCCGAAGTGTTGCGCGGCCAATATGCGATACCTTTTTATTTTGGTGGAACATCACTGTTGATCATCGTGTCCGTCACAATGGATACGATCCAGCAAATTCAATCGCATCTTCTGGCCTATCAATATGAAGGTCTGATCGAGCGGTCACGTTTGACTGGCAAAAACCGCGCCAAAGCAAGACGCCGTAAGTCACGCCGTTAAACGCAGCAGAGGGACGGGGATATGGATATTATTTTGATCGGCCCGCCGGGTGCAGGCAAAGGGACACAAGCCGCTAAGCTCGTCGAGGGGCGCGGCATGGTGCAACTGTCCACGGGCGATATGTTACGCGCGGCCAGAAGCTCTGGCACAGAAATGGGCAACAAGGTTGCGGCAATCATGGATGCAGGCCATCTGGTGACAGATGAGATTGTCATTGGTTTGATTGAAGAGCAGTTGGATACGCATCCAGAAGGCACGGGATTTATCTTTGACGGGTTTCCCCGCACATTGGCCCAAGCAGATGCGCTGGGCGAATTATTGGCCGCAAAAGGCCGTGCGCTGGATTATGTGATCGAATTGCGTGTGAATGACGAGGTTCTGGTGGAGCGTATTGTAAACCGCGCGAAAGAGGCGGTTGCTGCAGGCGGCACGGCGCGCGCGGATGACAATGAAGAAAGCCTGAAAATTCGTCTGATGGCCTATTATAAAGATACAGCGCCACTGATTGGGTATTATTATGCCAAAGATCTGTTGACGCAGGTTGATGGGCTTCTTTCTATTGACGAAGTCGCGGCCTCTGTCGCGGGTGTATTGGACGCTTAAAACCCAGCAATTTCGTATAAATTTAGGCAGCTAGGCTCTCTGGCTGCTGTCTTTCTTATTGCTGCCAAGATTGGTCAGTAACGTTTTCTTGCGCTTCTCAAATTTGACGAATCGACCCAAATTGAGCGACCCTACCTGTAGGGACGTGAGGAAGGGGACAAGTAGGGGATCAAAATGACGATACAGACTATTCAATTGTGGCAATTATTGCGCCGTTTTTTGTGCCAATTTTTCGTGTTTTCCCTGTTCGGATTTGGCGCGGCGAACGCCCATGATCTGAACCTTCAATTTGGGTGGCGGGTTGATAGTGATGCGTCGGATGTCTCTTTTACGATGGTCAAGAAAGGCACTGTCGTCGAATTTGGCACGTTTAGCGGGTTGTCCGGTTCTGTGGATGCAAACGGTACAGCAGAACTGCAACTTGATATGCAGTCGGTATCCTCTGGGTTTGACATTCGCGATGTGCGCTTGCGGTTTTTGCTGTTTGAAGTTCAGAAATTTCCAAATGCTTTGATCCAAATGCAAATTAATTCCAATGCGCTGGACGGTATCAGAGATGGCGATATGCGCGATATCACCCAAGATTTGCGGGTGAATTTCAGAGGCAAATTTAAAACCTATACTGCTGATCTGCGCGTGCATGCGATGGATGATGATCTGGTATCGGTGACATTGAAGAAACCGATTTTGATAAATGCGGCTGATTTCGATTTGGCTGCCGGATTTCGAAAACTGGAAGAGGCGGTGCAGGTCACAATCGTTCCAGCCACGAGTTTGAGTTTTAACATTGTTCTGCGCCAGAATTCAGAGTCCTCGTGATGGCTTGTGCGCGGCATAAATCCCTTGGGTCTTTAACCGCAAAATCGGTGGGTTTGATCTTTTGCCTTATCGCCAGTACGGCGGTCATGTCGCAATCTTTACCTGATGACCATGATCAGGCGTGGCAGATCGTGTCTCAACAGCCCACGAAATCTGGACTGTCTGAATTTCTAAACAAGTTTCCGTCCACGTTTTATCTCAACGAGATTTTGGAACTTTATGAAACTGCGGGCGATGGTCCTGTTCCCCAAACCCCTGCGACTGTGACATCTACCGAAACTGTGGCGTCCACGGATGCGGAAGAAGCGGAGGGGTCTGTCGAACAAAACCCCGAAATTAATGCTGCGGTATTCACAGAGACACCTGAAAACATCTTGGAATTTCGCGACGGGCTGATTTTTAGAACGGATACGCAAGAAGAGTTAGGTTTGTTAGAGGTTTTAAATCTGGCCCCTCAATTTGGTCCACCAGTAGACGGGTTGCCGGATAGCGTCTGGCAGAATGGTACATGTGCAAACTGTCATTCGTGGGATCAAGCCAAGCTTTGTGACCATGGAACCTTATTGGGTGGCTTTTCCCCCGACGCGCTGCGGCGCATTCAACACCCGTTTGGGGGTGCATTTAAAGAGTTCATGGTGTCTTGGGCAAAAACCGGCTGTTAGGCTAGATTGGCCAATAGAATAAGCGTTTTCGACCTGCGCCCTTGACGACATCCGACTTTCCCCCTAATGGAGCGCATCTGGCCTTAATCTTAACGATTTTGCCCCTGTTTTGATTCGTCAAAACACATATGAAACGGGCATTTTGCCCGGTTGTGAAAACAGGTTCTGGGGTTACGGAACCGCAACGAAAAGGAGCCCACAGTGGCACGTATTGCTGGCGTTAACTTGCCGACACATAAACGCGTCCCAATCGCGTTAACTTATATCACCGGAATTGGACAAACATCTGCGAAAAATATCTGCGCAGCTGTGAATATCGAAGAATCCCGTCGCCTGAACGAACTGTCTGACGCAGAAGTTGTGGCGATCCGTGAACATATCGATGCTAACTACGAAGTAGAAGGCGATCTGCGCCGCGAAGTGTCTATGAACATCAAACGAATGATGGATCTTGGCTCTTACCGGGGTCTACGTCATCGTCGTGGTTTGCCTGTGCGTGGTCAGCGCACCTCTACCAACGCGCGCACGCGCAAAGGCCCAGCGGTCGCGATCGCTGGCAAGAAGAAGTAAGGGGACTGATCAATGGCACGTGAAGTACGCACGAAGCGCAAGGACCGCAAGAACATCACAGCGGGCGTCGCGCATGTAAATTCATCCTTTAACAACACCAAAATCCTAATCGCTGACGCGCAGGGCAACGCAATCGCGTGGTCATCTGCGGGCACGATGGGTTTTAAAGGCTCTCGTAAGTCGACACCTTATGCAGCGCAGATCGCAGCAGAAGATGCAGGCAAGAAAGCACAGGAACATGGTGTGAAGACGCTGGAAGTAGAAGTGCAGGGACCAGGTTCTGGTCGTGAAAGTGCACTGCGCGCGCTGGCTGCGGTTGGTTTTACGATCACATCAATTCGCGATGTGACGCCGATTGCACATAATGGCTGCCGCCCACCAAAGCGTCGTCGCGTTTAATCACGCATCTGAATTTTAACCTCGAGCGTATGTGGGAACGGATCCACCCCACATACAGGAATGGAGGCCCATATGATCCATAAAAATTGGCAA
This sequence comes from Pseudomonadota bacterium, assembly GCA_039029215.1. GTDB lineage: Bacteria > Pseudomonadota > Alphaproteobacteria > Rhodobacterales > Rhodobacteraceae > Amylibacter. The sequence goes on from JBCCGP010000003.1 coordinate 16,635, forward strand.
GAGCTGATTAAGCCGACACAACTAAATATCAAACCCGGTGCAGACCCGCTTCGCATGGCGACTGTCGTTGCAGAACCGCTGGAGCGTGGTTTTGGTCTGACTTTGGGCAATGCATTGCGCCGGATTTTGCTGTCATCGCTACAGGGTGCTGCAATTACTTCGGTGCAGATCGACAATGTGTTGCATGAATTCTCGTCTGTGAAAGGCGTGCGTGAAGATGTAACCGACATGGTTTTGAACCTCAAAGGTGTGGCGATTGCGATGGAAGTTGAGGGACCGAAGCGCATTTCCGTCTCTGCAAATGGTCCAGCAGTTGTCACAGCTGGCGATATTGCCGAAACCGCTGGTATTGAGATTTTGAATAAAGAGCATGTGATCTGTCACTTGGATGATGGCGCAAGCTTGTTCATGGAAATGACGGTTGAAAATGGTAAAGGGTATGTTGCTGGTGACCAGAACCGTCCAGAAGATGCGCCAATCGGCCTGATCCCAATCGATGCCTTGTTCTCGCCAGTAAAGAAAGTCTCGTATGACGTTCAGCCAACGCGTGAAGGTCAGGTTTTGGACTATGACAAACTAACGATGAAAATCGAAACCGACGGCTCGATCAGTCCAGAAGATGCGGTCGCGTTTGCAGCGCGTATCTTACAAGATCAGCTGTCTGTCTTTGTGAATTTCGACGAGCCGGAAGCGGCTGTTGCCCAGCAAGAAGAAGACGAGTTGGAGTTCAATCCGCTTCTGTTGAAGAAAGTGGACGAGTTGGAGCTGTCTGTCCGTTCGGCAAACTGTTTGAAGAACGACAATATCGTATATATTGGCGATTTGATTCAGAAGACCGAGGCAGAGATGCTGCGCACTCCAAACTTTGGCCGCAAATCTTTGAACGAGATCAAAGAAGTGCTGACGGTGATGGGACTGCATCTTGGCATGGATATCGTCGAATGGCCGCCGGAAAATATCGAAGAGCTGGCGAAGAAATTCGAAGATCAGTTTTAATGCGTAGGGTGCGCATTCATTGCGCACCTTAACAAATGCCCGCAGCTGGCGGGGACCAAATGGGCAATCACGCCCCAAGGAGAGCGGCAAAAAGCCAAGCCGCCCGGACAAAGTAAAAAAGTAAAGGATAGAACCCATGCGTCACGCAAGAGGATATCGCCGGCTCAACCGCACGCACGAGCACCGCAAGGCGCTGTTTGCGAATATGGCTGGCTCGCTCATCGAGCATGAGCAAATCAAAACAACATTGCCAAAAGCAAAAGAGCTTCGCCCCGTTGTTGAAAAAATGATTACATTGGCTAAACGCGGTGATTTGCACGCGCGTCGTCAAGCGGCTGCGAAACTGAAACAAGACAAACATGTTGCAAAACTGTTTGAGGTTTTGGGCCCACGCTACAAAGACCGCGCTGGCGGTTATGTTCGCGTTTTGAAAGCCGGTTTTCGCTACGGCGATATGGCCCCTATGGCGATCATCGAATTTGTAGATCGCGATACATCTGCAAAAGGTGCGGATGACAAAGCGCGGATTGCAGCCGAAGAAGCCGCTGAAGCAGAATAAATACCGCTCGAGAAATTTCGTATTCAGTGATTAGAGGGGCGCAATTAGCGCCCTTTTTTAATCAATATTTATCATTATGTGAATTCTATTGGCATAGAACACGCATATGCTTAATACATATGAAAGAGGGGTATCATCGGTGAGAAGCACGCATTTCTAGGATGTTGTTTCAAAAACCCTCAGTGAATATGCCAGTTTAAATAAACAACTCAACCAGCCGCATGCAGTTTTGTATTGACTATGAAACGTGTGCCTAGTCTAAAGAACATGTCCAAAAAGCTAGGTCTTGATATCGAATTTGAAAAGTTAGGAGAACTTGCACCATTGGGGTATGGGCTGGGACTGCACATACGGTTCGCCTCGCCCCTGATCTCTTTATATACTTGGTCCGCTGCATGGCAGGAACGCTATACAAACCAAGTTTATGGCCTAAGAGATCCTATGATTGCATGGGCATTTGCAAAGACCGGTATTTGCCGGTGGTCTCAATGCCCCCTTCCTGATCCATTCGGTGTGATTAAAGAGGCATCTGATTATGGTTTGACTTATGGTGCGACCATTTCATGTGGCCCCTTGGCTTCTAGGACGATTGCCGGAATTGCGCGCGATGATCGGGAATTCCATGACGAGGAATTGGAGCGGGTAAAGCTAGTTGTGGAATATCTTCATGACCGAACAGAGCCACCAGAGCGGTTAACAAAAGCCCAAAGAGAGGCGCTCACTTTGGTGGCAGACGGATTGAGATATTCACAGGCGGCAAAACAACTGGGGATTTCGGAAAGTGCATTCAAACTCCGGCTGTCTTCTGCACGGAATAGGCTGATGGCCAGAACCACAGCCGAAGCCATTCAGAGGGCAAAGGACTACAAACTGATGTAGCTAGCCCCCAACGGAGTTTCATTGGCCGCTCGCTACGTGAAGAAGGAGTGACTAATGCAAGCGACCGCTTTATCGTTCAACAATTTTCATCTGCATGGAGAGCTTTTTAAAAATGTACTTCGTGCGCGCCATGAAAGTTTCATCGTCGAAAGACGTTGGGACCTTCCGCAAACAGATGGAATGGAATTCGATCAATATGATACACCAGAAAGCAAGTGGATTGCGGTTCACGAAGGCGGGCAGGTTTTAGGGGGTTTCCGTCTGACGCCCACAACAGCGAAATGCGGTATTTATTCCTATATGATCCGAGATGCGCAGCGTGGAATTTTGGGCGGTGAAATTCCTCAAGATTTGCTATATGATGACGCGCCTGTGATCCCTCATTTCTATGAGTTTTCGCGGTTCTTCAAATCCAGCCATCTTAATCGACGGGCAAAATTTATGGTTCAAAAGAAGCTTTATGAAGCTTTGCTTGAATGCAGGGATACATTTGGTGCGCGGTCGTTGATCGGGATTGGATCCCCAGGCTGGGGGCGGTGGCTCAAACATCTGGGTATGGAGTTGGAGTTTTTGGGGCCAGAGATTATGATCGAAGGCGTCCTCAATCGGGTGAGCGTCACACATTTGCCGGGCTCCTATCACTAGGGCTTGTCCATCCGCTTGTTGGCATGTGATACCGTTTTCATGGCGGACCTATTTGACAGGGGAAATGAAACAACCAAAGGCACAAGCGCGCTTGTGCCTTTGGCAGATCGGTGCCGTCCCAAAAGCTTGGATGAGGTGATTGGGCAAACCGCGTTGATTGGACCAGATGGCGCGTTGCGCGTGATGTTGGAAAATAAATCGCTTCCTTCGATCGTGTTTTGGGGGCCACCTGGTGTTGGCAAAACGACTTTGGCGCGATTGCTGGCGGAGAAAGTTGATCTGCATTTCGAGCAGATTAGTGCGATCTTCACAGGCGTTGCGGAGCTTAAAAAACTGTTTGAAGCTGCAAAAATAAGGTCCACGAATGGGCGCGGGACGCTTCTATTTGTGGATGAGATTCACCGTTTCAACAAGTCTCAACAGGATGGGTTTTTGCCCCATATGGAAGACGGTACAATCGTCTTGGTGGGTGCAACGACAGAGAACCCAAGTTTTGAGCTTAACGCCGCAGTTCTTTCCCGCGCACAGGTTTTGGTGTTAGAACGGCTATCCCTTGCGGATTTGGAATTACTGGCGCAGCGGGCTGAGAAGGTTGAAGGCAAAAAACTGCCTTTAAAGGCTGAGGCCCGCGAAGCGCTGTTGGAAATGGCCGATGGGGATGGGCGCAGCTTGCTGAATTTGATCGAGCAAGTCTTGGCTTGGGGGGCAAAGAAAGTTGATGTGGCCGAGCTTGGCAAGCGTTTGTCAAAGCGTGCAAGCATTTACGATAAATCTGGCGAGGCGCATTATAATCTGATTTCCGCACTACATAAATCGGTGCGCGGCTCCGATCCGGATGCAGCGCTTTACTGGTTTGCGCGGATGTTGGAGGGCGGTGAAGATCCGCGGTTTTTGGCGCGCCGGATCACGCGCATGGCTGTCGAAGATATTGGCCTTGCTGATCCGCGCGCGCAGGCTTTATGCATTGATGCTTGGAATACCTATGAGCGGCTTGGTTCGCCCGAGGGTGAATTAGCGCTGGGGAATGCGGTGATCTATCTGGCTTTGGCGCCCAAATCGAATGCGGGCTATGCGGCGTATAAAAATGCGCGCGCGGCTGCGAAGTCCACTGGATCAGAACCACCACCCAAACATATTTTGAATGCACCGACTGGATTGATGAAGGATCAGGGTTACGGTGCAGGGTATGAATATGATCACGACGCCGAAGATGGGTTTTCGGGACAAAACTATTTCCCCGATGGTATGAAGCGCGGTGTTTATTATGCGCCAGTTGAACGCGGGGAAGAGCGCGAGTTAAAGAAGCGCTTGGACTTTTTCGTGAAATTGCGCCAGAAGCGCCGGACATAGGGGGCGCTGCCCCCGTCCGCGTTCGCGGACTCCCCCGAGATATTTTTGGAACAAAGAAGAATGGGCGTAATATTTCAAATAGCACTTGGCGGCGCTTTCGGCGCTATTTTGCGATATTTCGTGGGCCAAGCTGTGATGTTCCCGCTTGGGACGTTGATGGTAAATGTTTTGGGCTCTTTTCTCATGGGGCTTGTATTTGTCCTGTTGGCTGACCGGGTTCATGGGCCATTTGTTATGGTTGGGGTGTTAGGTGGATTTACGACCTTTAGCGCATTTTCGTTAGACGCCTTTCGGCTGTACGAGGCCGGACGCGTGATGGCTGCTGGTGGGTATGTTGCAGGGTCAGTGATCGCGTCAATCCTTGCATTGGTTTTGGGTATTGCGATCGCGCGAGCGCTGACATGAGCGGAGTCCAAGTCATTACCATTCCTGCCGATAGTGATGATCAGCGGCTGGATCGATTTCTGCGCCGCGTGTTTCCACAGCTTAAACAAGGCCAGATCGAAAAGATGTGCCGCAAGGGAGAGCTGCGTTTGGATGGCGGACGTGTGAAAGCCTCGACCCGTGTGTTTTCCGGACAAGACTTGCGCGTTCCGCCCATTGCAGCAGCGACCGAGGCAAAACAGCCAGTGTCCAAGATATCAGATGCAGATCGTCAGATGATGTTGGATGCAGTAATTTATGAGGACGCCCATATCATTGCGATTAACAAACCTGCGGGGTTGCCCGTGCAAGGCGGTTCAAAACAGCTTCGCCATGTTGATGGGCTGGCACAGGTTTTTGAACAAAATGGGGCAAAGCCGAAATTGGTGCATCGCTTGGACAAGGATACATCTGGCCTCTTGGTTCTTGCAAGAACTGGTCAAGCGGCAAAAGGGTTGGCACAGGCGTTCCAATCGCGAGAGACGCGTAAGATGTATTGGGCGGCGGTTGCAGGCAGCCCGAAGCCGGCATCCGGCACAATAAAATTTGGATTGGTCAAGGCGGCAGGCCATGGCCCCAATCAAGCGGGCGAAAAAATGCATTGTGTGCACCCCAAAGATGTGTCCGAAATTGATGGCGCGAAACATGCAACAACCGATTATACCGTTGTTGAGAATTTAGGTGGTCGTGTCTGTTGGGTGGCGATGGTGCCAATTACGGGACGCACCCATCAGTTGCGGGCGCATATTGCAGAGCTTGGCAATCCGATCGTGGGCGATGGCAAATATGGCGGGAATGCACAAGAAAATCTGGGCGATGGTTGGGGTGCGCAGCTTGGAGGTGAAATCAGCCGCAAGCTGCATTTACATGCGCGATCTTTGCGTTTTTTACACCCCATCACAAAGAAGCCGATCTTCCTAAAAGCGGATTTGCCAGATCACATGCAGAAGACTTGGGCGCAGTTTGATTGGCGCATAGCAGATGTGCCAGAGGACCCGTTTGAGGCGTTGATATGAGTTTCAAGAAGCGATTTTGGTCGGATGTGACCATAGAAGAAAGTCGCGATGGCTTTGAAATTGCGTTGGATGGTCGTCATGTGAAAACGCCTGCAAAATCATCGCTTGCTTTGCCAAATCGCGCGCTGGCGGAGCTGGTTGCGGGCGAATGGCGCGCGCAAGAAACGGATGTTCAGCCCGAAACGATGCCCGCCACGCGCATGGGCAATTCTGTGATTGATAAAGTTCACCACAACCATGCAGCCATTGTGGATATGTTGGCGGATTATGGTGGGACGGATTTGGTCTGCTACCGCGCGACTGGGCCATACGAACTGATCGCACGACAAGCATCTGCATGGGATCCTATCTTGGCTTGGGTCCAAGATACGTATGGTCCGTTGAACATCACCGAAGGTGTGATGCATATTGATCAACCTAAAACCACATTGAAGAATCTAAAATTGCCAGTTGCGGCGCTCAATCCGTGGCAGTTGGCGGGGTTTCATGATTTGGTGACGATATCAGGCTCACTGGTTTTGGCGCTTGCTGTTGGATCGAATCATCTGGAAACGGAAGCGGCATGGAATGCATCGCGTGTCGATGAAATCTGGCAAATTGACCAATGGGGCGCTGATGAACAGGCAGAGGCAAATGCGGGTCATAAACGCGACGCGTTTCTTTTTGCTGAGAAATTTTATCGATTGGCCTCAGATTGAACAGTTTATGTCAAAACAGTTTACCTATTGGGCACTGTAAGTATTCAACGGCACGAAATAGTAAATATGCCTAATTCTAGGGCAAAAATTTAGTCATAACCCCTGACATAATCCTGTGCATTATTTTCCCCGATTGATGCATAGAATGCTGTTTTTGCTTGACCTTTTGGCCCGTTGCTTCGCATTATCCCCGCTATTCGAGACCCGCCTAGAAAAGGCGCAATCGATTCTCGTGGGGGGAGACCCTTTCATACATGAAGCCCCTTTTTCTAAGGGGCACCCATCAGGATGAGGAAGATACATGAAAAAATCTGCTTTTATCGGTGCGGTTTCTGTAGCAGCTGCTGCAGCAAGCTTTGCATCTGCTGGTACGCTTGAAGACGTTCAAGCAGCTGGCGAACTAAAATGCGGCGTTTCAACTGGTCTAGTTGGTTTCGCAGCAGCAAACGCTGACGGTGTTTGGGAAGGCTTTGACGTTGCAGTATGCCGTGCGGTTGCAGCAGCAGTTCTTGGCGATTCAAACGCTGTTAAATTCGTTCCAACAACTGGCAAAACACGCTTCACTGCGCTTGCATCTGGCGAAGTTGACATGTTGGCTCGGAACACAACTTGGACGTTCTCTCGTGACGTTGATCTGAAGTTTGAATTCGTTGGTGTTAACTACTACGACGGACAAGGCTTTATGGTTCCATCTGCACTTGGCGTGTCTTCTGCGAAAGACCTAGACGGTGCAACTGTATGTATCCAAACTGGTACAACTACAGAATTGAACTTGGCCGACTTCTTCCGTGTGAACAACATCTCTTACGAGCCTGTTCCCATTGAAACAAATGCCGAAGCACAGGCACAGTACCTAGCTGGCGCATGTGACGTTTACACAACTGACGCATCTGGTCTTGCTGCAACACGCGCTGGTTTTGAAAACCCAGGCGATCACGTTGTTCTTCCAGAGATCATCTCGAAAGAGCCTTTGGGCCCACTTGTGCGCCACGGCGACAACCAGTGGGGCGATATCGTGCGTTGGACTTTGAACGCGCTTATCGCAGCTGAAGAGCTTGGCGTGACGTCTGCAAACCTAGAGAAGAACGCAATGGAAGCGGGCAATAACCCAGAAATCAACCGTCTGCTTGGTACAGAAGGTGATTTGGGTGCGATGCTTGGTCTGGACAAAGACTGGGCGAAGCGCGCAATTGCAGTTGCTGGTAACTACGGCGAGATCTTCGAAGCGAATATTGGTGAATCTACACCAATCGCGCTATCTCGCGGTTTGAATGCACTTTGGACTGATGGTGGTCTGATCTACATTCCACCTTTCCGTTAATCGGAAATTTGGGGCGCGAAGGGAACTTCGCGCCCTTTTCAATTTATAAATGCGATTGTTTAGGGTCTATCCTTTGGGCCTTGTACCATCACATTTAGGGGAAACCGGGAGCATACATGGCCTCTATACCTGATCAAGGCACTGGCGGATTTAGAGTCAGCCAGCTTCTTTATGACACGCGCTATCGCTCGACGACGATACAGATAATAGCTTTAATTCTGATCCTGCTCGGAATTGGATGGCTTATTAATAATACCATCCAAAACCTTGATGCATTGGGTAAAGAACCATCATTGAAGTTCTTTGGCGAGCCGGCAAGCTATGACATCAACCAACGTCTGGTCGAATATTCTAGCCGTGACACGCATTTGCGGGCGTCCTTTGTTGGCCTTTTGAATACTTTGTTGGTCGCTGTATTGGGCTGTATCACTGCAACGATTGTTGGCGTTTTCGTTGGGGTTCTTAGGCTATCAAACAACTGGCTTATCGCGCGTCTGATGACAGTGTATATTGAAGCTTTCCGTAATGTTCCCGTGTTGGTTTGGATCCTAATCGTATTTTCGGTCATGATCGAAACGATGCCAAAGCCATCGGCCTTTAGAAACGGCGAAGCATCAATGCTGTTTAACGAGAGCTTAGCGATTACCAATCGCGGTATTTATACGCCGGCCCCAATGTTCGAAAATGGTTTGGGTAGCATTCGAATTTTCGGTGAAAGTTCACTACGCTTCGATCTTAGCTTAACGTTCTTGGCAATCGCGGCGCTTTTCGGTGTTTGTTTTTTCATATCAAGAAAAATCAAACAGCGCGCGGATCGGATTCAAAACGAAACAGGTGATCGGCCGACAACTTGGTACCTGCGCTTAGGTGTTTTGGTTGTGCCAATGGCGATTTTGCTTTGGGTTTTGGGACTTGGCTGGAACTTCCCAGAACTAAAAGGCTTTAACTTCAAAGAGGGCATCCACTTACGAAACTCTCTTCTCGCGCTTTGGATTGCACTCTCGCTTTATACGGCAGCCTTTATCGCAGAGGCGGTGCGGGCAGGTATTATGGCGATTTCCAAGGGTCAGACAGAGGCCGCTTATGCGTTGGGTATTCAACCGGGTCGCACCATGTCTTTGGTGATCTTACCGCAAGCTTTGCGTGTCATTATTCCACCGCTGATTTCGCAGTATCTGAATTTGACCAAGAACTCGTCACTCGCGATTGCGGTTGGTTACATGGATATCACTGGAACGCTGGGCGGGATCACATTGAATCAGACTGGGCGAGAGCTTGAAACAATCTTGTTCTTGATGCTGACATATTTGGCGATTTCATTGTCTATCTCAGCGGTAATGAACTGGTACAATAATCGCGTTAAATTGGTGGAGCGTTAATCATGGCTGATACGTCTTATGTTCGTACAGAAATGCTGCCTGAGCAGGCACCGCCCCCAAGCACAATTGGATTGATTGGATGGTTTCGCCAGAACCTATTTAACGGTTGGGCAAACTCAATCCTTACTCTTTTGGCGCTGTACTTCATTTATGTGGTTCTAAAAGCAATTGTTCCTTGGATATTTGTCCCATCATGGTCGGGTAATGACGTCCATGAATGTCGTGCACTTGTCGCGGCTGCCTGGGGCGAGGGCCATCACGGCGCCTGCTGGGGTGTGATCCGAGAGCGCTGGGTGCAGCTATTGTTCGGCTTCTATCCAAAGGAGCTGTATTGGCGTCCAATTCTGGCCTTCATACTTCTCTTTGTAGCGCTTGCACCAATTTTGTTTGCATCAGTTCCACGTAAATTGCTGATCTTTTCGGCGATTTTCCCATTCTTGATGGTTTGGCTGCTTTGGGGCGGTACGCTTTGGTTGCCAATCTCGGTTATTCTTGGATTTGTTATTGGTTGGGTGCTTTTCAAAGCAACGCTAGAGCATGCAGGGGCATTGATCGCGAATTTACTATTGATCCTTGCGCCCATCATTTGGTGGCTCACCGCTTGTGGCGGATTTGCAAACTTGATGCATGGGATAATCCCCATTGGGATTGAACCTGTTGAATCCGCGAAGTTTGGCGGGTTTATGTTGTCGATCACCATTGGTTTGGTTGGGATTGCCTTGTCACTGCCGCTTGGTATTTTGTTGGCTCTTGGTCGTCAGTCGGACCTGATAATTCTAAAGGCAGTTTGTGTTGGTTTCATCGAGTTTATTCGTGGCGTTCCGTTGATCACATTGCTTTTCGTGGCCTCGACACTTCTGAATATTTTCATGCCTCCTGGTACGAATTTTGATATCATTCTTCGGGTCATCATCATGGTGACGCTGTTTGCGTCTGCTTACATGGCGGAGGTAATCCGGGGTGGTTTGGCGGCCTTACCCAAAGGGCAATATGAGGCCGCGGACAGTCTTGGTCTTGATTACGCACAAGCAACCCGTTTGATCATCATGCCGCAGGCTTTGAAAATCTCGATCCCTGGTATCGTTGGTACTTTTATTGGTCTGTTCAAAGACACCGTTCTGGTTTCGATCATCGGTCTTCTTGATCCGGTTGGTTTGAAACAGACCATTAACGGGGACGTCGCTTGGACGGGTCTCAACTGGGAGATTTACGGCTTTATCTGCCTCATCTTCTTTATATTCTGTTTTGGAATGTCGCGTTACTCGATGTATCTCGAGCGTAAACTCGCGACCGGACATCATTAAGGAGCTCACTCATGGCTGCAGCTAAAAAACAAATGACGGTCAGCGACGAGGTCGCGATTCAAATTTCCAATATGAACAAATGGTATGGATCGTTCCATGTTCTGCGCGATATTGATCTGACGGTCTATCGCGGCGAACGGATTGTGATTTGTGGGCCATCTGGTTCGGGTAAATCAACGCTGATCCGCTGCATCAATGCGCTTGAAGAGCATCAGCAGGGCACGATCGAGGTTGATGGGACTTTGCTGTCATCGGACATCAAAAACATCGACACCATCCGGTCCGAGGTGGGCATGTGTTTCCAACACTTCAACCTGTTCCCGCATTTGACAATTTTGGAGAACTGTACGCTGGCCCCAATTTGGGTGCGTAAAGTGCCGAAAAAGGAAGCAGAAGAAACCGCGATGCATTTCCTTGAGAAGGTCAAAATTCCTGAACAAGCGGATAAGTATCCTGGGCAGCTTTCTGGGGGACAGCAGCAGCGTGTGGCGATTGCGCGTTCGCTGTGTATGCGCCCGCGGATCATGTTGTTTGACGAACCGACCTCCGCGCTTGACCCGGAGATGATCAAGGAAGTTTTGGACACAATGATCGAGTTGGCCGAAGAGGGCATGACGATGTTATGTGTGACGCATGAGATGGGCTTTGCCCGTCAGGTGGCAAACCGCGTGATCTTTATGGATGCCGGCCAAATTGTCGAACAAAACGAGCCGCAACCCTTCTTTGACAATCCGCAATCAGATCGGACCAAACTGTTTTTGTCACAGATTTTGGGGCATTAAATCAGGCGCCCTTCGGGGCGTTTTTGCTTTTGTGAAAATAGGGTGTTTGTGTTGAAATTGCGCAAGCCATTTTTCTCTCGAAAAGCTTGAAAAAATTGGCGATCTAAACCCGTGCCTAGTCACGCAAGCAGAGTTCTATATGCGTCTGTGTATTTCATAGAAAAACCACAATCTGAGGCCTTTTACCTATACTAAATTTACGCTACATTTTTATGGAGTGAGGGACGAGTTTTCGATGAGATTTTTTAATACAGCAATTGCCAGGGCCGTCGTTGGGTTGCTTGCGTTATTTGGCGGCGCTTCTGACGCCTTTGCGCAATCGCCGACGGTGGAGGCGATCAAAGAGCGTAATTTCTTGCGCTGTGGTGTTTCAGTGAATTTGCGGGGTTTTTCTGAACCCTTGGAAGATGGCTCTTGGGTCGGGTTTGACGTTGATTTCTGTCGGGCTGTGTCTAGCGCGATCTTTGATGATCCTGATCGGGTTGAATATGTTCCCTTGACCGGGTCGCAGCGTTTCCCGGCCTTGCAGCGGGGTGATGTGGATATGTTAAGCCGGGTGACAACCTGGACGTTCACCCGCGATGTAGATTTGAAATTGTCTTTTGCCGGCGTGGATTATTATGACGGGCAGGGATTTCTTGTCAGCCGTTCATCTGGCATTCGTGCGGCGATCGAGTTGCGCAATGCGCGGGTTTGTGTCCAACGTGGAACAACGACCTTGTTAAACCTCCGAGATTTTTCAGATGTGAACGATCTGAATATCGAGATTATTGAAGTGGATGCAAATAACGAGGCCTTCACGCTGTTTCGCGGTCGCGAATGCGATGCTTATACCTCGGATGTGTCTTCTTTGGCTGCGTCATTGGCGCTGTCCTCTGATCCGAATTTCGCAGTTGTTCTGCCCGACGTGATCTCCAAAGAACCTTTGTCTTTGGTGGTTGCCGAAGGGGATGATGAGTTTTTGGATATTGTACGCTGGGTGTTGAATGCGATCGTTTTTGCTGAAGAGCTTGGTCTGACCTCTGACAATGTTTTGGAAATCGCGGGATCAGGCGATGCTACGCCTGAAATGCTGCGGTTGCTGGGTGTTGAGGGTAATATGGGGGAAAAGCTTGGTTTGGATGCGGATTGGGCCAAGATGATTATAGCGCGCATTGGGAATTATGGTGAGATTTATGCGCGCCATTTGGGACCGTTCACGAAGCTGAAATTGAAGCGAAATTTGAACCGCCAATATTATGACGGTGGCTTGATTTACGCCCCCCCTTTCCGCTGAGAAGGGATTGCGCGCTTTTGCGCGCTGGGTGGGGCGAAGCCGTGCGGGCAGGTGACCCTGCCACTTACAGCTTCGCGTGGAGGCGCGTCGCCCTCCACACCTCCAGAAGATATTTTCGGAACAAAGAAGACGATGGATGTCTGTTTTGGGCGCGTGATATTCGGCAATTGTCATAGACGCTTTGGCTGGGACTTGGTAGAGACATCCTATGGCGGAAGATCAAAACGACCCAGAAGTGGGCGAGGCGCCTGAGCAGGGCCTGACTATCAAAGAACCTTTAAGCCGCGCGATTGGCGAGCGCTATCTGACCTATGCGCTGTCAACGATTATGAACCGCGCGCTTCCTGATGCACGCGATGGGTTGAAGCCGGTGCATCGACGTATTTTATATGCAATGCGTGGGTTGAAACTTGACCCGAACGGGGCGTTTCGGAAATGTGCGAAGATTGTGGGCGAAGTGATGGGCAACTATCACCCGCATGGGGATGGTGCGATCTATGATGCGCTGGCGCGATTGGCGCAAGATTTTAGCGTGCGCTATCCACTTGTCGATGGGCAGGGTAATTTCGGAAATATTGATGGCGATAATCCAGCAGCGCAGCGGTATACAGAAGCCCGCCTAACAGACGCGGCTGAGGCGCTTATGAAAGGGCTGACCGAGAACGCGGTTGATTTCCAACCCAATTATGATGGGTCCGAGACAGAGCCGGTTGTGTTGCCAGCCGCGTATCCGAACCTATTGGCGAATGGGTCAAGCGGGATCGCGGTGGGGATGGCGACAAATATCCCCCCCCATAATATTGCCGAATTGGTAGATGCGTGCATTCACCTGATTGGTGCGCCGAATGCGCGGGTCGAGACCCTGATGGAGAAAGTCAAAGGGCCAGATTTTCCAACCGGTGGGATTTTGGTGGAACCAGTGGATCAAATCCTAGAGGCCTATAAAACCGGTCGTGGTGCCATGCGTCTGCGCGCGCGGTGGGGCGTTGAAGAATTGGGCCGCGGGCAATGGCAGATCGTGGTCACCGAAATTCCGTATCAGGTACAAAAATCGAAGTTGATCGAAAAGATAGCGGAACTGATCCAGACCAAAAAAGTGCCGATTTTGACTGATGTGCGCGATGAAAGTGCGGAAGACATTCGCTTGGTTCTTGAGCCGCGTGCAAAGACGGTTGATGCAACGGTTCTTATGGAAACGCTGTTCAAAAATAGCGATTTGGAAATTCGCTTTAGCCTGAATATGAACTGTCTGATTGATGGGCGGACGCCGAAAGTTTGTTCCATCAAAGACGTTCTGAATGCATTCAATGTTCATCGCCGCGACGTTCTTTTGCGCCGCTCACAACATCGAATGGATAAAATTGATCGGCGTTTGGAAGTTTTGGAAGGCTATATCATTGCCTATCTGAACCTAGATCGCGTGATCGAAATTATTCGCGAAGAGGATGAACCAAAGGCGGTGATGATTGCCGAGTTTAAATTGACCGACAATCAGGCAGAAGCGATTCTGAATATGCGGCTGCGGAATTTGCGCAAGCTTGAAGAGATGGAGTTGCGTCAAGAGCGTGATGACCTGATGATCGAGCGTGCGGATTTAGAAGATTTACTGGCTGATGAAGGTCTGCAATGGGACCGGATCAAAGACGAGCTGCGCGAGGTGAAAAAGCAATTTGGGGATGATCCGCGCCGCACAGAGCTTTCTGAGGCACCTGAGTTCGAAGAGGTGCCGTTAGAGGCGATGATCGAGAAAGAGCCCATCACGGTGGTCTGCTCTGAGATGGGGTGGATCCGCGCGATGAAGGGGCATATCGATCTGGAGCAAGAGCTGAAATACAAAGACGGCGATGCGAAACGTTTTGTCTTTCATGCAGAGACGACCGATAAGCTGATCCTCTTTGGAGGCAATGGACGGTTTTATACACTGTCTTGTGCGGAATTGCCCGGTGGGCGTGGCATGGGGGAACCCGTACGTTTGATGGTTGATCTGCCAAATGAGGCAAGCATGGTCGGGTTGTTTATTCATGATCCGGAACGCATGTTACTGGTCGCGTCCAGCGCAGGTGATGGGTTTGTGGTTAAAGAAGAAGATGTATTGGCCCAGACACGAACCGGCAAACAGGTTTTAAATGTCAAAGGCGATGTTGTGGCGCGTGTCTGCCGACCCGCCAGTGAGACCCATATTGCCGCAGTTGGTGAGAATCGCAAAGTGCTGATTTTCGCAATGGATGAGTTGCCCGAAATGGCGCGCGGCAAAGGCGTGCGTTTGCAGAAATACAAAGATGGTGGTCTGTCAGACGCATGCGTGTTTGATATGGAGGTTGGGCTTCAATGGTTGGATCCGGCGGGGCGCACGCGGACCGAAAAAGAGCTGAACGATTGGATGGGAAAACGCGCAAGCGCAGGTCGGATGGCCCCACGTGGGTTTCCCCATGACAATAAGTTCAATTTTTAGCACTGATTACGCGTTCGCTTTGATGCCAAGATAGGCAGTTGCACCATCCCGCCCGCATAGGTTAGCGTTCAGAGGATCGTATTTTTAGGGGATTTGAAAATGAATTTAGCATCTAGCGGGCAGGTTGAATATTCTGGCGAAACGGGGCCGCTTTTTAAGATTGCACTCGCGAACGCTGTTCTCACATTGCTGACTTTGGGGATTTATCGATTTTGGGCGCGGACGCGCGAGCGTAAGTATATGTGGTCGGCGATCCGGGCCGATGGCTCTCATCTGGAATATAGCGGCAACGGGTTAGAAAAGTTTTTGGGCTTTCTGATCGCGGTTGCATTTTTGGCGGTCTATTTGGGGGTGTTCCAATTGTTGCTGACCTTTCTTGGGTATTCTTTCTTTGAAGAGGACGCGCAATTGGGTTTGATCCCTGGCTTGGGTTTTTCTTTGGCACCACTTATAATTTTGCCGCTCATATTCTATGCGCAATATCGTGCGCGGCGCTATGTCCTGTCGCGCACGCGCTGGCGGGGTATTCGTTTTGGCGCAGAAAAAGCCGCTTGGCGGTATGTTGGGGTTGCTTTGTGGAACTTGTTTTTAACGGTGATCACCTTGGGCATTTTATATCCCCGAATGGTTTTTAAGCTGGAGGAATTCCGGACGAACCATAGCTATTACGGAGATGCGAAACTCCACCAAGGTGGGCGTTGGCCAATGCTGTATAAAGCTGCCCGCCAATTTTTTATCGGATTGGGTCTGCTGATTTTGGGTATCCTGCTGACGATCATTGGTGAAGTGCAGGGCGCAAGCACTCTGACGGGTGCTGGCGGCGTGCTTTTCTTTGTGGCCAATTTTTGGATCATTATTGGTGGTATGGCTTTTGGTGTGAACGCATGGCGGATGATGGCCAATGAAAAACGATTGGGCGAGGTTGTGACCTTTACATCTACTGTCAAAACCTCCGAAGTTGTGGGCCGCTATATCGGTGGTTTTATTTTGATCGGTGTTATTGTGAGTATTTTTGTGGGTGTCGCAGCCTTGCTATTTGGTGGATTGGTCAGTGCGTTTGATCCGGCCGATCCCGATTTTGGTCAGACAACCGGGGCGATCGGTTTGGTGGGCTTTATTGTTCTTTATTTGGGTGTGCTTATCTCTGTCTCTGTGCTGACGCTGGTGTGGATTACGCAACCTATTTTGGAAAAATATGTCACCACATTGACCATCAATAACGCGCAAGCTTTGAACGATATATCTCAGCGTGAAGGTGATGATTTTGTCGAAGCAGAAGGTTTCGCCGATGCGTTGGATGTTGGTGCGGCGATCTAATGTCGGGGAAATATACAAGCGGTAAATTCTTTGACGGTCAAACAGCGACGCCGCATGAGGTTGCTGTGGAAATCACGCCAACACAAATTCGAATTGCCAAAGGGTCAGAGGCGATCATTTGGCCGATGGAAAATGTCAAAGCGTTAAGCGATCAGGCGCGTCGTCAGGGGATCGTCTTGGAATGTATTGACAGTGGCGAAGAACGCTTGGTTCTGCCCGACGATACAATTGCTGACCACTTGAAAGAGACGGTGCCTGCACTTTTCAAACGACGCGTCAGCGGCAAGATGAAGCGTCGCGTCATGATTTGGGGTGGGGGGGCTGTGGCTTCGGTTTGTTTGATCCTTTTTGTCATTATTCCGCTTCTGGCCAATACATTGGCGACGTTTATCCCTGTGCAGCGTGAAGTGGCGATGGGAAACTTCACGATTAAGCAAATCGAGAATGTCTTTGTCAGCGCGAAGAAAGATCAACCCAAGACATGCACCACGCCGCAAGGTCAAGCGGCGTTGGATAAGATGATAGATCGCTTGACGCCGCATTTTGAAAATCCCTATCCACCCTCTGTCCGTGTGATGCGCTCGCCATTGGTGAATGCATTTGCGGTGCCCGGTGGGCATGTAGTGTTATTTGAAGGTCTTTTGAAAGACGCAGAAAGCCCTGAGGAAGTGGCAGGTGTTTTGGCGCATGAATATGGGCATGTCGTCAATCGTGACCCGACGCGGCTGGGGCTGCGAACGGCTGGTTCTGCGGGTATTTTGGGCTTGGTCTTTGGTGACTTTGCCGGTGGCTTTGCCGCTCTTGCACTGGCAGAGGCGATGATGAATGCCGACTATAGCCAAGAGGCAGAGATGGAAGCAGATCAGTTTAGCCACGAGGTTTTTGCCCGTGCTGGCCTACCATCCTCGCGTTTGGCTGATTTTTTTGCCCGATTAGAAGCAGAGCATGGCGATGTCGAAGGGTTGCTGTCTTATATCGCGACCCACCCTGAATTGAAGGGGCGCGAAGCAGCTGCAAATGCAGCGGATGTTATTCAAGGCGCTGATTTTGAGCCTGTATTAACAAGCCTAGAATTTGCAGCACTCAAACGGATTTGCACCGACGACAAACGCGTCATCGAAGAAGACGAGACATAAAAAAACCGCGCATCACGGCGCGGTTTTTGAAATGCTTTGATGCGGCGAAGATTAGTTCTTCGCGTAGAATTCGACCACGAGGTTTGGTTCCATCATCACCGGATATGGCACATCGCCAAGCCCGGGCGTGCGTACAAACGTTGCAGCCATTTTAGATGTGTCCACATCGATATATTCAGCAAAATCGCGTTCTTGGGACCCAAGCGCTTCGATCACCAAAGCCATTTGCTTGGACTTTTCGCGCACTTCGATCACATCGCCTTCTTTGACGCGGTAAGATGGAATGTTCACTTTCTTACCGTTCACTTTGACATGACCATGGTTTACAAACTGACGTGCTGCAAAGATGGTCGGCACAAATTTAGACCGATACACAACCGCGTCCAGGCGACGCTCTAGCAATCCGATTAGGTTTTCACCTGTATCCCCACGTACACGTTCCGCTTCGGCATAGATACGACGGAATTGTTTTTCGGTCAGATCACCATAGTAGCCTTTCAGCTTCTGCTTGGCGCGCAGCTGAAGGCCGAAATCGGACAATTTCGCCTTGCGGCGCTGGCCATGCTGGCCGGGGCCATAGTCACGACGGTTCACAGGTGATTTTGGACGACCCCAGATGTTTTCACCCATCCGGCGGTCAAGTTTATATTTGGCAGCAGTACGCTTCGTCATGCTGGGTCCTTTCTGTTTTAGATAGGATGCTTTCCTTTCCGGTTTCCCGGCGACAGGCATTCCCTTGCGGGGGCCACAAACACCAATATGGTCACGCCTTTTCGGCGCGATGGGCGGCTTATAGCCGCAAAACGGGGCGAGTCAAGCAAGCAATCTGCATTGACGCGTGCCCCAAGCTGAGGTTCAATTTGATATGCTCTTTGGGGAAAAGATTTCAGCCACGATCCGCAGCTTTGATGCGGATATTGGGCAAAGTGCAGTCAAAGGGCTGAAGCTTCCCGGCCAAACCTTGGATTTTCTGACCAACGTCGCCAGCGCAAGCCCGTATCTTGCGGGTCTGATACAGCAAGAGCAGCGATTTTTGAAACGCGTGGTTGTGGGTTCGCCAGAGGATGCGCTTGCAAAAGCACAAAAGTTGGATCGGCACTTGGACGTTTCATTGCGCCGCGCAAAGGCGCGCACCGCGTTGGTGCTGGCGCTTGCGGATTTGGCAGGTCTACGTGATTTAGCCTGGGTCACGCAAAACCTGACAGATTTTGCAGATAGGGCGGTTGACGCAAGCCTGCGTCATTGCTTGCAAGCGGCACGAAAAAAACTGCCCAAAGATGCGCTGAAGGCTGATCCCTATGTCGGCGTTTTTGTCTTAGCGATGGGTAAAATGGGCGCGGGCGAGCTGAACTATTCCTCTGACATCGATCTGATTTTCTTTTTCGATGACAGCACTTTTGATGCCACGGATGCGATGTATATTCGCCCTGTTTTATCGAAAGTGGTCCGCGCCACCGCACAGCTTTTGAATGAACGCACCGAAGATGGGTATGTGTTTCGCACAGACCTCCGCTTGCGCCCCAATCCGGCTGTGACGCCCGTTTGCGTGGGTGTCTCGTCGGCTGAAAATTACTATCTGCGCGACGGGCGAACATGGGAGCGCGCGGCATTTATCAAAGCGCGGGTCTGTGCGGGCAATAGAAACGCAGGTGCAGCGTTTTTAGAAAAGATGCAGGATTTTATCTGGCGACAGCGACTTGATTTTGCGGCTTTGAGTGAGATTGAGGAGCAGTTAAATCTGACACGCGCACACAAAGGATTGGTTGGCGAAATCTCTGCACAGGGTCACAATCTAAAGCTTGGTCGCGGTGGTATTCGAGAGATTGAATTTTTTGTGCAATCAAAACAACTGATCTATGGTGGGCGGCGCGAAAGCTTGCGTGTTAGGGGCACGATTGAAGGCCTGCAAGCTTTGGCGAAGGCTGGATTGATAGCTGCAAACGATGCCCGAAAATTGGCCAAGACCTATACAGAGTTGCGCCGATTAGAGCATCGCACACAAATGCTGCGCGATGCGCAGACCCACAGCGTGCCCATGGATCAGGACTTTAAGCGCTTGGTAAAACTCAGTGGCGCTGCTTCCGATCGCGGGTTTAAAAGCGCCTTGGTTCGTCTGTTTCAGCAAACCGAGACGATAACTCAAGCGGAACGCTCAGAGGTTACGGCCCGCCACGCGCCCGACCAGACCGCACTTAAGGCATTCGATCACATCTGTGCATTGCCGGTTTTGCAATCAGATCGGGCTCAAGACAGCTTGTCGCGTTTGCTGCCCCGTCTGTGGGTATTGTTGCAAGATCAATCTGATGAGGCAGAGGCGCTGGCCCATGTGACGGCTTTTTTTGCAGCGCTTCCAAGGGGGGTGCAGCCGCTTGCCATGTTCGATCAGAACCCCGCGTTATTGCAGGACATGGTGCATCTTGCTTGCTTGTCAAAACCTTTGGCGGTTGATTTGGCGCGGAATTTTGAACAGCTATACGGGCAAATCGATCCCCATCAAAAGCCAGCGGAAATAGAGAAAACAGATATCGAAGGCGCGCTAATTTCGCTGCGCAAATGGAAGAATGAAAGACAGTTTTTGATCACCCATGATCAACTTTTAGGATCGGGCGATTTTCCCAAAGCAGAGCGCGCCTATACCGAACTTGCCGAAGACGTGCTTGGCGCTGCGGTTGATTTGGCTTTGGCAGAAACGCGCACGAAATATGGAAATATAGCAGGGAAAGGTGTCGCCGTTTTGGCGATGGGAAAGCTGGCTTCGGGCGAGATAACAGCGCGGTCCGATTTGGATCTGATCATTCTTTATGATGGTGATCCGTCCGCTGAATCTGATGGTGTTCGTGGCATCGAGTTGCGCGGCTATTATACCTATTTCACGCGTCGCCTGATTACGGCGCTTTCGGTAGAGATGGCAGGGGGCAAGCTTTACGAGGTCGATATGCGTTTGCGCCCGTCTGGGCGTGCCGGGACCGTTGCCACCAGTCTTTCAGCTTTTGATGACTATCAACGCAACAAAGCTTGGGTATGGGAACATTTGGCACTGACGCGCGCGCGGGCAATCGGTGGGCCGGATGATTTGTGCCAAGAAATTGAGCAGGTGCGCTATGATGTTTTGCGACAAAAGGCGACAAATCCTGCGCTTGTCAAAGAACTCAAAGAGATGCGCAAGCGCATTGGAGATTTGCCAAAACAACCAGCAAAACGGTTATCCGTGAAGAAACCTTTGGGCGGTGCACTGGATATTGAGTTGGTTGCGCAAGCTTTAGCGCTGCGCCATGGACTGGTCGTCAACCAGCCCCGTGCGCAATTGAAAGCTGCCGCGAAAATGGGTGCAATCAAGATAGAGCAGGCAGAACAACTTTGCGAGGCGCATATTTTCTTTGGCACGCTTGAACATCTGAAACGACTTTTGGGCCGCGAGGATTTTGATGCTGACGATCTCAGCCAAGCGGGCTTAGCGCTTTTGTTGAAACGAACTGGATCGGACAGTTTAAGCGACTTGAAAAAAGTGTTGCAAAGCCGCCTAAGCGCCTCTCGGGCCTGCATCAAATCCATTATCAGTCAAATGGATCGGAACTTAGCTCGCGGGTCATAAAGACGATCTTCTGGCCTTCGGCCTTGCGCGCTTCCGCGGCTTCGAAATTCTTAATGTAATCTGCTGGATCAAAGGCGATGCGTTCGGCATCTCGGCGTGCGGGTTCCAAAAGGCCAGCGGGCAATTCTTCGTCATAATAAATCGCATCTGCTTCCTGCATGTGACGCACTGCGCGCAGGGTCAGCATGTCAACGGTATCGGAAACAAGTTCGATATGGTTGATGACGCCCCCTTTTGCCAAATCCTGGCCCTCGGCATTGATTTGACTTTCGATCAGTTGATATGCGTCTTTTTCTTTACCTTGCGCGAAAAGCTGTCTGGGTTGCCCATCAAATACCCAACGCCAAAATTCGCGCCGAAGGGCTGGCTTTATTTTTTCTGCGACCGCTATGCGCATGCGGCCTGCAAAGTCGACCAGCTCACCTAATTTAGGCTCTAGCATGATTTCGATATCGCGCTTGGTTAGGCGCCCTAAAACCGGGCCTTTTCCTTCTGTGCCAATGGCCACCACGACCGGATCACGATCGACTATAGCAGGCGTAATCGCTTCGCAATGATCTGGTTCATCCACAACATTGATCAGCGCCCCGACCGGACGCGCAAGGGCTGCATGATATGCACCTTGCTGCGCATCTTCTGTTGCGGAAAAGGTGATGATTGCTTCTTGCAACAGTGCGGGCGTTACCGCGTCTGGGTGATGTGTGACCTTACCCTGATCGACATATCCCTGAAGCTCCTCGTTCAACTCATCCGCGACAAGCAGGATTTTCGCCTCGGTCTTTAATATCAAACGTGTTTTTTGCGCGGCCGCTTCCCCGCCGCCAATAATGACGACTTTCCGATCCTTCATCTTTAGGAACATAGGAAAGGTTTGCATTACGCCCCGCGCTGGTGATTAAGGTTTCACCTTCAAATACGCGGAAGCGGGGATATGCACCAGACCCTTTATCCCCAGCAACTCTTTGGCTGCGGCATCTGCATTCTTTAGTCCTATATCAAGGGCAGTTCGAAGCTGCGCTGCTTGTTCTTTGGGCAAAGCCGTAATCAAGGGCAGGCCGGGGCGGGGTTTCGTGTGTTGAATGACCTGCAATTGGTCGCTGAAAGGGTCATAGGCCTCAATCATCCGCCATGTGACCGCATCAATCGCTGCGATGTCCGCTTTCCCTTCTGCTACAAGCTGTGCGGAGTTTAGATGACCGCCAGATAGGATGGGATCATGGGGCTCTGGTAAGACCTCCAACAACGCAGCATATCCAGATTGACTCAGCATATCGTTTATTGAGGGTTTTGGGTTGGCGGGTAATGCGCCCACACGCGTAATGATCGCAGAATTATAATAACCGGCGGGGCAGCTTTCGACGCCATGATCCAAGGTACCAACCAGCGTGACATGCGGGTGCAGGTGCTTTCGAAAGGGCATACCGCAGGTTTGGCTAAGTACCATGTCTGGGCGCAGCCATGCTTCAATCCCGATCTGATCTTGGTCGAGCGTATCGGGAGCCTTAAGCCCCGCATCTTTGATCGCGTCGCGCAGTGCTGCCCATATATCATCTAATGCCGCAGATGTTTCTGCGCGATGATACATGGGCAGGGACGCAAACATTAGCCGCGCATCCGTGCACCCGTTGGATCAAATGGCGGTTCTAATGCGATACGTGCTTTGCGCCGCTGACCAAGAATTTCGATTTCAAAGAAACCGTCCTCGCCATTTTCTGCCAATCCCCACGGAACATATCCCTGCGCCATCGACGATTTTACGTAATGCCCATACCCGCCCGAGGTGACCCAACCAACAACACGCCAATCGCCATCGATCTGTGGATCCGGTCGCGGCAGGGCAGTGCCGCTTGCATTATGGCGATCCACACCATGTCCGGGTGCGGGTGTTATGCTGCCATAATCTTCTGCAGTCTTTGCCCAAATCGGTTCGTCGCCCATCACATCGCATGTGCCGTCCTCGATCAGGAACGAGACACGGCGCAGATTGCCACCCTCTTCTTTTTCTTTGGCCGCTGCTGCACGTCCAATGAAATCGTTCTTTGACAGTTTTATGAAACGATCCATCGCCCCTTCATAGGGTCCATAGATCGGGCGTAGTTCTGCAAACCATGTTGGGAAATTCTTTTCTAACCGCATGGAAAGCAGCGCGCGCATGCCAAAATCTTTGATCCCAAATTCTGCACCTGCGTCTTTGATGCCTGCATAGACCAGACGTTCATAATCCGGGCTCATCCAAATCTCGTACCCCAAATCGCCTGTATAGCTGATGCGATTGACCATACAGGGCGCACCCGCGATGGCCATTTCACGGAAATCCATGAAACGGAACGCGTCATTTGAAACATCTTCATCTGTCAATTTTGCTAGCACATCGCGTGCCTTTGGACCTGCGACCGACAAACCGTTTAGCGTCATGTCAAAGCGGCGCACACGAACAGACCCATCTTCGGGCAAGTGCTGTTCAAACCAGCGCATATGATATTTTGTGGCCGCAAGTGAGCCGAAAATCATAAATCGCCCTTCGGCGGCTTTGGCGATGGTAAAATCGCCAATAAGGCGCCCAAATTCATTCAACATTGGTGTCAGAACCAGACGCCCCAGACGCGGCATTGTGTTGGTCATTAAATGGTTCAACCAGGCCTCTGCGCCATCACCTGTGACCTCATATTTGGCGAAGTTGGAAATTTCGGTCACGCCAACCGCCTCGCGGCAATTGCGAACCTCCTCGGCGACATGTTCAAAATCGTTGGAATGATGGAAGGACAGCTGATCCTGCGCTTCCTCTTTTGATGGTGCGAACCAAAGCGGGGTTTCCAGACCCCAGCTGTCGCCCATGACTACGTTATTTTCATTGACCATCGTATCATAAAGGGGTGTGGTCAGATGTGGTCGTGCCGCGGGCAATTCCTCATTTGGGAAGCGGATCGAAAAGCGCCGCGAATAGTTTTCGCGCACTTTTGCATTGGTATAGCGCAGCGTTGCCCATTCGCCGTAACGGGCCACATCCATGCCAAAAATATCATAACCCGGATCACCTTCTGTCATCCAATTGGCAAGGGCCAAGCCCACACCGCCGCCTTGGCTGAAGCCTGCCATAACGGCACATGCCGACCAGAAATTCGTCAGCCCCGGCACCGGACCGACAAGTGGGTTTCCATCGGGTGCGAAGGTAAATGGCCCGTTTATGACCTGTTTGATCCCTGCGTTTTGGAAAGCGGGGAAATGTTTGAACCCGATTTCCAAACTTGGTGCGATACGGTCAAGATCAGGTGCCAACAGTTCATGCCCGAAATCCCACGGCGTTTGCACGGGCGACCATGGCTTACAGGCCTTCTCGTATGTGCCCAGCAACATGCCCTTGCGTTCTTGGCGCACATAAATCTCGCCTTTGAAATCAATTGCGTGGCCAATCTCGCGTCCGAATTTTTCGTTGAATTCGATCACTTCTGGCATGTCTTCGGTCAAAAGATACATATGCTCCATCGCCAAAAGCGGAAGTTCCAGCCCGACCATACGGCCAACCTCTCGCGCCCATAAGCCGCCTGCATTGACCACATGGTCGGTACGAACGGTGCCTTTTTCCGTTACTACATTCCATGTGCCATCCGCATCTTGGGTGATATCCACAACCGGATTGCGCAGCTCAATCGTTGCGCCCAATTTTTGGGCCGCTTTGGCATAGGCATGTGTTGTGCCCGAAGGGTCCAAATGCCCTTCGACCGGATCCCAAAGTGCGCCAACAAAATTCGTCTCATCCAGCAGCGGACAAATCGCCTTGGCCTCGGATGGGGTGATAATCTCTGTCTCCATACCCAATGCGCGGCCCTTAGCATGTGTTAGGCGCAGGAAATCCATCCGCTCTGGACTGTCGGCCATCATTGCCCCGCCCGTCAGATGAAGCCCGCAGGATTGCCCCGAGATTTCCTCCAGCTCTTTATACAGGCTGACGGTATAGGCCTGTAGCTTTGCAACATTTGGATCGCCGTTGAGCGTATGAAAGCCCCCAGCCGCGTGCCAACTTGATCCCGAAGTCAGTTCCGAACGTTCAATCAGCATCACATCTGTCCAGCCCGCGCGGGCAAGGTGAAACAAGACGGAGCATCCGACGACACCGCCGCCGATGACCACTACTTGTGCTTGTGTTTTCATGAATATTTCCTGTTAAATTTTGCACATACTCGCAAAGCTATTTTGAAATTCCATTTCAAATGCGCCGCGAAAAGGTCGGAAATGTGCCTTGAGATACAAGGCGTCATTTCTTAACCTTCCAAAGGAGGAGGCAGGTGAATGATCGACCCACGCGAATTCCGAAATGCGTTAAGCGCGTTTGCAACGGGCGTTACAATCGTGACCGCCTATGACACTGAGCGCGACGAACCTGTGGGCATGACGGCATCCAGCTTCAATTCAGTATCAATCGAACCGCCCTTAATTTTGTGGTCAGTCACGAAAGCCGCGCAATCAGCGCCCGTGTTTCAAAACGCTAAGGACTTCTCGGTTCATGTCTTAAGCTTCGATCAGACCGAGGTTTCAAACCGTTTCGCAAGACGCGGTGAAGATAAATTTGGACAAACAGCCCATCACATTGACGCGCGGGGTGTGCCAATTTTAGACGGTGTTGCCAGCCGCTTCGATTGCAAACAATGGGCTGTTTATGAAGGTGGCGATCATTGGATTATTGTGGGCGAGGTGATTGGCTTTGAACGGGCATCCAAAGATGGTCTGGTGTTTTCCGAAGGGTCCTATGCCACCGCTGCACCGATGACACCGCAAAGCGCAAGCGAGGATAAGGATTTTGCCGACGCGCCAGTTGAAAATCTCCTCTTCTACCACCTAAGCCGCGCATATCATGAAATGTCCAAAGAGTTTCACGAAGAGGTCGCGCGAAACCGTCTGACGCTTGGCGAATGGCGGATTTTGGTGTCCCTTGCAGGCCAAGGGGTGGAACGTGAAATCAGTGATCTCTCCAAACGAACATTTATCGAGCAGGAGGCATTAGAGGACCTGATTGCTAAGCTGAATGATCAAGGTTTATGCGAATGCGAGAAACGCGGCGAGACTTTGGTTGTAAAACGTACAGTGGCGGGAAATGATCGCATTGCGCATCTGATCATGTTGTCCCATCAATACGAGAAAGAGATATTTGGCACGCAAGGCAGCAAAGAAGCCGCCGCTTTGATTGAAGGTCTGAAAAAGATAATTGGTGCGACTGAGACGTAGCGCAGATCAACTTTCGCGAAGGGCGCGCGAGAAGTAATCCGATAAGGGTTTCAACAAATAACTCATCGGCGTCCGTTCACCCGTTTTGATAAAAGCTTCGACCGGCATACCGGGCAACAAAACCTGATCCCCAAGATTGAGCAGCTCACTTTCTTCTGCACTTAGCAGCGCTTCATAATACTGAAATCCGGATGTCTCATCGGTAAAGACATCTGCCGACACGCGTGTCACAAAGCCAGAAATTTCAGGGGTGAATTTTTGATCAAGTGACGGAAAGCGCAAGCTTGCATCTTGGCCCGCAAAAACCTGATCGATATGAATGCTTTCGATACGTGCAGAAAAGACCAAGGGTTGGCTTTGCGGCACGATATACATCACAGGCTCGGCGCGAGAGATGACAGAGTTCTTGGCAAAAACCGTTGATCCATAGATGATCCCATCCATAGGCGCGCGCAGCGTCAGGCGGTTCAGTCGCGTTGTCAGTGCAAGGCGCCGCTCGGCAAGCTCTAACAAACGGGGCTCAACATCTCGCAATTCCGCAATAGCCTGTTCTTGGCGCTGTGAATTGATACGTAGCCGACTGATTTCCAATTCCGATATGCGTGTGGACAGTTGAGCAGAGCGGGCATTCAATTCACCGATGCTGCCTTGAATGCGCGCGGCTTCGCGTTCCAACGCCAAAACACGCGTGGCTTGTGACAGGCCTTTTTCAAGCAAGGCTTGGGTGTTTGCGCGTTCTTCGTCGATCAATTCAAATTGACGGTTTTGGGCGGCAAGCTGGGCATCAATGCCGCTGATTTGTTTTTGAATTTGGTTTTTTTGGGCTTCGATTTGTTCAATTTCAGATCGTGCGTTTTCTTGTTGTGCAATCAATAAGCGTTGTTGGCCTTCGATAACCTCTGCGCGGTCTGCGTTTTTCGCCGCCAATTCTGACAGCTCTGTTCCAACGGTTAACTCTGATTGTCCGTCACGATCCGCAATCAAGCGCGCTTGGCGTGCCCTGAATTCAAAATATTGATCTTCTACAATTTTAAGCTCTGATAACAGAAGTTCAGAATCCAATTTTAAAAGTGGATCGCCTGCTTTAACCGCCGCACCGTCTTTGGCAAGAATTTCAGAGACTATCCCCCCATCAGGATGTTCGATAACTTGGCGGTTGCTTTCAACTTCAACAATCCCGCTTGCGATGATCGCCCCAGCAATACGCGCAGACAGCGACCAAACGCCGAAAAGCCCCACAAGCACCGCAAGCGCGACAAAACCGATGGTCAAGGGGACTTTCGCGGAATAGCGCTGGCTCATGATTTTTTGCCTTTGGTCACCAATTGTTGCACCTGATCTGAGTTTTTGACCATGGATGCCAAAACTTTGTCGCGTGGCCCATCGGCCCGAATGCGACCATTATCAATAACGATCAAGCGATCACATTCGGCAATAGCAATCGGGCGATGGGTCATAAGGATAACGGTTTTACCTGCGGCTTTGAAATCCCGAATGCAGGCATTCATGGCCTCGGTACCCTCAGCATCTAGGGCAGAGTTTGGTTCATCCAAAACCAGAAGCGACGGGTCACTATACAGCGCGCGCGCTAAGCCGACGCGTTGGACTTGACCGCCAGACAAAATTGCATCCGCTTGCCCAAGGGCTGTCATGTACCCATTCGGTAAATTTTTGATCAACTCATGTGCGCCCGCTTTTTGGGCCGCGACTTGCACCGCTTCTGCGTCTGGCTCCTCTTCCATGCGCGCGATATTTTCCATCAGCGTCGCTGGGAAAAGGGACACTGACTGTGGTAAATATCCAATCGACTTTCCAATTTCCTCAGCGCTATATTGTACAATTTGGGCACCGCCTAAAATAATTTCGCCGGTTTGAGGCGCGGTAAGCCCCAGGACCACACGCGCAAGCGAAGATTTTCCAGCGCCGCTTTTGCCAATTACACCGACAACTTCACCAGGTTGGATTTTAAAGGTGATATTATAGAGCACTGGGTCTTTGCGTCCGACCGCCATGACCGAGACGGCACGCAATTCCAAAGTGCCATCCGGATTGGGCAGGCCTGCGGTGTCTGCTGGTTCAGGTACCTCCGCCAAAAGCGCCTTGAGTGTTTTCCATCCAGAGGCTGCCTTTTGAACCAAAGGCCATTGACCGATACTTTGCTCAATCGGCGCCAGCGCGCGACCCAACAAGATCGACCCAGCAATCATGGCCCCGGCTGTCAGTTCTGCTTGTAATACAAAATAAGCACCAAGGGCTAACATCGCACTTTGCAACAACAGACGGAAAGCTTTAGTAAACGCCGTGAAAAACCCCGTGATATCTGCAGAATTTAAAGTGCTTTCAAGTGCCGCATCACGCAATTTTCGCCAGCGATTTGTGACGGATCCGATCATCCCTTGCGAGGCAATAAGCTCTGCTTGGGTCCGCGCGACATCCTCAAAACTTTGTGCATGTCCCAATGCGGCCTGCGAGCGCAGCGTTTTCTCTTTCGATAGGCTGTTGTTCAACAGGGTCAATAGAATCAAAATCGTCCCGCCTGTTACCGCAAGCCATCCCAACATGGGATGAAACACAAAAATCAAAACGATAAAAAAGGGCGTCCAAGGAATATCGCATAAAGCCAATAAAACAGGAGAGTTAAAAAGCTGCTGAATGGATTGCATTTCGCGCAAGCCACGTGATGGTTTCGCGCGCGTTGCAGGATCTTTCGCCTCGGTGATTGCTGCTTGGAAAAGCCGCTTATCAAGTTTGTCCTGAAATCGCGCCCCAGCGCGCGCCAAAACCCGTCCGCGGGCATATTCCAAAAAACCCATTAATCCATAAAGGCCCACAACCAGCAGAAACAGCGCAACCAAAGTCGCCTCAGAGCGAGAGCCGAGAACGCGGTCATAAACCTGCAGCATGAAAAGTGGCCCAGTCAGCATCAGAAGATTTACAAAAACACTGAACAGAAAGATCGAGCTTGTCAGCCTACGACTTTCCTTAAGCGCCAATTGTAATTCATTTTTTTTCATTACGTATCTAAGACCTTTCGCGCGCCAGTGATAACGCGAATAATCCTAGGTTACACCTCAAATTTCTTAAAGAGATGTTTGTTGTGTGATATCAAGCACGATTTTTGTGGGAACTGGTGCACGCTGTGCCTATAGAAGACCCATGATGGTTCGAAATTTAGAAACCGCGCCTGATGTGTTGGTCGTTGGCGGTGGGAATGCGGCACTTTGCGCGGCAATTACCGCGCGCAAGACCGGTGCCTCGGTGTTGATGTTGGAACGGGCGCCAAAGACCTATCGCGGTGGTAATTCGCGCCATACGCGCAACTTTCGCTGCATGCATCAAGGACCGCTTGGGCAATTAACAGATGTCTATCATACCGATGAGTATTTTGAGGATCTTTTGAAAGTCACCAAAGGGAAGACAGATGAAAACCTTGCCCGTATGACCATTGAAGCGTCTGAGGAGTGTTATTCTTGGATGGAAGAACATGGTGTGCGCTTTCAACCGTCTTTGTCTGGAACCCTGTCGCTGAGCCGAACCAATGCGTTCTTTTTGGGAGGGGGAAAGTCCTTGGTAAATGCATATTATCGCACCGCAGAAAGCTTAGGCGTGGATGTTTTATATGATGCCAAGGTTACGAATTTAGAGCTTGGCGAAAAGATAGACGCCATCAGGGTCGAATTGGGAAATGACGCCATCAGCATTCACCCAAAATCTGTCATTGTCGCCTCTGGTGGATTTCAAGCTGACATCGATTGGTTGGCATCAGCATGGGGCGAAGCCGCGCGAAATTTTCTGGTTCGCGGAACACCTTATAATCGCGGCGAAGTGTTAAAGGATCTTTTGGATCAGGGCATCGAAAGTGTTGGCGATCCGACCCAATGTCATGCCGTTGCGATTGATGGACGTGCGCCGAAATATGATGGCGGGATCGTGACACGGCTGGATTGTGTTCCCTTTTCCGTTGTTGTGAACAAAAATGCCGAAAGGTTTTATGACGAGGGCGAGGATGTTTGGCCCAAACGGTATGCGATTTGGGGCCGTTTGGTGGCGGCCCAGCCTGATCAGGTCGGATATGCAATCATTGATGCGAAGTCTTCAGATCTATTTATGCCATCGGTCTTTCCGCCGACAAAATCAGATACGATCGATGGCTTGGCCCAAGCGCTTGGTTTGCCCGAAGCCAAATTAAAGGCCACAATTGATCAATTCAATGCCGCTTGCCAGTCCGGCACGTTTCACCCGACCGAGTTGGATGGGCTGTCCACGATGGGTTTACAACCGGCAAAGACAAACTGGGCACGACCCATTATTGAACCACCATTTTATGGATATGAATTGCGCCCTGGTGTGACATTTACCTATCTGGGTTTGAAGGTTGATGAGACGGCTCATGTGCAAGGGCCAAATGGACCAATTGAAAATCTTTGGGCGGCTGGTGAAATTATGGCGGGGTCTATTCTGGGCGAAGGTTATCTTGCCGGATTTGGCATGACGATTGGTACAGTGTTTGGACGATTGGCCGGGCGAGGGGCTGCTGACTATGTTCGATGAAGCGCTTGGTGAAGCACGCAGACAGGCGGAAATCTGCAACGCCTGTCGTTATTGCGAGGGGTATTGCTCGGTCTTTCCGGCGATGTTCGACAAGCGCTCATTTGATGATGCGGATGTGACGCAACTTGCCAATCTTTGTCACAATTGTCGTGGCTGCTATTATGCGTGCCAATATACCGAACCGCATGAATTCTCTCTCAATCTTCCCGCAGCGTTGGCAGAGCTGCGTCACGAAAGCTGGAAAGAATGTGCATGGCCAGGCTTTTTGGGCAAGGCGTTTGATCGTTCTGGGATTGTGATGTCTTTGATCTTGTTGATTGGCTTTGCTGTTTTGTTTTGGATTGCTTCAAACCTTCGCCCTGAAAGTGGCGAAGGTTTTTACGCGGTGATGTCCCATAGTTTGATGGTCGCGATATTTGCGCCCGCGTTTTTACTCCCGCTTTTTGCAATCGCGATATCGGTCGTGCGGTATTGGAAAATTGTAGGCGGGGGCACCTTTCGGTTGGCAGATTTTATGGCAGCGATTAAGGATGCAGCCACGATGCGCAATCTGAAAGGTGGCCATGGGGATGGCTGTAATTTTGAAGACACAGATCGCTACACGCATGGGCGCCGTCATTTTCACCAAGCAACTTTATGGGGTTTTATACTCTGCTTCGCATCGACCTGTTCCGGAACAGTATTGCATTACGGTTTTGGCATTTACGCGCCCTATGAGCTTATAAGCCTACCGAAAATTCTCGGCATTTCTGGTGGCGTACTTTTATGTGCAGGAACAGCAGGGCTTGCAAAGCTGAAATTGAAAGCTGACCCAGATTTGGGCGCGGCGCGTATTTGGGGTGGCGAGATGGCTTTTGTCTTGCTGCTCTTTTTTGTCAGCTTCACAGGCCTCGCGCTTTACGCTGCGACCGGAACGCAAGCGGTCAGTTGGTTGTTGCCAATACATTTGGGGGCCGTCCTGACATTTTTCTTAGTGACCCCATATTCGAAAATGGCGCATGGCTTCTATCGCATGGCTGCGCTGACGATGGATGCAAAGCGTAAAAGATTGAGCACCTAAATTTGATTTGGAAAAAAAATAAAGAAATTTAGGTAAGTTAGAAGATAAACCTCTCTTATTTAAGACAGAGGCTATGACTGCGCATTTGTGATGCAAACTGCCTGAATTTTAATCTTTGACGCGGCGGTCAAATGGCTTTGAGCGGGATTTGTAGCAAAAACGGTGGTTCATGTTTGTCTATTCCTGATTACAGGCGCAATGAAGTCAGCCGAAGAATTTAAGCGATCAAAAATCGTCGTGATAGATGCGCATAAAGAGCGTGCATTTGCGATCGTGGACAGCTTGCGCGATGCGGGCAGTGTTGATGATATCACGGTCATCGGACAGACGATTGGATTGGCCAGAAAGCTTGCAGAGCTTGATGCAGACATCATCCTGATCGATCTTCAAAACCCCTCCCGCGATCAGTTTGAGCAGATCATCAGCGCAGTGGGGCCAAGTCAGAAGCCGGTGGCGATGTTTGTCGATGACAGTGATGCGGAAATGACCAAATCGGCAATTGATGCGGGCGTCAGCGCTTATGTTGTTGATGGGCTTCGGCCTGATCGTGTGCGCGCGGTTTTGCAAACAGCGATGGCGCGGTTTCACAGCTATGCAAAGATGCGCGCAGAGCTGGATGCGACCAAGGCTGCCCTTGCGGAGCGTAAGACCGTGGATCGGGCCAAAGGGGTGTTGATGAGTGCCAAAGGTCTGAGCGAAGAGGCGGCATATGCGCTGTTGCGCAAAACGGCGATGGATCAAGGCAAGCGCATTTCAGAAGTGGCCGAGGGGATTGTAACCGCGGCACGCCTTTTGTCATGAGTGTCGATGTCCACCTTGGCTTTGTGCCGCTGACCGATGCGGCCCCCTTGATCATTGCGCGCGAGATGGGAATTGCGGAAGAAGAGGGGATCAATCTAACCCTGCATAAAGAGGTGAGTTGGGCCAATATCCGCGATAAAGTTGGGTTTGGGATTTATAATGGGGCACATATGCTCTCGCCGATGCCGATTGCGATGGCGATGGGGCTTGGGCCTATGAAATCAAGGCAAATTGTGCCCATGGTGTTAAGCCAAAACGGCAATGGCTTAGCGCTAAAGCCAACACTTGCAGCCGAGATTTGTCCAAACGCGACAGGCGTGAATGATCCACGCCTAATCGGGGACGCATTGGTTGCCGCGGGCAAGAAAAAGACCCTGCGCATTGGTGTGCCGTTTATGCAAAGCATGCATGTCGCCTTGATGCGGTATTTGGTGGAAAAATCAGGGGGGACTGTTGGCGAGCATATTCGATTTTTCGTCGCACCGCCCAGCCTGATGAATGAGGTTTTGCGCGCCGATGAGGTGGACGGGTTTATGGTTGGTGCCCCCTATTTTTCGCGGGCAATTGATCACGGGTTGGCTGAATTGGTTTTGCTGGGCGCGGCAATTTGGAAAGGTGCGCCAGAAAAGGTTCTTGCGCTTGATGCCCCTTGGGCGGAGGAGAATTTGGACGCAACTTTGGGTTTGGTGCGGGCCATTTATAAGGCGCAAAGCTGGGCCGATCAAAACAAAGAAACCGGCGCTTTGGCAGAGCTGCTGTCGAAGCCGCAATATTTAGATGCATCAGCAACGCGTATCGAAGGGGTTCTGTGCGGCCAAATTCAACGCAATCAATCCGGTGCGGTCATCCATGACCCGCTGGCGATCCGGTTTGCCCCAAGTGATGTCAGTTTTCCATGGCGATCACAGGCGCAATGGATAGCGGCGCAAGAAGCCCCCGGCTGGGGCATTTTGGGTCCTAAAGCGGCCGAAATCGCCGAAAGCTGTTTTCGCCCAGATATCTTTCGGCAGGCGATTTCCAAACTGGGTGCGCCACTGCCCACCGCAAATGCAAAGGTCGAGGGCGCGTTAGAGCAAAGACGACGCGTGCCTTCGGACAAAGAGCTATTTCTGGGGCCAGATTTCTTTTTTGACCTTACGCAATTTGAACCCAGCGGGGTTGTTTAACGCAAAATATCCTTGACCCTGCGCGGAGAATCCCATCTATTGTACGCACCTGCAACAAAGACGTTCGCAGATTTTGGCCCAGCGTTTGGGCACTTCCCGCCAAGCAACGCCGCTTGTTCTGAATGCACCGCACAACTCTGTCTGGTGTATTTTGATCAAGCGGCTTTTTTATTTTTTGGAGTACCAAACATGAAACTTAAGAATATCCTCCCTTCTTTTGTTTTAGCTGTTGCGTCGACCATGCCAGCCTTTGCCGAGTTGCTGGATGTCGAAAAAGACGAGCTAAAATTTGGATTTATCAAACTGACCGATATGGCGCCTTTGGCGATTGCCTATGAAAAAGGCTATTTCGAAGATGAAGGTTTGTTTGTCACGTTAGAGCCGCAAGCGAATTGGAAGGTTCTGCTTGACCGGACAATTACGGGCGAACTTGATGGATCGCATATGCTGGCAGGTCAACCGCTGGCCGCGACGATTGGATTTGGAACCAAGGCGCATATTGTGACGCCGTTCTCGATGGATCTAAATGGAAACGGGATCACTGTTTCCAACGAAATTTGGGAATTGATGAAGCCAAATATCCCAAAAATGGATGATGGACGCCCCTTGCATCCAATCTCTGCAGAGGCTTTGAAACCCGTTGTTGACAGTTTCATCGAGGAGGGCAAGCCGTTCAATATGGGCATGGTGTTCCCAGTGTCGACGCATAATTACGAGCTGCGCTATTGGTTGGCGTCGGGTGGCATCCACCCAGGCTTCTATTCACCGGACGATATTTCTGGCCAGATCAACGCAGAGGCGTTGTTGTCTGTCACACCACCACCGCAGATGCCAGCGACACTCGAAGCGGGTACAATTTACGGCTATTGTGTGGGTGAACCATGGAACCAGCAGGCTGTTTTCAAAGGCATCGGTGTTCCTGTGATCACCGATTACGAAATCTGGAAAAACAATCCAGAGAAGGTTTTCGGCCTGACCAAAGAATTTACGGAGACATATCCGAACACCACTTTGGCGATCACCAAAGCCTTGATCCGTGCGGCGAAATGGTTGGATGAAAACGATAACGCAAACCGCTTGGAAGCGGTCGAAATCCTTGCACGATCTGAATATGTGGGTGCGGATGCCGAAGTCATTGCAAACTCTATGACCGGCACATTTGAATATGAAAAAGGTGATGTGCGCGACGTTCCAGACTTCAACGTGTTCTACCGCTACAACGCGACATATCCGTTTTATTCAGATGCAGTTTGGTATCTGACTCAGATGCGTCGTTGGGGGCAGATTGCTGATCACAAGCCTGACAGCTGGTATGATGAAGTTGCCAAATCTGTCTATCGTCCAGACATCTACCTTCAAGCCGCGCGCCTGCTAGTTGATGAAGGCTATGTCGCAGAGGCGGATTTCCCATGGGACAGCGATGGCTACAAAGCGCCAACGCCGGCCGCGGATATCATTGATGGTGTGCCTTATGACGGCAAAGCACCCAATGCATATCTTGATAGCCTGACGATTGGTCTGAAGACGGATGAAACCGTCGAAGGCCTGATTGCCAGCCAATAAGCAAGACACAGTGCTGCGGCCTTCGTCGCAGCACCAATCGTCCCGATTTATAAGAAAGGTCCGAGCAGATGACAGATGCAACTGCTATTGAAACACCGCAGCCGCGTCTTGAACGGCGTGAAAAACTCTTCGCTGCGATAAACCGCGCGGCGCGCTGGCTAGAGGCACTAGGTCTTGGGTTTCTGACCCCAATTTTGAAAATTCTTGCAGGTGATGATATCCGTGCACAATTGGGCGAGCTGCGCCGTGTCGCGTTGATCCCGTTGGTTGGTATTTTGGTTTTCCTCATGCTGTGGGCCTATGCAGCGCCCAAGGTGCAAACCTCGCTTGGGGCAGTGCCAGGCCCTGTGCAGGTTTGGGAACAGGTTGGTAATCTATGGGATGATCACCTGCGCGAACGGGACAAGGCGGATGCGTTTTACGCGCGTCAAGATGAGCGGAATGCAAAGCTGATCGCGGCTGGCCAAGAAGACAAGGTCAAACAACGGACCTATACAGGGAAACCCACCTATATCGATCAAATTTTTACATCTTTGGTCACTGTCGGTTTTGGTTTCCTGATTGCCACAGCGATTGCGGTGCCATTGGGGATTGCGTCGGGCTTGTCGCGCACGTTCAATGGCGCGATTAATCCGCTGATCCAGATATTCAAACCAGTCTCGCCGCTGGCCTGGTTGCCGATTGTAACCATGATTGTGTCAGCGCTTTATGTTTCGCCCTATGAATGGATGCCAAAATCACTGTTGATTTCGGCGATTACCGTGACGCTGTGTTCGCTTTGGCCAACATTGATTAATACAGCCCTTGGTGTTGCGTCGGTTGACAAGGATTTGATGAATGTCGGCCGCGTGCTGCAACTGCCCACACGTCGGACGATTACGAAGCTGGTTCTGCCCTCTGCACTGCCGTTGATCTTCACCGGACTTCGCTTGTCGTTGGGCGTGGGTTGGATGGTTTTGATTGCAGCAGAAATGTTGGCGCAAAACCCGGGCCTGGGCAAATTCGTTTGGGATGAGTTCCAAAACGGGTCGTCGCAATCGCTTGCTAAGATCATGGTTGCGGTTCTGACCATCGGCGTTATCGGCTTCCTTTTGGATCGTGTTATGTACACGCTTCAACAAGCTTTCACCTTCTCTGCGAACCGATAGGAGGTGGGTGTGAATTATTTATCCCTCAAAGGCGTTTCCAAATCCTACGGCGAGATGGAGGTCCTGAAAGACATCAACCTTGACGTGAAGGATGGTGAGTTTCTGGCGATTGTTGGGTTTTCAGGCGCTGGAAAAACCACGCTGATCTCCGCCATTGCAGGCCTATTAGATGTGGACGGAGAGATTACCTTTAAGGGAAATCCAATCGATGGTCCCTCGACGGAACGGGGCGTGGTTTTCCAATCTTATTCGCTGATGCCTTGGCTCAGCGTTTGGGGCAATGTCCGGCTTGCCGTTGATCAGGTCTTTGGGGATAAATCGCGCGAAGAGCGTGACGAGATTACCCAGACCTATATCGATATGGTGGGGCTTAGCCATGCCGTGGATCGTAAACCAGCAGAGCTGTCCGGTGGGATGCGCCAACGCGTGGCGGTGTCGCGCGCGCTTGCGATGCGACCGGAACTGATTTTGATGGATGAACCTTTGTCGGCGTTGGACGCGCTGACACGGGCGAATTTGCAGGACGAATTCGCCGAGATTTCACAAAAAGAAAAGAAGACCATCATCTTGATCACCAATGATGTGGACGAGGCGATCCTGCTGGCAGACCGGATTATACCGCTGACCAAAGCGCCGGCAGCTACATTGGGCCCGGAATTTGTCGTAGACATCGCCCGCCCACGCGATCGAACGGCTATGAATTCTGATCCGAATTTCATCAAGCTGCGCACCGAAATTACAAGCTATTTAAGTGGTTTAGGGGACGAAGCAGCGGATGATGGTGACGCGCTGAAAGATTTACCTTCGGTTGATCCGATCGATTTGGCCGCGCGCAAGAAACGCACATTGCCGCAAGCCTATAAAGATGCAGCAAGCTCGCCCTTGGAAGAGCGGTATTTAGAATTTTTCCGCACTACGAAAGTCTATCCGACACCAAAAGGGCCTTTGACAGTGGTCGAGGATTTCGACCTGAAAATGAAAAAGGGCGAGTTCATTACCCTGATTGGGCATTCGGGTTGTGGAAAATCAACGGTATTGTCGATGGCTGCGGGTTTGAACCCGATCTCTGACGGTGGGATTGTCTTGAACGGGCGCGAGGTGCGGGATGCTGGACCAGATCGTGCAGTGGTGTTCCAAGCGCCAAGTTTGATGCCGTGGTTAAGCGCATATGAAAATGTCGCGCTTGGTGTGGATCGGGTGTATCCCAATGCAAGCAAAGCCGAACGTCGCGATATCTGCGAATATTATCTGTGGCGTGTTGGTCTGGGCGATGCCATGGAGCGCTCTGCTGCGGATTTATCGAATGGGATGAAACAGCGTGTCGGGATTGCGCGTGCGTTCTCTTTGTCGCCGAAACTTCTGTTGTTGGATGAACCTTTTGGCATGCTTGACAGTTTAACGCGCTGGGAATTGCAGGATGTGTTGATGGAGGTCTGGGATCGGACCAAAGTGACCACCGTCTGTGTGACCCATGATGTGGACGAAGCGATCCTACTGGCAGACCGCGTGGTCATGATGTCCAACGGTCCGCGCGCGAAAGTCGGCAATGTGATGGAGGTTGATCTGCCGCGCCCACGCTCGCGCAAAGAGCTGCTGTCGCATCCAGATTACTATGCCTACCGTGAGGAGCTGTTGGAATTCCTGGAAGCCTATGAAGGTGGGGCAAACCCCTCGCCAGATTTGCTGAAATCCATCGAAGAAAAACGGGCAGCAAGAATTGCACGTCAGTCAAAAACCATCGCAGCGGAGTAAGACCATGAGCAAGAAAAAACTTGTTGTGATCGGCAATGGGATGGCGCCAGGGCGGATGCTAGAACATCTGTTCGAGGCTGATCCCGAGGCTTATGAGGTCACAATTTTCAACGCAGAGCCGCGGGTGAATTATAACCGTCTGATGCTGTCCCCGGTTCTATCGGGCGAGAAAACATATGAAGACATCATCACCCATGATGATGATTGGTATACAGAACATGGCGTGACGCTGCATAAATCGGCACGGATCACAGCGGTCGATCGCGATGCCAAAACTGTCACGTCTGAAAACGGGATCACCGCCAGCTATGACAAGCTGGTCGTTGCAACCGGGTCCGACCCGATCATCATTCCGCTGCCGGGCCATGACCTGGACGGGGTTTTAACATACCGTGATCTGGATGATGTAGATCGCATGCTGGATGCGTCTAAAACAAAAAAACATGCGGTCGTCATCGGTGGTGGTTTGTTGGGTTTGGAAGCCGCTGCTGGTTTGAAAATGCAAGGTATGGACGTCACAGTTTTACACCTTGCACCAACGCTGATGGAGCGGCAATTGGACGAGGCAGCAGGCCATTTGCTGGAACGCGCCTTCGCCGAGCGGGACATCAAAGTGATCACCAAAGCGAACACGCACGAGATTCTTGGCAAAGATGGCAAGGTCGCGGGTGTGAAGCTGGACAACGGGACCAAACTTGCTGCCGATATTGTGTGCATGGCGGTGGGTATTCGCCCATGCACAGGGTTAGCCGCAGAGATCGGATTGGACGTAAATCGCGGTGTCTTGGTCAGCGATGATATGCGCAGCAGTGATGCCGACATTTTTGCGCTTGGGGAATGTGTGGAACATCGCGGTCAGGTCTATGGTCTTGTCGCGCCACTCTACGAAATGGCCAAGGTGATTGCCGATAATTTGTTGGGCGAAGAGGCGGAATATACTGGGTCTGTTACAGCGACGAAGCTGAAAGTAACAGGCGTTGATCTTTATTCTGCTGGTGATTTCGCAGAGGCGCCAGACAGAGAAGAGATCGTCTTGCGTGATGCAACAGCTTCGGTCTATAAACGTCTGGTTTTAAAAGAGAATAAAATTATTGGCGCTGTGCTTTACGGTGAAACCTCGGATGGCCCTTGGTTTTTTGATATGCTCAAGAAGGGCACGGATATGTCGGAGATGCGCGAGACGCTCATTTTTGGTCAAGCCTTCCAAGGCGGGGAACCGTTGGACCCTATGGCGGCCGTTGCAGCCTTACCCGGTGACGCAGAAATCTGCGGTTGTAACGGCATTTGTAAATCAAAGATCACCGAAACCATCCTAGAGGAAGGATTGACCTCTCTGGATGATGTGCGTGCGCATACCAAAGCCTCTGCCTCTTGTGGGACATGTACGGGGTTGGTCGAACAATTGATGGCACTCACTTTGGGCGACAGCTATGACCCAAATGCGGTCGCCGCCATGTGTTCCTGCACCGATCTAAGCCACGGCGATGTGCGGCGTTTGATCAAAGCGAAGGGACTGAAAACCATCTCAGAAGTGATGCAAGAACTGGAATGGAAAACCAGCTGTGGTTGCGCAAAATGTCGCCCTGCGCTTAACTATTATCTGGTCGCCGATTGGCCCGATGAATATGCCGATGACTATCAGTCGCGTTTCATCAACGAACGGGTGCATGCAAATATTCAGAAGGATGGCACCTATTCCGTGGTGCCACGTATGTGGGGTGGTCAAACCTCGTCTTTGGAACTGCGCACGATTGCCGATGTTGTCGACAAGTATGAAATCCCGACGGTCAAAGTCACGGGCGGTCAGCGCATTGATATGTTGGGGATCAAAAAGGAAGATTTGCCCGATGTCTGGTCGGATTTGGGAAAGGCAGGCTTTGTGTCTGGCCATGCTTATGCCAAAGGTTTGCGCACGGTGAAAACATGTGTTGGC
Source organism: Pseudomonadota bacterium (assembly GCA_039029215.1). Lineage (GTDB taxonomy): Bacteria > Pseudomonadota > Alphaproteobacteria > Rhodobacterales > Rhodobacteraceae > Amylibacter. Next base: position 56,954 of record JBCCGP010000003.1, read on the forward strand.
ACCGATTGGTGCCGATTTGGAACCCAAGACAGTACAGGTCTTGGCGTCAAAATCGAAAAATTCATGTGGGGGTCGTGGACGCCAGCGAAGTTGAAAATGGGTGTCTCAGGTTGTCCGCGCAATTGTGCGGAAGCAACCTGCAAGGATATCGGCATCATCTGTGTTGAGTCCGGGTACGAGATTCACTTCGCTGGTGCCGCCGGCCTTGATATCAAAGGCACCGAAATTCTGTTCAATGTTGAAACAGAAGAAGAAGCGATGGAAACTGTCGTCGCGCTGACGCAGATGTATCGCGAGCAGGGATTTTATCTAGAACGAATTTACAAATGGGCCAAACGCATTGGCTATGACGAGGTGCGCGCGCAAATGGCCGACTTGGACCGTCGGAAAGCTTATTACGATCGGTTCGTCTTTTCACAAAAATTTGCCCAGGTTGATCCGTGGGAAGAACGTGTGTCCGGCAAGGATAAACACGAATTCAAACCGATGGCGAAAATCCAATTGGAGGCGGCAGAATGAATGTGGTGACTGACAATTGGATTGAGATTGGACAACTAGAAGACATCCCGCGCCAAGGCGCGCGTCGTGTCGAAATCGGCGATATGAAACTGGCAGTTTTTCGAACCGCAGAAGATCAGGTTTTTGCGCTTGAAGATCGCTGTCCGCACAAGGCGGGGCCGCTAAGCCAGGGGATTATCCATGATGGGTGTGTGACCTGCCCTTTGCACAATTGGGTGATTTCGCTGTCTGATGGGACAGCACAAGGTGCTGATAAAGGGCAGGTCGCGACATTCGATTTGCGTATGGATAGCGGTCACATCCTGCTGAATATGTCTGCGCTTTTATGACCAAGACCTGCACGACATGCCCCTATTGCGGTGTTGGATGTGGGGTGATTGCAGAGACGCAAGATGATCAGGTCACGATAAGCGGCGATCCCGATCATCCAGCGAATTTTGGGCGGCTATGTTCCAAAGGATCTGCGCTGGCGGAAACAATCGGGCCAGAGGATCGTCTGCTCTATCCAGAAGTGCATGGCAAACGATCAGATTGGGATTTGGCGCTGGGTTTGGTTGCGGACCAATTTAAGCGCGCTATTGAAACCCATGGGCCGGACGCGGTGGCGTTTTATGTCTCTGGCCAGATCCTGACCGAGGATTATTATGTCGCCAACAAGCTGATGAAAGGGTTCATTGGTACTGCAAATATCGATACCAATTCGCGGTTATGTATGGCGTCATCGGTTGTGGGCCATAAGCGCGCATTTGGATCGGATACGGTGACGGGGCTTTATGCCGATTTTGAGGCTGCCGATCAGATTGTACTGGTTGGGTCTAATTTGGCGTGGTGCCATCCCGTCCTGTTTCAACGCATCATGGCTGAAAAAGAAAAGCGGCCTGATTTGCGTTTGATCGTCATCGACCCGCGCCGCACCCGTACCGCAGATGTGGCCGATATGTGGCTGCCTATTCTGTCTGACGGCGATGCGGCGCTGTTTAATGCTGTGTTAGTACATCTCCAGGATGCGGGCTTTGTGGATTGGGACTATGTGTCCAAATATGTTTCTGGCTTTGACGAGGCACTTGCCGCCGCGAAATCAGATTTGCCACATGCAGAGGTTAAAACTGGTTTAACAAATGAACTACTAAACCGGTTTAGTCGTTCATTTATAGAGCGGCCGAAAACTGTCACGATCTATTCCCAAGGGGTGAACCAATCGCAACATGGCACGGATAAAGTGAATGCGATTTTGAATTGTCATCTGGCCACAGGGCGGATTGGCAAAAAGGGGATGGGGCCGTTTTCAATCACGGGTCAACCAAACGCAATGGGCGGGCGCGAGGTGGGCGGTTTGGCAACCATGCTTGCCGCACATATGGATTTGGACAATCCAGATCATCAAGCCACAGTGCAGGAATTTTGGGGCTCTCCGCGTATAGCGAATAAGGTCGGCCTGAAAGCCGTGGACATGTTTGATGCTGTGAAGAGCGGCCGGATCAAAGCGATTTGGATCATGGGTACAAACCCGGTCGACAGTTTGCCCATGGCAGGCGCGGTCGAAGATGCGCTGAAATCTTGTCCATTTGTTGTCGTGTCTGATGTTGTCGCGCATACCGACAGCTTGCGCCATGCGGATGTGAAATTGCCCAGTTTGGCTTGGGGCGAAAAGACTGGCACAGTCACAAATTCCGAGCGGCGCATTTCCCGCCAACGGGGATTTTTGAGGGCACCAGGGGCGGCCAAGGCCGATTGGTGGCAATTGACGCGGGTCGCTAAGCGTATGGGATTTCAGGATGCTTTTTCTTTTCCCAATGTGGCGGCTGTGTTTCGCGAACACGCGGCTTTGTCTGGGTTTAAAAACGATGGGCAGCGCGATTTCGATATTTCGGCTTATGCAGATATTTCGGATGCGGATTATGAAACAATGCAGCCTTTCATTTGGCCGCAACCGCAATCGGGACATGCGAAAAAGCGCTTCTTTAAAGACGGTGGATTTTACACGCCCGACACGAAAGCGCGGATGCTTCCCATACAAGCCCCTATGCCGGTTGAAGCAAAACCAAATAGCTTTGTCCTAAATTCGGGCCGCGTGCGTGATCATTGGCATACGATGACCCGAACCGGGCGCAGTCAGACAAATTCGACCCATTTGGCAGAGCCGTTTTGCGAAATTCATCCCGGTGACGCCGCAGACCTTGGCATAGAACCAGCAAGTTTGGTCAAGCTCTCTGCAAATGGGTGCGATGTGATTGTGCGGGCATTGCTGACGGACAGGCAAAGACGGGGCGAGGTTTTTGTGCCCATCCATTGGACAGATCAATTTGCCAGCTCTGCGCGCATTGGCCAACTGGTATCAGCCGATCGTGATCCTTTTTCAGGGCAACCTGCATTGAAAATGTCGTCTGTTTCAGTTGCGCGTTATCGTGCAAAAACCTTTGGCTTCTTTATTGCAACCAACGCACCAAAATTCGCAACTGAGCCGGATTATTGGGCGTTGGCAAAAACAGATTTAGGGTGGCGGGTCGAGGTCGCGTTCAAAAATGCTTTGTCGATAAACGAGGTTGCAGAGGCACTTCATATTCGGCGACAAGCAGATCTTTCGGTTCACGCAAGCACATCATTGGACGGATCAAGGGTCTGGTTGGATGGTGATGTTTTGACCGCCGGATTATGGGTTGCGCGTCAGCCTGTTGCGCTTTCGCGTAGTCTGGTGGTGGCTGCGTTGGGGCGTCCTTTGACGGATGGGTTGGCGATGCAACTTCTGTCGGGCCGTGCATCCGTAGGTGCGCCCGATAAAGGGGCGATCATTTGCGCCTGTGAGCAAGTGGGCGCTATTGAAATTCGCGACGCGGTTCGAAATGGTGCAAATGATATCCATGCGATCGGCAAAGCCTGCGGTGCGGGAACAAATTGCGGGTCTTGCCGCAGTGAATTGAAGGCGTTTCTGGATGAAGCGATACCGATTGCCGCGGAATAAACCCTTGTTTTGCTGTGTCTCGCGGCCCAAGCTAAATTTTCGTTTCAAAATTGAATAACAATTGCTATCAATCTGCTTGTGGTTGATGAATTTAACCTGTGGTGAATTGTCACCAATGCATTTGATGAATAACGAAGGATTTTAAATGACCGATAAAACAAAATTTGCCCGCCCCACTGAAAAACAATCAATTCGACACCATAAGGCCAAAAAGGGCGATAAACCCCCTAAAAGCAAAATATATTATAACAAGACACCATCGCCCGTGCGCGCGATTGCAGAATACGAAGATATGGGGGGCGTCCTGATTGCCTATCCCGGCACGGTTGCCCAAAACCAACCGCATGAACAACGTGTTCCTTCGGGCCCACGGTCTTTCGGGATCCCAGACGAGCTGATCGTGCGTATGCAACAAAATGATCAGGAATATCCGGTGCATATTTTTGTGATGTGCTCAGATGCGTCTGCAAAGGCGGAGATTGATAAGAACCTTGAAGCTGAAGCAAAGCGGATCAATGTCGAGTATAATCCCGATCATCTGCACCTTGTGCCATGGGATACGGATACGTTTTGGACCCGCGATTATGGTCCCTGGTGGATACATAATGAAAAAACTGGATATTACGGCATCGCCAAACATACCTACACCACACTTGGTGGTGGATCGGTTGGATTGGTCGAAGGCGCCGAAGGCGTAGACCCAAACGAGGGGTTGGGAATTTTCAGACCGAATGATGACTATGGCGCGGTGAAATTTTCCGATTTTCTGAACGGGCCTATTCGTGCCTGGAACAAGGCCAGATGGTCGGGTGATGTGAAGCAAGAGCCAATTCCAACCCATGATTGGTATTTCACTGGCCTGCTGGAAGTGGGCGGGAATTATATGGTGACCTCAAAAGGCAAGATCGCGTCTTCCTATTTGGTGTCAACGCAAAACGAGCTGCCAAGTGAAAATCAAAAATGGGATACAGAACCTGACAAAGAAGAAGTTGCCAAGCGCATGGAATATATATTGGAGCAATTCAATCGTTTCATGGGGCTTAAGGAATACCATGTCTTAACTGATCCTACGGGCACGTATATTGGTCACATCGATTGCTGGGGTAAATTCCTATCTGACGACACTGTGCTGATTGCGCGTTCGCAAAACCCCGATGTTGAAAAAGCGTTTAAGCATATTTGTGACTCGTTTGAAGCCGATGGATTTAATGTTGCACGCGTCATGTGCCAAAATCGCTATGTGCCAATAGCGGACACGCCTGCCACGACCGCCGCCTATACCAACAGTCTGATCTTAAACAATCATGTCTACGTACCCCTAAGTGGTGCGCCCTATGATGAATTCGATACCGAGGCATTGTTGGCTTACGAAAAGGCCATGCCCGACCACAAGGTGGTCGGTATTTTGGGCAAACCGGAATTCCCATGGCTGGGAACCGATGCGATGCATTGCCGGACACGCGGGGTGCCGCGCGCGGTTGTCGACAATTGGCTAAAAAGCAAGACGCCGAATGTGATTGATCCAGACCATAAATAATTTTCATGATGGCCCCCAGATTTTGGGGGCTTTTTTTTTGAAGGAATAAACCCATGTGCACAAGCGTTTCTGTTGGCAAAGAGGCCACCAAAGAGGGTGTGATTTTAATCTCTCGAAACGAGGATTGCCTGCGGGCGAATTGGAACAAATATTTGGTTCACCGGGCAGAGCCTGAATATGTGAAATACAAAAATACCGTTCAGCATGGGCTGTGGGTTTTGGGCAATGGGTTAAAAGTGCCAGTGCCAGAAAATGCGTTTAGCTATTCCGGTACGCCAGACGCCGATTCACTATCAGAATCATCAAGTGCGGTTGGCAGCTACTTTTACTTTGAAGAGCGTGGGATTAACGAGAAGAATTTCGCGATTTCGGCCACCAACTCGCTAATCATGAATACCGCAGCTGAACAGGCCGATCCTCTGGTGCAGGATGAAGGCGTGATCGAAGCAAATATTCCCACATTGTTGCTGTCTCAAGCCACAAGCGCGCAGCACGCTTTGGAATTGTTGGGCCATTATGTGGAAACATATGGGGCGGGTGAGGCGAACGGTGTTCTGCTGGCTGACCCAAATGAATCTTGGTATTTCGAAATCGGATCGGGGCATCACTGGATCGCCGTTAGAATTCCAGCCGATCGCTATATTGCGGTGGCGAATGGGATGCGGGTCCATGATGTGGATTTGAGCGACACAGAGAATGTCCGCCACTCCAATGGATTGGTGGAATTTGTAGAAGATCATAAGTTGCTGAAAACGGTTGATCCCGCGCATTTTGATTTTGCCGCTGCCTTTGGTGATCTGACGATTGCCGCGAATTACAACCGCATATGGCTTGCCCAGCATAAGCTGACCCCATCGCTGAAACAGGACACGGATCAGCATCAATACCCGATGTTTCTAAAGCCAGATAAGAAGGTCGGTGTGGACGATGTGATGGGTGTTTTGACCGCCACCTATGAGGGCACACCGCTTCAGGGCAAGGCCACGCGCACCATCGGCTGGGACAAGACAGGCGAAAGCCATATCATCACGCTTGATCCAAATATGCCCGCTGCACTGGCCGGGATTATTTGGCAATCGATCAGCACGCCCCTTTGTGCGCCTTATATGCCGCTTTATCGCGCAATGACGGAAGTGCCCCAAGGCTTTGCCATAGGCAGTGATCAGTACAGCGCGACATCTGCCTATTGGGCATTTCGAGGCCTGTTTTCGCTGGCAAAATCGCAGGGCAAGGACGTCTTGGATGAAACCGCCGCGATGTGGCACGACTATGTTGCGGGACTTCTGGCAGAGCACGCGCCGATCAAAAAAATGATCAAAACGATGTATGAAGCAGACCCGCAGAGCGCGGTAGATTTTGTCTCGCGTTACAGTACGGGCATTACATTTCAAGCGATTGCCAAGGCCAATACAGCACGCAACGCGCTGATGACCAAAATCGCGCAAGACGATCAAACAGTTATAGCTATCGATGTTTAATAGGGAGGAAATAATGACAAAAACTGACTATAAACCGCCATTCTGTGTGGGCGAATGGTTGCCATCTGACCATCAGGTTCTGGAAATTTGGCTGGGGAATTTGATCGATCATGTGGATCAAAACCCAAAGCCGTTCCATCCAGTGATCACAGATTTTCAAAACCTGATCGAAACCGATCCAGAGGTCTTTATGCTGTTCCATCTGATGTTTACACAGGTGCCGGACAAACCACCCTATAATAAAGATCCGGACGGCAAGCCGCAGGTACGTGACTATATGCATATGCTCAAGCTCTTTAACGAGATTATGACGCGCGGTTCGGAATATAATGACACGGAACTTGTGGGTTTCCCGATCAATGCAATTCTGAATTGGCCGATGGCGACAACCGCAGGGTTTGCAGCCTTTCAAAATGACAAGGTCAATGCGCAGCTTAAAAATGTATTGAGCGCTTGGGGTAAGTTTTTGGATTCAAAAGAGTCCCTCGCAGTGCTGATCCGGGAGCCAGAAAATGATCAAAGCTGGTTGGGAAACAAAGCGCTTGCGAAAATGTCTACGGCGGCTTTGGGGCCGGATGACCCGGATGGATTTGCGAAGATTTTCCAATGTGACCCGAATGATAAACATTTCGGATTTACCTCTTGGGACAATTTTTTTACCCGCGAGTTTCGCGACGGGCAGCGCCCCATCGCTGATCCGGATGACAACTCTATTGTCACAAATGCGTGCGAATCTGCGCCCTTCAATATGGTTCAAAATGTGCAGCGACGTGATCGCTTTTGGATCAAAGGCCAGCCGTATTCGATCCAACATATGTTGGATAATGACCCGTTGGTGGATCAATTCGTTGGTGGCACCGTCTATCAAGCCTTTTTGAACGCGGTGAGTTTTCATCGCTGGAATTGTCCGGTCGATGGTACAATCCTTAAGGTCAAACATGTCGATGGCACATATTATTCCGAGACGTTGGTCAACTCTTTCGCGGGTGGTGATCCTGATATTGGCGGGCCGAATGAATCTCAGGGTTATTTGGCGGAAATGGCCACGCGCGCATTAATTTTCATCGAAGCAGATAACGAAGATATCGGCCTGATGTGTGTGATGCCGATTGGTATGGCGGAAGTGTCTTCCTGCGAAGTTACAGTCTATGAAGGCCAGCATGTGAAGAAAGGTGATCAACTGGGCATGTTCCATTTCGGGGGGTCGACGCATTGTCTGATCTTTGGCCCGCATGTGAATATCGAGTTTGATTTCCACGGTATGACGCCTGGAATTGATGCGCCGCATAATATTCCGGTGAATGCCAAGATCGCAAAAGTCGGACCGCGTAAATCGTAACGCAAATTTGCTCAAGCGCATCGCGCGCTTGGGCAACCGTTGATGGAATTAGTCCAGAATAACCTCGGTTAGTTTTTCGGAATACCCTTTTAGCAACACCGCGATATCTGGCAGCGCATCGGGTTTTAAGCGATCTTTGGGTCCATGGGTTGCAAGGGCTGCCACAAATCGATTGGCGCTGTCCAATACCGGAACGGCGACGGCAACCAGCCCATCAATAAATTCCTCGCGGTCGAGCGCGTAGCCTTGCTTTGCCACGCCGGAGAGTTCGCTGAGCAAGGCCTCTTTCTGCGTAAAACTGTTTCCCGTGGTGGGCTGTAAATCCAGGCTTTCGACAAAGCGCTGTCGATGTTTGGGTTTTAAGCTGGCCATAAAGGTTTTTCCGCTGGCGGTCAGATGGAAGGGCACATTCGAGCCTCGTGGCAATTGGATGCGAAACGGCCAATCGGTTTCGACGCGATCAAGATAATTCATGCCCGTCTCCTCGGGTACAACAAAGTTAACAGCTTCACCGATTTCGGCTGCGACCTGTTGTAGGATTTGGTGGCGCATGATGTTCGAGCGAGACGCATGCAACAGGCCCGCGCCGATCAACCGCAAGCGCCGGCTAGGGCGGTATTTGTTGCGGTCTTTGTCACGGATTAAAAAGCCCTCGTTTACCAAGGTAGAGATCAGGCGGTGGATGGTTTGTTTGGGCAAACCGATGTCTTGGTTGATTTCAGTTGGGGTTAAGGCGTGGTCACTTTTGCCAATCACCTCGCAAATCAGAAGCGTTCGAAGATTGGTGGGGATGCGATCCGTCATAAATCCAAATACAAATAAAGCTTGCGCGACTCGTGTTCCTCATCTTAGGTTTAACACTGCAAAAAACAAGACAAAAAGTCTCATTTTTTGACTAAAAGGATGTTTGGGGCAGAATGGACTTTGACTTTATAATCGTTGGGGCTGGATCGGCGGGATGTCCGCTGGCAAACAGGCTTTCCGCGAATGGAAAATATTCCGTTGCATTGATCGAAGCTGGCCCCAAAGATACCTATCCTTGGATCCATGTGCCGGTTGGGTATTTCCGCACAATGGGCAATCCGCGCACCGATTGGTGCTATATGACCGAGGAGGATGCAGGGCTGAATGGGCGCGCGATTTCTTATCCGCGTGGGCGCGTTCTGGGCGGTTCAAGCTCGATCAATGGTTTGCTTTATGTGCGCGGACAGGCCGATGATTTTGATCATTGGCGTCAGCTTGGCAATGCAGGTTGGTCTTGGGATGATGTTTTACCTTATTTCAAACGTGCGGAAACGTGGAAAGGGGAGACATCCGATCCTGAAGATATGCGCGGCAAGGACGGGCCGCTTTCCGTGTCGCCATCGCGGCTAAGCCGGGATGTGGTTGACCGTTGGGTCGATGCGGCTGTTGCGGCGGGGTATAAGCGGAACGCGGATTACAACGGGGCCGACCAAGAAGGCGTTGGGCATTTCCAATTGACCATGACAGGCGGTCGGCGCTGTTCATCGGCGGTGGCCTATCTTAAGCCCGCGCGCAAGCGGTCGAATTTAAAGATTTTCACCGATACGCAGGTGGAGCGGTTGGTTTTAACCGATGGGGTTGTCACTGGGTTGGTTGCCAAAAGCGGTGGGCAAGAGATTGTCATCAAAGCCAAAAAAGAGGTGATCCTGTCCGCAGGGGCCATCAACTCGCCCCAGCTTATGATGCTGTCTGGCATTGGTTCGGGGCAAGAGCTGCAAGAGCATGGCATCAGCACGCATGTGGATTTGCCGGGCGTTGGCAAAAACCTACAAGATCATTTGCAAGCACGCCCTGTCTATAAAACAACATTGTCCACGATAAATGTAGAGACTAATAATATCTTCAAGAAAGCCCTGATTGGGATGCAATATTTGCTGACCCAACGCGGCCCGATGACGATGGCGGCCAGCCTTGGGACGGCTTTCCTTAAGACCGAGGAGCATTTGGCCACACCTGATATTCAATTCCATATTCAGCCCTTTAGCGCGACCAAACCCGCAGATGGGCCGCATCCGTTCTCTGCGTTTACCGCCAGTGTGTTGCAGTTGCGCCCAGAGAGCACGGGCCATGTCGCATTGGCCTCAAACAACCCGTTTGATGCGCCCAAAATGCATCTGAATTATCTTGCCACCGATCTGGATCAGCGCACGATTGTGAAGGGGATACAGATCGCGCGCCGGATTGCGGAACATTCGCCCTTAAAAGAAGTGCTGACCGAAGAATTCATTCCCGGCAAAGAAATCGCCTTTGATGATTTTGAGGGCACGTTGAACTGGGCGCGTGAAACGGCGGTGACGATTTATCATCCCACGGGGACGTGCAAAATGGGCACGGATAAAATGGCGGTTGTCGATGAGCGGCTTCGCGTGCATGGTGTCAAAGGATTACGGGTCGCAGATGCATCGATTATGCCCGTGATCACATCGGGGAATACAAATGCGCCCTGTATCATGATCGGCGAGAAATGTTCGGACATGATCTTGGAGGATTGGGCCGCATGAGAGAAAAGGAACGAGCATAGAATGTGTCACCCAATAAGGGTGCCATCAAACAACCGGATTTTGACGCCTTCGGGGTCCGGCCAAAGATTTCAGAAGGCAACAACATGGGAGGAAAAACATGTTTAATCTCAAAACAGTAACAGCGACGGCTGTTGCGCTTGCGATCACGGCTGGTTCTGCCTTTGCAGAAAAAGTCCTTCGCATTCAGTCGGTTCTGCCGAACACGGCTGACGAAGTTGTCATGCTTAATGCATTTGGTGACGATGTTGCCGCATTGACCAACGGCTCTTTGACAATCGAAGTTCTACCAGCGGGTGCCGTTGTTGGCCCACGCGACATCATGGACGCGGTTGACGCGGGCCTTGTTGAAGGTGGCTTTGCTTGGACGCACTACTGGGGTGGTAAGCACGTTGCTGCAAACCTTTTCGGTGCGCCAGTTGCGGGTGCCGGTGTTGGTCTTGACAACATCGCATTCCTATCTTGGTTCCAGTTCGGCGGTGGTAAAGAGCTTTACGACCGTCTGTGGGACGAAATGGGCGTGAACGTCAAAGGCTTCATGCTACAGCCAGTTGGTCCAGAAGCACTTGGTTGGTTCCCAGAGCCGATCACATCTATGGATGACTTCCGTAAAATGCGTTTCCGCGCGCCTCCAGGTATGGTGGGTGCTGCTTATGCTGACATCGGTGTTCCTGCTGTTGCAATGGGCGGTGGCGACATTCTTCCAGCACTTGAAAAAGGCACAATCGACGCGGCAGAATGGTGCTGCCCGAAGCCAGATTCAGTATTTGGTTTCCAGAAAGTGTTGAAGCACTACTACCTACAAGGTCTACACCAGGTAACAGTGAACGCGGACATGTATGTGAATGGCGACTTCTATAACAGCCTTTCTGACACAGAGAAGAAAGCGCTAGAAGTTGCAGCAAACGCATCTTTGTCTAAGTCTTTGTCTTACCGTATCTTTGAAAACGGCAAAGCGTTGAAAGACCTAACAGACAACCACGGTGTTATCCTTGAAGATACGCCAGCGGACTACTTCACGGAGTATTCTGCAGCAGCAAACAATGCGCTTCAAGCAGCTGCTGATGAAAATGAATTCTTCGCAGAAGTATGGGCATCTCAGCGTGCATTCGCAGAGATTGCAGTTCCATTCTGGTCAGGTGCGCAAACATCTAACGCGTCTCTTGGTCGCGCGTTTGCGGATACTTTGAAGTAAGACTTCTATTTCGGTGCGGGGCGCGTTTTGTATGCGCGCCCCGCGCTTCTTTTTTGGCAAATACGCGCGTATTTTCCAAAGAGGAAGCCCGCCAAGAGGGTATCATTATAAGGGAGAATGGATATGGCCGCAGATGAGCCGAATCCAGAAGATCTGGAAATTGCAGACGAGTTGATCGCAGAGCGCCGTGCCGAGGCACCCGGCGAGACGCCTGAAGATATGACGGCATGGCAGCGACCGATCACGGGCGCAATTGATATCATCAACTACCGTGCTGGTCAGATCATCGCGTTAATGATGGTCCCCTTAATTGCCGTTGTGGTGTGGGAAGTCTTCTCGCGCAACTCTTTTATCATCTTGCAAAATGCAGGGTTTGAGGATTTTGCCCGCAATCTGGGCCTTGGCCCGACATTGCAGGCCTATGACCTTAGCCGTATGACCGCTGGGATTTTGTGGATGGCAGGCGCAGGTTACGGCCTGATGCGTGGCGTTCATATCCGGGCGGATTTCCTTTACCGCAACTGGACGGATAAGACGCAGGCGACCGTAGATGCGGTTGCCTATCTGATGTTCTTTATTCCGTCGATGATCTTTTTCACTGTGGTCTCTGCACAATTCTGGTGGCTTGCGTATGAGACAGGCGAAAGACTTGCGCTCGACAGTGCTTGGCAGCCAATCTTGTGGCCTGCACGTTTAGCAATGCCAATCGGTGGCTTGTTGTTGTTGCTACAAGGTATCCCAGAGATTTTTCGCGCTTTCCATAAAATGGGTAAGGAGCGAGAGCGTTACTTCGTGATGGCGCTGCCATTCTACGTGATTTTTATCGTGTGGCTAACAATGGCTGTATTCCTACCTGGCAGCACGCCAGGGGGCGAGTGGTTTACAGATATTATGTCGGCGCGTCCGAACATATCGAAACCAATGATCGGCCTGATCATGCTAGGTGCGATGTTGTTTGTGATTTTCATCGGCTTCCCGATTTCGTTCACGCTGGTCTTCTTGGCCTTCGTTTTCGGCATTTGGGGCGCGAACTTCAAGCTGACAACGCTTCTCTTCACGCTCAACACAAACTCAACCATGTTGAATGATCAGCTTATGGCCGTGCCTCTCTTCGTCTTGATGGGGATTGTGATGGAATCCGCCGGTCTGATGGAGCGGTTATTCTCCTCAATCCAGATGATCATGGCACGCGTGCGGGGTGCGCTTTTCATTGCTGTTCTCATTGTGTCGACAATCTTTGCGGCAGCAACGGGTATCGTGGGTGCATCTGTAACACTGCTTGGCATCATGGCCGGGGCCACGATGAGCAGGGCTGGATATAACGTGCAACTTGCCGCCGGCACAATTACGGCGGGTGGAACACTTGGCATCTTGATCCCGCCCTCTATCATGCTGATCGTTATGGGCCCTGTTCTAGAAGTGTCCACGCTTGACCTGTTCCGTGGTGCATTTATACCTGGCGCGATTCTGGCATCGCTTTACTTGCTTTATACATTGGGGCGGTGCTGGATGAACCCAAGTCTGGGTCCGATCCTATCAGAGGAAGATCAACCAGATACGTCCAGTTTCTACGGCGCAGAGGTCGCATTGATCTGTCTTGGCGTGCTCACACTGTGCCGTATTTTCGGACTAGGGTTAAGCGGGACATTTGGCGCAATTCCTTTCGGCGGACTTATCGTATTGGCGATCGCTCTGTTCGCTGCCTATTCTGCCTATCGAAAATTGAACGTGCTGCGCATTGCCCTGCCAATCGCAATATTGTTCCATTTGTATATGGTTTATGCGAACGCAGATGGGTCGGGCATTCCAACCATGTCGATTGCAATGGCAGCATTTATGGTGCTGTTGGGTTATCTTGCATTACCGATTTATCGCGCGGATGCCGATGAGAAGTTCTACTTTTCACAGCTTTGGGATGAGTTTTTTGCAGGCTTAATGCCGCCTACGATCCTAATTTCTTTCGCGCTGGGCTCGATCCTGTTGGGTTTTGCTACTCCGGCCGAGGCCGCCGCGATGGGTGCCTTTGGTGCGATTATCCTGTCGATTGCTTATGGCAAGTTTACGATCCCAAGTTTCTTTGACAGTTTGATCAAAGCGTTGGAGATTACGGTGCTGATCATGTTCTTGGTCGCTGCTTCGAACTTCTTTGGTGCGCAATTCTCAGCTCTTGGCACACCTAAAATGATGACAGAGATCCTGTTGGGGCTGGATATGTCGCCCTATCTGATTCTGCTTCTGGTGATGGCGCTGATCTTCCTACTTGGTTGGCCACTGGAATGGGTGCCAATCGTGTTGATCGTGGTGCCGATCCTGTTGCCAACGGTGCAAGCTTTGGAGGTGCACGGGCTGTCACCCTATGATCTGATGGTGTGGTTCGGCATTCTGGTGGCGGTGAACCTACAAACCGCATGGCTCAGTCCGCCTGTGGCTTTGTCGGCCTACTTCCTAAAGGGCGTGGTGCCGAACTGGGACCTCAAGGATATCTATCTGGGCATGATGCAGTTCATGTTGGTCCAATTGGTGGGCCTAGCGATGTTGTTCATCTTCCCGCAGCTTGTCTTGTGGCTGCCACGGGTTATGGGTGGCGGATAAGTTTCGGTTATCCGAAACTATACTTACATATTAAACAAAAACCCCTTCTTCTTCTGGAAATCAGAAGAAGAAGGGGTTAATGCAAACTCGAAATCTAGGGTCGAGAATCATGGTTGAATATCTCAAAAAAGCACCAAAAACAGCACGAAGCGATGCCACAGATGTGCGAAATACGGTGATGGGCATGTTGGACGAAATCGAAGCGCGCGGGGATGACGCCGCACTTGAATTTGCCAAGAAATTTGATGGTTATGACGGCAATATCTTGTTGACCGAGGAAGAGATCGCAGCGGCGATCAAGGCCGTGCCACAAAAGCTGAAAGACGATATTGCTTTCGCGCATGACAATGTGCGCCGCTTTGCCGAAACGCAGAAAAGCACGTTACATGAGGTACAGCTAGAGGTCGTGCCGGGTCTGATCGCAGGACAAAAAGCGATCCCGTGTAATGCCGCTGGATGCTACGTGCCGGGTGGGCGCTATAGTCATGTCGCCTCCGCGATTATGACCGTGACGACGGCGAAAGTGGCGGGCGTTCAAAACATCACGGCATGCTCCCCCCCACGCCCCGGTGAGGGCATTCCGCCCGCGATTGTTTATGCCGCGAACCTGTGCGGCGCAGATCAGATCTTGGCGATGGGCGGCGTGCAAGGTGTGGCGGCCATGACCTTCGGCCTGTTTGGTTTGCCGAAATCGGATATTCTTGTCGGCCCAGGCAATCAATTTGTGGCCGAGGCAAAACGTATTCTGTTCGGCCGTGTCGGCATCGATATGATCGCAGGCCCAACAGACAGTTTGATCCTGGCCGATGACACGGCAGATGCCGAAGTCGTCGCGACCGATTTGGTGGGTCAGGCAGAGCATGGCTATAACTCGCCCGTTTGGCTGGTCACAGATAATCGGCCGCTGGCCGAGGCGGTGGCGAAACGTGTGCCTGAGCTGATTGATGATCTACCGGAGGTAAACAAAGACAACGCAACCGCAGCATGGCGGGATTATGCGGAAATTATCTTGTGCGATGATCGTGAAGAAATGGCCGCAACATCTGATCTATATGCGCCCGAACATTTGACAGTGCAGGCCGATGATTTGGATTGGTGGTTGGATCGTCTGACCTGTTATGGCTCGCTCTTCCTAGGTGAAGAAACCACCGTGGCCTATGGCGACAAGGCGGCGGGCACAAACCATGTTCTGCCAACCTCTCAATCCGCGAAATATACGGGCGGTCTAAGCGTGCATAAATATATGAAGATCGTCACATGGCAGCGCGCTACCCGCGAAGGTGCGAAGAAAGTGGCCGAGGCCACCGCACGGATTTCCCGCCTTGAAGGGATGGAGGCCCATGCCCGCACGGCTGATATTCGCCTTGCCAAATATTTCCCGGGCGAGAATTTTGATCTATCGGCGGAGGATACATAGACGGTGTCGGATCTGTTTTCAGTCGTCGGTAAAATCGCGCTTGTCACGGGCGCGTCCCAAGGTTTGGGCGCACGCGCGGCAACCGCATTGGCGCATCACGGCGCGAAAGTGGTCGGGGTTGCGCGCCGCGCAGAGGCGCTGGAAAACTGGTCACAAGAGGCAGCGGGCGACACCGCATGGATCGCAGCCGATATTGCCAATGCTGATACGCAGGAACAATTGATTGAGGATATCAGCACACCCTTTGGCCCGCCCGATATTTTGATCAATGCAGCAGGCGTGAACACACGCGAAGACGCAGATGATGTGACACAAGAGGGCTGGGACAAAACCATCGCGCTGAACCTGTCCACGCCGTTCTTTTTGGCCCAAAAACTTGTGGGCCATATGAAGTCAAAAGGTTGGGGCCGGATCATCAATTTTGCGTCCCTTCAGTCACGCCGCGCTTTTCCGGGTGGCATTGCTTATGGTGCGTCCAAGGGCGGGGTTGATCAGCTTACCCGTGCGATGGCGCAGGCATGGTCCAAATATGGCATTACCGCAAACGCGATTGCACCGGGATTTTTCCCGACCGAACTGACAGCGGCGGTGTTCAATGATCCCGATCGCGCAGCGCGCAATGCCGCCCAAACCTGCATCGGCCGCAATGGACGCCCAGAAGATTTGGATGGCGCGGTTTTGTTTTTTGCCTCCGATGCCGGTGCTTATGTTACAGGTCAGACCTTGTTCGTAGATGGGGGGTTCACCGCAAAATGAAGGCGCTTGTCTATACTGGCCCCGAAGCGATGGAGATGCGCGATGTCGCGATGCCAACAGCAGGTGAAGATGTCCTGATCAAGATCGAAGCTTGCGGGATTTGTGGGTCTGATATGCATGCTTATCTTGGCCATGATGCCCGCCGTCCCGCGCCATTGATCTTGGGCCATGAAGGTGCTGGGGTCATTCAGGGCGGCGCGCGCGATGGCGAGCGTGTGACGGTGAACCCGTTGGTAACGCGCGGTGATTGCGAATACAACAGCACAGGCCGTGAAAACCTCTGCCAAACGCGCGAGATTATTTCGATGCCGCCGCGCGAAGGCGCATTCGCCGAATTCTTGACGATGCCCGCAGAAAATCTGGTGACGGTTCCTGATGATGTGCCCTTGTCAAAGGCTGCTTTGGCCGAACCTTTGGCAGTCAGTTGGCATGCCGCAAAGCTGGGATTGGGCAAGCTGCACATGGCCGCTGATCGATCTGTTTTAATTTTGGGTGGTGGCGCCATTGGTGCGGGTTCTGCCCTGTGTCTAAAAGCGATGGGCGTGGAAGAGATCACGGTTGTCGAACCCAATGATGCCCGCCGGGCGTATCTGGAAGATGCAATTGGGCTAAACGCGATTGCAAAGGCTGATAAAAAATACGGCATTGTTGTCGATGCGGTTGGCTATGCCGCCACGCGTGCAACGGCCAGCGCACATGTCAAACCGGGCGGTGTGATCATCCATATCGGGCTTGGCGAAGATGAAGGCGGCTTGGACATCCGTTATATGACGCTGCAAGAAGTGACCTTTGTTGGTTCTTATTGCTACACGCCCGCCGACTTCAAAGAAACATGCGATGCGATTTTTGATGGCAGCCTTGGTCCGCTGGATTGGATCGAAGAGCGCCCCTTGGTAGAGGGTTGGCAAAGCTTCAAAGATATCCGCGCGGGCGCAGTACAAGCCCCTAAAATTATTCTAAGACCCTGAGGAAAGGATCAGATAGCGATGTCTATCAATCAAAAAATTGTCGGTGATCTGGTGGCCAATGACGTCAGTTTTGTCACCACGGTACCGTGTAAACAACTGGCGGGCGTGATCGATGCGGTCGAAGAAAGCCCAGACATTTTCCATATCCCATCGAACAAAGAGGATGAGGGCATGGGGCTTTGTGCAGGTGCATTCATGGGCGGCAAGCGCCCTTGTATCATCATGCAGAACACCGCGATTGGGGTGACGATCAACACGCTGGCCACGTTGATTCAATATTACCGCATGCCCTTGCCGATGCTGATTTCCTATCGGGGCGAGCTGGGGGAACCGGTGGCCTGTCAGGTGGAAATGGCGGTTCATACCAAAGCACTGCTCGCGCAGATGAATATCCCGACCTATCATTTTCATAAACCCGATGACGTCGAGGAGTTCGACGCCATCCTAAAATACACATTCATGTGCAACAAACCTGTTGCGATATTAACCGATGCCACGTTCTGGGGCGGTTATGGCGGCGAAGGGAGCTCCAAATGATTAGATCAGAAGTCCTAAAAGAAATCGCCCCAATCCTGCGCGACCAATTGGTGGTGTGCAATATCGGCATTCCCAGCCAAGAGCTGCACGCCATCGATGATCAGCCCAGCAATTTCTATATGCTGGGGACGATGGGTTTGGCCTCGTCCATCGGGCTTGGCCTTGCGCTGGCGCAGCCCAAGGACGTGATTGCAATCGATGGTGATGGATCGGTGCTGACCAATCTTGGCACATTGCCGACCATCGGAAATAACGCGCCAAAGAACTATACCTTGTTGATTGTGGACAATGGGTCTTATGGGTCAACTGGGGATCAGCCAACTTATGCTGGCATGCGCACCTCACTAACCGCGATGGCCAAAGGGGCTGGGTGCGAAAATGTGGTCGAATGCCAAGCCGAAGAAACAGGGGATGTTTTGAAAGCGGCCTTGGCCTCTGACACTTCCACAGTCATCATCTGTAAATGCGAAAGCGGCAATGCGAAAATGCCGGTGATTACCATGGACCCTGTGACCATACGGGATCGGTTTATGGGTGTGGTTGCGAAATAGTGGTTGAGTTGGATTGGTAAGCCAAAAGAAAGTGATCCTGCGCTACTGTGATTATGTATCTGCGGTGCGGCGCCGGGGTGGTGCGATTGGGATGTGAAGGGGCGGTGCGCAATAAATGCGCACCCTACTGGGCTACAAGTTATTGCCCCTAATCCGCGCATCGCATCTCGGCCAAGCGGGTGGCGGTGCGTTCGAATTTTAAGGCGCCGGTGCCTTTGGTGAAAAGGGTGTCTGACGTGACTACGGCTGTGGCGGATTGGATAGTGAAGCTGTCGCTGGCCTTGATCGCTTTGATCCCGTTTCGGGTGCTGGTGGGACGGCTTCAGCAGGCTTAAAATTAAGGCTTTGGCGTAGTGTCCAAGGTTGGACACTGGGCTAAGTTATTGAAAATATATGCTTTTAAAAACTTGCCACTTAATGCATCTAACGCATGCTAGGCTATGTTGGGTATATTGGATAAGTTTATGATTTCGAATTCAAAAGACTCTCCAAATGTATTCGGAGAAATTTTATTTAGGCTCGGTTGTTTCGGTGTTATCTTCGTTTTGTTAAGGGGGTTAACGGAACTTGGAATCGATTTGTTTTGGGTCAATATAATTCTTGTTCTGTTTCTCGCATTGGTGACAATTGAAGCGGTTAATTTCTTTAAGAATGTAAGACTGAAGAAAAGTCAGGTAGGCTCTATTTTGACGCTTTGGCTGATGCATTTGTTGTGGCCAGTAATTATTCTAGATTCTTCTAAATTACCTGATGGCTCGATTTCTGAGTGGCGTTTAATTAGCGCAGCGTTGGTATTTATTTTTTTCAGCTGGTGGTGCCTAAATACTTATAAAGCGCGTAAAGCTAAGAATTAACCACTTTCATAGTTCGGTTAGAAGACGAGCATTGAATGAAAATGGATTGCCCATCCTTAGAGGCCAAGCTCTATTTCCCCCAATCCGCACTTTGCATCTCGGCCAAGCGGCTGGCGGTGCGTTCGAATTCGAAGGCGCCGGTGCCTTCGGTGAAGAGGGTCTCTGGCGTGACGGCGGCCGACGCAATCAGGATTGTGCCGGCTTCGTAAAGCGCATCGATCAGTGTGACGAAGCGTTTCGCCTCGTTTGCGCGAGACTTTGAGAGTTTGGGGATGTCGGTCAGGAAGATGACGCGGAAGGTTTCGGCGATTTTGAGGTAGTCAGCAGCACCCAATGGTTTGGCGCAGAGGTCGTCGAAACTGGCGCGCAAGACGCCGTTGGAGACATGCGGCAGGTCGATATCGCGTGTGCCGATTTTGAGATGCATGGGTTTTCCATGCCCGCCGCTAAGGTCGTGCCAAAGCGCGTCGATAGCTGCTTCGGTTTTTTTGCCAAGCGGTGTGAAATAGCGGATTTCGTCGGCGATGCGGTTTTGGCGATGATCGGTATCGCTGGCCAATTCCAAAACGTTTAAGCGCGTTTTCATCAAGTCTATGAAGGGCAGGAACAGATTGCGATTGAGCCCATCTTTGTACAGGTCATCAGGTGGGCGGTTGGATGTCGTGACCACGATGACGCCTGCGTCCAACAACATCTCGAACAAACGTCCGACAAGCATCGCATCGGTGATGTCTGTGATTTGCATCTCGTCCAAACAAAGCAGCGAAGCACTTTCCACGATTTTTTCACCCACTGGCCGCATCGGATCTTTCAACCCGGTTTTGCGTGCTGCATTCAATGCGCCATGCACCTCTTGCATAAACGCATGGAAATGCACGCGGCGTTTTCGTTTACGGGGTGCGAGTGCGTAGAACATATCCATTAGCATGGATTTCCCGCGCCCGACGCCGCCATAGATATAAAGCCCTTTGGGCCGCGCCTTCTTTGCGCCAAATAACCCGCCTGCAATCCAACTGGCGGCGGGTTTGTAACCGTCCAGCGCCTTGATCAGCGCATCAAATTCAGAGATAACGGTTTGCTGTGCAGGGTCAGACGTCAGCTCACCACGCGCAATTCTGGCCTGGTATTCTTGGCTGACTGACATTCCATCCCCCAAGGTAAGAAACCCTTTGACGAGACATAACAACTGCCGCAATCTGGCGCAATCTATCTATCTGGTTAGGTGCCATGTCAAAAAGAGATCTTTCGCTTTTTACCCCTGTGATGATCGCCTCGTCGCTGATCCTGATGATTGGGTTTTCGGTGCGCGCATCCTATGGGGTTTTTCAGATTCCGATTGCGGAAGATTTCGGTTGGCTGCGGTCTGAATTCTCGCTTGCCATTGCGATCCAAAACCTGGCTTGGGGGATCGGGCAACCGATCTTTGGGGCCATTGCCGAGAAGATGGGGGATCGCCGTGCGATCCTATTGGGCGGGTTCCTATACGCGCTGGGCTTGGTTTTATCGAGTGCCGCAATCACACCGCTGGGCCATCAGTTTTATTCCATCCTTGTGGGCTTTGGTGTGGCTGGCACCGGCTTTGGCGTTGTTCTGGCCATTGTGGGCCGCGCGGCAAGTGATGAAAACAGATCGCTTGCGTTGGGTATTGCCACCGCCTTTGGATCGGCAGGCCAAGTGATTGGACCGCCCCTTGCCGAAGGGTTGTTGCAATCGATGCATTGGTCATCCGTTTTCTTGGTATTTGCAGCAATTGTGGCGGCATCCATGTTGCTGTTGCCGTTTATCAAAGCACCGCAAAAAGCCAGCAAAGCAGAGCTTGAAGAAACACTTGGGCAGATCCTGAAAAAAGCATTTTACGACCCCAGCTTTACCCTGATTTTCTTGGGTTTCTTTTCTTGCGGGTTTCAGCTGGCATTTGTCACCGCCCATTTCCCAGCCTTCGTGATAGAGGTTTGTGCGGCCATACATCCACAAAGTTTGCTTGCCAATCTGGGCATCACGACAACCAGCGCATTGGGCGCTTTTGCAATTGCGCTGATTGGTATTGCCAATATCGGCGGCACAATCGTTGCGGGATATTTGGGTAAATTTTATCGAAAGAAATACTTGCTGAGCATCATTTACACCGGTCGCACCATCGCGGCGATCTTGTTCATCGTGTTACCAATGACGCCGACAACTGTTGTTGTTTTCTCGCTTGTCATGGGCTCTCTCTGGCTTGCGACGGTGCCGCTGACATCCGGTCTTGTGGGCTATATTTACGGGCTGCGCTATATGGGCACGCTGTATGGCATCGTCTTCTTCTCGCACCAACTTGGGTCCTTCTTGGGTGTGTGGCTGGGCGGCGCATTGCATGATATATATGGCAGCTATAACGCGGTCTGGTGGGTTGGTATTGCTGTGGGCGCATTTAGTGCGGTTGTGCATTTGCCGATACGAGAGGCACCGATTGCTCGTGCGGCATAATTTAACTCAAAAGCTATGCGTTTTTCTGGCTTGAATTAAGGCTTGTCTAACCGTGCAGCGCCTAATCCCTGTCCGTCATGAAGGATAGGAGGGCGCGATGCGCGGATTGGTTTTTTCTGAGTTTTTGGAGTTTGTGGAAAATGCCGCGGGGCCGGATATGGTCGAAGATATGCTGGATGAATGCGATCTGGAATCGGGCGGCGCCTACACCACTGTGGGCAACTATGATCACGAGGAGATCGTGAAAATGGTGGTCTTTCTAAATCAGGCGACAGGCAATGAGGTCAGTCAAATGGTGCATGATTTTGGGCGCTATTTGTTTGGGCAATTGGCCAAATCGCATACCTCCATTGTCGGCGACGAAACAAAGATCATCGATTTTCTGGAAGGGATCGAAAGCCATATCCATACAGAGGTGCGCAAACTCTACCCCGACGCGGAATTGCCGATGTTTGAAACCAATCGCCTGGACGAGACGCATTTGGTGATGGATTATTCATCCTCGCGCCCCTTTGCAGACTTGGCCCATGGTATGATCATGGGGGCATCTGATCATTTTGGAAATAGCTTGGTGGTCAAGCGCACCGATCAGCCCGCGAATGGAAGTTTCCGAACACGTTTTGAAGTGTCGCTATAGTCGAGGGCGCTTTGGATCAGCTCGAAAAATTGGAACGGCGACTAACGCGGGCCACACGCGCGCGAAAAGAGGCCGAACGCCTGCTGGAAGAAAAAGCGGCCGAGTTGTATGAGGCCAATCAACAGCTGCAATCCTTCGCACAGGAAAAATCGCGCGAAGCGGATATCGCGGTTGAGGATAAAACCAAAGCCGAGCAACGCTTGTGGGAAGCGCTAGAGGCGATCCCGATGGGCTTTTCCGTGTTTAGTGCGGACCATAAACTGTCCATCGCAAATGCGGCCTATTTTGATTTGTACCGCAAGACGGGTCTTGCGTTTTCAGAAGGTGTGGATCGGTCTGATATTATGCGCGCGGCCGTCACGAACGGCATTCTGGAGATTGAGGGTGATTTAGAGGATTGGCTGTCCGAGCAGCGCGAAGGTTGGGACAGCGAAGATACATTCACCAAGATCGAACAGTTTGCGGATGGGCGCTGGTACCGCATTGTCAATCAACGCACCGCCTCGGGCGCATTGGCGACCTACCGCGTTGACATCACCGAGGAAATCGAACGGCAAGAGGAACTGAAGGTTGCCAAAACGCAGGCAGAGGCCGCGAACCGTGCGAAGTCGATTTTTCTGGCCAATATGAGCCACGAAATCCGCACCCCGATGAATGGTGTGATCGGTATGGCGGATTTGTTGATGGAAACCGAGCTGAGCAAAGAGCAAAGCTTGTTTGCGCGCACCATCAAAAATTCGGGCGAGGCGTTGTTGGTGATCATCAACGATATTTTGGATTATTCCAAGATCGAGGCCGAGCAGATGGAGCTGTTCCCAGAGCCGTTTAATCTGGAAGAGTGCATTTACGAAGCAACCATGCTTTTGGAAAATAAGGCCCAAGATAAGGGGCTGGATCTGCTGATCGACTATGACATGTTCCTGCCCAATCATTTTGTCGGTGACAGCGGACGTTTGCGCCAGATCATCCTGAACCTGATGGGCAATGCGATAAAATTCACCGAAACCGGCTATGTCCTGACCCGTATCGTCGGGATGGAAGAGGATGAAGGCCGTTATGATTTACATATCTGTATTGAAGATACTGGTATTGGCATCCCGGACGATAAGATCGAGCATGTGTTTGGCGAGTTCAAACAGGTCGACGAGGAAGAAAACCGCAAATTCGAAGGGACCGGGCTTGGGCTGGCGATTTCTAAGAAACTTGTGACGCTGATGGGGGGCGAGATTTGGTGCGATTCCGTTTACGGGGAAGGGTCAAGCTTTGGCTTTCGCATCTCTTTGCCGCGGGCCGATAAAGAGTCGATCGATATTCCAAAGATCAAACAGAATATAAATCGGGCATTGATTGTCGATGATGTCGAGCAAAACCGCATCATCTTGCAAAAACAATTGGGGCATTTGGGTATTCAAGCCGATACGGTCGAAAGCGGGCCCAAGGCGCTGGCTTATTGGCAAGCACATAAGGATTTGGATTTGATCATCACCGATCACCAAATGCCGGAGATGAATGGCGTCGAATTCGCAAAGAAGTTGAGAGCGCAGAAATTCGAGGCAACTTTGATCGCCATGAGCTCTCAGGTATCCATACGCGAATTGCGCGAAAACAAAGCATTGTTTGATGCAAGCTTCCAAAAACCGACATTGCGTCATGAACTATATCGCTCGCTTGGTGCGTTCTTGGATCATCAAGATGGGCAAGGTTATTACGAAGACGAGGCTGATCCGCTGGCCGAAGCCAAGGCAACCAAATTACGCCTATTGCTGGCCGAAGATAACAAAACCAACCAGCTTGTTTTCAAAAAGATGATCAAGGATTTCAATATCGAGTTGCGGATTGCCAATAACGGGATCGAGCTGGTGGAGGGGTATAAAGAAGACCGCCCAGATTTTATCATCACCGATATTTCGATGCCCGAAATGGACGGGATGGAAGCGTGCCAGATCATTCGCGGGCTTGAGGCAGACGAGGGTCTGACGCCATTGCAAATTATCGCCTTGACCGCGCATGTCATGCCCGGCGATCGCGAGAAGTTTTTGGCCTGTGGTATGAATTCCTATCTGACCAAACCGTTGAAGAAAAAGGCGCTGACCGATGAAATTTCAAGCGTGATTGACCTTTTGAAATCCGACGGCGCAGAACAGAAAAAATCGGCCTAGTGTGAAGGGCACGTGAATTTTGACATGACGCCGTAAAGCAGCATTGAATTTATTTACCAAAATTTTCGAACGAAATTGAAACTTGCCATTTTGGCGCCACTTCGTGCCATTCGGTAAAGCGAATATCTTATATGCAGGACTTAGCTGTCATTTAACCCTGCACCTGGAATAGCAGCGAAGCTGCCCGGGTGCGCGCCCGACCGTCCGCAAGGGCGGGCGCATTTGTGAGGCTTGCCCTGTCCTTCGTAGGCAATCCTAACTTGGCCGGGATAAACTACCTCGAACATGGATTGCACTACGCCCACCCACGGTCGGGCACGCACCCTTTCTGAGCAAAATGGGCCCTGACCCGCATTCTAGTATGAACGGCAAGACGTGATGTCAAAATGGGCGAAAGACGCGACGAAATGGCAAACTTACCACGCCTGTCACAGCTAGAGTGTTTGGTGAAACAAGGCATCGCCACAGACTGAGCAGCTGATCTTTTATACGCAGCCTAATTGCCGATGTGATGCTTACTGCGCTTTTCGGCAAGCTCTACCTGACGTTGGCGTTCGCGAAAGCGGGCTTTGCGGTCGGTATCTGTTTGGTCAAAGCACAGATGGCAAGACACACCTTTTTCAAATTCTGGGCGCATCATATCGCGCGGGGTTATGGGCATGCGGCACGCGTAACACAGGACATAATCGCCCTCTTCCAGCCCATGACCCACAGACACACGGCCATCAAAAACGAAGCAATCACCTTGCCAAGTGCTGTCCTGTTGCTCCACCTCTTCAAGGTATTTCAAAATACCACCTTTGAGGTGAAAGACGTCTTTTACCCCTTCGTTCAACAGGTAATTGGTTGACTTTTCGCACCGGATGCCGCCGGTGCAAAACATCGCAACTTTTTTGCCCTCATATTTCTCTTTGTTCTTCTGCCACCACTCTGGGAACTCGCCAAAACTTTTGGTTTCAGGATCAATCGCGCCTTCAAACGTGCCAATGGCCACTTCGTAATCATTGCGCGTGTCGATCACGACAACATCCTCTTGGGCAATCAGATCATTCCAATCTTTGGGCGCAACATAATTTCCCACGCGCGCAAGCGGATCAATATTGGGTTGCCCCATTGTCACAATTTCTTTCTTCAAACGCACTTTCATACGTTTAAAAGGCATGTCTGAAGCATGGCTTTCTTTGTGGTCTACATCGCGGCATCCCGGCATGTCCCGGATATGGGACAGCACAGCATCAATGCCTGCGCGCGTTCCAGCGATTGTGCCGTTGATCCCCTCGCTTGCCAAAAGCAATGTGCCCTTGACCCGGTGTGTATCGCACAACGCTTGCAAAGGCTTTTGAAGCGATTTGTGATCTTCAAACCGCGTAAAATGGTAGAGTGCAGCAACAATATAAGCGTCTGATCGCGTCATGGAAGCGGTCTATAGGTCGATGGCCCTGAAATTAAAAGACCGGATTGGCGTGATGCATTCGGCACCTATTCAATCGGTTTTTGGCGCAGTTTCTTGATATCTCCGCGCTGTTTCTTCTGATCCATCCGCCTTGCCCGTGCCGCGCGC
The DNA here is from genome assembly GCA_039029215.1 of Pseudomonadota bacterium. GTDB lineage: Bacteria > Pseudomonadota > Alphaproteobacteria > Rhodobacterales > Rhodobacteraceae > Amylibacter. Next base: position 83,022 of record JBCCGP010000003.1, read on the forward strand.
GAGGGTTTTGTTTTAATCCGGCGTTTCTGCCGTTTCGCCGCCCTTTGGATCATGTCGATCAGGCGATCCAAAGCCTCTTGCCGGTTGCGGGATTGTTGGCGGTGGGTGTCTGCTTGAATAACAATCGCACCATCCTTGGTCCATTTTCGCCCAGCAATCTTCTTTAAATTGGCTTTGATATAGGGGGGCAGATGCGGAGAGCGTTGCGCCTCAAACCGCAGTTCGACAGCAGTATCAGATTTGTTGACATGTTGCCCACCAGGGCCAGAGGCGCGCATGAAACTTTCTGAGATTTCCCATTCTGCTATGTCGAGCGTCTCAGAAATTTTGATCATATGGCGCTTTATTTTTTGGTATTATTTTGTCGGCGAAAGGCTGTTTTCAACAGTTCAAGCTCTTGGCGCAATGCCTCTACCTCGGACCGCAAATTTGTATCAGCATCAAGCCCGACCGAGAAGACATCCAGCAAAGCGTCATCCGCATCATTGACCAAGGCAAAGACATCGCGATGCCCTGACGCCTTTAGTTCTGGCAGGTCTACCGAAAGTTCTGCTTCGCCTTTCTTGGATTTCTTGATCGTCGTTTTCGCGATCTTTTCACCATTTAATAGAAGAGAGATTTTGGGAACCGCCCCTTTATAAGTTAAGCCGCCTCGATAGTGACCATCTGATATTTTAAGACGTTGAATTTGGGCAGTCATTTAAAGCTCCGACATTCTGCAGCGATGGATGACCAGATCATCCAGTGTGATCCGATTAAATGCGACATCGTTCAAAAAGAGATCTAGCCAATACGTCTCGTTTAGGTTCGCACTCAACGTTTGGGGGTCAAAATTTAACCGCTCTGTCTTGCCGCTTAGTTTCATCTGCTCGGAGTGATCTTTCCGGTTCGGCCCATCATTTGTGTTCAACCGTAGATAACTTTCCACAGGGTATTCTGATCTTGCATTTAGATCGACTTTGAAGATTTCACCTGGTTGCAAATCGTTTGTCAGCGCCTCGGGCAATGCAATAGACATTGAAAAATAGTCACCATCAAAATCAAATATTTCCAACGCCAAAGCAAAATAGGTGCCAGTTGTTTTACGGCGTGCCTGAGTTTGGTGCACGACAACCTGCTTGAGCGGACAATTGTGAAATATCGTGGCGTGGTCAGACAGCTTCTGACCATCTCCAACAAAGGCCATTCTTTTTTGCGTCATGGGCGAAGAAAATACATCTAAACGATAAGAACAGATCGTCCGCGGTGGCTTGCGGATCGCTAGCGGCTCATCTTCGGCCATTGCCTGATCTATCTGCGCCTCTTTGAGCAACAGAAAATTCTGCATGGCGTGGCGCTCTCTTTTTAAGACAGCCAAAGAGATGCCAGCATCGCTTTGACCATTCCAATTTAGCAAATTCGCAAAGGGCAGTTTCGATTTTCGGCGGCTGAACACGGTTGAGGCAATCCGATATGTTGAAATTCTTGTTGTTCGCTTCTGCATAGATACTAAGTTGTGCGAAAAGTGAAGGCAAGTTTGGCAATGAACGTAGCGTTTCAAAATTTTATCGCACCGGCAAAACCACGAATTGAAATTTGGCGTGTGCTTGCGACATTAGCGGTTTGGTTTGTGCTCTATCTGGCGCTCAGCACCCTAGTCTTAGGTGTTTTTGAGGCGCTTCAATCCCCAGACGGCGCCAATAGTCTGCTTTCTGGGCGCTTTGATACACCGATACAGATGATCGTCTTGTTCTCGACCTTTGTGGTTTGGGTCTTGGCGTTGGCGCTACCGCTTCGGCTGTTTCACAAAAGAGGTCTGGGCAGTCTTTTGGGCGCGGGATTTGGAAGGCTGGCTAAGTTCTTCATTATGGGCGTTCTGTTCTATGCGGGCATTATTTTTCTGCTTGGATTGTTTGTTGGCTCTGCGCCGGTTCTTGAGGATAATCTGGCCTATTCCACATGGCTGCGCTTCTTGGTGCCGGGCCTTATTTTGCTTCTTATTCAAGTCAGTGCCGAGGAATTGCTGTTCCGCGGCTATCTGCAACAACAATTGGCCGCGCGCTTTAACAAGGTCTGGCCCGCGCTTGTGATCCCATCGGTGCTGTTCTCGCTGGGACATTTCACAACTGACAATGGCGTTTGGCAGGGCGTGTTATTGGTCTGTGCAACCGGGTTATTGGGGCTGTTGCTGGCCGAGGTGACTTATCGCACCGGTAATTTGGGTGCGGCGATTGGCATTCATTTCCTCAATAACCTGCTGGGGATGTTCGTTGTGTCTTACCAAGAATTTGCAAGCGGTTTGGCGCTGTATCGCGCGCAGAACTATTATGATGATCCAAGCTTGTTTGAACGCGATCTGGTTTTCCAAGTTTGGCTGCTTTTCATCGGTCTGGCGTTGTATTATCTGTTTCGTTTGTATCAGAAAATCCGCAAATAACGTGACGTTTCGTGGTATAAAATTACGTCACGTTGGGGCTGAAATGAAAACGCTTTCGTGGTTTGTTTTAACAAAGAATGTAAGGGAGGTTTCGCCATGACACACGCCGTCTATCCGCACATGTTTGCACCGTTGGATCTTGGCTTCACCACATTGAAAAACCGAATGATGATGGGATCCATGCATACCGGTCTAGAAGAGATGGGCGCATGGGATCGTGTTGCTGCCTATTATGCAGAGCGCGCCAATGGTGGTGTTGGTCTGATTGTGACTGGCGGTATGGCGCCAAATGACGAAGGTGGCGTGATGCCCGGCGCATCGGGGCTGCATTCTGAAAAGGACATTGCGGGGCACAAGATTATAACCGATGCGGTTCACGAGGCGGACGGCAAGATTGTGATGCAAATTCTGCACGCCGGACGGTATGCGTATTCGCCCAAAGCGGTTGCGCCTTCCGCAATTAAATCCCCAATTTCGCCTTTTCTCCCGGCAGAGCTTGATGCCGATGGGATTGAAAAACAAATCTCTGATATGGTCGAATCTGCGCGCCGCGCCCAAGAAGCGGGGTATGACGGTGTCGAGGTGATGGGATCAGAAGGATATTTCATCAACCAGTTTTTGGTTACTCATACAAATAAGCGCACCGATGATTGGGGTGGGGCTTATGAAAACCGTATGCGCCTTCCCATCGAAATCGTGCGCCGCATGCGCCAACGTGTCGGTGCCGATTTCATCATTATCTATCGTTTATCGATGATCGATCTGATCCCCAATGGGTCCACTTGGGAAGAAGTTGTCCTGCTTGCCAAGGAAATCGAGAAGGCGGGCGCGACCATTATCAACACCGGCATCGGCTGGCACGAGGCGCGCATCCCGACCATCGCCACGTCTGTGCCGCGCCGCGCGTTTACATGGGTGACAAAAAAGCTGATGGGCGAGGTATCTATCCCGATCATCACCTCGAACCGGATCAACACACCCGAGGTGGCAGAGCAGGTTCTGGCAGACGGCTGCGCAGATATGATTTCGATGGCGCGTCCCTATTTGGCAGATGCGGAGTTTGTAAAGAAAGCCAAGGAAGGCCGCAGCGACGAGATTGCGCCTTGTATTGCCTGTAACCAAGCGTGCTTGGATCATACATTCTCGATGAAACTGTCCAGTTGTTTGGTGAACCCGCGCGCCTGCGCGGAAACGGAATTGGTGATTGAACCCACCGATACACCAAGAAAAATCGCCATTGTCGGCGCTGGACCAGCTGGCCTGTCAACGGCGATTACCGCCGATCAGCGCGGTCACGATGTGACATTATTTGATGCAGCCGATGAAATCGGCGGGCAGCTAAATATGGCCAAACAAGTCCCCGGCAAAGAAGAATTCTGGGGTTTGGTGGATTATTATCGCCGTATGGTCGAGCTGTCATCGATCGATTTGAAACTTGGCACATATGTCAGCCAAGACATGCTGGGTGACTTTGACGAGGTGATCGTTGCCACGGGCGTCACACCGCGCGATCCAGACATCAAAGGGCAAAACCGACCGAATGTTTTGACCTATATTGATGTTTTGCGCAACAAGGCAGAGGTTGGAAAACGTGTGGCTGTGATCGGGGCAGGCGGTATCGGATTTGATGTTTCAGAATACCTAAGCCACGAAGGCGAAAGCCCGACGGAAAATGTTGATCTTTGGCGCAAAGAATGGGGTGTGGGCGATCCATCAGACATCGGTGGCGGCCTTTCCGCAGAGGGTGCAAAGCCCGAACCAAGTGTCCGAGAAATCCATTTGCTACAACGTAAATCAGAAAAACTGGGCAAAAACCTTGGTAAAACCACCGGCTGGATCCATCGTCAGTCCCTCAAAGCCAAGGGTGTGAATTTCGTCTCTGGTGCGGAATATAAAGAGATCACAGATGACGGTTTGCTGATCGCCAAAGAGGGCGAAGAGCAGCTGTTGGAAGTGGACACAATCATTCTTTGCGCGGGTCAAATTTCAAACAAAGACCTAGCCGAAGGTTTGGACAATGCCCATTTGATCGGTGGCGCGGATGTCGCAGCAGAGCTTGATGCAAAACGCGCTATCAACCAGGGAACAAGATTGGCAGCGGCGCTTTAAGTCTTTCCGGAGTAGTTTTGATGATTGGATCCCCTCTTTTGGGGACCAAAATTTTAATGTGTTGATCAAGTTTCAAGTGCAAATGTGATGCTGCACTTGAAACTTGATCGGCAAAACAAAATTTAAAATCTGAAATTGTGATGAATTGATCAAAAAGACTGCTGAAATTTTCATCATCGGCAAAAATCCCAATTGAAAAAGACACATGTTCTTGTCACCATAATCACTTAACCATGCTGGACGAGTCCCACATATCTTTGCAACGCGCGCGCGGGCGCGGGCGGTTGCATTTTGGGTGCAAGGAAGATCGAACAGTCTTACGTGACTTGCATCAATCGGGCTGTCTGAAACTGATGCTGCCGCGCAATCATCACCCTGTACCCGACGCGGTGATGATCAATACTGCGGGGGGTTTGACAGGTGGGGATCGCCTTGATCTTGATATTGGGTTGGATGCGGGTGCAAAGCTGCGCGTGGCCACACAAACGGCCGAGCGGATTTATAAAAGCACCGGCGACACCGCGCATGTGAAGCTGCGCTTTGATCTGGATGCGCAAGCGGCGCTGGATTGGTTGGCGCAAGAGACGATTTTGTTTGATGGCGGTCGGGTGGATCGGTCTATTGAGGTCGACATGGACGCCTCCGCCTCGCTTCTGCTGGTCGAGCCGATAGTGCTTGGCAGGCTGGCAATGGGTGAGACCGTGCACTCTGGCCTGTTGCATGATCATTGGCGGGTGAAACGTGCGGGCAAGCTTTGCTTTGCCGATGAAAC
>JBCCGP010000004.1:0-87386 GCA_039029215.1 Pseudomonadota bacterium
GGACCCATTGGTTGTGGGCGAAGAGCATTACAATGTGGCGCGTGACGTTCAAGGGATTTTGCAGCGCTATAAATCCTTGCAAGACATCATCGCAATTCTTGGGATGGATGAATTGTCAGAAGAGGACAAGCTGACGGTTGCGCGTGCACGCAAAATCCAGCGTTTCTTGTCACAGCCCTTTGACGTGGCAGAGGTCTTTACAGGGTCACCCGGCATTCAGGTGTCTTTGGAAGATACAATTTCATCTTTCAAAGCTGTTGTTGCTGGTGAATATGACCATCTTCCAGAAGCAGCCTTTTATATGGTCGGCGGTATCGAGGATGTGAAAGCCAAAGCAGAGAAAATGGCAGCGGAGGCCGCTTAACCCACATGGTTAAGCGCCCATGGGAAAAACCATTCTTGGATGTGATGAAAACAGTCACATCCAAGGACGACATCCCATTTGATATCCTAAGAGAATTACACGGTGAAGCGGAACGCGCAAAAAGGCGCATTAAAGGATTAAAGCCATATGTGCCAAAAGGCGGTGTCGGAGTAGAGATAGGCGTTTTTTTGGGTCACTTCTCGAAATTAGCATTGAAGCATTTTAAGCCAGTTGAATTCCATCTGGTCGATCCATGGGACAAGCTTTACCCAGAAAATTATCCAAATTGGGGTGCATATACCTTCTTTGGTCGTTTGCCAGCTAAAGTTGCGCGAGAGTTTTCAGAAGAATTTGCGCAAAACGAAGCTGATTGTGTTCGGATCTTTCATGGATATTCTTATGAATTTTATGAAACCATTCCCGATAGGTCGTTAGATTGGATTTATATCGATGGCAATCATCGATATGAGAATGTGATCCGAGATCTGCGCGGTGCGTTCCCAAAGATGAAGCCAGATGGTGTGGTTATTGGTGATGATTACTGGGAAAATGGCTCGGAAAAGGGACACGGTGTGAATTTGGCCCTGGACGAATTATTGCCTGAAATAGAGTATAAATTGGTTCTGGCGGGAGAGTCGCAATTCGTGCTATTGCCCGAAAAAATCTCAGACGAGTCTGTTAAAAACGGAGTTACGAAATGAAATTCGATCTGGTCTCTCCAGAGCGCAAGCTGGCATCACTTGATGCAAGAGAAGTTGAAATCCCGGGTGCAGAAGGCGACTTCACAGCGATGGACGAACATTCGCCTGTGCTGACAACATTGCGTCCCGGTATCCTGCGTGTGAAAGCGGGCAGTGATGTGACGGAATATGTGGTCACGGGCGGTTTTGTTGAGGTGTCGAGCGAAGGGACGTCTGTCTTGGCAGAGCAAGCAATGCCAAAAGGTGACGTGACCCGCGAGATTGTCGATGGTCTGATTGTGGATGCGGTTGCGGCAGCAGAAAGCCTAGAGGGCGCTGAGAAGGATTTGGCCGAGAAACGTGTCGCGGATACGAAGGCTCTGTTGGAACTTATCTAAACGCTCTTTATCTTATTGTGATTTTGAAAGCCCCGCTTCCTGCGGGGCTTTTTTGTTGGCCAAGCTTAAACAAAACCAGAATAATCTTCTTTGCCTCTCGGGATCATTTGGCTTTCGCCATATAACCCTGACGGCAGAAGACGTTCGCTGCGCTCGCGTCTTCTTTGTCTCTCGCAAATTGCCTAGCAATTTACTGCCGACAGAAAATCATTTCATGATTTTCTTTGTTCCAAAAATATCTTCTGGAGGTTTGGAGGGCGACGCGCCTCCAATCAATCTCTAAGTGGCAGGTTAACCTGCCCGCAGAGATTGACCTTATCGCGCCCCAGAGGGGCGCAATCCCTTATTGTTTGACGACGTTCTCTGCGATCATCGCAATCATTTCAAACATCACAGCACCTGCAGATAGCGCTGTGATATGATTGGGGCTGTCTTTGGTCGGCATCATACAGACGACATCGCCGCCAATAATATTCATGCCGCGTGCAGCGCGTAGAAGCCCAATCGCTTCGTCAATATCAAAGCCCTTTTCGCCCGGTTCCAAATTTGACACGCCCGGCGCAATCGTGGGATCAAGACAGTCGAGATCAAAGGTGATATAGACAGGGCGTCCATCCAAAACCTGCTTTATCTGTGCAATCACATCTGCGGCACCGCGGCTGCGATACTCGGCCATGGTCACAACGTTATAGCCGTAATCATAAGACGGTTGCAGCCAGTCCAAAGTGCGGGGATGGCCGCGCAGGCCGATTTGCATGGAGCGCGTCGGATCGACATTGCCTTCATCGGCCAAATACGCCCCCCAATGCGCAGCAGAACGTTTTGCGCCCAGGAAATGATCGACCTTGGTAAAGACATCTGTATGGGCATCAAGATGCAGCAGGCTGACCTTCTCGCCTTTTGCCAAATATCCATTGCCAAGTGCGGTGACGATCCCCCCTGTGATCGAATGATCCCCGCCGATCGAGACAGGCCGCACCTCGGCCTGATCAACGGCGTAATAATAGTCCGTGATACGCTGAATGCAGTCTTCGTTGTCATTCGCGCGCGGGAAGGCGACATCGCCCAGATCGGCAATTTTGGCGCTGGTCCAAGGATCAATGCCAAACACACCATGCACACGGCGCTGCACGGCCGAGACGTGACGCAACGCGCGGGGCCCAAGATGTTGATCGCGCTCGGTTGTGCCATTACCGCCCGAATGGGGCACGCCGATCAGACCGATATCTTGCCCACCCAGTTCTTCGTTTGGTGCACGAAACAGCGTAGGTATGCCCCACCAATAAAGGTTTTCCATCATCGCCTTGTCATGTTCTTCAGCCATGATGGACCCTTTTAGTTATGATCGTAATAATCCTTATAGATGGGCCCTAATGTGCCCTCGTCAAAGAGAGAGGAGACAGAGGCGCCACCTGCGATATTCATCATCGCTTGGCCCAAAAGCGGGGCCAAGGGCACTTTGCGGATTTTATCACATGCCTCGGCTGCACCATTGGTTTCAATCGAATCTGTGATCACCAAATGCTGCATCGAGCTGTTGGTGATCCGTTCAATCGCCGGACCAGAGAGAACGCCATGGGTAATATAGCTGTCCACCGATTTGGCGCCCTGTTCCAAAAGCGTATCAGAGGCTTTGCAAAGTGTGCCTGCCGTGTCGCAAATATCATCGACAATGATGCAGTGCTGGTCTTTGACAATCCCGATCACCGTCATCTCGGCTACTTCGCCTGGTTTGTCGCGGCGTTTGTCCACGATGGCCAGGTTTGCACCAATGCGTTTTGCCAGCTCGCGCGCGCGCGCGACACCGCCGACATCGGGTGAAACAACCGTGACACCTTTGGTGTCCGGGTTGTGATGTTTGACATCAAGTGCGAAGACAGGTGCCGCATAAAGGTTGTCCACAGGGATATCAAAAAAGCCCTGAATTTGGGCGGCATGTAAATCAACAGTTAGGATCCGTTCAATACCCGCCTCTACCAGCATATTGGCCACAAGCTTGGCCGTGATCGGCGTGCGGGCCTTGGTGCGTCGGTCTTGGCGGGCATAACCGAAATAGGGGATCACAGCCGTGATGCGTGCCGCAGAAGAGCGACGCAGCGCATCAGCCATAATCAGCAATTCCATCAGATTGTCATTGGCCGGATTTGAGGTCGATTGGATAATAAACATATCCTGCCCGCGGACATTCTCAAAGACCTCGACAAAGATCTCGCCATCATTAAACCGCTCCACACGCGTGTCACAAAGCGCAATCTGATTGCCGCGCAGTTGAGACATATAGGTTGAGATGGCTTGGGCGAGAGAGAGGTTAGAGTTGCCAGCGATCAGCTTTGGTTCTGTGGCAGTCATTTTTACCCCCGATTTGTCCCCGTCAGCGTCATAAATCTGTAACATTTCCCGTGGCCATCTCTTAGCAGTTGATTTGGGATTCGCATAGGGCGATGATGAGCGAAATGCGCAGATCTGAAGGAGAATTTCTTGGCCCATATCGACTATTACATGTTCCCCCTGTCGCCCTTTACCTATCTAGCTGGTGACGGGTTGGAAAAGCTGGCCGCCAAGCATGGGGCGACGGTCACCTATAAGCCGTTTCAGTTGATGAAAGTGTTTGAATTGACCGGTGGCACGCCGCCCAAAGATCGGCACCCGTCCCGACAAGCCTATCGTTTTGCAGAGATTGAACGGATTGCGGATTTCGTTGGCATGCCGATCCATTTAAAGCCAGCCTTTTGGCCGACCAATCCGGCACCTGCATGTTTTGCAGTCATTGCGGCCCAAGAGGCAGGCGGGGGTGATATTGGTGGTCTATGTCGATCCTTGTTATCTGCGGTTTGGGCAGAGGAGAAAGATATTGCGGAGGATGCGGTTGTGAAAGCCGCACTTGAAGCCAATGGGTTTGAGGGCAGTCTTGCCGAAAGCGGGATGCTCAAAGGCGCAGAGGTTCTGGAGCGCAATACCGAAGAGGCGTTGCAAGCCCAAGTTTTTGGTGCGCCCAGCTATGTGGTGAATGGGCAGGTATTTTGGGGGCAAGATCGGTTGGATTATTTGGATCGGTATTTGGCGTCTTTGTAAGCGCGGTGCGCGTGCCGCGCATGTGATAGATATGCACGTGCGCCCGCGCAGGGCGCAAAAGGGGGCTTTGCCCCTTTTGAAACCCCCAAGATATTTTTGGGAACAAAGAAAATCATGTAGTGATTTTCGGTTGGCAGTAAATTGCAAAGCAATTTGCGAGAGGCAAAGAAGAATCGCACGCAGCGTGATTCTTCTGCTGGCAGGGTTATTTGGCTTTAGCCAAATGATCCCGAGAGGCAAAGAAGACTATTCAGAAACTGCTGAGCGTATTTGTCCTTTTGCTTGGTCTTGCGCATCGTTATAGACGATATCGGCGAGCATTTTTAGGAGCATTTCATGGCCAATGTTGCAGTGATCGGGGCCCAGTGGGGGGATGAGGGCAAAGGTAAAATTGTTGATTGGCTGTCTGAGCGGGCAGATGTTGTTGTGCGCTTTCAGGGCGGACATAATGCAGGCCACACGCTGGTTGTGGATGGTGAGGTTTATAAGCTGCACGCGCTTCCGTCTGGTGTTGTTCGCGGTGGTAAGCTGTCGGTCATTGGGAACGGGGTTGTGTTAGACCCCTGGCATTTGATCAAGGAGATCGAAACCATCCGCGCCCAAGGGATTGATATCAATCCAGACAATCTTATGATCGCAGAGAATACGCCGCTGATCTTACCGTTCCATGGTGAATTAGATCGTGCGCGGGAAAATCAGAATTCAGTAGCACGAATTGGCACAACTGGGCGTGGTATTGGCCCTGCTTACGAAGATAAAGTTGGGCGTCGCGTGATCCGAGTCGCTGATTTAGCTGATGATGCAACCTTAGAACTTCGTGTAGATCGTGCATTGGTGCATCACAATGCTTTGCGCAATGGGCTGGGTTTGGCGCCGATTGATCGCACTGCATTGATCTCCCAATTGAAAGAAATCGCACCAGCAATTCTTGAATATGCTGGCCCCGTTTGGAAAGTGCTGAATGAAAAGCGCAAAGCAGGTAAGCGGATCTTGTTTGAAGGGGCGCAAGGGGCATTGCTGGATATTGATTTTGGTACCTATCCTTTTGTGACCTCGTCAAATGTGATTTCAGGCCAAGCGGCGACAGGGACCGGCTTGGGACCAGGCGCGGTTGAATTCGTGCTTGGGATCGTGAAGGCTTATACGACGCGTGTCGGGGAAGGGCCGTTTCCGACGGAACTTGAAGATGCAGATGGGCAGCGTTTGGGCGAACGTGGGCATGAATTTGGCACCACGACGGGACGCAAACGCCGCTGTGGCTGGTTTGATGCAGTCTTGGTGCGCCAGACCTGTGCGACATCGGGCGTGAATGGGATCAGCCTGACAAAACTTGATGTTTTGGATGGGTTTGATGAATTGAAGATTTGCACCGGTTATGAGCTGGACGGCGCGCAGTTGGATTACCTGCCAACGGCGGCGGATCAGCAAGCGCGGTGTAAACCAATATATGAGACGATGCCCGGATGGTCAGAAAGCACCGAAGGGGCGCGGTCTTGGAATGATTTGCCAGCGGCGGCAATCAAATATGTACGCCGGGTGGAAGAATTGATTGAATGTCCGGTTGCGTTGCTCTCCACCTCGCCAGAGCGCGAAGATACAATCCTTGTCACTGATCCGTTTGCAGATTGATGGCACTGTCTTACAAAGCCCGCAGGCGCTGGTCGCTGATTGTTTTGCTGGTTTGGATGCCTGCCTATATCGTTGGGGTTGTAACGCTGATGAACGCGATTCCAAGACCCCCTTTGGTGTTGGAAGTGATTATATATGTCGTGCTTGGATTGATCTGTTTCCTGCCGTTTAAATTTGTTTTTCAGGGCGTTGGGCAGAAAGATCCTGATGATCCGAGTGAAGAGGATCGTGAAGCGGAAGACCGTTAACGAGGATCACCGCGACGATGTGCCGTTAGGCTTTTAGTTTGCGATAGCGGCTTGGCTTTTCGTCTTGAACGTCTTCAGCGGACGGGGTCTGTGTTGCGGCGTCTGGTTCAATCGCATCCTCCACCGTCTCGACCGGTGTGGCTTTGAGCTTGCGGAAGGTGCGGGCGGGACGCTCTGACGTTAGGTTCGCGTCTGCCCCGTCAATGAGTGGCTCTGAGGCCGCATCGGGCATGTCATCTAAAGATTGTGGCATATCTGCCTCATAGCCGCGAATGATCTTGATCTTTGAGGGGTTTGGTTTGCTATTTTTATTGACGGACTTCCCAACGAAGGGCAGTTCGCGCGTATTTTCAGCATGATCATCAAGGTCTACGGGTGCAGTGGCGCTGCGACGCTTGCGATCCGTCGAAAACGTCATTTCAACATCTTTGATGTCTTCTTCGGTCACAAGGTTTTGCAAAGATAATGGGGGATCGCGCGTGACGTCGACGGTTGTTTCACTTTGGGCCTTCAGGCCATCAAGTGCGCGCGCAACATCTTGCGAGATTTTGTCGACCTCCGCCGTTGAAGGCTGAGAGACGATAGGAAGGTCGACATCGCCCACGGCTTTCAGGCGCACCACGTCATGGTCAAGCGTCACGGTGCCGGCCGTATCGAGCGTTTTGGCCAAATCCATGGATAAGGTTTCTGCTTTTTCAAGTGGCTTGTTTTTTAACTCTGGGTCTTGGGCAAGACGGTTTTCCATATATTCCGCAACTTGCTTCATTATTGAAAAAGGGTCTTCATACCCCTCGAGCACAATAGAGAAATCCCCGAAATTAACCGAAAGTGTTTGTGATTTTTCTGACATAACGACCCAAGAAACGCAGCAGCGAGCCTGACACTTAAACGTCAAAAAAAAGGCAATATCTAGGCAAAGCTATAAAAAGTATAAAAAATTAACGTATTCGTGATATGTTTGCAAATATTGCGGTTAAGTCGTTACTTAATTTGCTTTAATTTTCACCATTTATCGGGAAGCGCCGAATAATTGGTTCTACTTTTTCAAGATCATCGGTGGTGAGGGGTTCTGAGGCGGCGCGAATCTGTGACATGTCGATGCGTCGGTAGCGCGGGATCGGACTGTTAAGCCGTAGCGGTTCGATCTCTGCGGTTGTGTCCTGACCCAGTGCGAATTCATCTGGATGAAGTGGTTTTGGGGTGTCTGCTATAGGTGCTGGCTGAGCGCTGTCATCGGATGCAGGAGTAAGGGGTTGCGTCATGAGTGGCTGATCGGTTGCAGCCTGAGGCGCTGGCGGTGCAGCGACGGGTTCTGGGTTCGTGGTGTGGGTTTTCATCGGCTCTGCCCCGAAATCGGGATATTGCGCCGCCATTTTCGCGTAAAGTTCCGTTATTTCATGAATAACTTTAAATGGGTCCTCATACCCATCAACCGTCAGAGAAAACGATCCATAAGACACAGTCACAGATTGCATCACCCAAATCCCCGAAATAATCCTTCGCCTCTCTACCATACCGAGTAAATTTTGATAAAACCAATTAAAATTGGATCTTTGGGCGACAAATGGAAAAACCGTATCCTAAAATCAACGACGCTGCCGTCTTGGTGGGCGGTGGCGAGATCTATCCTAGCGACGTCGCTATCTTGAAAAAATTACCCTATCGGGTGTTTTGTGCAGATGGTGGCGTGCGCAATGCGCGCGCATTTGGGCTGAGCCCAGTGGCTGTGATTGGGGATATGGACAGCTGTGATCCAGCTGATTTGGCAGGCGTAGAGCGTGTTGAGACGCCCGATCAAAACCAAACAGATTTTGAAAAATCATTGGTGCATATTGGATCAAATTGCTTGTTTTGTTTTGGGTTTTGGGGCAAAAGGTTGGATCATTCTCTGGCAGCACTTTCTGTGATGGCGCAGAGGCGACAGTCGCATCCGATACTGTTTAGCGACGAGGATATTTGTTTTCGTGCGCCCAAGCATTTGCATTTGAAGCTTGGGAGTGGGGATCCGATTGCCTTTTTCCCGATGTCGGATGTACGGGCGAAGAGTAAGGGTTTGGCCTATCCGCTTGATGGGCTGGATTTAACGCCTGCGGGACAGATCAGCAGCTCTAATCAGGCAGAGGGTGCGGTTGTTTTGGATGACGTAAACGGTGATCTGTTGGTGATAGTTCCAAAACGCTTTTTAGATGTCGTGTTAGAGGCGCTGACGGCCTAGCATTCGGGCAAGTTTACAGCCAAGCCACCCAAAGATGTCTCTTTATATTTGGAATTCATATCCAGCCCGGTTTGGCGCATGGTTTCAACGCAGGCGTCTAGCGACACCAGATGTGTGCCATCGCCGCGCAGCGACAAGGACGCGGCAGAAACGGCCTTGATTGCGCCCAAGCCATTCCGTTCAATACATGGCGCTTGAACCAGCCCTTTGATCGGATCGCAGGTCATGCCCAAATGATGTTCCAGCGCAATCTCTGCTGCGTTTTCAATCTGGCGTGTCGTGCCGCCCAAAACTGCGCAGAGCCCTGCAGCTGCCATTGCAGAGGCAGAGCCAACTTCGCCCTGACATCCAACCTCTGCACCTGAGATTGATGCATTGGTTTTGATCAGGCCGCCGATGGCGGCGGCAGTTAGCAAGAAATCCGATATTTTGCGCACCGAGGCATCAGGCACATGATCCAGATAATAGCGCAACGTCGCGGGGATCACGCCTGCCGCCCCGTTTGTGGGCGCGGTGACGACCTGTGCACCAGCGGCGTTTTGTTCGTTCACGGCCATTGCATAACATGACATCCAATCATTGATGATATGTGGAGCCGTCAGGTTGCGGCTGATTTCCTTGCGCAAGCTTTCATGGATACCTTTGGCGCGGCGCTTGGTATTCAGACCGCCGGGCAAAATGCCGTCAGCTTTTAGTCCGGCCTCGATACACTCATTCATGACCGCCCAAATGCGGGCGATGCCTTGGCGCAACTCATCCGCAGGCATGCCAGAAATTTCATTTTCCCATTTCATCTCGGCGATGGTTTTGCCAGATGCATCTGACATGGCGATCATTTCATCGGCATGTTTGAAAGGGTAGGGCACCTTGAACCCGTAACCGTCGGTATCGTCACCGGCGGCAAGTTCCGTATCGGTTTGGACAAAGCCGCCGCCGATGGAGTAATAGACCTGCTGTAAAATGACATCGCCCAGATTGTCATATGCAAAGAAACTCATCCCATTTGGATGGCCGGGCAGCTGTGTGTCAAAATCGAACTTCACCGATCTTTCGGGATCAAACAGATACTCTGGATGCCCTTCTGGGCTGAGTTTTTTTGTTTGCGCGATTTGCATCTCGATATCCGCGACCGCTTTGGCATCATATGTATCTGGACGAATGCCTGCGAGGCCGCGGATGACCGCGATATCGGATTGGTGGCCCTTACCAGTGAACGCCAGAGAGCCATGAAGCGAGGCGCCAAGCGCGTCGGGTTTTAAACCGCTGTCTTTGATCAAATCCAAAAAACGGCCAGCGGCCACCATCGGTCCCATGGTGTGAGAGCTGGATGGGCCGACGCCGATTTTGAAGATATCAAAGATACTTAAGAACATGGGATCGCTTATATGTTTCCGATCGGAAACATGACAGGTGAAAAGCGAATGGAAATGGTGTTTTTGCGAAAATTATAGGGGTTAATTTTTGGTAAATCCTTCACCTAATAACCTAGGTGATTGAAGTAGATGTTAACCAAATCCGCGTTTCTATTTTTGAAGAACTTTGGACAAAAGACCTAAAAGATGAAACGCCAAAACCCTGTCTCAGCCTTCGGCTAAACGGGATTTTGGTTCTTCTTGAGATTCACGTTACAGGTCTTTTACTTTAGCAAGGAAATCGCAAGCATCGAATTCGATTGTTCTGTTCCATTTATTGCGCGCGGTTTATAGATCATCGCAGAATCTTTGACAGTAATAAGGACCCTATCGTGAGCATCGATTTATCTCCCGCCGAGATCGGCAAATTCATCGCCGCCAAACATGCTGTCCAAGAGGTCCAATCGGGCATGACTCTGGGCCTTGGCACCGGATCAACGGCGCGGTGGTTCGTGAAGTTACTGGCCCATGAAATCCGTGAAAATGGGTTGCAGATCGAGGCATGTATGACCTCGCAAGAAACCCGTGCACTTGCCTCCGCACTCGATATTTACCCGCATTTGGTTGAGGTGATTGCGCCCCTTGATCTGGCCGTCGACGGGGCCGATGAATTTGACGGGCAAAACAATCTGATCAAGGGCGGCGGTGGCGCGCTCTATCAAGAGAAAGTGGTGGAGTTTCAAGCCAAGCGATTGGTGATCATTACTGACAAATCAAAAGAGGTGGAAACCTTGGGGGCTTTCCCATTGCCAATCGAGATCAGCGAATTTGGCTGGACGGCAACACAAAAGAATGTCGAGGCGGTTCTGGCAGATATGGGTTTACCAACCGAAACCACGTGGCGCGAAGCCAAAGGGTCTTTGTTTTTTTCAACTGACGAGGGCAATCGCATCTTAGATCTGCATCTTGGGGCAATTCCGAACGCGCATGCGCTCAATACGGCGTTGATCCATATTCCGGGCGTGAATGAGACGGGTTTATTTCTGGATATGGCGGATGCGATCATTATGGGCGATGACGCTGGCACAGCACGTTTCCGTGAGGGGACTGGCGATTGGCAGGAAAAGACATATGATCTGTCTTCCGAGGCGGATTTGATCGCCACACTTCAAGCAATGGATAATGAATAAATGGCATATGACTACGATCTCTTCGTGATCGGCGCAGGCTCCGGCGGGGTGCGGGCCGCCCGCGTTGCGGCCCAAAATGGTGCGAAAGTCGCTTTGGCCGAAGAATACCGTTATGGCGGTACCTGTGTCATCCGTGGCTGTGTGCCCAAAAAGCTCATGGTCTATGCATCCGAGTTTTCAGAAAGCTTCGAGGATGCCGCCGGATATGGCTGGACGGTTGGGGATGTTTCTTTTGACTGGGAAACGTTCAAATCTGCAAAAGACAAAGAGATTGATCGGCTAGAGGGGATTTATCAAAATATCCTCGACAGCAATGATGTCACCCATTTCCATCAACGCGCAACATTGAAAGATGCGCATACCGTGGTTTTGGCAGATGGTCAGGAAATCACCGCAGAAACACTTGTGATTGCCACAGGCGGGCATCCCTTTGTGCCCGATATTGAAGGCGCGGACTATGTTATGACCTCGAACGAGGTGATGGACATGCCGGTGCTTCCAAAACGGATTTTGGTTGTGGGCGGTGGCTATATTGCGTGTGAGTTTGCCTGCATTTTTAACGGTATGGGCGCCGAGGTGACGCAATTTTATCGTGGCGCACAGATTTTGCGTGGCTTTGATGAAGAGGTGCAGGGTTTTGTAGCCGAAGAGATGTGTGCCAAAGGTGTCGCTATTCATACAGGCACCGATATAAAGAAAATTGAAAAAACTGCGGATGGCCTGCATGTCACTTGCACCCATGCGGGCGATTATGAGGTGGATGCGGTTGTCTACGCGACCGGACGCAATCCGAATACAAGCGGCATTGGGCTTGAGAATGTCGGCGTTGAATTGGGTCGGCGCGGCGAGATCATCGTAGATGCCTATAGCCGGACAAATATCGACAATATCTATGCGCTGGGCGATGTTACCAATCGCGTAAACTTAACGCCGGTTGCGATCCATGAAGCCATGTGTTTTGTCGAAACTGTTTATAAAAACAATCCAACAGCACCAGACCATGAGTTGATCCCAACGGCGGTCTTTACCCAGCCTGAAATTGGCACGGTCGGCATGACCGAGGAGGCGGCGCGCGACCAAGAACCGATTGAGGTCTATGTGGCCAGTTTTCGCCCAATGAAAGTGATTTTGGCTGGGCGCGATGAAAAAATGTTGATGAAGCTGATTGTCGCGAAAGGTAGCCAGAAAGTTCTGGGCGTTCATATTGTTGGCCATGGTGCGGGGGAAATGATCCAACTGGTTGGAATCGCAGTGAAAATGGGCGCAACAAAAGCCGATTTTGACCGCACAATGGCCGTGCACCCTGTCGCAGCAGAAGAGCTGGTCACAATGTCGACACCCACGCGTGTTTCTTCTTGAAACTTGGGGCTGTAACTCCAAGTCAATAATCAATAAACTAACGTCATTAATCGGAGGATTTTATGGCAAATAACGGTTCAGGTGGACCTTGGGGATCCGGCGGTGGCAATCGTCCCCCACAAGGTGGCGGCGGCAAACGCCCCCCACAGGGCGGCGGGCGACCCCCGCAAGGGCCCGATATTGATGATCTTTTGAACAAAGGCCGTGATCAGCTGCGTGCGATCATGGGCGGCCGGGGCGGTGGCTCTGGCGGGGCCAGCGGCAGCGGCGGCGGTGGCGGCATTGGCCGCGGCGGCATCATACTGATTTTAATTGCGGCCCTTGGGCTTTGGGCGTTCCAAAGTTTCTACCGCGTCGATACATCCGAACAATCAGTCGAATTGCTATTTGGTGAGTATTATAAAACCGGGGACGAGGGTCTGAACTTTGCCCCTTGGCCGGTTGTTACCAAAGTGATCTTGCCAGTGACGCGCGAAAACACAGAAAATATCGGTGTTGGTCGCGGAACGCGCGCAGATGAAGGGTTGATGCTGACGGGTGATGAAAATATCGTTGATATCGATTTCCAAGTTGTCTGGAACATCTCTGACCCGCAAAAATTCTTGTTCAATCTTGCGGCCTCTCGCGAAACGATCCAAGCGGTATCAGAGTCAGCAATGCGCGAGATTATTGCACGATCTAACCTTGCACCGATCTTGAACAGGGATCGTGGTGCGATCACAGCAGAGCTTCGTCGTTTGACCCAAGACACTTTGGACAGCTACGATTCTGGTGTGAACATCATTCGTGTGAACTTGCTGGGTGCCAACCCGCCCCAAGAAGTGATCAATGCCTTCCGCGAGGTTCAAGCGGCTGAACAGACCCGTGACACGCTTGAGAAGCAAGCGGACGCTTATGCAAACCGCGTTGTGGCAGAAGCACGTGGTGAAGCGGCGCAGCTTTTGGAACAAGCCGAAGGCTACCGGGCGCAGGTTGTCAATGAAGCAGAAGGTGAAGCGGCGCGTTTCGTTTCTGTCTATGACGAATTTGCCAAAGCACCCGAGGTGACACGCAAGCGTTTGTATATTGAAACGATCGAACGCGTGTTTGGTGATGTGAACAAGATCATCATCGATGAAAGTGCCGAAGGCGGGCAGGGCGTTGTGCCTTACCTTCCGCTCAACGAGCTTAACCGTCAACAGCGTCCAGCGACGACGACAGGAGGCAACTGATGCTTAGATTATTAGCACTTCCAATCTTTATTGGTGCGGTCCTACTTGGCCTGTCATCCATCTACATCGTCGATGAACGTGAAAAAGCACTGCGCCTTTGGTTTGGTGAGGTCTCTGCGGTGAATAATGACCCAGGCCTATATTTCCGCGTGCCTGTTTTGCACGAAGTCGTCAAATATGACGACCGTATCCTGCCTTTGGATATTCAATCCGACGAATTTACACCCCTTGATGACCGTCGTTTGGTTGTGGATGGATTCGCCCTTTGGCGTATTGAAGATCCTGTGCGCTTCCGTCAAGCAAACGGTTCTGGCGGCGAACGTGCGGCGGCATCAAAACTTGATGGTATCCTAAATGACGGGATGCGCGAAGTTTTGGGTCGTGTGGATTCTAACACAATCCTGTCTGAGGACCGTGCGGCACTGATGAACGAAATCCGGGATCAAGTGCGCGGCCAAGCCTCTGCCTTGGGTGTGTCGATCACAGATGTGCGGATCAAACGTGCAGACCTGCCCGAACAAAACCTAGAGGCCACATTTGGTCGTATGCGCGCGGAACGTGAACGGGAAGCCGCAGACGAGATTGCGCGTGGTAACGAAGCGGCACAGCGGGTTCGTGCGGCGGCAGATCGGACAGTGGTGGAAACCGTGTCCGAAGCACAAAAGCAATCAGAGATCGTGCGCGGTGAAGCAGATGCGCAACGTAACGCCATCTTCGCCGATGCGTTTGGTCGTGATCCTGAATTCTTCAGCTTCTACCGGTCTTTGAACGCCTATGAGCAATCGCTCAAAGGTGACAATTCGACACTGGTGATCTCGCCTGATTCAGAGTTTTTTGACTATCTGAAATCAGACACAGGCCGTCAGTGACGGAATTTTTAATCGCACTTGGCCTTGTGGCCATAATTGAGGGGCTGGTGATTGCACTGGCCCCTAATCTTTATCAGGATATCCTAAAATTTCTGTCTGCCATGCCCGATCAAGATCGCCGCTGGCTGGGCTTTATTATGATCGCGCTGGGGGCGATTTGGGTCTATATTATTGCCAGCATGACTTCGCCCGTTTAACGGTTTCGTGAGCGTGACCCCTCGACATACTCACAGCCATTTGACAAAAATAAACAGAGTTTGTCTTGCATTGATGCAAGAAAAGCACATTTTTGAGACTGACGGGATCATCCCGATGCAAACCTCAACAAAGGAGAGGCATGTGAGAGCGATAGCAATTTCCTCCAAACAGAATTTCACGCGGCCCGTGGCAATCAGCCTAGGCGCTTTATTGGCTTTGGTCTTCTTTTTGGCCCAAGCTTTGTCCGCGCAGGCACGCGGTGCGCCAGACAGCTTTGCTGACTTGGCCGAAGAATTGTCACCATCCGTGGTGAATATCACGACCAAAACAACCGTGACGCAGCCCAATCGACAAGCCCGGCCACAAGTGCCAGAAGGCAGCCCGTTTGAAGATTTCTTTAATGATTTCTTTAATCAGCAAGGGCCGCAGGGACGTCCACGCCAATCTTCGGCGCTGGGCTCTGGCTTTGTGATTTCGGCGGATGGGTATATCGTCACGAATAATCATGTGATTGAAAATGCAGATGAAATCGCGATTGAGTTTTTCGATGGTGAGTTTTTGGATGCAACATTGATTGGCACAGACCCCAATACGGATATCGCTGTGTTAAAGGTCGAAGCGGATGCGCCGTTGCCATTTGTCCAATTTGGGGACAGCGATATTGCCCGTGTAGGCGATTGGGTTTTGGCAATTGGGAACCCGCTTGGGCAGGGCTTCTCTGTCTCTGCGGGCATTATCTCTGCACGCAACCGTTCGCTGCAATCTGGGCCGTATGATGATTTCATTCAAACAGATGCGGCGATCAACCGCGGCAACTCTGGCGGACCCTTGTTCAATATGGATGGGGAAGTGATTGGTGTGAACACGGCAATTATCTCGCCCAATGGCGGCTCGATCGGCTTGGGCTTTTCCATGTCGTCGCGTGTTGTGAACCGTGTTGTTGACCAACTTCTGGAATTTGGTGAAACACGCCGTGGCTGGTTGGGCGTTCAAATCCAAGAGGTGGATGACGATCTGGCAGACGCTCTGGGTCTTGATAGCGCACGTGGTGCGTTGGTCTCTGGCGTTCCTGAAGGACCTGCAAAAGAAGGTGGCGTTCAAGAAGGCGATGTGATCATGACGTTTGATGGTGTTGATGTTGTCGATACGCGTGGTCTGGTCTCGCTTGTGGGCAACACTGATGTCGGTAAAGCGGTGCGCGTGACCGTGTTCCGCGAAGGGTCGACTGAGACATTGAAGATCACTCTTGGACGCCGCGAAGACGCAGAGCGTGAGGAGGTTGTGCCAGCGGTTGCAACCCCTGCGGAGCCAGAGGAAATGGAAGAAATGGGTTTGACCCTATCTGGTTTAACGCCAGAGGTCCGGCAGGGTTTGGAGCTTGGTGATGATGTGACAGGCGTTGCGATTGTCGCCGTTGACGAGACCACGGATGCGTTCGAAAAAGGCCTGCGTGCGGGTGATCTCATCACAGAGGTGGATCATGTCGCAGTTGGTGCGCCCAACGAGGTTGAAACGGCCTTTGAGGAAGCGCGCGAAAGTGGGCGTAAATCTACCTTGTTAAAGGTCGAACGTGCGGGCAATAGCCGCTTCGTTGGTCTGTCCCTGAAGTAAAACGCCATAAATTCAGTTGTTTAAGGCCCAAAGCGCGTGTTTTGGGCCTTTTTTTATGAGGTGGCGCGGGTCAGCGCCTGATCCAAATCCGCAATCAGGTCGTCCGCATCTTCTATACCAATTGAAAGACGCAATAGGGCTGGGTCCACAGGGAACCCCTCGCCCGAAACTGTTTTGCGATGTTCGATCAAGCTTTCGACGCTACCAAGTGAGGTTGCGGGGTAGAAGACTTGCACATAGCGGCACGTATCAATCGCCGCTTTTTTGCCGCCTTTGACAAGGATTGACAGCATGCCGCCATAGGCCCCACCAGTTTGTTTTTTGGCAATTTCGTGGTCAGGATGGCTGGGCAGACCGGGATACATCACACGATTCACAGATGGATGCGTTTCCAAAAACTGTGCGATTTTCAATGCGTTTTCCGTTTGCCGCGCATAGCGAATGTGCAATGTCCGCATCCCCCGGATCAGCAGGAACGCATCAAAGCTGTGCAACACTGTGCCGTTCAGTTTGCGGATACGTGCAATCTTTTCCCAAGCTGCATCGGTTTCTTTGACGGATAAAACCCCTGCGCTGACATCGGAATGCCCGTTCAAATACTTGGTGGCAGAGTGAAAGGAAATATCCGCGCCCAGATCAAGCGCGCGCGTCGCAATGGGCGGCGTGCCTGTGCAATCGGTAAACAGTTTTGCGCCCGCAGCATGGGCTGCATCTGCGAAAGCCGCGATATCGGTGACATCCCAATCGGGATTATTGGGACTTTCGACCCAGACGAGTTTGGTTTGTCCATCCCGCAGGGCCGCTTTCATCGCCTCAAAATTACCGGCGGGGTAAGTGCTGACATCAAGGCGGCCATTGGCGGCACAATTCTGAAACAGCTCTAACACACCGTGATACATCGCCTCTGGCACGACCACATGGGCGCTGGTGTCCAGATGATCGATGACTGCTGCACAGGCCGACATGCCAGAGGCAAACAGCAAGCTTTCTGCGGCGCCTTCCAGATCGGCGATAATCGCCTCTGCCTGTGCGGTGGTTTCATTGCCATCGCGCCTGTACCAATAGGGTTTGCGGATGTCATACGCCTCATCGCGGGCATAGGTCGCACTGGATTGAATAGGGGGAATAATCGCACCCGTTTTCTCGTCCAGAAAGCGCAGCGCTTGGGCAAGTTTGGTCGCGGTTGACAGTTTCTTATTGTCGCCCATCAATCCTTCCCGCGATAAGGTTCCACATATTGCAGCGCCAAATCCCATGGGAAGAAAATCCATGTATCTTGGCTGACCTCTGTGATGAAACTATCGACCAGCGGGGCGCCTTTGGGCTTGGCATAAAGTGTGGCGTAATGTGCATTCGGGATCATCTTACGGACCACTTCCAGCGTGTTTCCGGTATCGACCAGATCGTCGATTACAAGAATGCCCTCGCCATCACCAATCAGTTTGCGATCCACATCTTTGAGAATTTCTGCCTCTGACTGGTTTTGAAAATCATAAGACTTGACCGAGATTGTATCGACTTTGCGAATATCCAATTCGCGCGCGATGATCATCGCTGGCGCCAATCCGCCGCGTGTGATCGCAACCAGCGCTTTCCATTCCCCGTCCAGCGGGCCTTTGCCGTCTAAGCGCCACGCAAGCGCGCGCGCGTCGCGGTGCAATTGGTCCCAGCTGACGTGAAATCCTTTTTCATGCGGTAGGCGTTCGGTCATATCTCTCTCCCTTGCAGGCTAATCTATCGGTTTGGAAAATTGAGGGAAAGTGAAATTACGCCGGCTTGCCTGCCCAATATGCAGGCGCGGTTTCGCGCGCGCGCACCAGATGGGCCAGCAATTGATTGCGCGGCACAGCTAGGTCGTATTTTGGTGCCTCTGCTGCGATATAGCCATTGAGCGCATCAATTTCGGTCAGCGCGCCAGCCTCGATATCTTGGCGCATCGAGGGTTTGTGCCAGATATGTGTTGCGCAGGCCCAATCGATCATCTGGGCCAAAGCGTCGCGATCAATGGCAATCCCCTTCGCCTCTGCCAAATCTGCGCCTTCACTCGCGATAAGATGCGCTTCTTGTTGCAAGCCTTTTGTCGCGGCAATCAAGCCCGGCCCGCCAGCCGTCAGTGCCGCGATGGCGTTCATCGCCAAATTGAAACAGGCTTTCTTCCAGATCACCGGACGGGCATCGGGCATGAAGATATGCGGAATGCCTGCCGCACTGATCTCCGCTGCGATGGTTTCGGCTAGACTTGGGTCGGTGTCTTTATAAGGCCCCAAGGCGCTTTCGCTTGGCTTTTGGGTCCAGATATGTCCCGGCTTTACAATCCGGGCCGGCATCATGGCGGGGCCTTCTAGCACCGGTCCACCCGTTAAATCCGCCAAAGCTGTGCCATTGCCAAGCCCGTTTTGCAGCGTGACCCAAACCGTCTGTTCCGACATTTGGGGCTGTAGGGCTTCAATAGCCGCTTTCGTTTGAAACGTCTTGGTCAGCACGATAACGACGCGACTTTCCGTGGCCTTATCAGCGGTTCTTGCCACCGGTTCGGATTGTGTCTTTGCACCATCCATTTCCAACACAAGGCCAGATCTGTCTATCGCATTCCCCAAATCAGCGCTGCGGGTAATCAGCTGAACCTTATGCCCCGCTTCGGCTAAGCGCCCGCCATAGACACATCCAATCGCGCCCGCCCCAAGGATGGTATAGTCAAACATGCGCGTCCCCATTAAGCTCTGTCCAAGTGAAGTTGATTTTAGGGGTTCTGACAAGGGAGGATGTCATGTCTGATCTAAAATCCAAAATGGCAAATGTCTTGGGCGATGTGTCTAAAATTCCCGCCGCGCCGAAAGGGATGGATGAAAATGAATGGTTAGCGCGCCTTGAGCTTGCGGCCTGTTACCGCGCGGTCGAGATGTATGGCTGGACCTCGATTGTCTATAACCATATCACACTGCGCGTGTCGGGTACGGACAATTTCCTGATCAACCCGTTTGGCTTGCGCTATGACGAAATTACCGCCAGCAATCTGATCCGCGTGGATGCAGAGGGGAATAAGATTTCAGAAAGTGATTGGCCGGTGAATTTGGCGGGGTTCAACATCCATTCTGCAATTCACCAAGGGCGCAAGGATTTGCATTGTGTGATCCACACGCATGAACCGATCTCTCAAGCCATTTGTGCCATGGAGGAACCATTTACGATCTGCTCTCAAGAAGGGTGTCAGTTTTACGACCGCGTCGGATACCATGATTTCGAGGGCATCGTTTTGGATGGATCAGAAGGGCCGCGATTGGTCGACGCGCTGGGCGAGAAGAGCCATACGCTGGTCCTGCGCAATCATGGGCTGATCACAGCGGGCCCTGATTGTATTTGGGCTTTCGTGCGGCATATGCACTTTATTCGGAACGCAGATATTCAGCTGCGCGCGATGGCGTCGGGCACGCTGCAAACCATACCAGAAGACATTATGATCAAAACCCGCGAACAGTTCGAAGGGGGTGCAGCCCAAGCAGGTGCGAAACTGCGTCATCCCGAATGGCCAGCATTGGTTCGTAAAATTGACAAATTGGATCCAAGCTGGAAGACCTAGTCTCTCCGCCCCGTTGCCACATCAATATCGGGCGCATCCTCGGCCTTCATGCCGACAACATGATAGCCCGCATCCACATGCAAGTTCTCACCCGTCACACCAGAAGACAGATCAGACAGCAAATACATCGCGGATTTACCGACATCGGTTTGATCGACATTGCGGCGCAGGGGGGAATTCAGCTCGTTCCATTTCAGGATATAGCGGAAATCGCCAATGCCAGACGCAGCAAGCGTTTTGATCGGTCCGGCAGACAGGGCGTTTACGCGGATGCCCTTTTTGCCCAGATCCTCGGCCATATAACGCACCGAGGCTTCAAGCGCCGCCTTGGCAACGCCCATCACATTATAATGCGGCATCACCTGTTCCGCGCCGTAATATGTCAGCGTCAGCAGCGAACCACCATCGGGCATCATCTTTTCCGCCCGTTGGGCAATGGCGGTGAAAGAGTAGACAGAGATATCCATCGTCATGCGGAAGTTTTCTGCGCTTGTATCCACATAGCGCCCACGCAATTCGTTTTTGTCCGAAAACCCAATCGCATGGACCACAAAATCAAGCTTGCCCCATTTTTCCTCTAATGCGGCAAAAAGCGCATCGACCGAGGCCGTATCGGTGACATCACATTCCAACAGCGTGTTACACCCGATGCTTTCCGCCAAAGGGCCGACGCGCTTGCCAAGTGCTTCACCTTGGTAGGAGAATGCCAGTTCTGCCCCTTGTTCGTGACAGGCTTGCGCAATCCCCCATGCAATGGATTGTTTGTTGGCCACGCCCATGATCAAACCGCGTTTGCCGTCCATGAGTCCCATTTACGATATCCCTACAGGTCATTTAATTGCTTTTATCCCCTTAAAGGATGGGCGATACTCCTGCAAGCAATCGTGACGAGACGTAAAGGTAAGATGGCAGACAGAGACGGCATATTTGCAGGCGACGATCCGTTCAAGATCACACAGGCCTGGTTAGAAGAAGCGACGAAAACAGAACCGAATGATCCCAATGGCATTGCGCTTGCAACAGTTGATGCAAATGGTTTGCCAAATGTGCGTATGGTGCTGTTGAAAGAGATCGAGGCAGATGCCTTTGTTTTCTACACAAATTACGAATCTGCAAAAGGCCAAGAGCTGAGCGCGACGCCAAAAGCGGCCTTTGTGCTGCATTGGAAATCCTTGCGCCGCCAAATCCGGGTGCGCGGGACAATTGAACGCGCAGAAGGCAAACAGGCGGATGCGTATTTCGACAGCCGCTCGCCCTTGTCGCGGATTGGCGCCCGCGCTTCGCGTCAAAGCCAAGTGATTGAAAGCCGCGCCGTTCTTGAAAACTGGGTAGAAGAGGTTCGCGCCGAGCATGGCGAGACACCAAAGCGCCCTGATTTCTGGGGCGGCTTTCGCTTGCGCCCGGTCGAGATGGAGTTTTGGGGTGATGGCGAAGCGCGATTGCACAATCGGTTTCGCTGGCTCAAAACCGATGATGGGTGGCAAATTGATCGGCTAAGCCCATGAGATCTGTTATTGCCCTTTTGGTCTTGCTTTTTGCCTCCCCCACATTCGCATTTGAATGTGCGGCGGATAAGCTGCGCTTGGAATGGCAAGGCGGGTCCGTTGAATTCACTGTGGATGTTGCTGACGACGCGGAAGAGCGCGCCCAAGGGTTGATGTTTGTTGACTCCATGCCGCGTTTTTCGGGCATGTTATTTGTCTATCCCGAGCCGCAGAATTTCATCGCCTTTTGGATGCGCAACACGCTGATCCCGCTGGACATGTTGTTTTTTGATGAGCGTGGTGTGTTGAAAAAAATCCACGAAAACGCCGTGCCGTTGGATGAAACATCAATCCCAGGCGGGCAATACATTCAATATGTTCTGGAAATCAATGGCGGTATGTCAGAGCGTTTGCGGATTCAAGACGGGGCGGTTTTGGTTTCTTCTGCCATTGATCAAACACGCGCCTTCAGGCCCTGCCAAAAGCCAGAATAAATTTCATGAAATTGCGGCATTTCTCTCTTTTCAACCCGCGATGAATTCACTACATCACCAATCTGTCGGGGCGTGGCGCAGTCTGGTAGCGCACTTGTTTTGGGTACAAGGGGTCGTGAGTTCGAATCTCGCCGCCCCGACCATCAAAAGACGATCCAATCGGATCGTCTTTTGTCGTTTTGGGCAAATTTTGATTCTGAGACTTGCACCGAAACCATCGTTTTTTAGATCAAAACTTAAGACCTATGCCCTGAAAAACGCGAGAACTTTCGATAAATATAAGAATACGCATCCTAGAAATCGTGTAAATCCTCACCAAATTGCGATTTGCAAAAATAGTTTTCTCTAAGCCCGTCGCGGGATTTAAAATCCGCTTCATGCGCTATCTGGCCCAAAAGAAACACTTTTTTTAAATTTCGATTCCGAAGCAAATTCAAACGTGCCGGCTTCGCTTTCAAGTCAACTATAAAATGTAACAAATCTGTTAAAAAATTCGTTGACGGAGTCACCTTGTTCCTTCACTTTGTGCCTACTGCCTCGTGCCCCACAACATATAGGGGGTGCACATATCAGAGGGAGTGGGAGACTTTAAAATACCAACCACCGCGATAGAGCCGTTCATCGGCCACCTGCGGGCTATTATTAGGGACATACAGAGGCAGAAATGAAAATAGAACGTCGCTTCACCGAAGATAACAAAGACGCATACGCAAATATCGAATTTCACAAAACCACCTCGGAAATCCGCAATCCTGACGGGTCAGTGGTCTTTTCCCTTGAAGATGTGGAAGTGCCTAAAGGCTGGAGCCAAGTTGCAGCAGACGTAATTGCACAGAAATATTTCCGTAAAGCGGGAATTGCACAGAAGCTGGTCAAAGTCGAAGAAAAGGACGTGCCAGAGTTTCTATGGCGCTCTGCACCCGCAGATGGAAAGCAAGTCAAAAAAACCGAAACCTATTCGGGCGAAACCTCTGCAAAACAAGTCTTCCACCGCCTTGCAGGCGCATGGACCTATTGGGGCTGGAAGGGCGGTATGTTTGATACCGAGGGCGATGCACGCGCATATTACGACGAAATGCGCTATATGCTTGCGGCCCAAATGACGGCGCCAAACAGCCCGCAATGGTTTAACACCGGCCTTCATTGGGCCTACGGAATTGATGGGCCAAGCCAGGGCCACCATTATGTCGATTATAAATCCGGTAAATTGGTTAAGTCGGATTCTGCATATGAACATCCACAACCACATGCCTGTTTCATCCAATCTGTTGGCGATGATTTGGTGAATGATGGCGGTATTATGGACCTTTGGGTGCGCGAGGCGCGCTTGTTCAAATACGGATCCGGAACTGGCACGAATTTCTCGTCTATCAGGGGCTCTATGGAAGGCCTTGGCGGCGGGGGGATTTCTTCAGGGCTGATGAGCTTCTTGAAGATCGGGGATCGCGCCGCTGGCGCGATAAAATCAGGCGGGACCACTCGTCGAGCAGCGAAGATGGTGATCTGTGATATGGATCACCCGGATGTCGAAGATTTCATTGGTTGGAAAGTGCGTGAAGAGCAGAAAGTGGCCTCTTTGGTTGCGGGCTCTAAAATGCATGAAGCCCAGCTTAATGAAATCTTCGCCGCCATCCGCGCATGGGATGGGGCAGAGGCAGATGCCTTTGATCCGAAGACAAACGAGGCATTAAAAGCGGCTGTTAAAACCGCGAAAAAGCACATGATTCCAGAGACTTATGTGAACCGTGTGTTGCAATACGCAAAACAGGGTTTTAGCTCTATCGAATTTCCCACCTATGACACGGATTGGGACAGCGAAGCCTATGGCACCGTATCTGGTCAGAATTCGAACAATTCAGTGCGCGTCACAGATGCGTTTTTGAAAGCGGTCGAGAAAGACGAAGATTGGGAGCTGATCAAGCGGACCGATGGCACGGTTGCGAAGACCGTGAAAGCCCGTGATTTGTGGGAAGAGGTGGGTCACGCGGCATGGGCCTGTGCCGATCCCGGTGTGCAATACCACGACACAATCAATGCGTGGCATACATGCCCCGAAGATGGCGATATCCGCGGATCAAACCCGTGTTCGGAATATATGTTCCTTGATGACACGGCCTGTAACCTTGCATCGATGAACCTTCTGAAGTTCTACGAAGACGGGAAATTCAATGTCGAGGCCTACATTCATGTGACCAAGCTTTGGACCATGGCGCTGGAGGTTTCGGTGCTTATGGCGCAGTTCCCATCGAAGGAAATTGCTGAACTTTCTTATAAATTCCGGACACTTGGCCTAGGTTACGCAAATATCGGCGGCTTGCTGATGAATATGGGCTATAGCTACGATTCAGACGAGGGCCGCGCGATTTGTGGCGCATTGACTGCGATTATGACCGGCACGTCTTATGCGACATCTGCCTTGATGGCCAAAGAGTTGGGGCCATTCCCGGGCTATGCGAAAAACGAAAAACATATGTTGCGCGTGATGCGCAATCACAAACGTGCAGCTGAGGGTGCGACCAAGGGCTATGAAGAGTTGGCTGTGAAGCCCGTGCCTTTGGATCATAAAAACTGCCCAGATCAAGATATGATCACGGCGTCACTTGCAGCTTGGGAAGATGCGGTATCGTTGGGTGAAAAGCACGGGTTTAGAAATGCGCAAGTTTCTGTGATCGCACCAACAGGTACGATCGGTCTTGTCATGGATTGCGATACGACCGGGATCGAGCCTGATTTTGCGCTGGTGAAGTTCAAAAAGCTTGCAGGTGGTGGATATTTCAAAATCATCAACCAATCTGTGCCGGCAGCATTGCGGGTGCTTGGCTATTCCGAAAGTGATGCGCAACAGATCATTTCTTATGCGGTCGGCCATGGGTCCATGGGCAATGCGCCCGATATCAATCACACAGCGCTTTTGGGACATGGGTTTGGACAAGCCGAGATTGATAAGATCGAAGCCGCACTGCCCACAGCCTTTGATATTCGCTTCGTTTTCAACCAATGGACGCTGGGGGAAGAGTTTTGCAAAGGCACATTGGGAATCCCAGAGACACAATTGAATGATCCGTCTTTCGATCTACTTTCTCATTTGGGCTTTTCTAAGAAACAGATCGAGGCTGCAAATAACCATGTGTGCGGCACGATGACGTTGGAAGGCGCACCGGGTTTGAAAGACGAGCATTTGGGCGTGTTTGATTGTGCAAACCCATGCGGCAAGATCGGCAAACGGTATCTCAGTGTGGATAGCCACATCACTATGATGGCCGCGGCACAGTCGTTTATTTCGGGTGCAATTTCGAAGACGATCAATATGCCAAATGACGCAACAATTGAGGATTGCCAGAAAGCTTATGAACGTTCTTGGGCTTTGGGTGTAAAGGCAAATGCGCTTTACCGCGATGGTTCGAAGCTTTCTCAACCCTTGGCAGCCGCGTTGATTGATGAAGATGACGAAGATTTGGAAGAAAGCTTGATCGATGCACCTGCAGGTGAACGTGCACAGGTTTTGGCCGAAAAGATCGTCGAGAAAGTCATCGTCAAAGAGATCGTAAAAGAACAAGAACGTGCAAAACTGCCAGAGCGGCGCAAAGGTTATACGCAAAAAGCGATGGTGGGGGGCCACAAAGTCTATTTGCGCACGGGCGAATATGAAAACGGCAATCTGGGCGAGATCTTTATCGATATGCATAAAGAGGGCGCTGGGTTCCGCGCTATGATGAATAATTTTGCCATCGCGGTTTCTGTGGGTTTGCAATATGGCGTGCCGCTTGAGGAGTTTGTCGATGCCTTCACCTTCACGCGGTTTGAACCCGCGGGCATGGTCCAAGGCAACGAGTCGATCCGTCAGGCGACGTCCATTCTGGACTATATTTTCCGCGAATTGGCGATTTCTTATCTTGATCGGACTGATTTGGCCCATCAAGAGCCAGCAGGGTCCCATTTCGATGACCTCGGACGTGGCGAAGAAGAAGGCAAATCCAATATCACCCAAGCATCAGAGCATAATTTGGCCGTGATCAAACAGGTCTCTTCCTCTGGCTATTTGCGCAAGCGTTTGCCGCAGGAATTGATGGTGCTTCAAGGGGGATCAACCGAATTGTTCTCGTCTGATGGGGCGGCTTTGGCCGCGATGGGAACAAATGGTGCGGCTGTCGCAGCGGCCGTATCAGAAGCGCCTGCGGCGCCAAAGCTTGATGCGCGAGCGAAGGCAAAGCTGCAGGGCTATGAAGGGGACGCATGTGGCGATTGCGGCAATTACACATTGGTGCGCAATGGTACATGTATGAAGTGCAACACCTGTGGTGCTACATCGGGGTGTTCATGAAGAGGGGTTAAGACCGGGACGCCCCAGTCGCAGCCGGGGCGTCCCATCAGAGATTTGAATTCAGGCCGCAGGCAATAAACACGAGCGGTATATAATGAGCCTGAATGGTAGACTTTATGGGGGGATTTCGATCCCCCCTTTTTTTGTCCAAGGTTGGACATGGTGTTAAGGTATTGATATTATTGAAAAAATGAAAAACGGGCCGCGCGGGCGACCCGTTTTGCGCGATTGATTTAAAAAGGGGGCTGTCTGCCCCCTTTTTGATACCCCCGAAGATATTTTGGGAACAAAGAAGAATCGCGCGCAGCGGGATTCTTCTGCCGGCAGGGTTATTTGGCGCCAGCCAAATGATCCCGAGAGGCAAAGAAGGCACGTCCGGTTCGCAGAGAAGTTAGACCCACACAGCTCATTTGGCCGAAGGCCAAAGGCGCGCGCTACGATGTGAGGCCGCGCGGCGGCGCGGCGGAACGAGACGCGCGCTAAACTCCGGAGGACAAGGCGAAGCTTTTGGCCATCGGCCAAAAGCGGCAGCCGACATATGCCGAACTTTGCGTGGCAAGGACACGTTGCCTTTTTGCGCAAAGAGGCTTGTAAAACGCCCCTGTTGCGGCAGTATGTTTGAAAAGAGGGATCAGACACTATGCGATTGTTGAGATATGGCGAAAAGGGGCAAGAGCGTCCCTGTGTGGTTTATGCGGATGGTGCGATCCGGGATGTGTCCAAATTTGTGACGGATTTTGCAGGTGAGACCGTATCTTGCGACGCCTTAGACCGGCTAAAGACGCTTGATTTGGCAGATGCACCAGTGCTGCCCGCGGGCGGGCGGATTGGATCACCTTTGGCTTCCGTGCGCAATTTTTATTGTATCGGGTTGAATTACCGCAAACATGCCGAAGAAACGGGCGCCCGACCGCCGGTGGAGCCGATGTTGTTTAACAAGGCTGTGAACGCGTTAAGCGGGCCGTTTGATCCGGTGCCTTATCCGCGCAAATCCAGTTCGCTTGATTGGGAGGTGGAGATCGGTTTGGTGATCGGAAAGACCTGTCGTTATATTGCAAAAGAGGATGCGCTGTTATATGTCGCGGGCTATTTCACCGCCAATGATATTTCAGAACGGGACTTTCAAAAGTCGCGCGGCGGGCAGTTTGTGAAGGGCAAGTCGGGAACAAATTTTGGTCCCATTGGCCCCTATTTGGTGACGGCGGATGAAGTTCCTGATCCAAATGCGCTTGGGTTGACGACCAAGGTGAATGGCGATGTGATGCAAAACTCAAACACGTCTGACATGATTTTTGATGTCAAAACCATTATCTCGAACCTCAGCCAATATCTGACGCTGGAGGTGGGGGATATTATTCTGACCGGCACGCCAGAAGGTGTTGGGCTGGGCATAAAGCCCGATCCGGTGTTCTTGAAAACCGGTGATGTGGTCGAGGTAGAGGTCGAAGGGCTTGGCGCGCAGCGGATTGAGATTGGTGACGCGGAATAGAGGGATTAGCGGGGAGCAAAGCCGCGGCTGAGAAAGAGGATTGCCGCCGCAAGTAGGGCAATAAATCCGAAACTGAGATTGAAGCCGCCGCGTTCTGTTAGAAAGCCGATGAGCGGTGGCCCGAGCAGCATGCCACCATAGCCAAGGGTTGCAACTTGGGCCATGGCTTGACCCGGCGCAAGCGTCGCATCATTGCCCGCACGTGAGAAGGCGAGCGGAAAAATAAGCGCATAGCCCAAGCCCATAATTCCAAAGCCAAAATAAATAATCCATATATTCCAAGTATTTAGAGCAAGAAGCAGACCTGCCAGTGCCAAACCCCCACTTATGACGACAGCACGCGCCTGACCAAGTGTGCTGACAATCTGACTTGAAAGAAGGCGCACGATTACCATTGTCACACTGAAGACGGTCAACCCCAATGCTGCTTTCGCAGTGCCAACGTCAATCCGGTCCAAAATGAAAAGCGCACCCCAATCGAACATCGACCCTTCGCCAATGGAGGAGGCAAATGCCGCAAGACCAACAAGCAGAAGCGGGCCTCTGGGCCATGCGATCATCGGTGTTTTGGTGGTTTTTTTTGGAATTGTGCTGATCCAATCGCTGCGGCCCGCAAGCAGCAAGAGCAGCCCCGTGACAAGCGCAAAGCTGACAAGATGGGCAGCTGTGCTCATCCCAAGTCCGATTGAGGCTGCCCCAATGGCCGCACCCGCACCTGCGCCAAGCGAATAAAATGCGTGAAAGCGGCCCAAGATCGGGCGTTTGGTGGCCCGTTCCACCTCTGCCCCCCAGGCATTCATCGCCACATCCATCGATCCATGAGACGAGCCGAACAGAACAAGCGCGATCCCCAGTATCCACAGATTGGGCGCAAGGCCCAACAGGATCAATGCAACAACATAATAGGGTAGGGTCCAAAGCGTGGCGCGTTTGGCGCCAATCCGGTCGACAAGACGCCCCGCCGTTGGGAAGCTGACAATGGACCCAATCGCGAGCAGCAACAAAAACAGCCCAAGTTGATCCGCGCTCAGATCAAAGCGGGCTTTGGTATCGGGAATGCGCGTGGCCCATGCGCCAAAATAGCTGCCATTCACGGCAAATATGACGATCAGCGCAAGCGTGGCTTGCCTGATCGCGTTTGCGTTCATGTGCTGGGCAGCTCGTAGACGCCACCATGGGTCTTTGACCACTCAAGGGGCGCGTTCAAAAACGCCTCGACCTGATCAAGTGCTGCGGGTGTGAACAGTTTTTGTGCCCGTGCCTCGGCCAGAATATCCCACCATGTGACCAGATAGGTCAGTTTCAATCCGTTTTCGGCCAACATGTCATGAGTGTTTTTGAAAATATCGTAATAGAAAACCACCAAAATATCTTCGCATGTCGCGC
Organism: Pseudomonadota bacterium; assembly: GCA_039029215.1. Lineage (GTDB taxonomy): Bacteria > Pseudomonadota > Alphaproteobacteria > Rhodobacterales > Rhodobacteraceae > Amylibacter. The sequence continues at coordinate 29,148 of JBCCGP010000004.1, forward strand.
CTGTTTTGCGGATCGCTTCGGCAAAGCGCAGTTTGGAGCCGCCATCGGTTGTGAGATCTTCAACCAGCAGCACATTTTGGCCCTCGGCCATATCGCCCTCGATCTGGGCATCGCGCCCATATCCTTTGGGTTTTTTGCGTACATATTGCATCGGCAGGCCCATCCGTTCTGCAATCCATGCAGCAAACGGAATACCGGCTGTTTCGCCGCCTGCGGCACTGTCGAAATGCTCAAACCCGCGATGACGGTAGAGTTTTGCAACCGCGAAATCCATCAAAGCAGACCGGATGCGGGGATATGAAATCAGCATGCGGCAATCGATATAGACGGGCGAGGCAAGGCCAGAGGCGAAGGTATAAGGGTCCTCTGGTCGAAAATTTACCGCTTCGATTTCTAAAAACATCCGCGCAGACAGCCGCGCCATGTCTGCATCATCTGGAAAGCTGTTTTGGAACATGTGTGAGCCCTTGTTTTTACCTGTCTTAATCGCAAAAAAAAGGCGCCGCAACGGGCGCCTTTCGCATTCGTATAGGTCGCATTTATGTGCGTGCTTTGCCAACCAGTTTCCATGCGGCCGGCAGGATCAATGCAGCCGCAGCCAGTTTCATCGCATCCCCGATTAGGAAGGGCCACAGGCCCCATTCAAGGATCGGCTTTTCCCATGTGTAAAGATGCGCAAGCCAAGCGATGCCGGGTACATAGATCAGGATATTGCCGATCAACATCGCCAGCGCCATCAGAACCACATTACGGTCCCACCCTTTGCGGGCGAAATAACCCAAGGCCAGCGTGGCCAGAACATAACCCAGCAAATAGCCGCCTGTGCCGCCCAGCATATAGGCGATACCGTTATTTTCCGCAGAAGAATTCGCAAAAACATCAAAGCCAAAGGCACCGATGATCATATAGGCAAGGATCGTTGCCAGACCCAAACGTGGGCCATAGGCCGCGCCGATGGTCAGGATCGCCAATGTGCCCATTGTGATTGGAATGGGCGAGGGTGGGATCAAAACCTTGGTTTTGGCCGCAACAATCAGCGCAATCACGCCAAGGACCACAAGGGCCACACGTTTGATCCAGAGTTGGGTGCCGGTTGCTTGCCAGAACGCTTCTGTCAAGACTTTATCTTGTGTTGCAATCATGCTGATATGCCCTCCTAAGACCTTTTGAACAGGGTTTTACCCTGCGTCACTCGGAACGCAAGCCGAAACTCTGGTGATGTGTGAACGCTTGGGCGCGCTTTATGCGGCTTCTGCTGTCAGAAATTCGGTAAAGCGCTGTGCGGTCTCTACGGGCCGTGTGACGGCAAAGAGATGGCCGTTATGCCAGATATCCAAGGTAGAGTTTTTGATGAACCGATGCAGCACTTTGGCATTCACCAATGGTACCAGCGGATCATCGTCGCCTGCCATAATCAACGTGGGTTGGCGCAGCATCCACAGGAAGGGCAGGCTGGTCCAGCCAGTCATCGCCATCAATTGCAGCACATAACCCGCATTCGAGCCGGGCCGCATATTTGCGGCATGTTCTGCGATGATATTGGGGTTCATTCGAAAATCGCCGCCATAAATCTCTGCCGCGATGGTGCGCATATAGCCACGATCCGTATAGCGTCGAAGATTGCCCATTTTCGATAGCACACTGGGTTTGCCTGGCAACATGGTCCAACCGGTTGATGTGGCCACAAGGATCAAACGCCGACAAACGCGCGGATATTGCAGCGCGAATTGCTGCGCCATGCCGCCGCCCCACGAGACGCCCGAGACATCGACCTGATCATGGCCCAAAATCGTCAGCAAACGGCGCGCCAAGCGGCAGATCGTGAATGCGTTATAGGGCAGCTTTGGCATCGGTGAGCCGCCGACGCCGGGGATGTCAAAGATTATGACGGGCGTGTCTTCTAACGCGTCCAGAAGCGGGAAGGTGAGTTCCAAATTCGCGCCAATCCCGTTGAACATCAAAAGCGGGATGCGCCCGTCTGCCCCTTGTTTTGTTGCAACACGGACTTCTGTGCCGTGGACGTCGATCATCTCGACCTTGATTTCGGGTGTGGTAGTCGTGTCTGACGTCATGGATATTCGATCTGTTGTTGGTTTTGGTTACGGCTCAAAGACATAGGTGCCAGGTGCTGGCGCCAATGGCTGGTTTTTCTTGGATCCCAGCTTTTTGGGTGCTGCGATTTCTTCGCCGGATTTGTCTTTGAGCATCGCTGCCCAATCCATCCACCAGCTGCCTTCATGCTTTTCAGCTTTGTCAGCCCATTTTTCGGGATCTTCGATCTTCGCAGGCGCTTTCATGAACCAGCTTTTGGGGTTGCCCGGTGGGTTTAGCAGGCTTTGCAAATGGCCGGAATTCGACAAGATAAAGGTCGTATCCTCGCCATACAGGCGGGCGGTTTCATAAACCGCTTTCCACGGTGTGATGTGATCGGTTGTCCCTGCAATCACATAAGTTGGGTAATTTACCTTGGACATGTCGATCTTTTCGCCTGCCACTTCCAATGTGTTGGGGTTCAAGAAAGGGTTCGTGTAGATCATATCAAGGAAATCTGAATGAAGTCCTGCGGGCAGGCGGGTTGTGTCCGCATTCCAATACAAGACATCAAATGCAGGTGGTTCATTGCCCAACAGATAGTTGTTCACCCAATAGTTCCAGATCAGGTCATTGGGGCGCATCCACGCAAACATTTTTGCCATATCTTGGCCGTCCAAAACACCTGTTGTCGCAGATGCAAGCTTGGCCGCTTTGACGGTTTCTGGTGTGACCAGTGCGGCCATATCGGAATCCGTAGACGCCATTGTGTTCAGAACACAGACCCCAAGGATCACCATATTGATTTTGTCAGCCTTCTTTTTCGCAGCCAGCCAACCAGCATAGGCAGACAGCGTGATCCCGCCAGAGCATGACCCCATAATATTCACGCTGTCAGCGCCAGAGATTTCGATGGTCGCATCGCATGCCTCGTCCAGCGCTGTTACATATGTGCCCATATCCCAATCGCGCTGTTCGGCCGTCGGGTTGCGCCAGCTGACGCAAAACGGCTGGTAGCCATGTGCAAGCAGGAATTCGATCAAGCTTTTGCCTGGTGCCAGATCAACTGAATAATATTTGTTGATTTGCGGTGGCACGATAAACAAAGGGCGTTTGTAAACGTTGTCAGTGGTTGGGGCATATTGCACCAGTTCCAAAACTTCGTTGCGAAACACAACTTCGCCCGGCGTTGTTGCGATATTTTCACCGACCTTAAATTTTGAGGCATCGACAGATGAGGGCAGGCCGTCATTCTTGGTGATATCTTCCAACAGGTTTTTCACGCCACTCAGCGCGCTTTTCCCGCCGGTTTCAAAGAAGGTTTTCATTGCCGAGGGGTTGATAAAGAAGTTATTCGACGGCGACATTGCATCGACATAGATCGACGCAAACAGACGCGCACGCGCCGCATCTTTGTCTGGCAGGTCCAATTCTTCGACCATTTCGCCAACTTTTTCAGACCAAGATAGATAGGCCTGCATCATGCCTTTGGCGAAGGGATTGTTTTCCCATCCGGTGTCTTTGAACCGTCTGTCCTTGGGATCAGGTGCGATGGACGAGCCTTGGGTGACAATCTCGGTCACGTCACGCGCCATCGAGGTCCAATAATTCATCATCATTTGCGGCTGGGATGCCATGGCGCGCAACAGATTTGCGCCCGCACCAAACATATCTTCGGCGCGCAATGTCACCAACGGGTTGAGTGCCAGCGTGTTTTCCGCCGCATTCTCGGCAATGTCTTTGGCATTCTTAGACATTTTTTTCAGTTCTTCACGCATGGCGTCTCTCCTCCGTCAGTCTTTTATTGCACAGCTTTCGGTCCGGGGACCAAAATTGCAAGTGTTTCTGCAATCAATGCAGGCTTGTCGCTGCCTTCAATTTCAAGCGTATTTTCCGCTTTCATCAAATACTGGCCATTGTCTTTCTTCTCAAAGCTGACCAGTTTTGCGTGCAAACGGACCTTTGCGCCAACTGGCACAGGCGCCAGAAAACGCACCTTGTCCAAGCCGTAATTCAAGGCCGCAGCCGTGCCACCCGGGACTGCACCGATTTGCATGGACAGTGACGCAACAAGGGACAGCGTCAGATATCCATGCGCCACGGGCCCGCCAAAGGGGCTTTCTTTCTTGGCACGTTCAACATCGACATGGATCCACTGATTGTCGCCTGTACAATGGGCAAATTCATTTACCGCATCTTGCGTGATGTCCAACCAATCGGACGTGCCCAGCATCTCGCCCGTTTTTTCGCCCATATTTGCGTACGTTAACTCAGTCATAGCGCCCCCCTTTTTATGCAGCGTTCATATATTGGTCGATATTGTCCCGAAGCTCGCGCCGAAGGATCTTACCAACGTTAGTTTTTGGCAGATCATCAACAAAAGCAATATGTTTCGGTCGCTTATATCCCGTGAGGTTCTCTTTACAGTATTCCCTTACGGCAGTTTCGGTCAAATCTGGGTTGGATTTTGTGATGAAAAGTGCGACCGCCTCGCCGCCCTTTGCATCAGGCAGACCAACGCATGCGGCCTCGAGCACGCCATCAAGGCCAACCGCGACTGCCTCAACCTCGTTTGGATAGACGTTAAAGCCCGAGACAAGGATCATATCCTTCTTACGGTCCACGATTTTTGTATAGCCATCTTTGTCCATCACGCCGATATCGCCGGATTTGAAAAACCCATCTTTGGTCATCACTTCGGCTGTGGCCGCATCATTCTGCCAATATCCCGCCATGACCTGCGGGCCTTTGATCGACACCTCGCCACGTTCGCCCAAGGGCACCTCTTTGCCGTCATCATCAAGGATCTTCACCTCGACATTTGGCAAGGGCAGGCCAATCGTACCGTTATAGTCTTTGTTGGTCACGGGGTTACAGGTAATGCCCGACGAGGTCTCTGAGAGGCCATAAGCCTCGCAAAGCGGGACACCTGTAACCTCGAGCCATTTTGCGGCGACGGCTTCTTGAACGGCCATTCCACCACCGGTGCACAGCCGAAGCTGGCTGAAATCGAGTTTTTCAAATTCGGGATGATTGATCAGCATGTTAAACAGCGTGTTCACGCCGGGCAGCAGGTGGAACTGATATTTGCCCATGGTTTTGACAAACCCATCCAAATCGCGCGGATTTGGGATCAGCACATTCTTTCCCCCCATCCGCAATGCCATCAACATGCAGGAAATAAAGGCATAGACATGATAAAGCGGCAGGGCGCAGATGAAAGTGATTTGTCCATCGACCGTGTCTTTGTTCAGCCCAGGTTCCAACCATGCCTCGCAAGACAGAAGGTTCGAAATAATGGTTTCATGCAGCAGCACCGCCCCTTTGGACAGGCCGGTTGTCCCGCCAGTATATTGCAGCACACAGATATCCTTGGGACTGATATCGGGCTTAACAAGCGTCATGGATTTGCCCGCTTTTAGGGCCGCAGCGTAGCGCATATGACCGGGCAGGGTGTAGGCAGGCACGGCCTTTTTCACCTTGCGGACCACAAAATTGACCATATTGCCCTTCAGCGCGCCCAACAAATCGCCGGCACCTGTCACGATGACATCTTTGACGTCTGTTTTCGCAATCACCTGTTCCAGCGTATTGGCGAAATTTTCGATGATGATGATCGCTTTCGACCCAGAATCATTCAGCTGATGTTCCAATTCGCGCGGCGTATAAAGCGGATTGACATTCACAGCGACAAACCCAGCGCGCATCACCGCGGCCACCGTAATGGGATATTGCATGACATTGGGCATCATAATCGCCACGCGATCGCCCTTTTTCAGGCCAAGGCTTTGCAAATACGCGCCCAAATCGCGCGACAAGCGGTCGATATCGCCATAGGTCATGGATTTGTCCATCATGACATAGGCGGTTTCATCGCGGTATTTTTCAAAGCTGTCTTCTAGCAGATGCACAACAGAAGAATATTGATCAACATCAACATCCGCAGGCATGCCCTTGGGGTAGTTTTTAAGCCAGATACGGTCCATTTTATCCTCCCTTTACCCAGACGCTTCACCCAAGGCGCCCCCATCCCAGGACGCAGCGTCTGTAAAAATTCTGTTTGGAGGGATTGATCCAACAAGCTATCAAACCGATCAAGATGGCGCGTAACGTAACTTTGTTATGTTCCCTTGCGTCAATTTAAGGAACACAGACGTTCCGTTCTGAGGAGGACAGGATGAAACAGTTAAGCGGTATTGATGCGACCTTTCTATATATGGAAACAAAAGAGCAACCGATGCATGTCGGCACGCTGACGGTTGTGGAGCTTCCAGAGGGCCTAGAGGGGTCTTTTTACGATCATTTTCGCGAGTTTTTTAAGACCCGTGTGCATTCGATTGATATTTTTGGCAAGCGGTTGGCAAAAACCGTGTTTGAGCTTGATCACCCGGGCTGGGTTGATGCAGGCGAACTGGATCTTTCGTATCATATTCAATCATTAACGCTGAAAAAGCCCGGCAGCATGGCGCAGGTCGAAGAGGTGGTGGGCACCTTGCATGCGGATGTCCTCGACCGGACAAAGCCGCTTTGGCAGGCGACTGTTATTGATGGGTTAGATGGTGACAAAGCCGCTATTTACATGAAAATCCATCATGCTGCGATTGACGGGGCTGCGGGCATGGCAATTGCACAGGCGATGTGTGATTTCTCGCCCAAACCGCGCGAGGTGAAACCACCCAAAGAAAAAGAGCCAGAACGCAAGCCAACCATGCCCGAACGTGCGGTCCTGACCATGTATGACATTGCCGCCAATATTGCGCGCCAGCAGATGTTGTTGCTTGAATCCGTGCCAAAAACCATGGGGCAAATGGCAGAACTGGCCGCACCTGTCCTGTCTGGCAAGGTCAGCATGCCGCAAATTCTGGCACCTTCAACGCCATTTAATGTCTCGATTGGCAAAGAGCGCCGCTTTGCAGCGCGTGACATTTCGATTCTGGATTGTAAAGCGATTGCAAAAGCCACAGGGACAAAGCTTAACGATGTGGCGATGGCGGTCACATCTGCAGCACTTCGCCAATATCTGAAAGATAAGCATATCTTGCCCGATGCCTCACTGGTGGCGTTTGTGCCAATTTCCATGCGCGATGTCGGCAATGCAGATGCAAATAATCAGGTCTTTGGCATGAATTGCTCGCTGGCGACGAATTATGGTGATCCCCTCAAACGGCTACAAAAAATTGCAGAAGGCACGCAAACCTCCAAAGCTTTGTCCGCAACGGTGCAAGATGCCGTGCCAGCGGTCCAAGATTTTACATTTGTCGGGGCGCCGATGATCTTGCCTGGTCTGATGCAGCTTTACGGCTCTGCGCGGATTGCAGATATGTCGCTGCAAGCGGTGAATTTGTGTATTTCCAACACAATGGGGGCACCTATGCCGCTTTATGTCTCGGGCGCGAAAATCATCGCGATGTATCCGGTGTCTATTGCAACCCATAATGTCGGGCTGAATGTGACTTTGCAAAGCTATACCGATAAGTTCTGTTTTGGTCTGACCGCCGCTGCCAATGCGGTGCCGGATTTGGATGTTTTGGCCGATTATATCCCACAAGCGTTTGAAGACTTGAAACTGGCCGCTGCTGGGCTTGACGCTGCAAAGTGACGTAACGTCCGTTTGGCAGGGAATTTGTTAATTCCCCCATGTTACTGTCCAAGACGGTTGACAGGACAAGGCACGAAAGGCCAGTCTTGCAGTAATCTTATCAAGGTTGGGAGGCCGAGATAGGACAAGAATAAAGTGGGAGGCGGCACTGTGGGGGTGGAGGAGACACTAATGGTACAGGCATCAGAAACCGCGCCATCAAAGGCGCTGTTGCTTTTGGAAGGGCGGGCCTTACCCGAATTATTCGGGTTTGCAGCAACAATTCCAGCATTGAAAGTGGTCGCACCGCGCGGCGACGGGCATCCAGTATTGGTTTTGCCCGGTTTGGCGACAAGCGATGGGGCGACATTGACCCTGCGCCGTTTTCTGCGCAGCAAAAACTATGTCACATATGGTTGGAAGATGGGCTTCAACTTTGGTCCGCGTCCCGGTGTGGAACAAGGCCTGATCGAATTGGTCGAAGAGATTTATGAAAAACATGGCCGCAAGCTGAGCATTGTTGGCTGGAGCTTGGGCGGCATTTACGCCCGCCAATTGGCCAAAATGATGCCAGATAAAGTCCGGCAGGTTATTTCACTGGGCAGCCCCTTTGGGGGCGAGCCGCAGGCGACCAACGCATGGCGGGTCTACACATTGCTGTGTGGGGAAGCGCCAGAGGATGGGCATCACCATATGGGCGGCCATATCAAAGATGCGCCCAAACATGTGCCAACAACAGCGATTTACAGTAAGTTGGACGGGATTTGTGCCTGGCAGAATTGTCTGGAAGAAGACACAGCACTGACCGAGAATATAGAGGTGAAAGCCAGCCATTGCGGATTGGGTCATCATCCAGCTGTGGTCTTTGCCATCGCAGATCGGTTGGCGCAGAAAGAAGGCGAATGGACGCGGTTTGATCGATCCGGCGTGCGTGCCGCCCTTTATCCAGAGCCCTCTTATCGCAAAAAGGGCATGCCGGTGGAGCCATCACATGACATGATGGCGGTTGCAGCGGAATAAAAGACGCGCGTTTTTTGGGGTGTGATGGGTGCTGTACGTTGACCATTTAGGTGCGTGGTTTAGCCATTTAGATGTCCCCTATTGCCATTGCGATTAAGGTGGCTGGTTTGAGCCTATGTTCCACAGAAAGGGTGCGTGCCCGACCGTGGGCGGGCGCTGTGCAATCCCTGTTCTGGGCAGTTTATACCAGCCACATTAGGATTGCCTACGAAGGACAGAATGAAGCTCACAAATGCGCCCGCCCTTGCGGACGGTCGGGCGCGCACCCGGGCAGCTTCGCTGCTATTCCGGGTGCGGGGTTAAAAGGCAACTTCGTCTCGCATACCCGACATTTGCGCTATTTTGTGGCAAGAAGTGGCGTCATAATTGCAAGCTTCGGAGACCCGCCACAGGCGCTTTGTCTTACTAAGTTCTTTCACACAAAATTAGAAAATGCATTTTCTAATTTTGTGTTAATGTTCTTTTAACGTAATCACAGAGCTCCCAATATCGCGTCATGGTGCTTCTGGCCCAGCAAATAATCGCGCGGGCGATGCTGACCCTACGCTCTCCATAAGAAGTTTTGCCCGCTTAAAATATGCTAAGATGCACCGCACCACATATCCGCATCATCAAACAGCACCAAACGCAAAAAGCCCCACCAATACCGGCGGGGCTTTTTTAACTCTGAACGCGCAGCTTAGTCTTCGTCAGACGACTGCCCCGTCATTTCTTGCACGCTTTCAACCACGCGGTCTTTGAGGATGTTAAACGCATCCATATTGCCTTGTTTGACAATCTCTGCGACCTCGGTGGTGTTTTTCATTGTCGCATCGAAAGATTTCTTTGCAATATCCAAAGGTGTCAGCATCATTTGCGTATAATCCGCACTTTTGGATGCGGATTCCACCGATGCGGCGATATCAGACAGCGCTGCCTCTAGATTTTTGCGCTGGGTATCCATCACCGATTGCGCGCCTTGTGTGCCCACTTGGGTCGCGGCTTGTAGGGCCGCCAGATTCTTGCGGTGCATATCCATGATGTCATTCACATCAGGGCCCGGGATATTCATGTTTTTTCCAAATGATTGAAACATATCGAAATATGGATTTGTCTTATCCTCTGCCATGGAAGGCCTCCTTTTAAGGTCACTGCCCAAAGCCTACGCAAAGGCTGGGCCCTAGTGCAAGAGTGCGCGCTCAATAACGTAAAGGCAAATGCCCACAAAACCGCCAATCAGCATGCCGTTAAAGCGGATATATTGCAGATCTTTGCCAACATTCATCTCGATCAGCATAACCAGCTCGTCCATATCCCAACCTTGGACCTGTTCGGTCACATAGGCAGATATGTTCTGACGCTGCTCGTCCACCAGATTGCTCAGCACCGTGACCATCCCGCTATTGATATCCCGCTTCAACTTCGGTTCTGATTTCAGTGTGGTGCCCACATCCACAAACAAATCGCCCAGGCGCGCGGCCAGCACACTGTTCTCGGATTTTGCGTCTTTGAGCACATAATCGCGCATATTTGCCCAAAGATGCTCTGCTGCATCGGTCAATTCGGGGCGGGCCAGCACCTGTTGCTTCATATCCTCAACGCGTTTTTTGAACACGCGCGAGCGGCGGGTGCGCTCAACATAGTTTTTCAAAAATGTCTCAAACTCCGCGCGCATCGGATGGCTCTCATCCTCTTTGATATCATTGAGGAGTTCGGACATTTTTTTCATGATCCGGTTTAGGATCAAACTGTCTGCACGAAACAGGTTAAAGACACGCGGCAATTCCTGTTGCACCTTTTCGCGGATGACAGCCAGCGTTTCCTCGTCATCCAAAAACCGATGCAGCGCGCTGATAATTTCGTCCAACAGGCGCTGATGACGTCCGTCTTTGGTAAATGTCTCCATGACCGAGCTGACAAGCGGTGAAATATCGGTTTGGGCCAATTGTTTGGTCACACGTTCGCTGGCAAACCGCACCAGGCTTTTCTCGTCAATCGAATCCAACAGCTGCGGGACGAAACGGACCAGAAAAGACGACAGATTGCGCGATCGCTTTTTTGAGGACAGCCAATGCGCCATTTCGCCCGCAAAATCGATCTCTTTTAACTTCGGCTCGATCTGTTCGCGTTTTAGGAAGTTTTCTTCGATGAAGGATCCAAGATTGCTGGCAATCCGCTGTCTGTTATTGGGAATAATCGCCGTATGGGGAATGGGCAGGTTCAGTGGGCGTTTGAAAAGGGCAACAACCGCATACCAATCCGCAATCCCTCCAATTGTTGCCGCCTCCGCAAAAGCGGCAATAATTGCAAAGTAAATCACACCCGGGAAGTGATGTTCCAATATCTTGGCTGCAACCAACAGACAAAAGCATAAGAACAACACCACCGTCGCAAGCGTCTTCACACGGCGTGCTTGGCGCAGTTTTAGGGCCTCGTCTTTTTGAAGATGACGCATTGCACCCTTTCAAAATATTGGATCAGTGCTTTGGGGATATATATCATGCCGCCATCAAAGCTTCAATATGTTGCGCCGCAACATTGCGCTATGGGTGTCGGGCCGGATCAACCATAGATCAATCTCATAAACACTATGAATTTTCTTAATTATTGTGCGTCGCAGCATTTTTAAGAAATTTACTAATTATATGATAATAAACAATAAAATATGCAAATCTTTACGTTACCCAACGTAAAACATCAAAAATGTTGCAATGCACAAAAAGATACGCCACATTGCCCTTGTCCCGTGTTGGACAACCCAAACGGGATCATAACCATAGCTTTTAAAGGATGGAGGCCAAAATGGCAGATAACAACAAAGCACCACAAGCAGCCCCAGCAGCAGCACCTGCAGCGGCGGCAGCAAAAGTTCAAAACACTGCAAAAGCAGCTGTGGAACAAACATCAACGATTGTGAACCGTGTCACTGACGGTGCACGCGATCTTGTAAAGCGCTCTTCTGCAAATGCAAAAGACCGCACGGACGGCATTTACGACGCATCTAAGAAATACAATACAAACCTAGAGACATTTCTGGTTCGTGCAGCCAAAGGCTACACAGACGTCTTGGGCAACATCGCAGACGCGGCATATGCCAATGTTAATCATTCTATCGCAACAGCTGAAAAGCTGGCAGAAGCAAAATCTGTTTCTGAAGCGGTACAGATCCAATTGGATTTCGTTCGTGAATATGCATCAAACAATCTCGAAAATGTTCGTGCCAGCTACGGCTATGTGCAAGAGCAAGTAACCGAGAATTCTCAGTTTGTGCGCGAGAACGCCATGAACTTGTTCAACGCGAACAAGGCTGCGTAAACCACTTCTCCCATCGCGGGCTTGGGTTAACTCTCCCCTCCCACGCTCGCAAAGGTTTACACTGCTTGACCCGCTGCTTTACCCGGCAGCGGGTCTTTTCTTTTTGGGGATTTAAATGATTCCGCGATAATGAATATCTGACATTTTCAAGTGTTGAAACTTTTGGGGAAAGAGTTTGGATTTTGAAATTCGCGTGTTTGTATGTATAAATTTCCTACATATTTATTTTAAAGGAGATTTTCATGACAGAAATGGCAATTGATTCAAAGGTTTATGGTGCAAACGTTCGAAGTTCACCAAGATTCGGAAATAACGTGGTTGGTTTCTTAAACCAATGTGATCCTGTGAGAGTTGTGGGTCCTAAACAAGGAGATCGATGGATCCCTTGTAGGATTCAAGGGCAAAGCAATACGGTTTTCATTTCAAAAAATGTATTACGCAGACAAGTTTCAGCACCTAGAGAACGTTTGGTGCGTGAATGCGTCAAGCAATGGCTTCGTTTTGACAAAGAAACCGGAAAAGAGCATCGGAATCCTTATCATCGATTTGTTGGTGAGTTTTGGGACAGCATTGGACTTGGCCACTTAGATGGTACCGACAGAGACACTCCATGGTCTGCGGCTTTTATTTCCTTCTGCGTAAGAAAAGCTGGCGGATATTCAGGTTTTAAGTTTTCGGCGGCGCATTCAAAATATGTAAATCAATCTATAGTTCGAAAGTTGAATAACCAAGCTGGCCCCTATTGGGGCTTTCGGATTAATGAGCATAAACCTCAAATTGGAGACATGGTTTGCCGAAAAAGGACATCCGCCAACATAACTTATGACTTTGCCGCCCAAAATAACGCATTCAAAAGCCATTGTGATATTGTCATAAGCATTCGTGACGACCATGTATCAACGATTGGTGGGAATATCAGTCATACAGTTTCAAGAGTGAATTACCCATTGACTACCAGTGGGCATTTATCAGCAAGCGGAAGAGTTTATGCGGTGATGAAAAATATGCTTTGATGAAAAGATTACTCGTCATTTTATTAATCACAAGTATCGGTTGGATTGGTTACCGAATGGCTGACAGCGAACAAATTGCTGTTGGCCAAAGCCAATCTGACGATCCATGCGGGGCTGTCGCTGTGATAGAAAGTAATCGGGTGCAATTACAGCGTCGCCCTTCCACTTTTTCCTACCCGTCCAAATTTTTAAATCAAGGGGCGCGTGTTTCACTATGTGATAGGGTGGGCAATTGGCATGGGGTAATATTGTTAGAGCGCGGGAAAAACTGTTTGGAAAATACGCAAAAAAAATATTATGATGGTACATGTTTATCAGGATGGGTACATCAAAAGCACATAAGTTTTTTTGCAGGATAGCTATCAATTAAATCATAAATATCAACACCTTAACCCCATGCCCTAGCTAGGGTATCGCATCAAGACGCCCACACATCCAGCACATAACGTGCCTCGCTGACCATCTGATCCATCCATGCCTCTGCGGCCTCCGCGCTCACATCTTTTTCCTCAGCATAGATCGTGGTCAACGCACGGCGGACGTCTGGTTCCATCCGGCTGCCATCGCCACAGACAAAGACCTTCGCGCCTTTTTCCAGCAAGTCCCAGACAGCATCGCGTTCCTCACGGATCAGGTCTTGGACGTAGATTTTCTTCTTTCGACGGCGCGAGAAGGCGACGTAAAGATCGATCACGCCCTCATCCTCGTGATTTTCCAGCTCGTCTGCATAGATATAATCCTCGTCCGGATGGCGGCAGCCGAAAAACAGCATCCCTTCACCCAAGGTCTTTCCATCCGCCTTTTGCTGCGCACGTTCTTGCAGGAAGCCACGGAAGGGCGCGATGCCCGTGCCGGGGCCAACCATGATGATCGGTGTGGCGGGATCTTCTGGCAGGCGGAAATCATCAGATGCTTTGCGGATGCTGGCCTGTACCTTCTGACCACTGGCGATATCGGCCAGATAGTTTGAGCAGACGCCTTTGAAATGTCCCTCGCCTGAAATCGCAGGCTCGTCGACCACACCCACGGTGATCGAACATGTCTCGGGGGTGACTGCGCTGGAGGATGAAATCGAATAATAGCGCGGCGCCAACATCGGGCAGAGTTCCAAGAACACGCCGAAGGGCAGTGTGCATGCGGGGAAGTTTTCCAGCAGATCAAGCACCGAGCGATGCTTGCGCTGGACCTCATCTTTGAAATCATCGCCTGCCAGCTTTTCCAATGCGGGTTTGGATTTCGGGCATTCAGTGTAGCGCACCAACCGCTCCACATCTTTGCGCGAGGCGACCGATTGCAGCTCTACCATTTGCCCAAGAAGGCGGCGCAAAGACACAGGTTTGTCCACCGGTAAAGTGCTATGCTCTGCATCCTCGGACGCGATTTTGACGCGATCTTCCCAATCAAAGCCAAAGCGGGTCAAAACACGCCCAATAAGCGCATCGGAATTAATCGGCGCAACGCTGAGGTGATCGCCCGTGAGATAAGATTGCCCTTCGGCCAATTGCACATCGATATGGCGCGTCGACCGGCCAGAGGCTTTGACATTTTGAAGCTCTGAATTTGCCAATACCGCCAGCGGTTCGGCCCCCATTTGATCGGCCAAAGGATTGGCATCGCTTTCGGCCAAGGGGCTGACCTCGTAAAGGGGTTTTTCATGGCCCGCCGCGGACAGATCAAGATCCAACCCCAGCTTGTCTGAAATCTGGGTCCACAACCCGCTGGACCAAGCCTCAAACGGTTCATCCAATCCTTCGCGCGCGTCACCTTCGGCTTTTTCTGTGATACGCGTCGCCCCGATGCGCGCCAATTCTGTGTCGATCGTGCGCGGCGTGGCTTGGAAAGTGGCCGCCCAATCGCTGTGGCCACATCCAAAGATGGCATAATGCACATCTTTGCCGCTGCCTGCCTCTGCGCTTTCGAGCCAAGATGTGAATTTCACCGCATTGTCAGGGGGCGTTCCGTTATAGGAGGCACACGCGATCAAAACCGCGCCCTCGGTAGGCAACGCGCCGGCATAGGCATCCAGCTCTGCCAGTTCGGCATCAAACCCATTGCGCTTGGCGGCGCGCGCCAAATTCCGGGCATATTCCTCGGTCGAGCCAAGGTTCGATCCGTAAAGCACAAGCGCCTTCGTGCCATGCGCAGGTACGCTTGCCTCCTCTGCAGCATCATGATCGGTTTCGTGCTCCGCCTCGCCGGCTGCGACCAGCTTGCCGCGCGTGACATCTGGGCGCAGCCGCACTTTGATTTTGAAATTATCGGGCTTGATCGACAAGCTTTCTTTGATTTTCAACTTGTAGTTGGTGTGATCAATCAGCTCGAACCGCTGCAAGATCATGCCCAAGATCAATGTCGCCTCTTGAATGGCAAATTGACGGCCCAGACAAGCGCGTTGGCCGTTGCCAAAGGGTTTATAGGCGTTCACGGGACGCGCCGCGATGGCGTCTTTGGTGAAATTGTCGGGGTTGAAGACCTCTGCTGCTTCGCCCCAGACGCTTGGGTCGCGATGCAGCATGGGCAACAGAACGGATGTAAAGGTGCCTTTTTTGATTTTGTATTTTCCGCCCAAAATCTCGTCCTTGAACGGGGAGACAGAATAAAGCGGTACAGTTGGCCATAGGCGCAGCGCTTCGAACAAGATTTGCTGGCAATAGCTTAGGCTGTTGACTTGTTTATGTGTCGGCATCACGGCGATATCGCGGCCCAAAACACGATCGACCTCTGCATAGGCTTTTTCCAAAACATCTGGGTTTTGCAAAAGGAAATAATGGGTGAACGACAAAAGACCCGAGGTGGTCTCGTGCCCTGCAATTAGGAATGTATTGATCTGAAAGCGAATGTTTTCGTCTGACAGGCTTTGACCTGTCACCTTGTCCACACCGGCCAGCATGTAGTTCAGCAGATCATTCACAGCCGTATTGCCGCCGCCCTCGCGGCGTTCGGCGATAATTGTGTCGACCAGATTATACATGAAATCGACATCATCTTTCATCTGATCAAGCGCTTTGCGCATGATCTTATCTTCAAATGGAAGCCCGCGCTGTTTCATGCAGGTTTCCATCGTGCTGCCAAGCGCATTGATGAAAGGGTGATAATCCTGACGATAAAAGGAATTAAAACGGTAGTTAAATCCACAAAGCCCGATTGTATCAAGCGTCAGCGCGGTCATATCGCGGACCACATCGATATCATCTTCGGGGTTCAAGCGTTCCCATTTCAGACAAAGCTCGCTGGCGATATCCAGCATCATGTCAAAATAATTGCCCATCGCCGATTGGCTAAAGGGCGGCATCAAAATGCGGTGCGCAATCGGCCAATTGGGTTCGTCAGTGTCACCGGTAAACAAACCATCGCCACCAATGGCACGCACCCGACGCAAACTGCCGCGCACGGTTTTATCAAAACGCTTCTCGTCGGACAGTTCGTCCACCAAATCAAAGCCCGAGACGATCAAGATCGGTTTGCCCATCATATCCATGCGGATGATTGGTCCCAATTCGCGGGTCATTTCCATCATGCTTTGCAGCGGCGCGTTGGCATCAACAGACAGCATATTACCCACGATCGGCTTACGATCTGGCATGGGTATCCGTTCGAGTTTTTGCGATTTGGTCATATTTCTCCCTCTCGATAAAACGAGCCCGTTCGGTAGGTGCGCGAACTTTACCTTAATGCACTGAATCCAAATGGTTCTGTCAATATTTACCTTGCGAAAATTTCATGGACTTTAAAACAGAGAAAGGCGCAACCCATTTCTGTTTTCGAGCCAAATCACTGCTGGTTTGAAAAGCCATCCAAGATCTTGGATGGCTCTTTTCGTCTTGTCATCAGGAATATACGAACGAAAGGTCGCGTCGTTTCAAAAATCAATGCGTTAGAGAGATGACCAACATAAACACAGCAGCAGTGGACATTGTAGAGCTTGCCATACGCATTACAGATGTTTTGAGGTGCTTTTTGCGATGCGTGCGTCGTGCTTTGACATCCGTGTTGAGCTGCGCCAAGCGTTCTTTGGCACTTAGCGCGACTTCGTCGGTCTGATAGGGCGCGATAATATCCTCAAGCGCACACATCTGACGTTCGCTTAAATGAACACGGGTGCCTTTATTTGCAAATTGCAATGACACATTCTGAACATATCCGCGCGCGTTGGTATCCAACTGGCCACTATCAAGCGCATTACGCATTGCAAGCGTGATTTCGGTAAATTTTTGATCTGTAAAAGGCATGGGAGGGGACCTTTCTGTTTCATGGTTAGTCGTCGTATATTGATATTAATTTGACGTTTTTTGATTGATGTTGACCGTGTGACGTAAACGGCATTTCAAAGCGAGAGGGACGTAGCGTCTCGAAATTCGGTGACCTAACGGCATTTTACTTGAAGCCAGCATGACTCGGGTTTTATCGGTATTCCTGCTAACCGTTGTTACGTCTACGGATACGTACTAGCCGCGATGCAGCTTTCGAAAAACACATTTGGGTGTTGTGGTTTTAGACCCTCTTTCGGGTCCTAGGACGGCCAATAGAATCGACTTTGAACTGCGTGCAATCGCATTTTCATTATTGTTGATAATGCAGGTTAGATCTTAGCACGCATTTTTCGTGTCCTAGGGAATCTCCGGTTATTTTTGAACATCAGGTTGGTGGTTTGCCTAGCTTCATTAAAATTCAAACGGCTAGGGGCCAGCTTGTGAAAAAAATGATCTAAAACGGCACATCATCCACTGGCGCCACAAAACTGGCCAACACCTTCTTTGCCCCACCTGCATCAAAAACGATCGATAGCTTGTCACCTTCAAGCCCTATAATTGTACCCGCACCCATCTTTTGATGGGCCACGCGGTCGCCGATTTGATAGCTCGACACAGCCTCGCTATCGATCACGATACTTTTTGCCTCGCGCGGTTGGCTGAGCCCGCGCGCACCGCTGCGGGCCTGCAAACGTTTCCAGCCAGGTGAATTATAAACATCTGACTGCGCAGAGCGTTCTTCCAAATCAGACGCATATGGATCAGGCATTCCCCCACCACCGTAAAGCCCGGGCGGGGTTAGTACGTCGATATGCTCGCGCGGTAACTCATCCACAAAACGCGATGGCATTGCATTTTGCCATTGCCCATAGACACGCCGATTTGCGGCAAAAGAAATCGTACAAATCTCCTCGGCCCGTGTGATGCCGACATAGGCCAAACGCCGCTCTTCTTCGACACCCTTCAAACCGCTTTCATCCATCGAGCGTTGTGAGGGGAATAACCCATCCTCCCAACCCGGCAGAAAAACAGCTGGGAATTCCAAACCTTTCGCCGCATGCAATGTCATAATCGAGACTTTCTCGCCCTGTTCCTCGCTCTCATTGTCCATAATCAAGCTCACATGTTCGAGGAACCCTTGCAGGTTTTCAAACTCATCCAGCGCTTTCACAAGCTCTTTGAGGTTTTCCAACCGCCCCGGCGCTTCGGGTGTTTTGTCCTGCACCCAGTGATCGGTATAACCGCTTTCATCCAGAATGATTTGCGCAATTTCGACATGCGACAGCGCCCCATCATGGATCAGCGCCGACCAGCGATCAAACCCCGCCACAAGTTGCCCCAATGCATTTCTTGCGCGTGCGGGAATGCCGGCCTCGTCCACAACGATCCGCGCACCTTCCAGCAACGAGACGCCATTTCCACGCGCAGCGCGTTGGATTGTTTGTTGCGCCTTGTCGCCAATACCCCGTTTGGGTGTATTCACAATCCGCTCAAAGGCCAGATCATCCTCGTGGCTAACCGCGACACGGAAGTAGGCCATGGCATCCCGGATCTCCATGCGTTCATAGAAACGCGGCCCGCCAATAACGCGATAGGGCAACCCAATGGTCAGAAACCGATCCTCAAAGGCGCGCATTTGATGGGACGCACGAACCAATATGGCCATATCGTCCAATGACATCCGCTCTTGCCCGCGCGTGCCGGCCTGCATCGCCTCAAGCTCTTCACCCACCCAACGCGCCTCTTCTTCGCCATCCCAATGTCCGATTAGGCGAACCTTTTCGCCGTCCTCGCGCGCCGTCCAAAGGGTCTTGCCCAAACGATCTTTATTGCCTTTGATAACGGCAGAGGCCGCGGCCAAAATATGCGGGGTCGAGCGATAATTCTGCTCTAACCGGATGACCTTGGCGCCTTCAAAATCCTTCTCGAACCGCAAGATATTGCCCACCTCTGCCCCGCGCCAGCGATAGATCGATTGATCATCATCGCCCACACAGCAGATATTCTTGTGTTTCTGTGCCAGAAGACGCAGCCAGAGATATTGAACAACATTGGTGTCCTGATACTCGTCCACCAAAATATACCGAAACCAGCTTTGGTAACGGGCCAAAATATCCGTGTTGTCCTGAAAAATGGTCACACAATGCAGCAACAAATCACCAAAATCTGCTGCATTTAACGCCTTCAACCGCTCTTGATACTCCGCATAAAGCTTCGCACCCATGCCGTTAAAGGCCTGATCCTCTGCCGCCCCGACCTTATCGGGTGTCCAAGCGCGATTTTTCCAATTGTCGATCAATCCAGCCAGCAGGCGCGCGGGCCACCGTTTGTCGTCAATATTGTGAAGCTGCAAAAGCTGTTTGATCAAGCGGATCTGATCATCGGTATCCAATATCGTAAAATTGGTCTTCAACCCGACCAATTCCGCATGCCGGCGCAGCAGTTTTACACCAATGGAATGAAACGTTCCCAGCCAAGGCATGCCCTCCACGCGTTCACCCAACATGCCTCCAACACGGTCCTTCATCTCGCGTGCAGCTTTGTTGGTAAATGTCACCGCCAAAATCTCGTTTGGGCGCGCTGTGCCAGTATTTAACAAGTGCACAATGCGTGCCGTCAAGGCGCGCGTCTTGCCCGTACCAGCACCTGCAAGCATCAAAACAGGCCCTTCAAGCGTCTCGACTGCGTCCTTTTGAGGGTCATTCAAACCGTTAAGATAAGGCGCTGGACGCCCCATCATCGCCTGTTGCGATAGCGGTATTTCGCTTGTTTCTGACATTTGTCACTCATTAGCTCTTTTTTCGAAGCGAGGGAAGCATGTTCGTTGAATGTTCTTTTGACAAAAACGCAAAAAAATCTCAGCCTAAACAAAATTCGGAGCATTAATTTGAGAAAACTCCTCATTTTAACCGACATCCACGTCAAGATGCCGGGACAAGAGATTATAGGGATCGAGACCAGCGCCAGATTTAAAGAGGCTTTGTCTCATGCGATCGCCCATCAACCCGATGCGGAACGTCTGATTATCTTGGGCGATTTGGCGCATGCTGGTAAGGCGGAAGAGTACCAGACGGTCAAAGAGGCTTTAAGCGATGTCCCCATCCCTGTGCATTTGATGCTGGGCAATCACGACAATCGCGATGCTTTTCAAGATACCTTCCCGCATGCACCCAAAGACGAAAATGGCTTTGTCCAACACGTGATTGATTTGGGCGACGTTGCGGCCATTTTGATGGACAGTTTGGATGGTCCGCCGTTTCGCAAATCGCATCATGCGGGCAAATTATGTGAACATCGTTTGGAATGGCTGGATGCGCAAATCGCAACACATCCAGATAAGACGATCATGCTCTGTATCCATCATCCGCCTTTCGCTGTTGGATTCCCTGGCATGGATGCCATTGGGCTGACAGATGGCACCAATTTTCTTGACCGCCTTCACAATTATCCAAATCCGATCCATATCCTGACTGGCCATGTGCACAGGTCGGTCTCTGGCATTGCACATGGCACAAGCTACACAATGCTCAAAAGCATCGCCCATCAAATGCCTTTGGTTTTCGATACAGATGACCCAAGTATTTCGATTAGAGAACCAGGCGCTTATGGTGTTATCTTGATCGATGGCCCGAATATCATCGCACATAGCGAGGATTTCACCCTGCCCCCAATGGCGCCAATCACGGGCAAAGATGCGCTGCCTGATTAGGCGCAAAAACCGATCAATCCCCTTTATTTTCCGCTTGCAGGGTCGAGGTGGTTTGACTAAGTAGCCCTCACCCATTTGGAAATGCGGGCGTAGCTCAGGGGTAGAGCGTCACCTTGCCAAGGTGAATGTCGTGAGTTCGAATCTCATCGCCCGCTCCAACACACTATCTCACACGCAATTATATTGAACAAAGCCCATATAAATTAGGGTTTCCGAAAAGCAGGCACGTTCCTCAAGTAGATACGGTTTTTTGATGAGTAGGTTTTGTTGTTTAGGGGCGGAGCGAAAACTCTAGGCGAATTGGTTAATATTAAAAACAATAAACTAGGTAATTGTAGCAAAGGTAAATGATTAAAATATATATATAACAAATAGATAGGGTGCGGTTTTGGCCGCACCCCTAAGATGAGTTTTTTGAGGTAACAAAGAGCTTAGTTGCGCTCTTTATCCACCAGCTTACCAGCTGAAATCCAAGGCATCATGCCGCGCATTTTTGCGCCAACAGCTTCGATCTGATGCTCGTCATTCGCGCGACGGGACGCCTTGATTGTTGGTTGACCAACTGCGTTTTCAAGCATGAAGTCACGCACAAATTTACCCGCTTGGATATCTTCCAAAACCGCTTTCATGCGTGCCTTGGTTTCGTCATATGGCAAGATGCGTGGGCCGGTGACGTATTGACCGTATTCGGCTGTGTTGGAAATTGAGTAATCCATATTCGCGATGCCGCCCTCATAGATCAAATCGACGATCAACTTCACCTCGTGCAAACACTCGAAATAGGCCATTTCTGGGGCGTATCCCGCTTCGACCAAAGTCTCAAAACCACAGCGGATCAGCTCGACCAAACCGCCACAAAGAACGGTTTGTTCGCCAAACAAATCGGTTTCACACTCTTCGCGGAAATTGGTTTCGATAATGCCGGACCGACCACCACCGATTGCAGAACAATAAGATTTACCAATTTCAAGTGCATTGCCAGATGCGTCATTTTCAACAGCAACCAAACAGGGCACACCGCCGCCTTTGACATATTCGCCGCGCACCGTGTGGCCGGGGCCTTTGGGCGCCATCATGATGACATCGACGCCTGCTTTGGGCTCAATCAAACCGAAATGCACATTTAGACCATGAGCAAACGCGATAGCTGCGCCGTCGCGCAAATTGTCATGGACGTATTTTTTATACGTTTCTGCCTGCAGCTCGTCGGGCATTGTAAACATAATGACATCACACCATGCGGCTGCCTCTGCGATGCCCATTGTCTTGAGGCCTTCACCTTCTGCCTTTTTGATCGAGGCAGAGCCTTCACGAAGTGCGACAACAACATTCTTGGCACCACTGTCACGCAGGTTTAGCGCATGAGCATGACCTTGTGAGCCATAACCCAGAATGGCAATTTTTTCGTCTTTAATCAGATTTACATCGCAATCTGCATCGTAATAAACGCGCATGTTTTTCTCCTTCATGTCGATTGAGCTGGAAAATAAGAGATTTGGGCGCTTATAATTTTCAAAATTTGCATTAAATTTAATATTTATGTAAAAATCATGCGTCATCTGAACGAATAACAAAAAATCATGCAAGAATTAACCAATCAAGATCGCACTATTCTTCGCGCGCTGCAAGAAGATGCGGAGGCCACCGCGCAACAAATAGCGGAGCGCACAGGCCTGCCGGCGGCGACCTGTTGGCGCAGGACCGAGCGTTTGGAAGCCGCAGGCATCATCGAAAAAATCGAGCAGAAAATTGATCCACGGGCGCTGGGACTTGAGGTGGAGGTTTCGCTTCGTGTTACCTTGGACAAGACGCAAACCAATGCATTTGATCAATTCATTGATGCCGCCAGATCGATTAAAGCGGTGAATGAAATTCAGACCTTTTTGGGCCGCGTGGATGTTCGTTTGAATGTCTTGGCGCGCGATATTCCACATTATCAGGAAATCTATCGGAACCAAATCCTTGGCCTGCCTCATATTCAAGATATCGAGGCGCTTATGCTGGTCTCGACCGTATTTGATCGAGAGAGATTACCGATATGATTGACTTAGACGAGAAAGACCGCGCGATCCTGCGTGCGTTACAGGAAAATGGGCGTATGAAAGCATCCGCGCTTGGTGCGCAGATTGGGTTGACCCAACCTGCCGCTTGGCGCCGCGTAAAACGTTTGGAAGAGGCAGGCATCTTATGCGGAAAACATGCGCGTCTGAACAAAGAGCAGCTTGGGTTCGGCGTGACTGTATTTTTGGGGGTAAAGCTTGCCACGAAGGGCAGGGTGGCCTTATCGGATTTTGAACATGCGGTCAGCGCTATCCCCGAGGTGCAATTGGTGCAACATGTTTTGGGACTGTATGATTATCGGTTGAAAGTGGTCGCGCGTGATCTGTCTGATTTCGAACGCGTTTTGCGGCGACGCATTATGACCTTACCGGGTGTTGGAGATGTCGAAGCAAATGTGCTTCTCTCTGAAGAGCGCCGCCCGATTGCAATTTGAATACGATCGGAAACAAATGTCGCTGATTTAAATGCCAAAAGGGCATTCTGCCGCAGTGTATGATCGTTTCGCCCTATTCGGACGTAGCGAAATGCGCGATAGCGGGGCGTTAAATAAGGATGGTTCACATGTCTTTTGTCTCGCCCGTTGATCCAGATGGATTGCAAGAATTCTCGGTCGTTTTTACCGATCGGTCCCTTAATCATATGAGTTCGACCTTCCAGCGGGTGATGACCGATATCAATCAGACGCTCAAATCCGCCTATACTGCCGATCATGATGCGATTGTGCCAGGTGGTGGGACATTTGCAATGGAGGCTGTCGCGCGGCAATTTGCGTCAGAGGCGAAAGCCCTGGTCATTCGCAACGGATGGTTTTCCTATCGTTGGAGCCAGATTTTCGACGCCTCGGATATTGCGGATCATGTCGATGTGATAAAAGCCGCACAAACTGGCAATGATACACAGTCTCCATTTGCACCAGCACCAATCGAGATGGTCACTGCGGCGATCAAAGAGCATAAACCGGCCGTTGTTTTTGCCCCGCATGTTGAAACCTCGGCTGGTATGATCCTGCCAGATGACTATTTAAGCGCCGTCGCCGATGCAGCGCATGCGGTTGGTGCGATCTTTGTTTTGGATTGTATCGCGTCGGGATGTATCTGGGTAGATATGCAGGCCTTGGGCGTTGATGTCCTTATATCCGCGCCACAAAAAGGCTGGTCAGGAACACCATGTGCAGGCTTGGTGATGATGTCTGATCGCGCTTATGGGCGGATGCAAGAAACGGAAAGTTCCAGCTTTTCAATGAACCTCAAAACATGGGCAAATATCATGAAAGCCTATGAAAACGGTGGGCACGCCTATCACGCAACCATGCCAACGGATGGTTTGCGCCAGATGTTGGTGCAGATGCAAGAAATGGCGGAAATCGGGTTTGATGAACTCAAAAGCCGGCAACAGGATTTGGGTGATAAGGTGCGCGCTTTCTTAGAAAGTCAGGGGCATAAATCAGTGGCGGCGAAAGGTTTCAAAGCGCCGGGCGTTGTCGTCAGCTACACCGATAAATCACACTTCCAAAACGGATCAGCCTTCGCGGCCCAAGGGGCGCAAATTGCGGCAGGCGTTCCGCTGCAATGTGACGAGCCTGAAGGGTTTTCGACATTTCGGATTGGTTTGTTTGGTTTGGATAAATTGAAAGATGTTGATGGCACCGTTGCGCGCCTTAGGGATGTTTTCCAGCGCGTTCAGGGCTAAAGGCCAAGCCCTTTTTTCATAACTGCCTGACGGATAGGGGCGATGGCATGCAGTGCTTTTAGGCCAGCCAAACGCAGATTGCGCAACCTTTGGTCATCCGTCATAGCCGCGCGATTTAGCGCATCAATTCCGCGTATCCGCAGGCGCATGTCTGAAATACGCGCATCATGATAGGCTTTTGTTTGATCACCGTTCATCACATATTCAACATGGTCAAAAAGCCATTGAATATCTGCAAGCGACATATTCAAACCCTGCGCCCCAATCGGTGGGACGACATGTGCGGCCTCTGCGATCAAATAGCAATTCGAATGCCCAAGACGTTCTGCAATCTGAGAGATGATTGGAAAACGCTGTCTCGGGGTCACACATGTAAGCTGACCTAAACTGCCCGCGGCACGGTCATTGAGGGCCTTATCAAAGGCTTGATCATCCAAATTCAAAAGGCGATCCGCCTCTTTTTGACGCTCCATCCAGACGACCGAGGAACAGGGCATGTTATCGCGATCCCGCATTGGGACCAAAGTGAAGGGACCACCGCTGCGATGGATTTCGGTCGAGATATTTTGATGTGGCTTCTCATGTGTGATCGCGAAGGCCAAAGCGGATTGGCGGTAATCAGTCGCTTTGACAGGAATACCCAGACGTTCCCTGCTTGGGCTATTGCGGCCTTCTGCCACGAATACTGCGCGGGTTTTGATGCTTTGCCCATCTAACGATAGGACCACCTCGTCACTCCGCGCTGTTGTAATCTCTAAAGTGGATCCGAACTGGGTCTCGAGCGTGGGAAGCGTTTCAATCGCTTGCATCAAAACCGCTTTCAACGCGGTGTTCTGAATATTCCATCCAAATGATGTTTGGCCAAGTTCCGAGGCATCAAAATCTGCAACATGCCGGATGGTGTTTTCTGCGCCACCGGCATCGGCAAGACGCATAATTTCTAACGGTGTCGAGATTTCTTTTAGGTCCGTCCACACACCGATCTGGTCCAAGAATTGGATTGCGGGTTGAAGAAAAGCGGTTGATCGTAAATCGGCCGCTTTCGAATTTGATTTGATCTGTGGTCTGTTTGGATCAACCAATAAGACGTGATGCCCCAGACGCGCAAACGCGATTGCCGCGACCATGCCTGCAATACCTGCGCCCGAAACGCAAAGATCGTAAAACCTCTTGTCCATGACCGTTACCTAGCTTCGCGTCCACGATGCGTAAAGGACTGGTGACAAGAGGTCGCGCACAGGTTATCCCGACAACATCGACATAGGAGGGTACATGTCGCGCAGCGATGGAAAAGATGCATATGGTCTTTTGATTGAGGCCATCGATCAAGGCATCTATCAGCCCGGTGCCAGATTGGTTGAAGCGGAATTGGCAGATCGATTTGGCGTGTCACGTACGCCGATCCGCGAGGCACTGCAAAAACTTGAAACCATGCAGTTTTTGATCCGTAACGGGCGATCATTGATTGTCAGCAAACTTGATCATACCGAGGTGCGCGAATTGTTTGAAGTGCGCACCGAGTTAGAGGGGCTTGCGGCGTCATTGGCGGCCCAACATGCGGCGGTGGAAGAGATTAAGGTTTTGCAAAAGATGGTCGATGAGGATCGCAAGATTAGCGACCATCCAAACATGTTGGCCAGAACCAACCGCCGTTTCCACCATCAACTGCATTTGGCCAGTCACAATGGGTTTTTGATCGAGCAGTTAAATGCGGTTCATCAACGCATGGCTTTGCTGGTCAGCTCCTCATTAGCGGTTGAGGGGCGCGCAAATGAAGCGCTGGATGAACATCAGGCCATTGTAGATATGCTGGCTGCCAGAAATAGCGATGGTGCCAGAGAGGCGATAAAAACGCATCTGTCGCGCGCCTTTGAAATGCGGTTGCGCCTACAAGCTGGCGAAGACCGCTAGTTCTGGCGGTTTTGACGGGTCAATGCCCCGATTTGCTGACCCAAATGTGCATCATCAAGCCCATGTTCGGTTTTATCCCAAAAATAAGGTGCAAAAACCGCCTCTAAAATTGCTTTAAACGCTGCAATACTGGCAAGTGGCCAATAGAGTGGCAGGGTCAAAAGATAGGGGCGCAATTTGCGCAGGCGGCGTTGTTTGGTTGCTAGAAATCCAGCGATAAAATAATAGGGTTCCCCGAAAATCAGCAATAGGAACAGTAGTGCGGCCAATGACGTGGGTATACCGATGGCCTCGGGCATTACCCAACCAAAATATAAAAGCCAAAGGGGCAGAAAAAGTGGCAATATCAAATAGTTCAAGACGGTTGCAAAGAAGAGAAGGTTGATGGCAAAAAGCCCACGAACACCCACATCTTTGAAAAGCAGAAAGGGGTTCTGCATATGACTGGCCCACGTCAGAAAGAACCCTTTCAGCCAACGCGACCGTTGCTTGATCCATGAAAATGTTCTGTGGTTTGCTTCTTCATAGGTGGTGCTATCTAGGCATTCGACGCGGTAGCCATGCCGATACAGGCGCATGCCAAGATCGGCATCCTCGGTCACGTTATGGGCGTCCCACTGGCCAATTTCTTTTAGAACCTCGCGTTTGATGAAAATGGATGTGCCGCCTAATGGGATCGGAAGATCCAGCTTGGCCAAGCCTGGTAAGAATATTCTGAACAAAATATTGTATTCCAACGCAAAACACCGCGCGAGCCAGTTCTTTTGCGCATTGTAAAAATCCAACCGTGCCTGCACGCAAGCAACGCGTAGATCAGCGGTTTGCAAGTGATGGACGGCTTTTGAAACCTGATCGACTTCGGGGGCATCCTCGGCATCATATATGCCGATGATGCTGCCGCTTGCGAAAGCAAGCGCATAGTTTAATGCACGAGGTTTGGTTTTAAATGCACCCTTTGGAACAATGATTTTGCGAAAGCCGTGTGGTAGATTTTGCTTTAATAGGGCATTTTGCGTTTCAAGATCCTGTTCTTCACAAATGAATAGTACCTCTAGCAGCTCTTTGGGATAGTCCAAGCGTTTAAGGCGGGGGATCAGGCGCTGCGCGATTTTAGTTTCTTTGTAAAGCGGGACAAGAAGTGTGACCTTCTCTTGTCGACAAACAGTGCGCTTATTTGTTGGGGCGGAACGGGGCGCAAAGAAATAGGTGATAAGTGTAGAAAATTTTAAACCTGCCAAGCTTAAGAATATAATGATGCCAAACACCAGCATCGTCTGCGGTAAAATATGAAACCATTGGGCGATAAATGCCCCAAGAAGTGCAGCGGAAACCGTTACGAAAATTGATATTCGCAACCCAATCTGGCGACAGCTGAGGTTGATCGGGCAAATCGTTTCTGCCTCGCAACTTAGATTTTGTCCCTCTAGCTTCATGATTTGGCTTTGGATACGGTCGCGATCAGCCAGATAAAGTCTGGGGACAAGATTTTGTTTCCAAAAATATGTCTCGATCTCTTCGCGCATGGTTGGATCGCTGAAAGCGATGGCTACATGTCGATTAATCAAAGAGAATGGGACAAAAGAAAGCGCGATCATATCTGCTGGAGTGCAAATTTTGGAAATTTCCGCCGAGGGTTTCGCGAACACAAGCGGCGCGCGCGGTATGCCCATTTGCTCAGCGAGCGTATCGAGCAGGATCGATTTAGATATCCAACCTTGCGCCATCAAAATTTCACCCAAACGGGCATCTTCGTTGCGTTGGCACGCCAAGGCCTTTTCAAGCTGTTGGAGTGTAATCAGGCCCTTTTGCAACAGAAGGCTGCCAAGCCTTCGCGCCTGACGAGCGTTTTGGGCAACAAAAACAGGTTCCGCACCCAGAATTTGTGACTTGGGATTGTTTAGCATCCGACCTTCCGCTCTGGCAGATCAAAGATGCAAAAACTTGGTAAAAAAGCGGTTAAGATCGCACTAGTTCAAGCGCGCTGCAAACCGCTCGAATAGATAATAACTGTCCTGTGGGCCGGGCGAGGCTTCGGGGTGATGTTGAACAGAAA
The DNA here is from genome assembly GCA_039029215.1 of Pseudomonadota bacterium. Lineage (GTDB taxonomy): Bacteria > Pseudomonadota > Alphaproteobacteria > Rhodobacterales > Rhodobacteraceae > Amylibacter. The sequence continues at coordinate 57,757 of JBCCGP010000004.1, forward strand.
ATATATCGCGCCCTTCGACTTTGATGCCGCAATTTGAACCATCAAACAGGCTCACATGCGTCTCGACCACGCCCTCGGGCAAGCTGTCAGCATCAACCGCAAAACCGTGGTTCATGGATGTGATTTCAACCTTGCCTGTGTCATGCTCTTTGACCGGATGATTGGCGCCATGATGACCGTGGTTCATCTTCACAGTTTTCCCACCCAAGGCCAGCGCAAGCATCTGATGACCCAGACAAATCCCGAAAATTGGCAAGTCTGTTGCAAGCAGTTCTTTGATCATCGGCACCGCATATTCGCCAGTTGCTGCCGGATCGCCGGGGCCATTGGAAAGGAAAACGCCAGTGGGTTTGTGGGCCAAAACATCCGCTGCCGTTGATGTTGCCGGAACGACGGTGACATCACATCCTGCGGATGTCAGGCAGCGCAGGATATTGCGTTTCGCGCCGTAATCGACTGCGACAACTTTTTTGCGATCACTACTTGGCTTTGTATATCCATCTGGCCATGCCCAACGCGCGTCGTCCCAAGTATAGCTTTGGGCGCAGGTCACATCTTTGGCAAGGTCAAGCCCTTCAAGCCCCGGAAACTCCCGCGCTGCTATTACAAGCGCTTCGAGATTAAAATTTCCTTGTGGGTCATGGGCGATACAGACATTCGGCGCGCCTTGTTGGCGGATGGCGCGGGTCAATCTGCGCGTGTCTATGCCGCCGACGCCAATGCGCCCATGTTTCGAAAGCCAATCTGGCAAATCACCCATATCACGCCAATTAGATGGCGTGGTCGGATCCCATTTGACAACCATCGCGCCTGCGACCGGCGCATCCGCTTCATAGTCTTCCGAATTTGTGCCGGTATTGCCGATATGGGGAAAGGTGAATGTGATCGCCTGACCCGCATAAGACGGGTCTGTCATAATCTCTTGATAGCCAGTCATCGCCGTGTTGAAACACAGCTCTGCCTCGATCTGACCCGTGGCCCCGAACCCATATCCGTAAAAGACCGACCCATCTGATAAAACAATTGCGGCAGTGGGTTTTGAGGGACTTTTGGTCATTGCTCGGTTCTCTATCTCAAATTGACCGTTCAATAGGGCTTTGGCCTCAAAAGGTCAATAAATCCATGGGCTGGACCAGATGGAAATCATAAGAAATTCAGTTGATATCGTTGAGAAGCGGGGATAGGTCATAGACCTGTTGGATAAAAATCATGGTATTTGGCACGAGGCCCCTATGCGCGACAAAATCACCTCTGCGATGAAACAAGCGATGAAGGACAAAGACACGCTCCGTGTGTCTACATTGCGATTGGTCAATGCGGCCATCAAAGATCAGGACATCGCCGAACGCGGCAAGGGTAATGACAATGGCCTAGATGATGCAGGCATCCTTTCTTTGTTGGCAAAGATGATCAAGCAACGTCAAGAAAGTGCCGCAACCTATGCCGATGCCGGACGCGAAGAGTTGGCCAAGCAAGAAACAGATGAGATAAAAGTGATCGAAGAGTTTTTGCCAAAACAACTGTCTGATGATGAGATCAAAGCAGCGGTCGAAAAAGCGATCAAAGATCAAGATGCCAGCTCTATTCGGGATATGGGCAAGGTGATGGGTGTATTGAAAGCCGAATTTGCGGGCCAAATGGATTTTGGCAAAGCTGGCGGCATTGTGAAATCAATGCTAGGCTAGGCGATGAATGTTTTTGTCCTGTGTACTGGGCGTTGCGGCTCAACAACTTTTACGCGCGCATGTCAGCATTTCAGTAATTTCACATCTGGACATGAAACTCGAACGGGTCGCGTTGGTGATCACAGACTTGATTACCCAAATTTTCATATTGAATGTGACAATCGTTTAAGTTGGTTGCTGGGTCGTTTGGATGATAAATTTGGTGACGATGCATATTACGTGCATTTGACACGTGATCCGGAACAGGTTGCGCGATCTTATGTAAATCGGGTTGGGTTTCGTGGATCGATGATGGACGCGTACAGCATTAATATTCTGCTTCGTCGGCGGGTTCATACGCCCGAGGCCAAGCCGATTGAACTTGCCCGCGATATGGTTGCAACCATGACAAGCAATATCCGTCATTTTTTGTCCGATAAAACCAATTATATGGAAATGGATATTGAACAAGCACAAACAGAATTTCCAAAGTTTATTGAGTGGATAGGCGCTCAGGGTGATCTAGACAGCGCAATGAAAGAGTTTGACACACGCCACAACGCTTCTCAAACGTGAGCTTTGACTTGACGCAAAGCCTCATCTAAATCACTGCGAAGTTTTAAGCGCGCATCAGGTGTCAGAAACCGCCCCACCTCGATTTCTCTATTGCCGCCGGTGAGCGTTAGATAGTTTTCTACCTCGCGTAATTGCCGGATATGGGTTTTGACCCAATGCGGGTTGGCTTGCCAATCTTGCTGCGGCGCACGCGGATTAAACCGCGTGACATGCATATGATCTTTCCAAACCCGAATTTCTTCCGCAACCGTTCCATCTTGGGTGTTGCGGCGGATCGCAAACCAAAGGGCCGCAATCACGATCAGGGCAGGGGGCAACAGCCCCCAAAGAACCGGCGTGCCCAAAACCGCAAACATCGGAACAAAGAGCATGATCATAGTGATCGCAATTGTAACCGCGAAGCCCTCTTTTGGCAGCGAGCGATAGCCCTCAATCCTGCGTTCAAAAACCGGCCTATTGCTTGTGGCCTGCATGTCAGTTGGCGATTGCATTAGGGATATTGACGTTGCGCGGTTGCGGTTGCCAGTTTGCCGCCATTCTTCTTCTTTTGCGCTGTCGCGCGCCACTCATAGGTATGTGCGCCGTTGGGCGGGCAAGGGCTTTTGTAGCGGAATGCGCCTGGTGCTATCGTGGCGCTACCATCATAGGCCACAACACCACCGCCATGATTGTATTGCGGCACATCCAAATCTACCAATTTAAAGCGAATAAATTTTGTCCCTTCAGGTACATTTTCCAATTTGAAAGTCGGATTCTTGACCGTGTTTGGGTTGCCAGATGTACACAGTTTCAATCCAGACCAATCAAAAGAAAAGTCGAAGGCCACAGCTGGCGCAGATATCGAAACTGCGACAAAAAGTGGGGTAATAAATTTTAGCATCTGATAATCTCCGTAAAAGAAAAGGCCGCGTTCTCGCGGCCTTTTGAAATATTAATGATGAGGATTTCTGTCCCAATCAGATTGTTTGGGTAGCGTTTCGAACGTGTGCTCTGGTGGTGGATTTGGCAATGTCCATTCCAACGTATCCGCATGTTCGCCCCAATACGCATTGTCTTCAACTTTCTTACCCCAAAGGATCGTGTAGAATACAATGCCGATGAAGAACAGGAAGCTCGCAAAGGTTAGGAACGCACCGTAAGAGGATACCTCGTTCCAAAGCGCGAATTGCTCTGGATAGTCGATATAGCGTCGCGGCATGCCTTGATAGCCCAAGAAATGTTGCGGGAAAAAGGTGATATTCGCCCCGATAAACATCATCCAGAAATGCAGCTTTCCGGCCCATTCAGGATATTGGCGACCAGACATTTTGCCGATCCAATAATAAATACCTGCAAAGATACAGAATACAGCACCCAACGACATCACATAGTGGAAATGCGCAACCACATAGTAAGTGTCATGGAATGCACGGTCAACGCCCGCTTGTGACAACACGATCCCTGTCACCCCACCAACGGTGAAGAGGAACAAGAAACCGAAGGCCCAGAGCATTGGCGTTTTCAGCTCGATCGAACCGCCCCACATGGTCGCAATCCAAGAGAAGATTTTAACACCTGTTGGAACAGCAATGGTCATTGTGGCCAGCATGAAATAGCGCTGCTGTGACAGGGACATACCAACCGTATACATGTGGTGGGCCCAAACGATGAAGCCAAGTGCGCCGATTGCGACCATCGCATAGACCATGGGAAGGTACCCAAAGATTGGTTTTTTCGAGAATGTTGCAATGACGTGGCTGATAATTCCAAAGCCTGGAACAATGATCATGTAAACTTCTGGATGGCCAAAGAACCAAAGCAAGTGCTGATACAGGATTGGATCCCCGCCGCCTGCTGGATCAAAGAAGGTTGTGCCGAAATTCCGGTCTGTCAAAAGCATCGTAATCGCGCCTGCCAAAACTGGCAAAGACAACAAGATCAAGAAGGCTGTAACGAAGATTGACCACGCAAAAAGCGGGGTCTTATGCAAGGTCATGCCCGGTGCACGCATGTTCAGGAAGGTGGTGATCATATTGATCGCGCCCAAGATTGACGAGGCGCCAGAGACGTGAACCGCGAAAATCGCAAAATCCATCGACATGCCTTGCTCTTGCGTTGAAAGCGGTGCGTATAAAACCCATCCAACGCCCGATCCCAGCTGTCCGTTTCCGCCCGGTGTCACCACCGACAAGATCGCAAGCGTCGAGCCACAAACATACATCCAATAGGACAAGTTATTCATACGCGGGAAAGCCATATCAGGCGCCCCAATCATCAGCGGCATGAAATAGTTCCCAAACCCGCCAAACAGGGCAGGGATCACCACAAAGAACATCATCAGAATGCCGTGTCCGGTGATCATCACATTCCATAAATGCCCATTTGGCGTACACTCGCTTGCTGCATCAGCTGCAAAACGCGCGCCTTCGAGACACATATATTGAACGCCCGGCTCCAAAAGCTCCAATCGCATGAAGACCGTGAAACAAACGGAAATGAAGCCAACGAGGCCTGCGGTAAAGATATACAGAATACCGATATCTTTGTGATTTGTGGACATGAACCAGCGGGTAAAGAAACCCGGTCTTGGGTGGTCATGTGCGGCTGCATCTGCCATATTGATCCCTCTCTTTAAAGATCAGCGCCCGGTTTATACCGAGAGTCGCATTTGTTCTTCGCCCGTGTAGCTTGAAAGAGCGAAGCGAACAACTCAAAAGCTGGCCTTTATGCCCAAGCGGGACGCCGTGTCGCAGGGGCTTATTCGGGTTCCAAAGCGGCAGCTTTTGAAATTTCAAAAATATGAAACAATCCACGGGATTCGATTAGAACCAAACCCGAATTTTTTAATTGGGCATGATCTGGTGTCGAAGATACCAAAATTGCATGAGTAAACTTACTTTTCCAGTTTTCGGTATAGCTAAAATTGCGTGAGTACCATTCTTCATCGTGACCAACTTCGGAAAGGTCAGGAATGCCAAATGTGTCACCGGGCACGATACTGCGCTGAATGTCATATTGCCCGGTGGCTGGATTTTTTTGAAACTGAGAAACTTCGATTGCAACAGATGCCACTTGCGGCGCTGAGACCTGCATCTTTGGATTGATATCAAGCCCGTGTGACTTGAAAAGCGTTGGGATAAAAGCTTGGCGTTCGACCACTGCGTAACTGTAGATATGATCAAAAGCCGTATTAATCTGAAATGTTTGATGCGTATATGGAAATTCAGAACGAACCAGCGGCAAAACCTTTGCACCAACAGGTAGGTGTTCAAGGGCAAGCTTAAGGTCGTTGATTGATTGAGAGTGTTTGGCGGCTTCGCGATGCACCCCCCAAGATTGCGCCGCTGTTAGGCCTATAATTACGAGTATGATGAGTTGCTTTTGCCAGTTTTTGAGGTCTATCGGTGATGTCACTGCGAAAAAAATGGCCACGAGTAAAAACGGCAGTCTGATATTTAGAAATGCTGCATCATAAACATAGTCAGGCATTAAAATTGCGACATATAAAAGAAGAAGTAGAGGGATTTTATACGCTGCTTTAAATTCAAGACGGCCGAATTTGCTTAATATGAATGGAAAGATCAGTACAAAACCCAAAATTGCTATGTCTTCAAAGGCAAAGCCCGCTTTGAGATCTACCCAAAATTTTAACGCTATGCCGCTGACGAGAGAGGTAAGATTTCCTGCAAATCCCTCGAGCCCAGAATATCCGTTGAATAAGGTTGGAATGTCGCCCTCTGTTGATTTGGAATAAATAATAGCCAAGATCAGAAAGAGGAAGGGCAGGGCTAGCCAGATTTCCCTTTTAAAAAAAGCAAGACGTTGAGGTCTGGGTTCTTCAAATAATTCGACAATCTTTAACACAAACAAAATTATTCCAAGTAAAATAACGGCAAAATAATGCATCAATGAAATCAGTGCCACGCTCATAAATAGCCAGCCAAGGCGCAAACGAATATCGGATTTTTGCAATGCAATTTGGATACTTAAAGCATACAGAATGAAAGGGGTGGCAAAGACATAATTTTCAAACCCCATAAATACATTGCCATTATATGCGACAAGGCCCGCAGCAAGCGCCCAAATTTTCCAACGGCCCCAGATAACGCGCGCCAAACAGCAGACACTGAACATATAGTTTATGATGTAAATCCCAAGTGCGAGCCGTTGAATATGCTCGGCTGGAACCCAGCCAGCCAATAGCGCGCGCAAATTGTCCACGCTCGAATTTCCCAAGGCAACATGCTGATAGTCGTAGAATTCGGAAATCCAAGGGTTATCCAGGTTGGTCGCGATGTAATGACGCGCCAGATGATTGTGTAGATCAATAAAAGGGAAGTCAGAGTTTGCGACGATCGGTGCAACCAAAAGTGCCGCGCAAATGAAGAAAGCCAGCCAAAATGCAATTGGGTTTCGTGCTTTGTCAGACATCATTCTGAGTTCTCTGGTTCTAAATATGTGTAAAGACGTTCATCAGATAAATCATGCGCTTTCAAAGATGTCGTGAAATGTCTTTTGAAGCACAATGTCAAAATCCTGCATCGAAAATGTCAGCCCCAAATCCGCGAAACTTGTGACGCCATGCCCAGAAATCCCGCATGGTATAATTCCAGCGTAATGATCCAAGTCCGGGTCGATATTGATAGAGATACCATGAAAACTGATCCACTTGCGCAATCGAATACCAATGGCTGCGATTTTTTCTTCGCGCATAGCCCCATCAAGCAGGGTTGCTTTGTCGGGGCGTTCGACCCAGACGCCGACGCGACCGTCGCGCACATGGCCTGTGATCCCGAATTCGCCCAGTGTGGCAATGACCCAATATTCCAGCTTTTGAACAAACTGGCGCACGTCTTTGCCGCGCATGTTCAGGTCAAGCATCGTATAGACCACACGCTGACCCGGCCCATGATAGGTGTATTGGCCGCCGCGTGGGGATGTGAAAACAGGGAACCGATCTGGACCGATTAGATCGCTTGCATCTGCAGACGTGCCAGCCGTGTAAAGCGGTGGATGCTCCAAACACCAAATGCGTTCCTTGGCCGTGCCTGCGATCATGTCAGCGACATGCGCTTCCATCTGCGCCTCTGCATCTGTGTAGGACACAAGCGTATCGCTAAAAACCCAATCGACCATGTGCATGTTGGTTTCAAATTATGCGCGGCGCGTCCAGCGGGATTTTTGATACGGAGGTGCGCAAAACCGCTTTCCAAGGCAAAGACGCATCGCTATATGCATCTCACTTTGATCGGTGCGGCCGTGGCGGAATTGGTAGACGCGCAGCGTTGAGGTCGCTGTTCCTTAACCGGAGTGGAAGTTCGAGTCTTCTCGGCCGCACCAATATAGTGATATTCATTTAATAATATCAATTGGTAAAGCAGATTCATATATTTCTTATCTGTTACAGAAGCCTCAATTTATTTGCGCAGAAATTCGGCGCTGAAAACGAAACAAGGTGCCTAGGCCGTCATTCCCATTGGGTCCAGTCACAGGCATGTTCTTTCTGACACAAACTCTATGCGATAAGTGACGCTCATTGAACGGATCGTTTTTCGAATGCAAAACTAAGCCGCCTGACTATTTTGATGTGAAACACTCAAAGGTACATTCCATTGAACGGTTAAGCTTTTCGGAGTTCGATGTTGGTGAATTGGGTTCGCGCCCTGATTTTCCCTCAAAAGTGCTGATTGGAAACAGGTCTAAAAAAATACTTGCATTTGCCATATAAATTTGTTGCACTTGCCATATATTTTTAAAAAAGGGAATCGATGGTCGCACCAATACTCAGCTCTCAGGAAGTCGATGACTTCATTATCCTGCGCGCCGTTGCGTTGACGAATAGGGTGCAACGCACCTTGATGCGCGATGTTTTAAAAACGCATGATCTTCCCTTACTGGAATGGCGTATATTGTTTTCTATCGCGCGTTTTGGGGATTGCCACTTGGGCTATATTTGCAAAATGACATCGCTTGATCCCGCGCATGGCAGTCGCGCGGTTGGGCATCTTGAGGCGCGTGGCTTGATCGAACGGTATATTGATCCCAAAGACAATCGACGCCGCTTGATGCGGTTTACACCAAAAGGGCGCAGTATTTTTGATCAGGCCTGGCCGGAGGCCCAGACATTGATCAAACAAATTACAGATGGGTTTGACGAACAAGAGCTGTCCATTTTAAAAAAACTGCTTGATCGTGCAAATGGCATCGCCAACACTTTGCTTGAAGAGAGCTTACAATCCAAAGCCGCGCGGGACGCGGCGTAATGAAGGTTTCAATCTAGGGAGGAATTGATAATGAAGCCAATGAAACTGGTCACAGCACTGACTGTGGCGACCTCGTTATCTGGTGCGGCATTCGCTCAGGTAAACTTGTCTGCGGAAACAGCATCGCCCACAGGCGTGCCAGGCAATACTGTCTTGGCGCTTGGCGAGGTTGCATCCTCGGCAGGTGTTGCGAACATCCAAGTTGCTACCGGCCAAACACTCACAAACTCGATCCAAAACGCGGCAGAGGGCAAAACAGACATTTCTGCGGCGCCGTTTATTTTGCCATTTTTAATGTCAAAAGGGGCTGGTCCTTACGCGAAACTGGGCAAAGAAAAAGGTGCTGAACTCGCAGGCAATCTTGCGGTGCTTTACACATACCGCCTTGGGACTTTTGCATTGTCTTCTTTCGAAAGCTCTTCTGTAAAGGGGTGGGGTGATCTTGAAGGCAAGACGATTTATAACGGCCCTCCGCGCGGCGGTGCGCTGACAAATGCGCGTCAGATCATCAAGCTGACTGCTGGCCTTGAAGAAGGTGAAGGTTACACCGGTGTCCAAGTGAACTGGGGACAAGCTGTGAAGACCATCCAAGATGGATCGGCGGATGCACATGTGTTGCCAACAAGTTTTCCGGATGGTCGTCTGAATGCTGCTTCCTCTGCGGGTAAGCTGACAATGTATTCAATGCCAAAAGAGGTTTTTGAAAGCGAGGCAATGCAGAAATATGCAAAAGCGCCCGGCTCTGGTGCTGTAGAGGTTCCGTTGGACGTTGCATATCAAGGTGATGCCATTGATATCGTTTCGGAAGACGGCATGTTCCGCGGCGTCGCCACGATTGGTGGGGAAGTTGTAAGAAAAGATATGGATGAAGCGCTTGCATATAAGCTTACAAAAGCGTTTCTAGATAATCTTGATCTTGTCTTTTCAAAGACACCATTCTTGCCCAATGCGGCAATCGGCGAAGTCGAAGATACGAACATAACCGGTATGTGTGGTGCGAACCCATTGAAATATCACGCAGGTGCGGTTCGTGCTTGGGAAGAGGCTGGCTTCACGGTGCCTGATTGCGCCAAGTAAACAATCATAATCACTATTTCGGGCATCGCTTCTGTCGTGATGCCCGAACTGATACTTTCTATGGAAGATAGGAAATGGCTGCTGAATCCGAAGTAATGCCCGCAGAACCGCGTGCCTTTAGCCGTATTACGCTCTATTGGCTGTCTATTATTTTTGTCATCATCGGATTGATGAACAGTATCCCTGGCATTCCGGGCCTTGATGATGCAGCGCGCTCGATCAGCGGAAAAGATTGGCTGGTCATCCGTAAATTTCCATCTGAATGGTTTTACCCGATTGTTTTTGCGATCATGATGATCGTTGTTGTTCTTAAACATTCCTTTTATCGAAGTTGGTTTAATGAAAGCCCTTTTTGGCGACGGCTTGGTTGGTTTGCTGATCTTGCGCTTTTGATCAGCGGTGTTGGCATGGCGCTGACTTATGTCATCGAAATTGAAAGCATTTGTTTAATTGACCAAATTACCGGTGAGCGCGCGCGTTTGATCGCAGAAAGCCTGAAGATTGAGGCGGAAACGGCTGAATTATATGGCCTTCCTGCCCCGACAACTGTTGATGATCCACAATGTGTGGGGACCACAGGCGGATGGCTTGTTTTGATTATGGGTGTCACAGTTTTTGTTTTCCTTGGATACAATATCAAAGTTTGGGGTTTCCCACTGGTCGCAGTTGCACTTGCGGTTGCGCTTTATACACTTGCGACTGTGCTTGTTTGGTACTTCCATGGGCCAGACGACATAAACAAATATCTGATGACAAAACTGGGTGGGGAACCGCGCTTGCTGTCAGACGGGCGCCCGCGCGTGCATGATATTCTGGTAAACAACGCGTCAGGTTTGTTGGGGCGTTTCATGGATATCATCATGAATACGATCTTTCCGTATCTTATTCTTGGGTCTTTGTTTGGCGCCTCGGCTGGTGGTCAATCCTTGATCAAAATAGCCTTTCGTTGGACCCGAAAACTTGCCGGCGGTCCGGCGCATGCTGCAATCGTGTCCTCCGCATTGTTCGGAACAATCTCGGGCGGGCCAATTGTAAATGTGCTTTCAACCGGTGTCTTGACCATCCCAATGATGGCCAAGCGTGGGTTTTCAAAAGTATTTGCAGGCGGGATGGAGGCGGCAGCCTCGTCTGGTGGATCGATCATGCCCCCTGTCATGGGCGTTGCGGCCTTCGTTTTGGCATCCCTGACGGCTGTGGGGTATCCAAGTGTGATTGTTGCGGCTGTTATTCCAGCGGTGGCCTATTTCTTCTGCCTGTTCTTGTCTGTGGTTTATCAAGCCAGAAAACAAAATATCACGGCAATTGGTGAATTGACCGATGATATGATGCTGACCCGTCAGGATATCCTAAACCTTGTGATGATTTTCGGGCCTATCCTGCTTATTCTATTCTTCCTTTTGACCTCAAAAGAATCCGTGGGATGCGGCATTTTTGGGACTATTTTTGGTGTAGAACGTGTCTTCACGGAAACAGGATGCCGAACTGAAAGCCTGCCTTGGGTGTTCAAGATCGTCCAAAATTCTGCAGGCGACGCTGGTTCAGCCGGTTGGTGGGCCGTCATCTTTTTGATGGGGCTTTTATTTCTTGATCCTGAAATGCGAAAAGCGCCGCGCAAATTGTTGGATGCACTTTCGAATGCAGGTGCGCTGATCTCAACACTTTACTTGATGTTCTTGGTCGTCTCGATCATCGACTTCTGTCTTAAGTTCACGTCGCTGCCCGTCTTTATTTCGTTAGATGTTTTGGAATGGCTAAAAGCTATGAACTTGGGCGCAGGTGGATCAGTGACGTTTCAGTTCATCGCATTGATCCTGACAATGTTGTTGGCAGTGCTCTTGGGCATGGGCATGCCCGCCGTGCCCGCATATGTAAACGTCGCCCTTTTGATGGGGCCCGTGCTTGCTGGACTGGGACTGTCGATATTTACGGCGCATATGTTTATCTTCTACTTCGCTGTGGCCTCGGCAATTACGCCGCCCGTTGCATTGGCCGCGTTTGCGGCAGCGTCCATTACCAAACAGGATCCAATGAAAACGGGCTTTGCGGCTGTGAAGATTGGTATTGTGATGTTTGTCATCCCCTTTGTTTTTGCCATGTATCCAGAGATTTTGTTGATCGAAGATGCGTTTATTGATCCGACTGTGACGGGGACGAAAGCCTATCTGCCCGGCTATGACGGAACGGTATCGGTGCCAGCATTAGCCCTGGTTCTTGGCCGATTGTTCTTTGCGCTGATACTGCTGGCCAGTGCATTGGCTGCATTTGATCGGCGGCGTTTGGCGACATGGGAATGGGTTGCACGATTGATTGCGGCTGGCTTTGTAATGGCCAAATCACCCCTTATCTTTGGGCCAGCGATTGTGGTCGGGATCGCACTTTTGGCGTGGCATAGATATACGGCGCGTCAGGCAATGGCCGCGTAATGACCGTTTTTGTACTGGTGCATGGGGCATGGCACGGTGGGTGGTGTTGGGCAGCGCTAGAGCGCGAATTACAAGCCATCGGGCACCAAAGCTTTGCACCTACCTTGATGGGGCTGGGCGAAAAAAGCCATATGTTGCGCGCAGATATCACGCCAGACGATCATGTGTTGGACATCGTGAATTTTATAAAATGGCGTGAATTGAAGGATGTTGTTTTGGTCGGTCATTCTTATGGCGGCACCGTGATAACGGGTGTCGCGGGGCAAATACCGAGCCAAATTTCTGGCATGGTTTATCTGGATGCATTTGTGCCAGAGGAAAGTGGTGTGTCGCTGTTTGGACGCGCAAATCCAAACCGTATGGCCAAATTCCAAGAACAAATTGATGCAGGCGCGATTGCGATTGAACCTGATTTATTTGATGCGTGGACGGATGATCCAAAGGTCAAAGATTGGTTGCACCAGCAATGTACACCACATCCTGTTGGGTGCTTTCAGAATGGGGTCACTTTGACAGGGCGTGAAACGGAAATTGCCCATAAATTCTATATACTTGCGGCACGGAACAAACCTTCAGCTTTTGGGGCGGAATATGAAAAAGTTGACGGTCGGGCAGATTGGAAGGCCACTAAAATCCAAACAAAGCACAATGCGATGATCGAAGACCCGCGTGGACTGGCAACCATATTGAATAGGTATGTGTCGGAGCGTGGGTTATGACAAAACAACCGAATTTCTTGCTTTTTATCACGGATCAACAACGGGCTGATTGGCTGGGCTGTACCGGTCATCCGCTTGTTAAAACGCCGAATATTGATGCTTTGGCGGCCGAAGGGGTTGTCTTTGAGGATTTTCACGTCGCCCAACCGGTTTGCATGCCCAATCGTGCATCCTTGATGACCGGGCGCATGCCTTCAGTGCATGGGCTGCGCTATAATGGCTGCAATTTGCCGCTAACGGCCAATACCTTTGTCGATATTTTGGCTGCGGGTGGTTATCGCACCGCCTCGATTGGGAAAAGCCATTTGCAACCCTTCAGCGACAAGGAGCCCTTGCGCAAGGCAGATAATACCGAACGGCTGCTTGAAGAGGCATGGAAGGTCGCGCCAGAAGACTACATTTCAGAAGAACCGCAAAGTTATCAAGATGATGGTGCGGACATTGTGCTGCCTTATTATGGGTTTCAGCATGTCGATATGATCACCGGCCATGGTGATAAATGCGGCGGACATTACGGACAGTGGTTTCGGAAAACCCATGAAAACTGGGCAGAGCTGCATGATCCTGCAAATGAGCTGCCGCATAATTATTCCTGCCCGCAAGCGTATCGCACACCTGTGCCAGAGGCGTCCTATCCAACACATTGGGTGGCGGATCGGGCGATTGACTATCTGAACGATGCCGCCAACCACGAGGCGCCATTCTTTGCTTTCGTGTCGTTCCCTGATCCACATCACCCGTTCAATCCGCCGGGCAAATATTGGGATATGTATAACCCCGATGATTTTGGAATCCCGCTGCCGTATGACGCCCACAAAAACCCACCGCCGCCCCTGATCAATCTGACCGAGATGTGGGAAAAAGGGCAGGGGCAGTTGATCCCGCAAATGGCATTTCGCGCGGATGAGCGTCATGTGCGCGAGGCGATGGCTTTGACTGCGGGTATGATCACTTTGATTGATGATCAAATTGGGCGTGTGATTGCAGCGTTAAAGGCGTCTGGCCAATATGAGAATACGGTCATCATATTTACCTCTGATCACGGTGATTATCTGGGTGCGTTTAATCTGATGTTGAAAGGGCCGTATCAGCATCATTCGATTACGCGTGTGCCTTTTATCTGGTCTGATCCAGATGGTCGGGGGGTTGCGAAAACCGATGCGTTGGCTTCAACTATTGATATTTCGGCGACTATTTTAGACCGCGCAGATCTCGCGCCCTATTATGGTATTCAAGGACGCAGCTTTTTGAAGTGCTTGGATGGTCAAAGCGACCATCGTGATGAGCTTTTGATCGAGCACAATGATGGTGGCATCAGGATGGGTATGTCAAAACCCGCGCGCGTGCGCAGTTTGCGCACATCGGATTGGCGTCTGTCCCTTTATGCAGGGGAAGATTGGGGCGAGTTATACGATTTAAAGCAGGATCCGGATGAGACCCAAAACCTTTGGGATGTGCCGGAATTGGCGTCAATACGCGCAGAGCTGATGATGACATTGGCAGAGAAGCTGACCCACCAGATGGATGAAAGCCCGCGCGCCGTTCGATTGGCCTGATTTCGATGCGTGGTCTGCATTTGAAAATTAATACGAGCAACAGAAAAGGATATCGCAATGCCGATGGATAAAGGTTGGAAGGTTTGGCACAGAAATCCGCGCAAACCTCAATATATACCACCCGCGGGTGCGGTCGATGCGCATTGTCATATCTTCGGGCCCGAGGACGTGTTTCCCTACGCGCCAGAGCGGAAATATACGCCCTGCACAGGGTCGAAGGATGATCTGTTTGCGCTGCGTGATTTCTTGGGGTTTGAACGCAATGTGATTGTGCAAGCGTCTTGCCATGGGCGGTTAAATGACGCGCTGTTGGATGGGTTGCGCAGCGCGGGCGATTTGGCGCGCGGCATTGCTGTTGTTGACGATACAATTTCCGCTGAGGCTTTGCAGGACATGGATGCCGCAGGCGTGCGGGGTGTGCGGTTTAATTTTGTACGCCGCTTGGTCGATCCAAAACCGCGCGCATATTATGAAGCGATTATTGAAAAAATCGCGCCGCTGGGGTGGCATATTATTGTCTATATCGAAGCGGCGGATTTTGCGGATCAAATCCCATTTTTGGAAAGCTTGCCGGTCACGGTGGTTTTTGATCACATGGCCCGTCCCGACATTAGCAAAGGCGTTGAACACGTTGAATTTAAAAGATTTATTGATCTGCTTGAAAATGAGAAATTTTGGACAAAAGTGTCTTGTCCCGAACGTTTGACGCGGCAAGGTGGCAGTCACGAAAACTACTCTGACGTGGTGCCATTTATGAAAACGCTGGTCGATCTTTACCCGGATCGCGTTTTGTGGGGCACGGATTGGCCGCACCCGAATATGAAAAGTCACATGCCTGATGATGGTCAATTGGTGGAAATGATCCCGCTGATCGCTGATACCAAGGAAAAACAACACAAACTTTTGGTTGATAATCCAATGCGGCTTTATTGGGCAGATTGAGGGCATTTGCGCCTAGAAATTTAAGCCGACATAGTTTTCTGCAATCATGGTTTGGGCTGCTTCGGAGCTACGGATATAGTCAAATTCTGCACGCTGCATTTTTTTCTCAAACGCTGAGTCTTCTGGGAATTGATGCATCAGGCGCGTTAGATACCAGCTAAACCGTTCGACTTTCCAAACCCGATCTAGCGCCTCTTTGGAATAGCTGTTCAGTGGTGTTTCATTCCCTTGCCAGAACGACGCCAAAGCGTGCGCCAGACGTCGTGTATCGGCAATCGCGAGATTGAGGCCCTTCGCGCCGGTCGGGGGCACGATATGGGCGGCGTCGCCTGCCAAGAAAAGACGGGCATATGACATGGGTTCAGAGACAAAACTGCGCAATGGGGCAATGCTCATCTCAATCGGATCGCCGGTTATTAGGCCGTCCGCAAGACTGCCCATGCGCCGAACATAGGTCTCCCAAAAGCGTTCGATTGGCCAATCGTCCAGTGTTTCGTCCGGGGCTGTTTGAACGTAATAGCGTGCCCGTGTTTCAGAGCGCATCGAAGCAAGCGCAAACCCGTCTGTGTGATTGGCGTAGATTACATTATGCGCAACGGGCGGCTGGTCCACCAAAACGCCCAACCAACCAAATGGATAGACACGTTCGAATGGTTTTGATTGCGCAATTGCCGCGCGCGAAACGCCATGAAACCCGTCACATCCTGCGATGAATTTCGACTCAATTATGGTTTTGACCCCCGCTGCATCGCTGAAACGAAACAGCGCGCTATCGCCGTCTACGCGCTCAATCTGTCCATCTGGGCAATCCCAATGAATTTCTTGATCACGCCTCTCGCAGGCATCAATCAAATCTTTGGTAATTTCGGTTTGGCCGTAAACCGTAACCTTATGCCCCGTTAAGGCCTTGATGGGAATTTCAAACCCATCGCCATCAAACCCCAAAATGACCCCGTCATGGTCAATCCGTTCTTTCTGAAGGCGTGCATCGCAATCTGCCTCATTTAATGCCTCGATTGTGCCGCGCTCTAGGACGCCGGCCCGAATACGCGATAGAACGCGGGTTTTGCTTGTCCGCTCGACAATGATTGAGGAGATGCCCTCTTGGTAAAGAAGTTGGCTGAGCAACAGGCCGGAGGGACCTGCGCCGATGATCAGAACGTCGGTCTTTATCTTCGTGCTCATGCGTCTTTGACCAAAGCGAGCTGTGGTGTTGCATGACGCGCGTTCAATGCGGCTTCGACATTTCCGTGCGCAACGCGCGCATGTTCGCGCATCAATGAAAAGACGCGCGCGGATTGGCGCGCCTCGATCGCCTCAACAATGAGACGATGATGTTCTTGACCTGTCAAAATGCTGGAGTGAAAGCGATTATGATCGGTCTCTTTGATCGGAAACGCACTGGGTCCAGCGAAGGGAAGGCGGTAACTGCGCATCGCCTCCTCGATCAGGATCGGGCTACGGCTGGCATGCAGGACCGCGACATGAAATGTCTCGTTCAGTGTCTCATAGGCGTCCAGATTTTTGTCTTCGAGTATCCCATCCATTTCGTCCAACAGGTCTTTCAACCGTTGAAGATGGTCCTCTGTTGCGCCAATTTCTGCGGCGCGTTCCGCCGCCGCCGCCTCTAGCAAGCCGCGCAGATCAATTGCGTCAAACACCTCTTGAACGGAAAAAGAGCGGACAGTGAAACCTGACTTATCTCCAATCAACAAGCCCTCTGCCTCTAGCTTTAGCAATGCTTCGCTGATTGGGGTGCGGGATATCACCATGTCTTCCGCCAGATGAGAGGCGCGAAGTTTGTCGCCGCCTTGCAATTCACCACTGATGATTCGGCGGCGAAGCTCGTAAAGGGCGGTTTGGCGGGCATTAACGCTCATCCGCATAAATTTGCATGCAAAAACTGATTGGTCAAGAAAAATGGGGTAAAAAATATCTATTTTGCATGCAAATATTGACTTTTGCGGCAATTGTTGCAAGCGTCATACAAAGGAGATTCTATGGCACCAAAGAAGGAATATGACGATATCCCCGGCACGATCGTCTTTGACAGCGATCAAGCGTCAAAGGGCTATCATCTGAACCAATTTTGCATTTCTTTGCGCACGCAAGCGGGCCGCGATGCGTTTAAGGCAGATCCCGAAGGGTATATTCGCACCTTTCCAATGACCGATGATCAGCGCGAGGCTGCTTTGAACCAAGAGTGGAACCGGATGTTGGAGCTGGGGGGGAATATTTATTACACATCCAAGCTTGCAGCATTCCACGGGATCAATTTTCAAGAGCTTGCGGGGATTATGACGGGCATGGGTTCAAAAGATTACCGTGCGATGATGGTCGCAGGTGGCCGGTCGCCCGATGGCAACAGATATCAAAAAGAGTGGGACGAAAAAGATGGCTAGAATTCATTCGGGCGTCGCGTGTAGCCATGTTCCGGCACTTGGGATTGCGGTGGATAAAGGCATCACGGGTGACGATTATTATGGCCCGATTTTCAAAGGGTTCGAGTTTTCCAAAGAATGGATGGAAAAGGAAAAGCCGGATTTAGTGTTTTTGGTGTTCAATGATCATTGCACGGCTTTTGATGCGTCAATCATGCCCGTCTTCGCACTTGGATGTGCCGAAGAGTATAAACCGGCGGATGAAGGGTGGGGGCCGCGCCCTGTGCCAACCGTTAATGGGCATCGCGGCTTGTCTGCGCATATTGCACAATCGTTGATTTTGGACGAGTTCGACATCACGATCATGAACGAGATGGAGGTCGATCATGGCCTGACTGTTCCGATGTCGATGATGTTTGGCCAACCTGAGGAATGGCCGTGCCCTGTTATTCCGCTGGCTGTTGGTGTGGTTCAATATCCCGCGCCCCTTGGAAAACGCTGTTACGCGTTGGGCAAGGCGATCCGCAAAGCGATCGAGTCTTATCCCGAAGATATGAAGATTTGCGTCTTCGGTACGGGCGGTATGAGCCATCAATTGCAGCACGAGCGGGCAGGGCTGATCAATTCGGAGTGGGACCAGCGTTTTATGGATTTGCTGGTCAACGATCCTGAAAAGGGCAGTCAGATCGAACATGTAGAATATCTGCGCGAGGCAGGGTCCGAGGGGATTGAACTGGTGATGTGGTATGTCATGCGCGGTGCGTTGGACGAGGATATCACAGAGGTACATCGGTTCTATCATGTACCCGCATCCAACACCGCTGTTGGGCATTTGATTTTAGAAAATAACGCAACAAGGCAAAGCTGATGGTAAAAATTGGTGTCGCGGGCGCATATGGCGCCTTTGGATTGAAGCATTTGGATGCTTTGGCAAACATCCCAGAGGTGGAGGTCACATCCATATTCGGGCCTGAGAAAGACAAGATCGAAGGTTTGGCCGCGGAGCGTAAGATCGCGCAGGCATGTACGAATTTGGATGACATGCTTGCGAACGGAAATGTGGATGCGGTGATCCTGTCGACGCCCACCCAACTGCATGCGGCGCAATCAATTGCCGCCATGAAGGCGGGAAAACACTGTTTCTGCGAAATTCCTATGGCGGATAACCTTGCAGATTCAGAGGTGATTGTGAAAGCGCAGGAAGACACAGGTGTGGTCGGCATGGTTGGTCATGTCCGCCGTTTCAATCCCAGCCATCAATATGTGCATAATCTGATTAAGGCAGGTGCGTATAATATCCAGCAGATGGATGTACAAACCTATTTCTTCCGCCGGACAAACACGAATGCAAAAGGGGAGCCACGTACGTGGACAGATCATTTATTGTGGCATCATGCGTGTCACACAATTGATCTGTTTATCTATCAAACAGGCGAGGTGCCGACAGAGGTGCTGGGCCTTCAGGGTCCAAAACATCCCGATCTGGGTATCGCCTTGGATATGACAATCGGGCTGAAAACCGAAACGGGAAAGCTGTGCACATTATCGCTGTCGTTTAACAATGATGGGCCTTTGGGCACGTTTTTCCGCTATATCGGCGACAATGGGACCTATATTGCGCGTTATGATGATTTGGTTGACGGTTATGAAAAACCAATTGACCTGTCAGATGTTGCGGTGTCCAATAATGGGATCGAGCTTATCGACCGCGAATTTGTCTCTGCGATCTTAGAAGGTCGCGAGCCGAATTCCAGTTTCAAGCAAGGGCTGGCTGCGATGCAGGTCATGCAAAAGCTTGAGGATCAAATGGGCGTTATGAAAGTTTAGCCGCTTTACATGCGCCGCCGACAAAGACCGATGCCTTTATTTCTGGGAGGAAAATTATGAAACAACTTTTCAAAACCACAGCGCTTGCCGCTTTGATGGCCGGTGCGACGTCACTAGGTGCATGGGCGCAGGACGTCACATTGACGATCCATCATTTTGTAAGCCCCAAAGCCCCACCGCAATCCAAATTTATGGAACCTTGGGCCGAAAAGGTGATGGCGGAATCCGACGGACGGATCAAAATCGAGATTTTCCCGTCCATGTCTTTGGGTGGTAAGCCGCCAGAACTTTATAGCCAAGCGCGTGATGGCGCCGCCGATATTGTTTGGACGGTTACAGGGTATACACCGGGCGTGTTTCCACGTTCGGAAGTTTTTGAATTGCCATCTGTGCACGAAGGATCAGCAGAGGCGACATCGAAAGCGATTTACGACAATTGGGATCTGGTCAAAGAAGATTTCGCGGATATTCACCCTTTGGCGGTTTATGTACATGCGGGCCAAGCCTTCCATGTTGTCGGGGATTGTTTAACCACACCTGCCGATTACGAGGGTAAAAAGTTGCGCGTGCCATCGCGGACGGGCGGTTGGATGATCGAGGCATTGGGTGCCGAAGGTGTGGGCATGCCATTGCCAGCATTCCCACAAGCGCTGTCCAAAAAGGCGGTTGATGGCGGCATGTTACCGTTTGAAATCGTGCCACCTTATAAAGTGCATGAGCTAACAGATTGTACAATCCAAGGCGAAGATGGACGCCGTTTTGGTACGGCTGTGTTCCTGTTTGGAATGAACAAGGATAAATACAACAGCCTTCCCGATGATCTAAAAGCGATTATAGACGCAAATTCCGGTGCCTCTTTGGCGGCCGAGGCGGGTCTGCTTTGGGACGGGTTAGAAGCGGGCGGTCAAGGCGCAATCGAAGGTGCCTCTAAGCTGATGAATTTGGATGCCGCTGGCACGCAAGCAATGCTGGATGCGTTGTCCTCTGTCGAAGCGCGCTGGATTGAAGAGGCCACGGCCAATGGTCTGGACGGTGCGGGTCTTGTTGCTGCGGCAAAAGCATCGGTGCAAGGCACGAATTAAACGAAACTATATCTGTCGAGGTGCTTTTACGAGCACCCCGATCTTTTGAAACGGCTGCTTATGATCCATCGTATCGCTGCATTTTGGGCTTTGTTGGGTGGTGGCGTTTTGATTGCGATTATGGCGATCACGTCCTTGAACATCGCCGCCTATGTTGCTGATTATATTGCCGAAACTTGGGGTGGCAATGTCTATGGCACAACTGGATACGAGGATTTTGTAGCGCTTGCAATCGCCTGCGCAGGCATGATGTTTCTACCTTATTGTCAGGCGATGCGTGGGCATGTGGTTGTGGATGTGTTTGCCAATTTGATGGGGCAGACGGTGCAGCGCCTCTTGGATAAGCTCTGGCTGGTTTTGATTTTTTGCCTTGCGCTGTTTTTGGCCTATTGGATGACCTTGGGCATGCTGGAGGTGCGTGGTGACAATGCGTTGACGGCGATTTTGGGCTGGCCTGTTTGGCCGAGTTATGTTCCTGGAATAGCCTCGCTTCTTCTCTGGGCGCTTGTCACATCTTCGCAGATTTTTGAAAGCACACCCCAAGATGCTTGATCGCGAGACAATTGGGATCATCGGCATTGGGGTTTTGTTTTTGCTGCTGATGTTGCGCATGCCGGTGGGTTTGGCGATGTTGACCGTTGGCATCGGTGGGAATTACTTCATCTCGCTTGCTATGCCCGCTTTCAAATTTGCGCCTTTCATCAAGCAATTCAAAACGCTGCTGTGGGGTGTGGTTGGGAATTACGACCTGTCGGTTGTTCCGCTTTTTATTCTTATGGGGTTCTTGGCAAGCCATTCGAAACTTTCTTCTGACCTTTTTCGGGGTTTTAATGCCTTGGTGGGGCGGTTTCGGGGCGGGGTTGCAATGGCCGCAATTGGGGCATGTGCAGGCTTTGGCGCGGTCTGCGGATCGTCGCTTGCGACTGCATCCACAATGGGGAAAGTGGCCCTGCCTGAATTGAAACGCCTAAAATACGCGCCACGCTTGGCAACAGGTTCGTTGGCAGCGGGCGGAACGCTTGGGATTTTGATCCCTCCATCTGTCGCTTTGGTCATCTACGCGGTGATTGTCGAGGCGTCGATTGTCGATATGTTCCAAGCCGCGATTGTCCCCGGCCTTTTGGCGGTTGTTTTCTTTATTGTGGTGATATGGGTCTCGGTCAGATTGAAGCCGGATTTGGCACCTAACGTTGCGAAATTATCCAAACAAGAATTTCGTACAGCAGTTTGGCGCTTGCTTCCCGTTTTGACGATTTTTGGTGTGATCATTCTTGGGCTTGGTTTGGGTATTTTCACACCCACGCCTGCCGCTGCTTTTGGGGCGACTGTCATCATGCTTTACGGGCTTTTCCTGCGGTTCACGGGGCTGGCAGAGGGTTTGACAAATGAGGGGTTAAAGAATTCAATCCTGTCAACCGCCGTCACAGCGGGCATGATTTATTTCATCCTGTTCGGGGCAGAAGTTTTGAAGATCTTTTTCGCTCGCGCAGGCCTTCCCGCCGCCTTGTCAGAATGGGCAGTTGGGTCGGGCATCGATCCTTGGGGTATTCTGATCTTTATGTTGATTGCTTTGATTATTTTGGGCTGTTTTATGGACAGCCTTGCGATGATCCTTGTTGTGATCCCGTTTTTCTGGCCTGCATTGGTTGAATTGAATGGCGGGGATTGGGTCACTGCAGAAAGTGCCGCCTTTGGGATGGATATCGCCAATCTTCAAATCTGGTTTGGCATACTTGCGTTGATTGTGGTCGAACTTGGGCTGATCACACCACCGGTGGGTTTAAATGTTTTTATCATCTCGCAGATGGCCAAAGACACCAAAATGGCCGAGGTTTTCAAAGGCGTGATGCCTTTCTTTGGGATCGAGCTGGTGCGCGTCGCACTTTTGCTTTTATTCCCAATCCTCGCACTTTACCTTCCCAATATATTAAGCGGCTAAAGGAGATATCATGACCAAAAAATCCGCTCTTATTTTATCGGCCCATGCCGCCGACTTCGTTTGGCGCTGCGGGGGTGCTATCGCGCTGCATGCGGAAATGGGATATGAGGTGACCGTGGCCTGCATGTCCTTTGGCGAACGCGGTGAAAGTGCGCGTTTGTGGAAGGACGGCAAATCGCTGCAAGAGGTCAAAGACATCCGTCGCAAAGAGGCAGAGAATGCCGCGAAGGCTTTGGGCGTGCATGAACTGGTCTGCTTTGATTTCGGCGATTATCCCCTGACCTTTGACGAGGATCGCAAATTCCAAGTCGTCGACCTGATCCGCAAAGTGCAACCGAATTTCATGTTTAGTCATTCCAAATGGGACCCCTACAATACCGACCATATGCATATGACTCAGATCGCATTGGAAACCCGCATGATTGCCCAAGCCTGGGGGCATAATCCGGGCGAGACGGTTTTGGGTGCACCACAGCTGTACCTCTTTGAACCGCACCAAACGGAGCAAATGGGGTGGAAGCCAAATGTCTTCCTCGACATCACATCCGTTTGGGACAAAAAGCGTGCGGCGATGGAATGCAACGAGGGGCAAATCCACCTTTGGGAATATTACACCCGCGTGGCCCAACGGCGTGCGAACCATTTTAAGCGAAACTCTGGCGGCATGGCAGGCGGGCGCGATTGCCAATATGCCGAAGGGTTCGAGAAGATTTTCCCTGATTGTGTGGATGAGTTATAATGGGTGTCGTTGTTCAAAATATTGACCGCGCTGATCCTGAGGTTGTTCAAGCACTCGGCGCATGCGGTGTGGCTACCGTGCACGAGGCGCAAGGGCGCACCGGGTTGATGGCCGCTTATATGACTCCAATCTATGCTGGCGCACAAATCGGCGCCTCTGCGGTTACAATCCTTGCACCACCATGTGACAACTGGATGGTGCATGTCGCGATCGAGCAGTTGCAACAGGGCGACATCATGGTGCTTGCCACCACCTCACCCTCCGACGCAGGGTATTTTGGTGATCTTCTAGCAACCTCTGCGCAGGCACGAGGATGCCGTGGGTTGATCATTGATGCAGGCGTGCGCGATGTGAAGGATCTGACCGAAATGAACTTCCCTGTCTGGTCAAAAGCTGTGCATGCCCAAGGCAACGTGAAGAACACATTGGGGTCTGTGAATGTTCCCGTGATCTGTGCAGGCGCTGCTGTTGATCCGGGTGATGTGATTGTTGCAGATGATGATGGTGTCTGCGTGGTCAAACGCGCAGAGGCGATGGACGTTTTGGAAAAAGCCCAAGCACGGCTTGCCAATGAAGACGAAAAACGCAAAAAGCTCGCCTCTGGCATGCTTGGCCTTGATATGTACAAGATGCGTGAGCGGTTGGAAAAAGAAGGATTGAAATACATCTGATGGCTGCGTTTGAGCGGATAGATGCTGGGTTTGACCTATGGCGCGACGGGGAGGGAACCTGCGCCCTGATTGTTGTGCAAGAGATTTTTGGCGTGAACGCGTTTATTCAACAAAATGCGGCTTTCTTTGCAGCGAACGGTTTCAATGTCGCCGCCCCAGATTTGTTTTGGCGCGACGAGCAACAGCTTGCTTTAGGTCCAGATCAAGCGGATCGTGCCCGCGCATTGATGGCCTCCTATGATTGGGTTGCGGGGATGCAAGACATTGCAGCGACCGTTAAACATATGAAAGCAGAAGGGGCGGATCAGGTGTTTCTATTGGGATATTGCATGGGTGGTGCTGTCGCGGCCTTGGCTGCGGCAGAATGTGATGTAACAGCAGCCGTTGGGTATTACGGCGTGCGTGTTTTGGAGCGCTTGAATGGGCGTGTCCCCAAAGCCCCGCTTTTGATGCATTTGGCAGAACAAGACAGCCATGTGCCGCCGGAACAGCAAGGGGCACTCAAACAAGCGTTTGCTGATAAAGCGCATATTCGTATCCTGTCACACCCGGGTCAAGAACATGCATTCTGCCGCCCAAATGGACCAGCATATGATGAAAAAGCCGCGGCATTGGCCCATGCGGCAACGCTGTCTTGGTTTGAAATGCATGGGGCAGGCGCGTGACCATTGGTGTCCCTGCGACGCTGATGCGCGGTGGCACGTCGCGTGGACTTTATTTTCTCGCCGACGATTTGCCTAAGTCGGTTGCGGAACGGGATACATTCCTGCTCAACGCTTTCGGTTCGCCAGATGATCGACAGATCAATGGTGTCGGTGGGGCGGATCCGCTGACTTCCAAAGTTGGCATCGTCTCAAAATCTGAACGCGATGGCGTTGATGTAGACTATCTTTTCCTTCAAGTTTTCGTTGAACAGCCTGTCGTCACAGACGCCCAAAACTGCGGAAATATTTTGGCAGGTATCGGGCCCTTCGCAATTGAATGGGGATTGGTGGCAGCACAAGACGGTCAAACCAACGTCACCATCTATATGGAAAACACTGGCCAAATTGCCGTTGCCACGGTGGAGACACCAAATGGTAAAGTCACCTATGATGGCGATGCGCTTATCGACGGCGTCCCCTTTCCATCAGCCCCCATTCCCCTGGAATTTCAAGACACTGCCGGGTCGATGTGTGGCGCGTTGCTGCCGACGGGTAACATGGCCGATGTCGTGGATGGCGTCGAGGTCACACTGATCGACAACGGAATGCCCTGCGTGATTTTTCGCGCCGAAGATGTTGGCATTACGGGTTACGAAGATTCAAAGACGCTCGAAGAAAACGAACAGCTGCGCGCTAAATTGGAAAAGATGCGGGCGATCTGTGGTCCGTTGATGAACCTTGGCGATGTATCCGAAAAATCCGTCCCTAAAATGACAATGGTCGCCGCGCCAAAGAATGGCGGAACGATCACCACGCGAAGTTTCATCCCGCACAAATGTCACTCGTCAATTGGTGTTTTGGCGGCGGTGACGGTTGCGACGGCGTGTTTGATGAAGGGTTCGCCTGCCCATGCATTGGCTGAAATTCCAAAAGGGGATATGAAATCGATGCCCATCGAACATCCGATTGGTCAAACAACAATCATCGCAAAGATGGACGGGGATAGGATTGTGTCATCTGCCATTTTGCGCACGGCACGGAAGATTTTTGATGGGATGGTTTTTGGATAGCCTTAACCGCTATTGATCTGGCGCACATCGTCTAACAAATCCAAAAGCAACTCCATTTTGTCATTGCCCAGCTCTGCACGAAACTCCGCAAATATTCTCTTACTTTGCTCTTGGTGTAGCGCGATCAGTTCGCGCCCTTGATCGGTGATCGAGACGACCGAAACACGCCTGTCCGTGTTATCCACGCGGCGTTCCAAAAAACCGTCTTGCTCTAATGCGCCCAAAATGCGGGTTAAGCTGGACAGTAGCAGACAGGCACGATCCGCAATCTCTGTTTGTTGCAGTGGGCCATCTTCCTCAATCACGCGCAGCACACGCCATTTTTGTTCGCTTAAACCAGAGCGAGAGAGCATATCGCGAATGGGTTCCATGACCACTTCGCGCGCGCGCAGCAGTGCAATTGGAAGCGAGCGATCAGTGGGGCGCATACGGTTTTGGTCTGTTGATTTCAACACGCCACATCCTTTGCAAAAAGATCAAATTAGTTGACAAGTTAAGTATTTTTTCGGACAAAGCAAGGAAGGATCGGAGGACGCCTTGCCGCATTTCCAAATAGACTATTCCCCAAATTTGGAAGACCGATTGGACATCCCTGGGCTTTGCCGCGCGTTGCGGGATAGCGCCGTTGAAACGGGCGTGTTCCCGAAAGCGGGCATTCGCGTCCGCGCAACCGCTTGTAATCATGTGGTAATGGCGGATGGTGATCCGCAACATGCTTTTCTTGATCTTTCCGTGCGCCTGCGCGGTGGACGTGATTTGGAAACGCGCAAACGCGCGGTCGCAGCTTTATTTGAAACGGCCGAAAATTATTGCGCAGATGTTATGGAAAGCTCATCTTTCATGCTGTCTATAGAAATGCGCGACATTGATCCGGAGCTAAGCCCGAAGGCCAGCTCGATACGAAAATACCTAAAGGAAGAACGCGTATGAGCGATCTGAAAACACATTTAAGTGCTCTGCAAGCGCATCTGAAGCGCTTCGAAAATAGCGGCATTCAAAACTTGATTGATGGCAAAGATGTCGCTGCAAAGACAACCTTTGAGACGCGTTCACCTGTCGACGAGAGTTTAATTTGCACTGTTTCACAAGGGGATGCGGGCGACATTGATGCAGCGGCGAAAGCGGCAAAGGCGGCTTTCAAGGATTGGGCGGCGATGGATGGTAAGTCGCGCAAAAAGCTGCTGCATCGTATTGCCGATTTGATCGTTGCGCGTGCAGATGAAATTGCGCTGTGCGAGTGTTGGGATACCGGGCAGGCCTATCGCTTTATGTCCAAGGCGGCGCTACGCGGTGCAGAGAATTTCCGTTTCTTTGCGGATATGGCCGAGAACGCGCGTGATGGGCAATCACTGCCGACGCCGAACCATCATAATGTCACGTCGCGTTTTCCGATTGGCCCCGTTGGTGTGATCACGCCTTGGAATACGCCCTTTATGCTGTCGACATGGAAAATTGCGCCCGCGCTTGCCGCAGGATGTACGGTGGTGCACAAACCCGCCGAATTCAGCCCAGTGACTGCACGCATATTGGCCGAGATTGCGCATGACGCGGGGCTGCCAGATGGCGTGCTGAATTTGGTCAATGGCTTTGGCGAGGATGCGGGCAAAGCGCTGACCGAACATCCAGATATCAAAGCGATTGCTTTTGTCGGCGAAAGCCGCACTGGATCAATGATCATGAAGCAGGGTGCAGATACGCTGAAGCGTGTGCATTTCGAATTGGGTGGGAAAAACCCTGTCGTGGTTTTTGAGGATGCAGATCTGGACCGAGCGCTCGATGCAGCCGTGTTCATGATCTACTCATTGAATGGAGAGCGCTGCACATCCTCTAGCAGATTGTTGGTGCAAGACAGTATCGCTGATGAATTTGAAGTTAAATTGGCCGATCGCGTCGCGAATATCAAAGTTGGACATCCGCTGGATCCGGCAACCGAAATTGGACC
This sequence comes from Pseudomonadota bacterium, assembly GCA_039029215.1. Classification (GTDB taxonomy): domain Bacteria; phylum Pseudomonadota; class Alphaproteobacteria; order Rhodobacterales; family Rhodobacteraceae; genus Amylibacter. The sequence continues at coordinate 85,251 of JBCCGP010000004.1, forward strand.
GCTGATCCACAAAGTGCATTTTGACAAGGTCGCCAGTTATGTGCAGATCGGCAAAGAAGAGGGGGCAACACTCGCCCAAGGCGGTGGACGTGTTGGTGACGAGGGCTGGTATTTTGAACCAACGCTATTCACAGGTGCCGATAATCAAATGCGGATTGCGCAAGAAGAGGTGTTTGGCCCATTTCTGACCACCATTCGATTTAAGGACGAGGCGGAGGCTTTGGACCTTGCCAATGATGTGAATTACGGCTTGGCGGGGTATTTGTGGACAAATGATCTGACCCGCGCGATGCGGTTTAGCGATGCGATGGAGGCAGGTATGATCTGGGTGAATTCGGAAAATGTGCGCCATCTGCCAACACCCTTTGGCGGCGTGAAATCATCGGGTATTGGACGCGATGGTGGGGATTGGTCCTTTGATTTCTATATGGAAACCAAAAACGTCGCCTTCGCGCGTGGGCAGCATAAGATGACCCGTCTGGGCGCTTCATAGGGGGCAACGATGGGCATTCCACAGCATAATCTAAACCCGCCATTTAATATCGTGCGGCTGAGCCATATTGAGCTGAAGGTCACTGACCTGTCTTGCGCGCGTGGCTTTTATGTCGATACGCTTGGATTGCAAGTCACCCATGAAGATGGGGATCATATCTATTTGCGGGCAATGGAAGAACGCGGCCATCATTGCGTGATTTTAAAGAAAGACACAGATCCATCGGTTGGCGTGCTCGGGTTTAAAGTTTGGTCAGAAGAAGATTTAGATAAAGCAAATCAATGGTTTACGGGCCGTAATTTACCCACAAAATGGATCGAAAGGCCCTTTATGGGGCGTGTTCTATCGACGCGCGATCCGATGGGTATCCCGTTAGAATTTTATACGCAAATGGATAGATTGGAACCGATCCATCAAAAATATGCACTTTATCGCGGCGTAAAGCCCTTGCGCATCGATCATTTCAATATGTTCAGCCCAAATGTCGATGCATCGGTTCAATTTTACTCCGATATGGGGTTTCGGGTCACGGAATACACGTCTGATACGGAAACAGGGCGATCTTGGGCCGCTTGGATGCACCGCAAGGGCGGCGTGCATGATGTCGCCTTTACCAACGGAACCGGACCGCGTTTGCATCATCTTGCTTTCTGGGTGCCGACACCTTTGAACATTATTGATTTGCTCGATCTGATGTCGACGACGGGATATGTTGACCATATCGAACGTGGGCCGGGGCGGCATGGAATATCAAACGCGTTTTTCTTGTACATTCGCGACAAAGATGGGCATCGCACAGAAATTTACTGTTCCGATTACCAAACCGTCGATCCAGATCACGAGCCGATCAATTGGGACCTGAAAGACCCACAAAGACAGACTTTGTGGGGTGCGGCGGCACCGCGCAGTTGGTTTGAATTGGGATCTGTTTTTGATGGGGCTGATATTGTGGAAAGCGATTTGAAAGCTCAACCAATCATTGCACCATAGGGGGTAAACATGGCAAAAATTGCAAGTTTTAGCCAGAATGGGCAGCATTTTTATGGTGTGGTGCGCGAAAATGGCCTTGTTGCGGTTTCACCAGATTTTCCAAATTGGCCGACACTCAAAGAAGTTATAGAAAACAATGGCTTGGATGTTGTTCTTGAGGCAGCGACGGGGCGGGACGTGACGCATCAAGAAGAAGACATCACATGGGAAATTCCAATTCCTGCGCCCGAGAAAATTATTTGCGTCGGGGTTAATTTTCCAGATCGCAACGCGGAATATAAAGATGGCAAAGAAGCGCCGCCCAATATGTCCTTGTTCCCGCGGTTCCCACGCTCTTTTGTGGGGCATAGAACGCCGCTGACACGCCCCCCAGAATCGCCGCAGCTGGATTACGAGGGCGAGATTGCAATTGTGATTGGCAAAGGTGGGCGGCGTATTCCTGAAGAGAGTGCTTTGGATCATATTGCTGGATTGACCCTGTGCAACGAAGGCACGATCCGCGATTGGGTACGTCATGCGAAATTTAATGTGACCCAAGGCAAAAACTGGGAGGGGTCGGGGGCAATGGGGCCTTGGTTGGTTCCTTTTACCTCGTATGATCAAATTCTGGATGTGGGGCTGCGCACGCGTGTGAATGGCGAGCAGCGCCAAGA
>JBCCGP010000005.1:0-85119 GCA_039029215.1 Pseudomonadota bacterium
CAAAGCTTGCGATTAGCGATCTGGTGCGCAAGATGAAGGGGCGCAGTTCGCTCAAGGTGCAACAGGAGTTTCCAGCGTTGACGAAGCGCTACTGGGGGAAACGGTTTTGGGGCAGGGGCTACTTTTCGGCTACGAGCGGTGCGATAACTGAGGAGCTGGTCGAGAACTACCTCAAGAAACACATCCAAAATCCTACCGGCGCCAGCCGGTAGTCGTTTAGTGCTCACTCGTCGATTTTTACCATCTAAGTACGTTGAACACTGCCAAACCGAGCTTCGTTCGCGCTTATAAACATGGACTTTTCCGCCCAAGAACGAATGCTTTTCCGTCACAATCAAATTATTCCGTAAAAATGTGTAATGTGTGTAAGGTATGTGAACGACCAAAAATCACCAAATGGCAATTATGGAAAACGTTCTAGTTATTGATTTTAATGAAAACTTTGGCTCCGGCGGTTGGGATCGAACCAACGACCAATTGATTAACAGTCAACTGCTCTACCGCTGAGCTACGCCGGAGCATCAAAGCGTGTTAGGCTCATATCAATTGGATTTGGGTTGGACAATAGATTATTTACCAATTTATAATGGATTTTCGTTGCTTGATTTCAAATTCCTCGCTCAGTAGCGTGGGCGCGCAATGAAAGACCTTTTCCACCTGCGCCGCTACCTTCCAAAGTCGCTTTTTTGGCGGTCTTTCATGATTGTATTTGTGCCCCTGATTGCGGTTCAAATCGTTGTCGCTATTGTCTTTATAGACAGGCTTTATAATGATGTCACACGAGACAAAACGCGCGACCTTGCGCGGGAAATTAATTCTATTTTCAGGCCTTTAAGTGACGATACTATCCTAGACCTGGAAGCACTTCGAAATCGCGCCGCACCGCTTGCATTGAAAATACAAGAACGACAACCTACTGCCCCCAAAAATGATTTGGAGGTATTTGATATTTCTGGTCGTTATGCAGTTGACACGTTAGAGCGCGCCCTGCCCGGTTTTCACCACGTAGATTTCAATTCGGGATCAAAGCAGGTTTTTATTTTTTTAGAACGGGATCAGAAACTTTATTCGATCGAGGTGTTCCGACCCAGAATATCTGCATCGAACCCACATCAGCTTTTGGTCGCCTCGTTTTTATCCGCAATCGTATTTCTGACGCTTGCGATATTGTTTTTACGTAATCAAATTCGTCCAATCAATCAGCTTGCCTATTCCGCCGAAGAATTTGGCAAAGGACATAAAGTAGCTTTTTCACCATCAGGTGCAACTGAAGTTCGCAAGGCGGGCCTTGCATTCAGCGCCATGATGCGCCGCATTGAACGGCAGATCGAGCAACGCACCGCCATGCTGTCCGGGGTCAGCCATGACTTACGCACGCCACTGACGCGGATGAAACTGTCACTTGATCTGCTTGATGATGCGAACGGCAGAGAAGCCTTGTTGTCCGATGTGAATCAGATGCAACATATCATTGAGGAATTCCTCGAATTCTCGCGCGGTGATGCGGGTGAACAGGCCCAAGAAGTTGATCTGAAAAGGTTTGCAAAATCCCTGATGCGGGACAGAAAGAGACTAGGCGACAATTTGAGTCTAACATTCACTGGCGAAACTGATGGAAAAATCACCATATATGCAAAGAAAATCGCATTGACGCGGGCAATCACAAATTTGCTAAGCAATGCAAAACGCTACTCCAACGCTGCGATTTTTAGCGTCGATATAGGAGAAAGCTTCGTCCGGTTTATTGTCGAAGATGACGGTCCGGGTATTCCCAAAAAACAACGCGAAAAGGCGCTTCGTCCGTTCGAAAGGTTGGATGCCGCGCGCAATCAAAATCAAACTACGGGTTCCGGGCTTGGCTTGTCGATTGCTTTAGATATTGCTCGCAATCATGGCGGTTCACTTTTGTTAGAGCGATCTACAAAACTTGGTGGACTACGCGCTGTGTTTCAACTGCCCCGATAACGCCTCGAAAGAAATAACCATGCAAAAAATATCATCGCTACGATGACCGTTACCCAAGAGACGATTGCCGCCCTTCTCTCCGCTTTCAATATCGGCATCCTGTAATAAAGTGTCGTCCCTGCGGGGGCATTAGGCACACTAAGTAATCCCTCTTTCGTCATGTCTGTCTTAAGAAGTTTACCCTCGCTCGTATGTAACTCCATCCGAGGATACGCATAGATCGGCAACACCGCCGCATCAGAAGACAGAGTGAAGCTATAGCCTCGCGCATCGCTCTCAATGCGATCATAGCCCATTGTGATTTCGCGTAGCCGGTTCGTGAAGCTTTCCATTTCAAGTACATTATGCGTAAATATCTTGTTTTCCTGCGACAGCACATCAACGAAATAATGGCTGGCCGTGGGCGTCATATATTCTAGTCCTGACACCATTGGCAGCTCGCGTTCCCTGGGGAAATAGGTTTCCTTACCAATAGTGACAAAAGTTATCATCGCACCGGTGTAAAGAGCCGCCAGTAGGAACAATTGGGCCACACGAGCTCGGCGCTCTTTGGCGGTAGATTTTGCAAGAGCTGTCAGCGCAAAACCCAAACAAATGGAGGCCGCAAAATCCACAAACAAGAAGGATCGCCATGGGAATTGCACCATGTCGAAACCCGGCTGCGTCCATAGAGGATAGGCAAAAACAGTGTTCAAAAATACAGTTAAACCAATGAAATATATCACCCAAAGGAACCCATCTTTGCTGGGAACGTCTGAGCCAATTCGCCAAAACAGGAAACAGATCGAAAGATATCCCAAGAGGAATAACGTCGTAAAAGCTGGGAATATCTGCCCTGTTTCGCAACCGAAACAAAACATTAAAAACTCAGGCAATCGATCTGAATGTGCTGCTAAGTATTCCGCAGACAGATCAGGCAAAAGAACCAGCGCAGGATAGAAATAGAAGCTACCGAACCCGATTGCGATTGAACCGGATATGGTTGCTAAAGCGACTTTTCGGCCAACGCTTGGTCGAAAATCGGGAATTCGCAAAGCCAATACAAAGCCAAATGGAATGAAATATAGGGTGGCCAATACTAAGGTTGGAAGGTGAGACAGTAAAAGCCCCGCAAACCCAAAGCAAAGCAAGAGTTCGCCCCCTTCTCGCCTTAAAATACGACGCAACCCAAGCGCGATGATGGGTATGAAAATCGTGGCCGTTACCTCGCCAATCGCCTGTCGGCCAAGCCAATTCACACTAAAATTATAAGGTGAAAGAGCGTAAAATACAGATGCAATAAACGCGACATGATTTGAAAAGAAAAAGCGTGCAAATGCATAAAATGCGACGCCTGAAAAGATCAATATCCACGCACCACCAACGGCCAATGCATCATATCTATGGGAAAAAAAAGTCGTGATTTCACCAAATGTGGATGTGATATAAAACGGCATTGGCGCGTAGAAGAACAAATCCATACCACCGAAGCCATATGCCAGCTCCGATCCGTATTTAGGTACTAAGGTGCCCGACCAAAGCAGTTTAGAAAATTGGGTGTGCCATGCGATATTATAAGTGAATGAATGACCTTCAGGCGGCCCTGCCATATACATCGAAAATATAAAAAGCACTGACAAACCCAACGCGATGAACAACAATTTTCTTGAATGCGTCATAGTCATGGGTTCCTGGTAGGCCCGGCAGGACTCGAACCTGCGACCAAAGCGTTATGAGCGCTCTGCTCTAACCAACTGAGCTACAGGCCCGCCTGCGTATCGAATACGCAAAAATCTCAACAGGCGTCAAGCAAAAGACCATTTTCAAGGACCTTTTGATCCACTAAAGACAGGTTCAAGCAGTAGAGGGCCAAAAATGACCATAAAGAATGGGCTAACCTATGCCGATGCGGGTGTGGATATCGATGCCGGAAATGCATTGGTCGAACGGATCAAACCAGCGGCGTCTTCAACCAAACGTGCGGGCGTTATGGAAGGTTTGGGCGGTTTTGGGGCTCTATTTGATTTAAAGGCTGCTGGGTATGACGACCCAATTTTGGTATCGGCGACCGATGGCGTGGGCACAAAGCTTCGTATCGCGATTGATACTGGTCATTTAGATACGGTTGGGATCGATCTGGTTGCCATGTGCGTAAACGATCTTGTCTGCCAAGGCGCGGAACCGCTTTTATTTTTGGATTATTTTGCAACCGGCAAGCTTGACTTGGATCGAGCAGAAGCAGTGATCAAAGGGATCGCAGCGGGGTGTAAGGAGGCGGAGACAGCGCTGATCGGCGGCGAGACGGCGGAGATGCCCGGAATGTATGACGGCGACGATTTTGATCTCGCCGGTTTTGCGGTTGGTGCGATGGAGCGTGGCCAATCCCTGCCGCGCAATGTAGCGGCAGGTGATGTTTTAATTGGCTTGCCCTCAACAGGTGTTCATTCAAACGGCTACTCTTTGGTTCGTAAGATTGTGGAGATGGCAGGACTTCCTTGGGACGCGCCCTGCCCTTTTGCAGACGGTGAATTGTCCGATCACCTGTTAAAGCCCACCGCGCTTTATATCCGCCCTGCAATGGCACTGATCCGCGCGGGCAAAGTCAATGCTTTTGCGCATATTACTGGTGGCGGTTTGACAGAAAACCTGCCACGAGCTTTGCCTTCAGGATTGGGGGCCGAAATCGATTTAGACAGTTGGAAGCGCTTGGGCATCTTTGATTGGTTGATTGAAAAAGCCGGGCTTGATCAAGCGGAGGCGTTGAAGACCTTCAATTGCGGTATTGGTATGATCGCTATTGTTTCTGCGGCGGATCAAGAAGCGGCTTTGACCTTGCTGAAAGACGCTGGAACAGCGCCATGTATCATCGGGTCCGTGATCGATACGCCTGAAATGCGCTATCTCGGTACTTTATGACGAATGTCGCTATCTTAATCTCCGGCGGTGGGTCGAATATGCTTCGCCTAGTTGAGGAGATGCATACAGGTAAAATCAAAGCGATACCTGCATTAGTGTTGTCTGACAAAGCAGATGCAGGTGGACTTTCAAAGGCGCAGTGTTTGGGCGTCCCCACGGTCGTTGTGTCAAAATCAGATTGCGCCGATGCGGCAGAGTTCAACGCCAAGATTGATCAGGCGCTACGAAATCATAAGATCGATATTGTCTGCCTTGCGGGTTTTATGCGAATTTTAAGTGCAGAACTTACATCCACTTGGGCAGGTAAGATGTTGAATATACACCCTTCTTTACTTCCAAAGTATAAAGGACTGCACACGCATCAACGCGCCATCGATGCCGGTGATACAGTCGCAGGATGCACGGTTCATATCGTTACACCAGAGCTTGATGCAGGCCCTATATTGGGCCAAGCGCGTGTGCCAATATTGCCCGATGATACCTCAGAAACGCTGGCAGCTCGGGTCTTGGTTGAGGAACATAGACTCTATCCAAAAGTTCTAGCTGAATTTTTGGAAGCACGATAAACTGCATCATATCTTAAATCGGGTCGCAGTGTGCGTATTCTAGTTGCCTTACTAAGCTTTTGTCTGACAATTGCTGCCTTTGCAGAAGTGCATCAACCGCCTGTGCCGGATATGAAGTCGACACGCAAAGCGAATCTAAAGGATCTGGGGCTGAAAAGCTACGCAGTTGCTTTATCCGGTACGAGTGTCGTTGATTTGAAAGAGCATGGCATCGTTGTTCTTTATGGCTCAATCTTTTTAAAATTTGACCGCTCTGCCGTTTATCTATTTGAAAATAAAAAAGAAAGTTTGCGCTGCTTGGGTGCGTCTCGTAGCAGCATAAACAGCACGAAATGCTATTTTAAAAATGATCTCGTGACAGATACGCAATATCGGGTGACAAAAGAGGTCTATAAAACACCCGATGGATTCGTCATTAATCCAGTTACAACGATTGATGGTCAGGTTTTTGGCAACAGCTATACGAAATGGGCGCTATTTTCATTTCCGAATGCAGAACACTTGATTGAAACATTACGGCAAGATAGCACTCAATGACCGAAAAGCCGTCAGCAATACGAAATTTAGGGTCCGCCTCGGATGAATTTTATGGGCGTGCCGGAATTACGACGGCTGAACAAATCCGTGATCTAGGACCTGATGAAGCTTATTTTCGTGCGTTGGAAGCTGGCGGCAAGCCGCATTTCATTGGCTATTATGTCTTGGTTATGGGTTTACAGGGGCGACCTTGGAATGATTGTCGAGGCAAAGAGAAAGATGATCTAAAGAAGCGTTTTGAGGCAATTAAGGCGCGTGTATCCAGCGATCAGATCGAAACAGCAGGACTCGACAAGGCATTGTCCGGTATTGGCGTTATGCGACCAAAAAATTGATCAGAATCAAAGCGTTGCTAATTTGCATCGGTTTGGTTTTCAGCCATCAAAGTGAAGAAAATACTTGGAACTGCGAATCGCTTCGCTTAGATTCGGTGCTGAAGAAATCCGAAAGAAGATTTCAATAAGGAGAGCCAAATGGCCGTAATCGATTTTAGGCACAGACCTAATTTGCGTGGTTTCAGCGAAGCATTGAGTGCTGACACACACCCGAAAGCCGACATAAAATCCAATGCCGCACATAAAACTGGCCGAATTCGCAAATCATTGCGCAGTCTATCGCATGCTGCGCTTTGCATAATGATCGCTGTCGGAAGCTATCAAGCCTATGTCATCGCAAAGCAGGTACAATTCAACCTTATGGTCCTTGTCCCATAAAAAAGCCGCCCAAAGTGAGCGGCTCTTTTAAACATTTTTCGATATAATCTATCCAACCAATTCTAGGCCAGAGAAGAAGTAAGCAATTTCTTCTTTTGCCGTGTCCGGGCCATCTGATCCGTGAACAGAGTTTTCACCGATGGATAGCGCAAATTCTTTGCGGATTGTATCTTCCGCGGCCTCTTCTGGATTGGTAGCACCCATCACTTCGCGGTTGCGTGCAATTGCATTTTCGCCTTCTAAAACCTGAACAACAATCGGCTCTGATGACATAAATTCACATAGTTCGTCATAGAATGGGCGCTCTTTATGCACACCATAGAACACACCTGCCTGCGCCTTAGTCAGGTGGATACGTTTTTGCGCCACAACGCGCAGACCGCCCTGCTCCAACTTTGCGACGATTTGGCCGACCAGATTGCGTTTTGTGGCATCTGGTTTGATGATAGAGAAAGTCCGTTCCAAGCCCATTTTAGGATCCTTTAAGATAGTGTTTACGCGCCAAAGCGCTGGAATTTGGCCCGCACGTAACAGATGCATTCAAGATTGAAAAGTCTCGGTTGACAGCCCCCGTGCAACGCTCAGAAAGGGGTCATGTTATTGCTTGATCACATCAGCTTGTCGATTGCCGGAAAGCCCTTGCTAGAAGATGTCAGTCTGTCCGTGCCAACGGGTCACAAGGTGGGCATTGTTGGGCGCAATGGGATCGGCAAATCCACGTTTATGAAGATGATTGCAGGCGAATTAACCCCTGATCAGGGAAGCCTCACTTTACCCAAAAACGCGCGTATTGGCATGCTTGCCCAAGAAACCGAAGCAGGCCAAGATACAGTTATAGACCGCGCACTTCGTTTTGATACGGAACGCACAGATTTATTGGCGCGTGCAGATCAAGAACAAGACGCGGAAAAACTGTCAGAAATTCATATGCGCTTAGATGCAATTGAGGCACATTCGGCAGAGGCCCGCGCAGCTCGAATTTTGAAGGGTCTGGGGTTCGATCAGATGGATCAGCACCGCGCCGTATCTGAATATTCTGGTGGTTGGCGCATGCGGATTTCCCTTGCTGGCTTGTTGTTTTCTGAACCAGATGTCCTTTTGTTGGACGAACCCACAAACTATCTTGATCTCGAAGGCACGATTTGGCTTGAAAACTATCTCAGATCCTATCCGCATACAATTTTTTTGATTTCCCATGATCGCAGCATTCTCAACAGCTCGGTCACATCAATTCTGCATATGTCAGATCAGAAATTGACACTGTATCAGGGCAATTATGATCAATTCAACCGCACGCGTATCGAACGTGCTGTTCACGCGCAAAAAGCGGCAGAAAAACAATCTGCGAAACGCGCACATCTGCAAAGTTTTGTAGATCGATTTCGTTACAAGGCCTCGAAGGCGAAACAGGCGCAATCGAAGCTGAAGATTTTAGAAAAGATGGAACCTGTTGTACTGTCTTCCTCGGAGCAACCCGCCAGTTTCAACTTTCCAACACCTGAAGAATTGGCGCCACCGATTGTGAAACTCGAGGATGTTGCCGTCGGTTATGAAGACAAAACGATTTTGTCACAATTGAACCTTAGAATTGATCAAGATGATCGTATCGGGTTGTTGGGACAGAATGGTCAAGGCAAGTCGACCTTGCTGAAATTGATTAGTGGCGTGTTGCCGCCTCAACGGGGCAGTTTTAAAGCGCATTCAAAACTGCGGATAGGTTATTTTGCACAGCATCAACTGGATGCCCTTGTGGGCCAAGATACGCCGCGCCAACATTTGCAACATGCCCGCCCGAATATGCCCGAGAAAGAGCATCGCTCTATCCTTGCGAGATCTGGGCTTTATGAAGAGCAAGCGGATACGAAGGTTGCGTTTTTGTCCGGCGGGCAGAAAGCAAAACTTTCGCTCTGTTTGGCGGTTTTAGATGCGCCTCATCTTTTGATTTTAGACGAACCTACCAACCATTTAGATCTGGAAAGTCGCGAAGCCCTGGCCTTGGCTTTGCTAAACTATGAAGGCGCTGTCATGATCGTTAGCCATGATCCTTATTTGTTGTCGGCAATTGTTGATCGGTTGTGGCTGGTCAAGGATGGCGGTGTCTCTGTTTATGAAAATGATCTGACGCATTATCGAAACAGTCTTTTGGGCGATACGCCGAGGCCTTCAAAAACCGTCAAGAAACAGAAACCAGTCAAATTATCAAAGTCGGAACAAAGCGCCCTGCTTGCCCCCTTGCGCAAAGAAATCACTCAATGCGAAGCACGCATAGAAAAACTGGGGGCAATGAACACCAAATTGATGGAACAGCTGGGCGACAAAGAGCTTTATCAGCAAAATAGTACCGAAAGATATGATTTTCTAAGACGAAAACATTATGAACTAAAAAATGCCATGAAAAAGGCAGAATCGCTTTGGATCAATGCGGTAGATGCTTTAGAAGCCAAGGAAGAAGAATTTAGGACAACCCATGAGTGAAGGTGACCTCGCCTCTTTTATCTTTTTGCTGCTATTTTTAGCCTTTATTGGCGTCAGTTACATGGCCTCGATGCGGGGCCGGATGGGGCAATCGCTACAACAAATGGCGATTTGGTGCCTGATATTCTTTGGTTTTATCGCGGTATATTCGATGCGCGATGTAATTTTAGCAGAAATTAAGCCAACGCTCGAAAACCAAACGCTACAAACGCAATCAGGTTCCTATGTCTTTCAGCGAAAAGAGGATGGTCATTTTCATGTGATCTTAGACATCAATGACACGCCTATACAATTGGTCGTCGATACAGGCGCAACTGGGCTTGTCTTGAACAAGCAAGATGCACGCAAAATCGGCCTAGACCTAGATGAATTGCGCTTTACGCAAAGTGCTTATACCGCGAATGGCATTGTAAAATCAGCGCCTGTAACCATCCCGCGTATTATGATTGGCCAGACCGAACATTTTAATGTCCGCGCTTCGGTCAATGGCGGCGACTTGCACAGTTCGCTTCTGGGTATGTCTTACATCAACAGATTCTCAGAGTTCCGCATCGTAAAAGATCTTTTGTACTTAACGCCGTGAATGTCGCGCATTCCCTACTCGTAATAATCAGCAACAAGCCTGTTTAACGCACGCACACCCCATCCTGTTGCACCTTTGGGCGACAGATCGGTAGATGATTTCACGGATGCGACGCCCGCGATATCAAGATGTATCCACGGACACCCTTCCTTTACAAACCGCTGAAGGAATTGTGCAGCCGTGACCGATCCCGCTGACCGCCCACCAATGTTTTTCATATCGGCGATCCGGCTTTTGAGCATATCGTCATAAGCTTGACCAAGCGGCATGCGCCAAGCACCTTCACTCTCAGCCGCGGCCGCTTTCAAGAAATTATTGCAAAAACCATCGTCATTCGAAAACACGCCGGCATTTTCATGGCCCAAACCGATGATGATCGCACCTGTTAAAGTCGCAAGATCAATCATGGCAGTGGGCTGATAGGTTTCTTGCGCATACCACAGCACATCGGCCAAAACCAATCGCCCTTCGGCATCGGTATTGATGACCTCAATGGTATCTCCTTTCATCGAGGTCACAACATCGCCTGGGCGTTGCGCACGCGCGTCAGGCATATTTTCGACCAATCCAACAAGACCCACGACATTTGCCTTGGCCTTTCGCAAAGCGAGCGTTTTCATCACGCCGGCGACCGTACCGGCGCCGCCCATGTCCATGGTCATGTCTTCCATACCTGCGGCTGGTTTCAGTGAAATACCACCCGTATCAAAAACAACGCCTTTACCAAGAAGTGCGAGCGGCTTTTTATCGCCGCCACCGTTCCATTCCATCACGACAATCTTTGATGGACTTTCAGACCCCTGCCCCACACCTAATAGAGCCCCCATGCCCAGCTTTTCCATTTCCGGTTCGTCAATTGTCTTTACAGTCAAACCTAACTTCGAAAGCGCTTCTAATCTGTTTGCGAACTCTGTCGTTGTCAAAACATTGGCAGGCTCATTCACCAAATCACGCGTAAAAAACACACCGTCTGCAATTGCACGCTTCTCTTTGAAAAGGTCTTCTGCATCGCTGGGTTTGCCGCACATCCCAACCAAGGATTTTGATGCGGATTTCGCTTCTGATTTATGCGCGTCAAAATTGTAGCTGTTCATTACAGCGCCAAACATTATCTCCACGAGTTTCTTCTCCGAATCCAATAGAAAGTGAGAATTTTCGGTGCGCACGCGACCCACCAAAGTTGCACCAAGTTTTCGATAATCATGGGTTTCTTTGATATCCTCTGTCTTTGCCAAAATGACTTGATCTGCTTTCATATTTGCGGGCGGCGCAGTCAAAAGGAAGCTTCCGTCTAACCCACCTTCTTTGCTAATTGCCTTTTCCAACACGCCTTTACACAGCCGATTTACGCGCCGCCCAAAGCGGTCGAGCTTTCCTTTGTTGTTGAGAAATACAATTATTGTGCCTTTTAAATCTGCAACGCTATCCAAATTATATTCTACAAAACTTACATGCGCCAAATCGGTCATTCTTCATCCTTCAATGCAGGGCTTTTGATTTGCCCCAAAGAAAACATCTATCGCTCTGGTGTCAATTGGGATAAGCCAAGTTTGCACTTGGAACGGATAAACAAAACGCCACATGCGCCCATTTGAACTATATTTTTACATTTTCCGGCAGTTGATTGGGCCTTTTTTGTTCTTTTGCCTGATCATTGGCGGCGTCTTATGGATCGCTCAAGCGTTGCGCATTTCTGATTTGGTCGTCGAAAACGGACAACCCGCTTCTGTGTTTTTGGAACTTTCTAGCTTGGTTATGCCGATCGCGCTGAAGGCGACATTGCCCATCGCCGGCTTTGCTGCGGCTGTTTATGTCACGCATCGCTTAATTTCTGATACAGAATTAACGGTCATGCTGAGTTCAGGAAATTCCCTTTTGGCTTTGTCACTGCCTTATTTGATCTTCGGCTTTTTTGTATTCGTTCTCATGCAGCTTCTTTTGCAATTGGTTTTGACCAGTAGCACCACTCGTCTGCTCGACAGCAGGCACGAGATCGCCACTGAGTTCGTCACCCAAATTATTCAACCAGGCGAATTTATAACTGAACAGGGGCGATTTACCTTTTTTTTTGGCGACAAAGGCAAAAATGCTGATGTTTATGAAATCATGATCGAGGAACAAGTCGGCGAAGGCCGCACAATCACCCATATCGCGCGGCAAGGACAGGTGGTAAAAGAGGACAAAAAAAACAGCTTGCTGTTGATCGATGGATCGATACAGCAATTCGACCCAGTGACAAACGCTCTCGATGTCATCAAATTTGATACGTTTTCGTTTGATATGGAGGTGGTTCGCGAGGTTTTGGGCAAGCGTCATACACAACCGGAAGAAATTCGTCTTCGGCAACTTCGAAATACACTGTTTGCAGCACCAAAAGAATCGTCAGAATTTGCAATCGCAACCAAGGAATTTCACGAAAGATGGGTTGTCTCGCTTCTCGGTTTTCTTGCACCTGTTTTGGGCATGGCTGCTCTCGTCTTAGGTGGTTTTGGAAGGGGCAGCTTGCTTTGGCGTGTCATTCTGGGCACCGCCGCATTGTTTATGATTAACTCGTTTCGGGGGATCATATTGGACGCAGTTGAACGTCAGCCGGAGTATTGGTTAGTCGGATATGCGCCTGTGCTTTTGGTCGCGATTATTTGTTTGGCAATTTTGTGCACCGAGACTTTTGGGACGCGAGTGCTCAGCAATCTATCGGCGATGAGATGGCGTTTTGTGAGGGCCAAGACATGACCCTTCACTTATATTTCGCAAAACGTTTTTTTGTGCATTTTTTGCTTATTGCCGCGGCGATTGGTTTGTTGGCTTTTATCGTTAATTTTTTAGACGCATTCGGCGGGACCTCAACACCATCGCCAGTCTTCTCTGCGTTGCGCGAAACGGTTCTGGCCACGCCTACTTTCATGGTCAGCGCTATGCCGCTCCTTGTGATGCTGGGTGGATTGTCGTTTGCACTCTCACTTTCGCGTAGTTCTGAATTTGTGATTAGTCGCGCCGCAGGACAGTCTGTTTTAAAAAGCTTGATGTCGCCAGCGACCGTTGCTTTTTTAATTGGCTTATTCTCTATTTTTTTCTTTGATCCTATTGCCGGCCAATTAGACAGACGCCTTCAATTGCAAAAGGCGACGCCGGGCGATCAGTTACAAGTTAAACCGACAGGTTTTTGGGTGCGCCAATCAGACAGCACTGGCATACAAATTATCAAAGCCTTGGGCGTCGAGAATAATGGCACCAGATTGCGCGATGTAACGGTATTGGATCATGATACTGACGGTCGGATGAAAAGGCGTATTTATGCACCTATCGGGTTGCTTCAAAATGACATCCTAACTTTGACCCAAGGAACAGAATGGACCGGTCTTCTGGAAGATGATGCAGGTCTTGTTCCTGCGCGACAATTTGCATTTCGAAGAATTCCAACCGTCATCTCGCCAGCGCAATTTGTCACTGGCTTCGCTGCGCCCGAGACTTTGACGCCAATTGGGATCCCGTCAACTTTACGGGCATTAGATCAAGCAGGGTTTTCATCTCTCCCGCATCGGGCGCATTTGATGCAACAAATTTCAAGACCCTTTCTTTTTGCAACCATGTTATTTTTAGGCGCTGCATTTCTTCTGCAATCGCAGAGATTTCAAAGACTAGAGATCGCTGCACTAAGTGCGCTTATGTTTGGTTTTTCGCTCCACTTTCTGCAGAATTTTGCTAAGACTTTGGGTAGTTCAGGGGAGATTCCATTATGGGTGGCGGCATGGAGCCCGATACTCGCAGCAATAGCCGGTGTTTTGACCTTCTTCCTTTATACAGAAGATGGATAAAAGCGGCGGCGCTCCTGCCGCTGGCAATCCTGATAATCTTATCGACAAATCTTCCACTCTTTTCACAAACCCAACCTGCGACATTGGTTGCTGACCTTCTTCGATATGATGCAAATTCAGGTGCGTTGACAGCACGCGGAAATGTGAAGGTCTTTCATGAGGGTCGCATTCTAAGCGCGCCTATTATTCTATATGACGCGCAATCAGATCGCTTAAGCTTACCAGAAGGGTTCACGCTTTCTGACCAAACCTCTGTCATTCAGGGGCGCGAGGCGACCATCGACGCCAACCTTGAAACCGCGATTATCTTAGGCGCACGGGCCCTTATACAAGAGCGTTTGACAATCGAAGCGGACAAAATCACCCGCCGCGCCGATGGAACCAGCCAATTTGAGGCGATCATCGCCTCGACATGCACCACTTGTGCAGAACGTCCGGTGCCGTTCTGGCAAATTCGTGCTGCGCGCATCATTCATGATCCTCAAGCGCGCAGATTACATTATGAAAACGCCCAGCTTGACATTGTGGGTATTCCTATCCCCTTCCCGCCACGTTTTTCGACACCAGAACCGGGTGTCGCACGCGCCACCGGATTTCTGGCCCCAAGCCTGATCTCGAACACGCGTTTGGGGATTGGTGGAAAAATTCCATATTATCGCGTCCTCGATGCGTATAGTGATATCACCTTAACCCCATTTGTGACATCTAAAGGCGGGCCTGTTTTGGAGGCTGAATATAGACGCCGAACCAAGAACGGGGGCTATTCAATCGATGGTGCTGTAGCATTTGGTGACGCATTGAGCGATGAAAGTGTCAATGGCTTCATCGTATCCGAAGGTGGTTTTTTCCTTAAACGTAGCTATGTTTTGGATTTTGAGATTAATCTTTCAAGCGACTTTGATCAGGCCACCGAGACTGGTTTTATGGAAACTTATGGATATAGCAATAATGATCGCTTGCCCAATTTCATAAGATTGTCGCGCACCAAAACAGATAGCTATTTTGAGATATCGACCGGTTTTACGCAGTCATTTAGGACTACAGATACAACCGCAGAAATTCCGGTAATTTTACCGCATGCCTATTTCCGTGAAAAACACGCTCGAAGGTTTCTTGGGGGGGCGGTGGAATATTCGGCTTTCGCAACTGGCTTGTCGCTTGGAAACTCCGAATATTATTCCCGACTAGGCGGCGTCTTACATTGGCAAAACTCTTGGATTACCCAAAATGGTATTGTGATTTCCGCCGATGCACAGCTAATCGGAAATGCTTATATTGGTGCTGGCACAAACACGCTATCTGTCGCGCCAGTGACCGCAATTGAGGTACGCTACCCACTCGCACTTACGACCCAGAATGCCCAACATGTGTTGGAACCAATCGTACAATTGGTTTGGTCACGCGATAAACCTTTTGGAACACCGATTGAAAATGTTGACGCAAATGACTCAACGACAGCTGAATTCGAAGAAACCAACCTTTTCTCCCTAAACCGTTTTCCTGGTTATGATGAGATTGAAGCAGGCCTTCGTGCGAATGTCGGTCTTCGCTATCTTCGATATGCAAAATCAGGTTGGGAACTAGGCGTCACGGTCGGGCGAGTCTTTCGTAGTGCAAATCTTGGGCAGTTTAACACCACAAATGCAAACGGGTTATCGCAGCGAAACTCTGATTATGTCGCGGCTGTTTCACTCGCGCTTCCAGATCGGTTGGAAATCACTAGTCGGCTTCTGTTCAGTACTGATTTCAAAATCTCAAAAAATGAACTTGAATTGTCTTACACCGCGGATCGATTTTCTGGGGAAATTCGATATGTTTTTCTCAACGATATTCTTGGAACAGCGCAACAACAGCATGAAATTGGACTATTGGCGCAATACCGTTTGGACAATGATTGGGCGCTTGCGGTGGATTGGCGTGAAAATCTGGTGACCAATCAAACCATCGATGGCACAATTGGTCTGATTTACGAAAACGAATGCGCAAGGCTTCAATTCTCATTGTCCGTCGAATATGATAGCAACGGGCAGCGCGAAACAGAATTCGGCCTTCAGCTTTCTTTGCTTGGTTTTGGGGGCAATTCGAATTACAAAAATGCAACGCACAGATGCAAAGGATAAACGCATGAAATACCTCAAAATTGGATGCATTTCTGCATTGCTTGCATTGGGCAATCCGATGCCTGTTATCGCACAGTCTGGTGCCACTTTGTTTGATACTGTTGTTCAAGTGAACGATGATGTTGTCACGAATTTCGAACTTATCCAACGCACACGGATGCTGGAACTGTTCGGTGCCACAGGCAATCGTCGTGAGACAGCGTTGGATCAATTGATCAACGAACGTATTTTCCTTCAAGCTGGGCGCGCTCAGAATATTGTGCCGACTGAAGAAGATGTTTTTGCAGGCATGGAAGAATTTATCAGCCGTGGAAATTTAAACCTTGATGAGTTTCTAGCACTCCTTGCCCAACAAGGCATCGATCAAGAGAGCTTTCGTGACTTTATAGCCGCCGGTGTGGTTTGGCGCGAGGTTGTTAGATCTCGGTTCGTCCGTCAGGTGACAATTTCGGATGATGAGGTGGCCATCGCATTGAACCGCGCGGCAAACTTGGGCAATCCATTGGTCGCAAACAGTGCGGAAATCACAACTTATGCGACTTTGACACTGCCAAACACTGCGGATGCGGGTGCGCGCGCACGTGTGTTGCGGACAGAGATCGATAACTGCTTTGATTTGCGCGCCAATCAAGACAAAGGTGTATTTGAAGAAATCTCTGCAAAAAATGCTGAAATTCCTGCCTCGATTGCCTCGGAACTGGTCAATCTTGATACGGATGAGACAACCTCGATCACCTTACAATCAGGACGCGTGGCTGTGCTTATGTTGTGTGACCGAACGCGTGAATTGCCCGAAGGTTCGGATGAAGAAATTCGTGCGCAGTTATTTAGCAACAAAGTTGCCGGACTAGGTGCGGGTCTTTTACAAGAGCTGCGCGGTGATGCCTTCATCGATTTCAAATAATTCCGCAATTGCACTAACCGGCGGCGATCCAAATGGTGTTGGGCTAGATCTGACTTGGGCCGCATTTGATGCCCTGTCGGGTGAAATTCCTTTCTTTGTAATTGCTGATAAAGATCATGTCGCTGCGCGTCGTCCAGATCACAGAATAACAGTGATAAATGGTCCCACAGATTTGGATTCTGTTGCGCCGGACACTTTGCCGGTGTTGCATTTGAATTTTCCGATCTCCCCTAGTTTAAAAGGTATTCAATATGAAAATGCCAGCGCAATAATTGAAACGATTAAAGCAGGCGTCGATTTGGTGCAAAATGGCGCTGCCGCTGCATTAGTAACCAATCCGGTTCACAAACACGTTTTGCAAGAAGGCGCGGATTTCAAATATCCGGGGCATACAGAGTTTTTAGCAGCGCTTGCTGGTAAAGAACGCTCGATCATGATGTTGGCCTGTAATGAACTGCGTGTCGTTCCCGTGACCATTCATTGTGCTTTATCCGATGTCCCGAATTTGCTTACGCAAGATTTGCTACGCGAAACAATTGAAATTACGGTAAGCGATCTACAATCACGATTTGGGATTGAAAAGCCGAAGGTCGCGATTTCTGGGCTTAATCCACATGCGGGTGAAAGCGGTGCCTTTGGTCGGGAAGAAATAGAGATTATTGAACCAGTTTTGGTACAAATGAAAAAAGAAGGTTTTGATCTCAACGGCCCCTTTTCTGCAGACACACTCTTTCATGCAGATGCGCGTGCTCAATATGATTGTGCAATTGCGATGTATCATGACCAAGCATTGATCCCGATTAAAACTTTGGATTTTCATGGCGGCGTTAATGTGACCCTTGGGCTGCCGTTCATTCGCACATCTCCTGACCACGGTACCGCCTTTGACCTGGCCGGAACAAGTCGTGCAAACCCCACAAGCTTGATCAATGCGCTCAAACTTGCCCATCATATGGCCACACATGGTTGATCCCGTTCGCGATCTTCCGCCGTTGCGGGACGTGATCGCCCAATATAATTTGCGCGCGAAAAAATCACTTGGTCAGAACTTTTTATTGGATATGAACTTAACCTCTAAAATTGCGCGGCAGGCCGGCGATTTGGCGCATTTCGACATATTAGAAATCGGCCCAGGCCCCGGCGGACTAACACGGGCCTTATTGGCCGCAGGAGCAAGGCGCGTTGTTGCAATCGAACGCGATGAACGCTTGCGCCCTGCGCTTCAGGACATCGCAGACATAACAAAGGGCCGCCTTGAGGTGGTTTTCGGTGATGCGACTACGGTTGATCCGTGCGATCATTTGACCGCACCGATCAAAATCGTGGCAAACCTACCCTATAACGTCGGCACGGCTTTACTGGTCAATTGGCTAGAGCAGGATCAATGGCCCCCGTTTTGGACATCGATGACGTTGATGTTCCAACGCGAAGTCGCCGAACGGATTGTGGCCAAACGTGGGAATAAACATTATGGTCGCCTTGCGCTTTTGACCGCATTGCGCGCGGATGCGTCGATAAAGATGGATTTACCGCCTTCCGCGTTCACCCCACCGCCCAAGGTCAGTTCCGCAGTCGTCCATATCGAAGCGCTGCCGAACTACCGATTTGAAGCAGATTTAAGCATTCTGAAACAAATCACGACGCAGGCATTCGGACAAAGGCGAAAAATGTTGCGTGCCAGTTTAAAGGGTATTTCCAAACAGATTGAAAAGAATTTAGAAGCGGCAGGTATATCACCCACTGCAAGGCCGGAAGAAGTCGATTTAGAAAGCTTTTGTAAATTGTCGTGCGTCTTAAAGGCACATAAAAAAACGAATTAGGATTCTGCTGTTTCCACAATCGTCGATTTCGCATCCGCCTCTGGTGTCTCAACAAGCCCGGTCTCATTCGCCTCATTCGGGAATATCGCCTGTCCTTCGCTTGCGACTACATCAGGTTGCTCGGATGTTTCCGTTGGCGCTTCTGCCGCAGGAGTTTCCTGTTTTGGCTTTTGCTGGCTTTGTTGATTTTCTTTGCGTTTCGCCAATTCGCGCTGTGCTTCGCTTAATAGCCGAGAGTAATGTTCAGAATGTTGCAAGAAATTTTCATAGGCAACACGGTCGCCTGATAATTGCGCATCGCGCGCCAAGGTCTGATATTTATCGATAATCTGTTGTGGCGTTCCGCGCACTTTTCCCTCGGGCCCTGAACTGTCAAAAACGCGATTCACGACGTTGCCAGGATTATAACGGCGATTATTATTTTTATTTCTTGAACGCGATTTATTCGATGATCTCATCTGATCAGAATGTCCTATTTTGGAAGTTGTGCCGATTATTAACCAATTTCGGCGTTGCAGCTCACCCCGCTGCTAAAAAAGTTATAGACGCCAATACCATTGATGACAAGCAATTATTCATTGGCAATTTCAAGCTTTAATTCTATGGATTTTCATAACGCGGTCTTTCTCATTAATATCTCGGAAAACTTGAATGTTATCAAAGCCTTGAGAGATAAAAATAGACTTTACTGCCTCCGCTTGCGTCCAGCCAATCTCTAACAAAACAACACCATTATCGGTCAAAAATCGCGCGGCTTTGGATGCGATGTCCCTGAAAGCTGTCAAACCATCAGCATTGTCTGTTAAGGCGATGCGTGGATCCCAATCCAAGGCGCGTTCCCTCTCACCATATTCACCCATTGAAAGATAAGGCGGATTACAGATTATAAGATCAAATTTACCTTCTACCTCAGAAAACCAATCACTTTCTAACCAAGTTACTCTATCCTCAAGACCTAATCGGACCGCGTTTTGTTTCGCAATTTCAAGCGCTTTGGGTGATATGTCGGTTCCAAGACCAACTGCTTCGGGCATCTCTTTTAAAAGCGATAACAAAACAGCGCCCGAGCCAACACCAAGTTCTAAGACATTATTTGCAAAGCTGTATGAGGCACCAATTTCGACCAACAACTCGCTATCAGGTCGCGGATCAAGCACATCATCGGTTACAAAAAAACGATCTTTCCAAAAATCACGAAATTCCAGAACTTTGCTCAATGGACGACCGCGCGCGCGCTCTAAAAGGAAATTTTCAAACGCTTGAATTTCTTCGATTGATGGATGCTCGTCCCAGACCACGACGGTTTGGCCGGTAATTTCACGAACAAAAATCGAGATTTCTCGGCCAGCATCTGCACTTTTAAGCTGTTTTTGTCCGCGCGCGCGCAAATCGCGCCAACGTGTCACAAGCTTAGCTCGGCTAGTTTCGCGGCTTTATCTTCGGCGGTCAGCGCATCGATAATGTCCGTTAGATCGCCTTCCATCACTTTATCAAGCGTATATAGTGTCAAATTGATCCGATGATCAGAAACGCGTCCTTGTGGAAAATTATAGGTCCGAATACGTTCTGAGCGATCGCCCGAACCGACCTGATCTTTGCGCATCTCTGCGCGCTCCGCATCTGCGGCTTGGCGCTGCGCGTCGTAAAGGCGTGTTTTCAGCATCGCCATCGCTATCTCTCGGTTGCGGTGCTGTGACTTCTCAGAGCTTGTGACGACAATGCCAGAGGGCATATGTGTGATACGTACTGCCGAGTCTGTTTTGTTTACATGCTGTCCACCAGCGCCAGAGGAGCGATATGTATCAATACGAATATCGTTGGCCGGAATATCGATATCGACATCTTCCGCCTCAGGCATAATTGCCACTGTCGCAGCAGAGGTATGTACCCTGCCCCCGCTTTCGGTTTCTGGCACGCGTTGGACGCGATGCACACCGCTTTCGAATTTTAAGCGTGCAAAAACACCTGCGCCTTTCACATTTGCGACCACCTCTTTATAGCCACCTAGCTCAGTTTCGCTGCCTTCGACAATTTCAAACTTCCACCCCTGCCCCTCGCAATAGCGATGATACATACGCAAAAGATCACCCGCGAACAGGGCAGCCTCATCACCGCCGGTGCCTGCGCGTATTTCAACAATGGCCGGTTTGTCGTCTGCCTCATCCTTCGGTAAAAGTGAGACTTGCAATGCCCGCTCTGCGTTCGGCAAGGCGGATCGCAATTCGGGCAATTCTTCCTCTGCCAGTGCTTTCATTTCGGCATCGTCAAGCATGGCTTCGGCTTCTTTGATATCGCCAAGCAATTGGCGATAAGCTACGATTTGATCCACAACGGGTTTCAAATCGGAATATTCTTTGGACAATGTCGCAATCTCATCTGCCGCAGATCCATCGGCCATTTTTGCCTCTAAAAAGGCAAACCGCTGGGTGATCTGTTCAAGCTTTTCTTCTGCAATCATGTTAATCTGCTTGCCCCTAGCAATGGCCAAGGTCAAGGAAAATAGCCGCCGTTGGCTTTACTTGAGTGACGCTTCTAGTGCTTTCAGCCATGCGCTCACGCGGGCTTTATTCTTACCTAAATCGCTTATTCCGAAGCGTGATCTGGCGTAAATCGCAAGCTCTGCCTTATCCGATGCGATATTGACGATTTTCACAGACATATAATCGGGAAAGCCGATTAATTTGCTGCGCGATATGTAGGTTAGAAAACCTTCTTCTGCGCTGCCGGCCAGTATTTCGGCGCGCTCCCCGTCAAGCTTGGGAAATATGTTTGATAAGGCTGAAGCGAGCGTCTTTTTCGTCAAACCCACAGCTTCTAATTCAGCAGTTACCTGAAAGCTATTCAATCTTTCTGGATGATCCAGTGTTGGATCAATGTGCCATACGGCCTCTTTGCTAGGCGCAAAGCGCACATAGACAAAAAACACCAGCAGTAAAATAAACCCTACTACGATCCATGTTTTGAACATATCTATGCCGCGTCGTCTTTGGTGTTTTCTATTTCCGCGGCGCGCGTCTCAACCAGATCCACAATATGATCAATCATCTGTTCATTATCGATCTTGTGATCAGATTGTCCGGCAATATAGACCATTCCTGAACCCGCGCCCCCACCTGTGAAGCCGACATCGGTCAACAAGGCCTCTCCTGGCCCATTCACAACACAACCAATGATACTCAAACTCATTGGTGTCTTGATATGCTCCAAACGTTGTTCCAGAATTTCAACAGTTTTGATCACATCAAAGCCTTGGCGTGCACAGGACGGGCAAGAAATAATATTCACGCCGCGATGGCGCAACCCAAGTGCCTTTAGAATTTCAAATCCGGCTTTGACCTCTTCCACCGGATCAGCACTCAGCGATACACGCATCGTATCTCCGATACCCATCCACAAAAGATTTCCCAATCCAATCGAGGATTTAACGGTTCCAGTGGTCAATCCCCCCGCTTCTGTAACGCCAAGATGAATTGGCGCATCGGTGGCATCAGCCAAACCTTGATAGGCCGCCGCTGCCATAAATACGTCCGAGGCTTTGACAGAAACTTTGTACTGATCAAAATTATGATCCTCAAGAATACGAATATGATCTAACGCGCTTTCAACCATCGCATCGGGACAGGGTTCGCCATATTTTTCCAACAAGTGCTTTTCCAAAGATCCTGCATTCACACCAATACGGATGGAACAGCCATTCGCGCGCGCGGCTGCAATTACTTCTGCGACCCGGTCAGCATTACCAATATTGCCGGGATTGATCCGCAGACATGCCGCGCCCGCCTCGGCCGCTTCAATCCCGCGTTTATAGTGAAAGTGAATATCGGCAACCAATGGCACCTGTGATTGTCGAACAATCTCGGAAAACGCAGCGGTTGATGCCGTATCTGGGCAGCTAACCCGCATTATATCAGCACCAGCATCCGCACATGCATTGATTTGTGCAACCGTTGCGTCAACATCATGTGTCAATGTGTTGGTCATGGACTGCACCGAAATAGGTGCGTCGCCACCCACGGGAACGGACCCCACATAAATTTGACGCGATTTACGGCGTTCAATCGTGCGCCAAGGCCGGATTTCTGTCAATGACATCAGACAGCAAGCTCGTTTTATTTTCTGACACTATAGCCGTGTAAGGGTACCAGGACAATGGTCAGAGGCACTAAACCAACACACCAATTCATCGAAGCGTGTTACTTGATTTTCTTTACAAACCAATAGGTTATCAAAAACGTCGTAAATTTATTCCGCGCTGGCCAACGCCGCATTCAACGGCTCTGACACTTCAAGCCCTGCTAAATCAATGTCGCCGATATATGCATCCATGATATAATCTGGCGTCAATTCAACATCATCAACGACCGACGTCCCGTTTCCAGCCGGACCATAGATATTGTCTGCCACAGAAAAATAAACCGAACCAGAATTGCCCGCCCTTAGAATTGCGCCGTCCTCTTGCGCGACCAGGTAAGATTCTCCCCGGTTCAAGATTTTTTCGAAAATGATCGTCCCATCCTGCGTATAAACTCTCACCCAGGATGGTTCTGCTGCGAATAATATGATTTCGTCTGGCGCTTTTTCTGTCGCAACCGGCTGCGGAACATCCGCGGCTGGAACCGTATTTATCTCTGGCGCGTAAATTCCTAAACTTTGAGGATCAATGCTTGAAATTGGTCCCATGCGCGGCGTTAAAATTGGTGTATTCAGGCTGGTCGGTTGATAAAGACCAGCCAGTTTATCCTCGTTTGAGGCCTCGGATTGCGACGCAGTCTCACCCTGCGGCAGAGACGCGATAATGTCAGTTTGCGGCGCTTCAGGTGCGGCAATGGTTCCAACCGTCTCATTTACGGGGGCAAAGCTGACGCGTTGCACCTCTTGTAACGCGGTATAACCAAGATATCCCAAGCCCGAGACAAACAAAGCTAATGTCAAAACGGATACGATCATATTGCCGCTGATCTTTGACATCAAACCATGATCCAAGCCTTTTTTTCCAAGGAATGGATTGGACAAGGTCTTGTCTAAATGGGTGGATTTCGAACGCGTTTCTGATCGGCGCGTGGACGTGTCAGCAAATTGGGATTGCAACCCCACAAATCCGCTTTCGGCGCAGAATTGGGTGAAACAGCCTTCGGGATCAAGGCCCAAATGTTCCGCGTAAGAGCGCACATAACCGGCAATAAAGCTGGGCGCAGGAAAGCCAGAGACGTCGCAACTTTCGATTGCCTCTAACAATTCCGCTCTGATCTTCAAATCGGCTGAAATATCGCTCAGTGACTTGCCCATCGTCGCGCGTTCCCCGCGCAACTTGTCGCCTAAAGTAATCTCAAAAGAGTCAAACCCCTGAAGCTCTTCTGCGCTGTTATCCTGTTCAAGCACGCGCGTTCCCCTGAAACCATTTGCCTAGTCGGACGATTCGTTGGTGTCATCCGTACCTGTGGATAAAGTATCACAAAATCAAGAGCTTGTGCGAGATTTTCTTTTACGCTGTATTAACCGGTGCATTTCAGCCGAGAGAGCTCGCAAAATGACCATAACTCATCCATCGCGTTTATAAGATGATCGATCTCTTCTTTGCTATGAACAGGTGATGGCGTAAAACGCAATCTTTCTTCTCCGCGCGGGACCGTCGGAAAATTGATAGGTTGCACATAAATATCAAAATCATTCAATAAACGATCGGAAAGCATCTGACATTTCACCGGATCGCCGATCATCACTGGAACGATGTGGCTACCGTGATCCATGACAGGTACGCCTAAAGCGCGAAAACGGTTTTTTAGAAGTTTGGCTTTCTCCTGATGCTCTGTGCGCAAAGCATCCGTGTCTTTCAGATACGCGATTGATGCGGCAGCAGCAGCAGCCATCGATGGTGGCAACGATGAAGTAAAGATAAAGCCCGGCGCATAAGACCGCACAGCATCCACAAATTTCGCGCTGGCTGCAATATATCCACCAATCACACCATAGGCTTTTGCCAAAGTTCCGTTAATGATATCGATCTGATCCATTAATCCCAAAGATGCCGCGACCCCTGCCCCTTTTGGTCCATAAAGACCAACAGCGTGAACCTCATCCAAATAGGTCAGGGCGTTATACCGATCCGCAAGCGCGCAAATCTCTTTGATTGGTCCGAAATCTCCATCCATGGAATAAAGAGATTCGAACGCTATAACTTTAGGGGCATCTAGGGGCAGCGTTTTTAGTATTTCTTCAAGATGTGCGACATCATTATGTCTAAAGATATGCTTTTGCGCATTGCTGTGGCGAATGCCCGCGATCATAGAGGCATGATTTGACGCGTCTGAAATAATTTGGATGCCTGGAAAAAACTTCGGCAGAACGGATAGCGTTGCCTCATTTGCGTTAAATGCAGAGGTGAACAACAAAGCACCCTCTTTTCTATGAAGGGACGCTATTTCCGCCTCTAGCGCCTTATGATAGACTGTGTTCCCCGAAATATTGCGCGTGCCACCCGAGCCTATCCCTGCATCTTCAATCGCGCTTTGGGCAGCTTCCACCACAACCTTGTGCTGCCCCATGCCCAAATAGTCATTGCCACACCAAACGGTGATCTGTTTTTCATTGCCATCCGCATCTACATGGGTCGCGCGTGGAAAATCGCCCTTGATCCGGCTGATATTTTGAAAAATACGATACCGGCCTTCGTTGTGAAGCGCTGAAAGCGCTGCATCAACATTCTTAAGATAATATTTGCGCATTGGACCCGACATTCCCGATATTTACTACGACTCAAGGCTATGCGGCGGGGTTTAACGCTTTCTTAACTGTCCTCATATGGGCTTTTGGTCGCAGTCAGAACCACTTTGGTCTAATAAATATAACGGATTTGATCCGACCAATATCGTTCTATGTTGGTTAATGACCCATTGATATCGCGAACGGTTTGGTGATCGACAACGCCGCGCTCCGACATCCCATTTGCATGCCGTTCAAACAGATCACTGACAGTTTTGCGGATATTATATCCTTTTTCTGTCAATTTCACCCGAACCGCGCGCCGGTCAATTTCACATCTTTTGTGATGCATGTGCCCCGTCTCAACAAGTTTCTTCAGGTTATAGGACACATTGGACCCTTGATAGTAGCCGCGCGATTTCAGTTCGCCGGCGGTGACTTCGTTTTTTCCGATATTGAACAACAGAAGGGCCTGAACGGAATTTATCTCTAAAATACCCAACCGCTCAAATTCATCTTTGATCACATCCAGCAAAAGCCGATGTAGTCGTTCTACTTTTGAAAGTGTTTCCAGATATTCGCCTAAAAAACTGACTTCTCCGATCATTCCCTGACCGGGATCTAGGCGTGGTTCTATGCTCATTTTTATCTCCGCCGTACTGCTCTGGCGGCGTTTTGACAGGAAAAAAGAAATAAGCAGTTAATGCGCGAAGAATTTTATAAAATTATGATCCCATCCAGATCTTAGATTGGACCAAAGCCACCGCGTCTTGAAATTCTGCTGGGATATCCATCTGACCGGATACCCATTGGTACAAATCTTGATCTGCCTCTGACATCAAAGCCTCATGCGCATCAAGTTGTGCGGGCGTTAAATCCGCCAAATGCACATCTGCAAAATTCCCGAAAATAAGATCCATCTCTTTGATCCCACGCCGCCAAGATCGAAGGCGCAGGCGTTTTAGTCTTGTTTCGCGATCTTCCATATCTACTTGAACCTTTTTGTACCCTTTGGGATAGAGGGAACGATCAATTAAGAGCAATGTCATGAGTCTTCTATCCAAACGCTCCGGTGGCTTACAACCCTCTCAAACAATTGCGATGTCCACTTTGGCAGGCGAGTTGAAATCTGCTGGCAAAGATATCATCGCTTTGTCCGCGGGCGAGCCCGACTTTGATACGCCTCAAAACATCTGCGATGCCGCGAAGCGGGCCATTGATGCGGGCCATACACGCTATACTCCGCCGGGCGGCATTACAGAATTAAAAGAAGCAGTTTCACGGAAATTCAAACGCGATAACGCTCTTGACTATAATGCGTCACAAATCATCATCTCAACAGGTGGCAAACAAGTGCTATTTAACGCCCTTGCAGCCACACTTGATGAGGGTGACGAGGTCATTATACCCGCCCCTTATTGGGTGTCTTACCCTGATATGGTGCAATTAAATGGTGGTGTTCCCGTTATCGTTACAACCTCCGTCGATACGGCATATAAACTTACGCCAGAGGCGTTGGACGCAGCAATCACACCGAAGACCAAATGGCTGATTTTTAATTCGCCGTCCAATCCAACGGGTGCTGGCTATTCAAAGACTGAATTGAAAGCGCTCACCGATGTTTTGCTCAAACATCCGCACGTCTGGATTATGACTGATGATATGTATGAACATCTTGCCTATGATGGGTTCAGATTTTGTACACCAGCAGAAGTTGAACCGCAGCTTTACGAACGCACGCTGACTGTAAATGGCGTTTCGAAGGCCTATGCGATGACAGGCTGGCGTATTGGCTATGCAGGTGGTCCAGCACCGCTGATAAAAGCCATGACCGCAATTCAAAGCCAGATGACCTCAAACCCAAATTCAGTTGCGCAGCACGCAGCGTTGGAAGCGTTAGATGGTCCGCAGGATTATATTCACTCAAGCACACCTATTTTCCAAAAGCGCCGCGACTTAGTGGTGGGTGCCCTGAACGCGATTGAGGGTATTTCCTGTCCCGTGCCAGAGGGCGCGTTTTACGTCTACCCTTCTATTGACGGGTTAATTGGTAAGAAAACAAATGATGGTATCGAGATCAAAACAGACGAAGATTTCTGTATGGAGCTGTTGAAATCACATGGCGTGGCCTGTGTTTTTGGTGCGGCATTTGGTTTGTCGCCGGCGTTTCGGGTATCTTATGCGGAATCGGAAGATAACTTATCAAAAGCCTGCGCGCGTATCGCGGAATTTTGTGCTACTTTAAAATAGGAAAAATTATGTTGGAAACGCCAGACGGATTGTATTTTCGAACCAGAGACAACGGGGCTGCGGTTTTTCGGGTGGATACACAAAGCCAACAGCATCGTTTGGATGTCAGCCAAATCGCGACGATCAATATTTCTAAGGGCGAATTTCGAGGTCAAGGTGATGCGCCGCCGACCAAGGAAGAAGAGGTGGAGATCAAAGATTGGATTGAAAAAAGACAAGCGGTTTTGGCGGAGCGTCAAATCGATGACATTCACCGCGCAATTGATATGATGAATGCCACAGCGCAATGGGTGCAATCTAAGGCGACAAATGAAGATATCGATAAATTTGCGCAGCCTTTGCTGTTGGCCATGAATGATTTGCGGACTGTTTTGGTCCGAAATCTATCAGATCGGGCGAAAGATAAGGCAAAATAGCTGGCAAGCACAAACGCTTCATAATAGCTTCGAGTACAGGGTTTTATATAAATGTCCTAGCTAGGACATTTATATAACTTATTGTTTTTATTATGTTTTGTGATATTTCAATGACTGTTTTTAGTCCTCGACTGTTTCAAACTTTTTCTTCTTCTTTTCTGCGTTCTTTGCCTTTTTCTGATCTGGCGTCAGAAGCGAAGATTGTTCGAATGTCCTCTTTTGTATTTTGGGTGTTTCTTCGGGCTCTTCAGGACAGCAGTCTTTGTTCCAGCGGTATTCGACATGCAAGAATAAATGGGTGACAAAAGAAATGATAAAATCACCAATTTCTTCATCGGTCACATAAGCCGCTTTACCAACTTTAAGCGGTTTTTTGGCGCGGATATCGATTTCGGAGGATCCATATTCGGCTGTGACATAAATATAAGTATCAAAGCACTTAATCGGTTTAAGCCATTCTTTGGGAATTTGATCATGATCAAAAGACAGATCGGATGCATCATTATGGTAGCCCAAGGCAGTGATAATTTCTTCGACAATCATGTCGATGGTAAGTGTTTCCCCGCGCTCGCGCGCCGCTTCTATAATACGTTGCTTTTCTTCTGGTTTGATTGAGCTGCCAAGAAATACCGGTTTGAATTCAAATTCTGGATTGTAATTGACCCGTCCACCCGTCTTATCCTTTGCGGTACAGGTTAAACTGGCAACCAGGTATTTTCGATTTGCCTGTGGTGGTGTGTATTGAAATCCATCTTTTGAATAGTCAACTTTGGTCCGTTTATTAAAATCCATGGGTTTAGTCCTTTAATATGTGAATATCTGAACGCTCACGCTATCAAAGGATTTCACTTGATCAGTGCTGTTGAGCACTAATTTAATAAATCAGTGCAGCTGAAAGCTACCAACTGCTACAAATAACAGTGACTAAACAGGCAATTTCATGGTCGCTTTGATCTCTTCCATCGAAAGCAATGCGGTCACATTAAAAATCTTAACTTCAGAAATCAGAGCTTGATAAAATTCATCATAGGCTTTGGCATTGGCCACACGGACCTTTAAAATATAGTCAATTTCGCCTGCCAAACGGTGTGCTTCCAAGACCTCGTCACGTTCTTTGAGTGTGGCAAGAAACCTGTCCTGCCAATCGGCATCATGTTCCGAGGTGCGAATAAGGACAAAAAAACAGGCCTCTAATCCCAGTTTTTCAGGGTCAAGAACAACCGTTTCACTTTTAATAAGACCGCTGTCGCGCAGTTTGCGAATACGATTCCAAACGGGCGTTTTTGAGGCACCGACCTTGCGTGCAATCTCGTCAAGGGATTGACCCGCATCTGCCTGCAATTCGCGAAGTATATTCCGATCTATTTGATCTAAAGGCACCATTGTTCCGCTTCCTGTCACTTCAAGAGAATATTATTCCACCGCATCACTCCATAAAACATCTTTATCCTATTTTAATGACGTTGCGCGGTTATATATTGGAAATTTATTCCCGTATTGCTAGATATGCAGAAAATAATTTCGTGACAAGTAGGAAAACCGAATGGCCCGCGCCTTCACACCCAAAGTCTTAACAGCAAATCACCTGTTAGAAGGTGACGTGATCTATTGGGCAGATGGTGTATGGGTGCGTGCGCTTAAAGAAGCAGAGTTTTTCGATGATGAGTTAACTGCGCAGGCCGCATTGGCCAAAGCGCAGGCACAGCCCGATATCGTGGTTGGTGCGTATTTAGCGGATGCAGCGCTTGAGGATGGCCATCCCGTTCCGACGCATTTCCGCGAAGACTTCCGGACCAAGGGCCCCTCAAACTATGCCCATGGCAAACAGGAGAGCCAGTAATATGTATAGCTATTCTGAATTTGATAAAGCGTTCATCCAGACCCGCGTCGATCAATTTCGCGCCCAAGTGGAACGTCGGATCGATGGCAGCTTGACCGAAGATGAGTTCAAACCCCTGCGTTTGATGAATGGTCTGTATCTACAATTGCACGCTTATATGCTGCGCGTTGCGATCCCCTATGGGACGCTGAACAGCCAGAAAATGCGCCAACTGGCGATGATTGCAGAAAAATGGGACAAGGGTTATGGCCATTTCACCACGCGGCAAAACATCCAATATAACTGGCCCAAACTGCGTGATGTGCCAGATATGCTGCAAGCACTGGCCGATGTTGGGATGCATGCCATTCAAACATCCGGCAATTGTATCCGCAATGTGACGGCAGATCATTTTGCAGGCGCGGCAGCAGATGAATATGAAGACCCCCGCCCGACAGCCGAATTGTTACGCCAATGGTCAACGGATCATCCAGAATTTGCATTTCTTGGTCGAAAGTTCAAAATCGCTGTTTCGGGCGCAGAACATGACCGTGCAGTGACCAAAGCGCATGATATCGGCATTCGTATGGTCGATCAGGACGGCGAAAAGGGGTATGAAGTAATTGTCGGGGGCGGTCTTGGCCGCACACCGATGATCGGCAAGGTGCTTCGCGACTTTCTCCCTCGTGAAGACCTGTTGCCGTATTTAGAATCGATCCTGCAAGTTTATAACGTGCTGGGCCGTCGCGATAATAAATACAAAGCGCGCATCAAAATTACCGTGCATGAAAACGGGATCGAGACGATCCGCGATATGGTTGAGGCACGGTTTGATCTGCAAAAACCGCTTTTCAAGGGGTTTGATCAAAAGCTGCTAAAAGAGATCGAGGCAGCTTTTGCGGCGCCTAACTATATCACAGCCTCTTTGAACGATTATGACAAGGCATATGCCACTGATCCGGCATTCCGTTCTTTCGTAGATACAAATATCACCGCGCATAAGAACCCAGACTATGCGATTGTGTCGATTTCGATCAAAAAACACGGTCAAACACCAGGCGATGCAACAGCAGATCAGATGCGCGCGATGGCGGATTTGGCAGAACACTACGCCCATGATGAGCTGCGCATTAGTCATGAGCAGAACGTGATTTTGCCCCATGTGCATAAATCCCATCTTTACGCGATTTATCAGGGGTTGAAGGCGGCTGATCTGGCGACAGCAAATATTGGGTTGATCTCTGACATTATCGCCTGCCCCGGTATGGATTATTGTGCGTTGGCCACGGCGCGTTCAATCCCGGTGGCGCAAGAGATTGCAACCCGATTTGAAGACTTGAAAATCGAAAACGATATTGGTCCGCTGAAGATTAAAATATCGGGCTGTATCAACGCGTGTGGGCATCACCATGTCGGCCATATCGGTATTCTGGGGCTCGACCGGGCGGGTGTGGAAAATTATCAGATCACATTGGGTGGATCAGGTGCCGAAGACGCGACCATTGGCGAACGTGCCGGACCCGGTTTTGCCTATGATGACATTGTGGATGCGATTGAACGGATTATCCACACCTATTTGGAAATCCGATTGGATGCCGCGGAAGAATTCCTTGCCTGCTATCGCCGGGTTGGTGCAGCGCCGTTTAAAAGCGCGCTTTACCCCGAAGCCAAAGTGGCAGCCGAATAGATGCCGTTTGAACGCGCATTCGCCACCGTTGCCGAACGTGTAGAGCATCTGAATGAGACGTGGAAAAACCACGCTGCCATTCCGACCCTGCAATGGATTTTGCAGGACCCGAATGTCGGGCGCGTGGCCATGGTTTCGTCCTTCGGTGCAGAATCGGTGGTGCTGTTGCATATGGTTTCGCTGATCAATCCCGATCTGCCGATCCTGTTTATCGATACAGAAATGTTGTTTGAAGAAACGCTGGAGTATCAGCGCGAGGTCGCAGAAACGCTGGGTTTAAGTGATATTCGCGTTATTCGTGCAGATCGCGCTGCGGTGAAAAAGGCCGATCCATTTGGTCGGTTGCATTTGGCGCAGCCTGATCAATGCTGCCGCTTGCGCAAAACCCTGCCCTTGCAGCGTGCATTGACGGATTTTGATCTCTGGATTACGGGGCGCAAACGCTTTCAGGGCGCGGCGCGCGAAACGTTGGATTTGTTCGAGAATGAAAGCTATCTGCGGATCAAGATCAATCCGCTGGCCCATTGGCGGCGTGCGGATTTGCAGGATTATATCATCAATAACCGCCTGCCCCAGCATCCGCTGGTGGCCCAAGGTTATCCCTCCATCGGATGTGCGCCAACGGTATGTACGCGCAAGGTTGCTACGGGCAACGATCCACGCGCGGGACGTTGGGCGGGACGGAATAAAACAGAGTGCGGCATTCATTTCGGATTGGATGGCCAACCACAAAGGAGCGCGTCATGAGCGTGATTGTCACAGATACCGGATTTGCCAAAGACGATTGGATAGATGGGTTTCAGCCATGGGATGGCACGACGCTTTCAAATCAGGATCGAGATGCGGGTTATGCGATTGATATGCCCAATGATGCGAACCCAGAAGATCTGCGCCCGTTTTTCAACGAGGCAGCGATGATCCGTGTGGCCTTTCCCTCCAGTGCGGATGGGCGCGGCTTTACGCTGGCGCGACATCTGCGTCTGATCGGGTTTCGCGGGCGTTTGCGTGCCTTTGGCCATGTCTTGGCTGATCAATATACAATGGCGCGGCGCTGTGGGTTTGATGAGGTTGAAATCTCTGACGAGATGGCAGCACGGCAGCCCGAAGAACAATGGTTATTCCGGGCGGATTGGCAAGCCCATGATTACCGCGCCAGATTACAACAAACCGCCTCCTAGACGAAACGATGCATGCGCATTATTGAAAGATCGAAAACATGAATGAACAAGCAGCAATGACCAAAGCAAAACCTGTCCTTCCCGACGCCCAAACCGTAACGGCGGTTGAACATTATACAGATCGTCTGTTTCGATTTCGCGCGACACGGCCGCAATCCTTGCGGTTTCGCTCTGGCGAGTTTGTGATGATTGGCCTGATGGGGGATAATGACCGCCCGTTGCTGCGTGCTTATTCCATCGCATCACCTGCTTGGGATGACGAGTTGGAGTTTTATTCGATTAAGGTCCAAGACGGTCCGCTGACCTCTAAGCTGCAAAATATTCAGGTGGGTGATGAGGTCATTATCCGGCCCAAACCTGTTGGTACTTTGGTGCTGGATGCGCTGACACCTGGGAAACGGATGTATTTCTTTGCCACGGGTACTGGGATTGCACCCTTTGCCTCGCTGATCCGCGATCCGGACCTGTATGAGCGTTATGACGAGGTTATCCTGACTCATACCTGCCGCGATGTCGCGGAACTCAAATATGGCGAGGATCTTGTCGCCAGTATAAAAGCGGACCCGTTAATCGGTGAATTTGCGGATCAATTGAAATATTATCCCACGACAACCCGCGAAGAGAGCCCAAAAATGGGCCGGATCACCAAATTGATCGAAAATGGCGAGCTGTTTTCTGATCTTGGCTTGCCGCCGCTTGATCCAGAGACAGACCGGGCGATGATCTGCGGCTCGATGGGGTTAAACACGGATGTCAAAGCGTTGTTGGAATCAGCAGGCTTGACCGAGGGATCAAACTCTATGCCTGCCGAATATGTGCTTGAGAAAGCATTCGTGGACTAGCGTCGGAACTTTTTTGACAAAATATGCCCTGCGAATTTGAAACAATTCGTAGGGCTTTTTTTCAATAAGCCAGCGATTTTTGCCCCTAAAAACCGATTTTTATAAAATCCTCTGACGAAGCTGTGAGCTAACGCGCCTGTGAGTGCCGTTTGTAGATTATCTCGGTTAATCACATCTCAACGCGGGGAGTTTCGCGTTTAAACCAGTAAATCAAAACCGAGGACTACTTCATGTCAAAATCAGTTAAATCAGCAGCGGTCGCAGCAGCAGTTGCCGCGGCGATCACTTCAGTTGCAGCACCAGCATCAGCAGCAAACGTCAAATGCTACGGCATCGCACTTGCAGGCGAAAACGGTTGTGCGGCGGGCCCAGGTACATCTTGCGCGGGCACATCTACAGTTGATTACCAAGGCAATGCTTGGACAATCGTTTCTGCAGAAGAGTGTGAAAGCGCAGAATTGCCAGCAATGGCAGATGGGACGCCACGTATGGGTTCTGTAGAACCTCTTGACCGCGACCTACCAGCATAAGTTATGATCAGGGCGGTACATCAGTGCCGCCCTTTTCAACTCGGGGACTAGAAATGATACAGCTACCAAAAAGTATTGGTGTCGGATATAAATCCAAACATCGCGGCGATATCCTAAAAGATACAGCACAAATCGGGTGGCTGGAAATTCATGCAGAGAATTATATGGGCGACGGCGGGCGCCCAATTGCAGAGCTTAAAGAGCTTTCTGAAATATATCCCATTTCGTGTCATGGTGTTGGCCTGTCGATTGGGGCTGAAAGCGGATTGGATCCTGCGCATCTGGACCGATTGAAACATCTGATTGCGTGGCTGAAGCCTGCGCAATTTTCAGAACATCTGGCCTGGTCCACACATGGGGCACAGTTTTTGAATGATCTGTTGCCCCTGCCCTATACCGAAGAGGTTTTGGCGCGTGTGTCGGATCATATTAATCAGGTCCAAGATATATTGGGCCAGCGCATGCTGCTTGAAAATCCATCGCTTTATATCCAGTTCACCCAAAGCCAAATGCCGGAGACAGAATTTATTGCGCGCATTGTTGAAAACACGGGCTGTGGATTGCTGTTGGATGTGAACAATGTGTTCATCAGCGCGACCAACCAAGGATATAGTGCGAGAGGTTATATCGACGCCTATCCGCTAGACCATATTGGCGAATTGCATCTGGGTGGCCATGAAGAAGACACCGATGATGATGGCGACACCTTACTGATTGACAGCCACTCGCGCGCAGTCGTTGATCCTGTCTGGGCGCTTTATGATTATGTTCTGTCGAAAACCGGACCTCGTCCGACTTTGATTGAATGGGATAATGACATTCCCGATTGGTCCGTTTTGGCCCATGATGCGCATGCGGCAAAGGCGATCATGGACCGCCATGGCCGAGTTGCAGCAGAATAATGCAACAGGAATTCACCACCAGCCTATTGGACCCCAAGGCACCTTTGCCAGAAGGCGTATCCGACCCAAACGGCAAACCAAGCCCAAAACGTTTTGCAGTCTATCGAAATAATGTTGTGCATTCACTGATCGGTGCCCTGACGGATGCTTATCCCACGATCCGTGCTGATGTCGGCGCGGAATTTTTTGAAGCCATGGCGGGGCATTTTGTGCGCAAACATCCGCCAAGCTCGCCCATGATGATGTTTTATGGTGCGGAGATGGGCGAATTTCTGCGCGAGTTTGCGCCCGTCGCAACGCGCCCCTATTTGGTAGATTTAGCGGCCTTAGAGGCGTTAATGCGCGGCATTTATCACAGTGCTGATGATCCAGTCTTTGATCCCGCGACGCTTGAGGGCATGGAGCCAGACGCACTGATGGCGATGCGCTTTGATTTTCGTGCCTCAGCTACACTTTTCCACTCGGATCATCAAGTTGGCTCAATTTGGATGTATCACAATCAAAACAATGGTTTACCATCCGAAGCAGGGACGGAATATATGCTGATTACGCGGCCTGCCTTAGATGTCGGCCTTTATATGCTGAGCGAAGCGCAATTTGGGTTTTTTACCAAACTTCGCATCGGGGAAACCTTGGGCGATGCTTTCGAGGCGGCGCAAGCCATTGAGACGGAATTTGACCTTGGCGCAGCCCTAGGCATCGCGTTTCAAACAGCCTGTTTTTCACATACCAAATAGGGGACAAAAATGGACAAAATCAGACAGTTGAATGCCGCACTGACGGCACCTTTGCAGAAAATACCAGAGGGTATCTTGCCGTTACTGGCACGCATCGCCTTTGCGGCAGTATTGCTGAAATATTTCTGGGGATCCGCGATGACAAAACTTGGTGATGGGATCGGTGGAATTTTTGCGCTGAACCCAAATGCCTATTTCCAGATGTTTCCAAAAGCGATGGAAGCGGCTGGGTTTGATCCATCCGGCCTGTCTGTGATCCATAAATTGATTGCCCTGGCAGGCACTTGGGGTGAATTTGTGCTACCCGCGCTTATTCTTGTTGGTCTGTTCTCGCGCCTTGCGGCCCTGGGCATGATGGCTTTCGTCGCCGTCCAAACCTATGTTGACGTCACAGGACATGGCGCAGAGTTTGGGGCGTGGTTTAACAACCAATCGGGCGAGCTGATCGCGGATCAACGTCTGCTGTGGTATCTGTTATTTGCCATTTTGCTGATCAAAGGCGGTGGCCTTCTGTCCGTCGATCGCGCGCTTAAAATCGACTGACGCGAAAAACCTTGCACATCAGCGCCATAGCGGATTGAGTGGCGCTGATGTCTGTGATGACCACCCATAAAGGCCCCAATGGAGCGGATTATAGCCCGGCGGCGCTGCGTGCTGGTGATTTGGAAATTGGTGTGCTGAGTTTTGGTGCGCGCACGATGTATATCCGCCATCGCGGTAAAGATTTGATCCTGGGCTATCCTGATCCGGCGGCGTATTTTACCGATCCGTTTTATATTGGTGCGATTGTTGGGCGTGTCGCAAATAGATTGGCGAATAGTCGGATTACAATCGATGGTAAAACCTATCCGCTGACAGCTAATGAGGGGACTAAGCAGTTGCATGGGGGACCGGGTGGCGTTTCTCAGGTGGTGTGGGATATGGAGCCGCTGGAGACGGGGAAAAACGGTGTAAAGTTGACATATAGCTCGCCTGATGGCGATCAGGGGTATCCGCATGATGTCCGCTTTGAGGTCGAGGTTGCGCTGTCAGAGACGGGTTTGACCTATCACATGCGCGCCATGCCATCCGCGCCGACAGCGATCAATATGGCACAGCATAATTATTACAGCCTTGGTCCGCTGGGTGATGCGCGGCTAACCGTGCCAGCGGCGCGCTATACGCCGGTGGATGGTGATCAAATCCCGACCGGGGATTATGCGGATGTGGATGGCGATATGTTTGACTATCGCACCGGCGCGCCTGTGCATCCAGATATCGATCATAATTTGGTTTTGGATGGGGCTGAGAGCGCAATTGTCTATGAAAATGATACCCATCAGTTGACGTTGCATTGTGATCAACCGGGGATACAGGTCTATTCCGGTTCGGGATTGGAGCCGCCGTTCGCGCCGTTTCAAGGCATTTGTCTGGAACCACAACTTTTTCCAAACGCTTTTAATCAGGAGGGGTTTGATGCGCCTTTAGCAACGCCTGAGGCGCCTTACGAGCAAATTCTGAGAATCGATATCGCGGCGAAAGTGCGTTAAGCGCCATCCATTAAACGCACAACGCGCTGTTGCGCGGCTTCCGCAATTTTGCGTTCTTCGACATTGACCAATTGGAACTCACTGACAACGGATTTCCCCTCGACCAGCAAATCACGCACGCGATGTGGACCGTTCAAAACAAGGGCCGCAATCGGATCCCAACTGCCTGCCATATGCAGCGCGCCCATATCCCAAATCGCTAGATCGGCACGTTTGCCCACCTCGATCGAGCCCAGTTCTGCCCCGCGCCCCAACACCTGTGCGCCGCCAAGCGTGGCAATTTCCAACGCCTCGCGCGCTTTCATCTTATCCGCACCCTCACGCACGCGGGCCATTAACATGGCTTGACGTGCCTCGGATATCAGCGATCCAGCGTCTGAACTGGCAGAGCCATCGACGCCTAAGCCAACCTTAACCCCCGCATCACGCATGGCCCGTATGGGCGCGATGCCAGACCCAAGTCGACAATTGGAACAAGGACAATGCGCAATCCCTGTGCCAGTGTTCGAAAACAAGCTGATTTCTTGATCATCAAGCTTCACACAATGGGCGTGCCAAACATGATCGCCCACCCAATCCAAACGCTCTGCATATTCGCCGGGGCGCACGCCGAACTTCTCGATCGAATAATCAATATCTTCGTCATTTTCGGCCAAATGCGTGTGTAGCATGACATTTTTGTCCCGCGCCATCCGGGCGGCATCGGCCATCAATCCTTCTGACACGGTAAAGGGCGAGCATGGGGCCAAGGCAACTTTGACCATGGCCGCATCACTTGGGTCGTGCAATTCCTCAACAACGCGTTGGAAGTCTTTGATAATATTGGGTTCTTCTTCGACCAAACTGTCTGGCGGCAGGCCACCATTGCTTTCGCCGACCGACATTGCCCCCCGCGTCGCATGAAAACGGATACCAACCGACCCGACACCTTCAATCGCATGTTCCAATTTCACATCATTGGGAAAGATATATTGATGGTCCGAGGTCATGGTACAGCCCGACAGCGCCAACTCGCCACTGGCCACCTGGGCCGAGACATACATATCCTCGCCCTCCATCCGCTCAAAAATCGGATAAAGCGACTTTAACCATCCAAATAACAGCGCATCCTGCCCCGCGGGCACACCGCGCACAAGACTTTGAAACATGTGATGATGGGTATTCACCAAGCCCGGCGTTACAATCGCATAGGATGCATCGAGAGTATGTGCCCCATCAAGATTCGGGCCAATTTCTGCAATCGCACCGTCTTTGATGCGAATATCGCAATCGCGCAATTCGCGCCGTTCAGCATCCATGGTTGCAATATGTGCGGCATTTTTAATGACAAGTTCGGACATCGTTAAACCCTTGGGCTTATCCCGAAAAGCACCCTAGCCTTTGGCCAGATAGGCGTCAATTTTCTTGATCTGATCACGCGTCAAGTGCAACCCCAAACGCGACCGCCGCCAAACGAAATCATCCGCCGTTTCAACAAACTCATGGACTTTGACCCAATCAAGCTCAGGTGCATATATCCCATGGGCAATCTTCTTAGGTGTGTCTGATCCCTCAAAAATCTTGAACGCATCTGTGCCATAATGGGTGATCAGCCGATTGGCTGTACGCTCATCCAAAAAAGTATATTTTTTACGAAGTTTTTCGATGAGTTTTGGACGTGTGAAAGCAGCAAAATCACCGCCCGGAAGCGGCGCATTTGCGGTCCATTTCGGACGCGGGCGCCCGAATTCAGCATCAATCAACTTCAAAGCGCTTTCCGCCAATTTGCGAAATGTTGTGATTTTACCGCCGAAGATATTCAAAACCGGCGCATCCTGCGTTTTATTCATCTTCAACACATAATCCCGCGTCAAGGCAGAGGCATTTTGCGCCCCATCATCATAAAGCGGACGCACGCCAGAATAGGTCCAGACTATATCGGCCTTGGTGATCGGTGTTTCAAAATACTGATTTGCGAAATTTAGCAAATAGTCCTGTTCCTCTGGCGTGCAAACAGGTTTTTGATCTGGGGCATGATGGGCCATATCGGTGGTGCCGATCAGGGTAAAATCGCCCTCATAGGGGATTGCGAAAATAATGCGTCCATCGGTCCCTTGGAAAAAATAGGCTTTGTCATGGGGGTAATGCCGTTTGACAACCAAATGTGAGCCCCGCACCAAACGCGTGTTTTCATTGGTTTTCAGCCGCAAGCGCCCATGGATCACATCCCCTACCCATGGGCCCGCCGCATTCACAATCATGCGTGCCTTGACGGTTTTGGTGTTACCATCGCGCCCGTCTGTTAGTGTGATGGTCCAAATCCCATTGGTTGCGGTTGCGGTTTCTACCTTTGTACGTGTCTCGATCTGCGCACCACGTTGAGCCGCGTCGCGCGCATTCAGCACCACCAGGCGCGAATCCTCCACCCAGCCGTCAGAATATTCAAACGCTTTGCGGTATTTGTCTTGAAGCGGCACGCCTTCGGGCGTGTTCGCAAGGCGTATCGTGCGTGTTTTGGGCAGCCGACTGCCCCACCCGGCCATTGCATCGTATAAGAACAAGCCCAACCGGATTAGCCAATTCGGTCTGCGTCCCCGCATCCATGGCATCACCCAACCCAGCAGCTTAGAGCTGGGCGTGGTGCTGTCAAATCGCATGTCTTTATGCAACGGCAGTACAAAGCGCATTGGCCAGCTGATATGGGGCATATTGCGCAATAGTATATCCCGTTCGCGCAATGCCTCTTTGACGAGGCGAAATTCGAAATATTCCAGATAGCGTAGCCCACCATGAAAGAGTTTGGTTGAGCTTGAGGATGTCGCCTGCGCCAGATCATCTTTTTCGGCCAAATAAACCGAATATCCCCGCCCCGCCGCATCACGCGCAATGCCACAGCCATTTACACCGCCGCCGATAATCAAGAGATCGAAAATTTCAGTGTCAGACATGAGGTATTTACTGCGAAAAGGGTTCGATTTGCCCCGCTCTACCCTGTTCCGAAACAAGGTTAAATGGGCGGATTGGCAATTTACCCAACGATCTTTGCTGCATACTCTATAGCGTGATAAATTTAAGGTCGTAAGAACAGGTTCGATTTGTATAAATTTCTTGCTTTTTAACATAAATTTCCCCACTGTTTGCGCAGGCGCAGCATGAAAAACGCAAGACTGCGCGAGCAGCTATAGAGGGAAAAATGGCTAATATTGATTATTCGAGTGCGGATTCCATGCCGCCAATCGGACAAGCTGTGCCGCTTGGATTGCAACATGTTTTGGCAATGTTTGCATCTAACGTCACACCGTCCATCATCGTTGCAGGCGCCGCGGGGCTTGCCTTTGGCTCAATCGAGCAGGTCTATCTGATCCAGATGGCCATGCTGTTTGCGGGCATTGCAACATTGTTTCAAACCATCGGCTTTGGTCCAGTGGGCGCACGTTTGCCGATTATGCAAGGAACATCCTTTGCTTTTGTCGGTGTGCTTGCGGGTGTGGCCGCAACACAAGGCTTGGGCGTGGCCCTGACCGCCTGTTTGATCGGGGGGATTATTCACACGCTTCTGGGCGGTGTGATCCAGCACCTACGGTTCCTGTTTCCACCCCTTGTGACAGGTTTGGTGATCTTGGCGATTGGTCTTTATCTGTTGCCGGTTGCGATCAAATATTCCGCAGGTGGGGCCGCGAAATTCCAGATGGAGGCTGAAAGCTTCGGGTCTTTGATGCACTGGTCGGTTGCGCTGACGGTTGTTGTTGTCTCACTTATCTGTACCTTCTTTGGGCGCGGATTGATCCGCACAGCAGCCATTTTGATCGGTTTGATCGCGGGTTACGCGCTGGCCTATGTGATGGGTATGGTGAATTTCGGCGCGGTTGGCAAAGCTGGCTGGTTCTCTGGTCTGCAAGTCATGCCTTACGGCTTTGAATTCTCGCTGGGTGCGGTGATTGCGGTCACGCTTGTCTCAATTGTTTCGGCGATTGAAACGGTCGGTGACGCCTCTGCGACAACCAAGGCAGGTGCAGGACGCGATGCAACGGACAAAGAAATCTCGGGCGCGACCTATGCTGATGGTTTGGGCACAGCGGTTGCTGCGGTCTTTGGCGGTCTGCCAAATACGTCCTTCAGCCAGAATGTGGGCATTGTCGGCATGACCGGCATCATGAGCCGCAAGGTCGTCGCCATTGGTGGTTTGAT
Organism: Pseudomonadota bacterium; assembly: GCA_039029215.1. Taxonomy (GTDB): domain Bacteria; phylum Pseudomonadota; class Alphaproteobacteria; order Rhodobacterales; family Rhodobacteraceae; genus Amylibacter. Next base: position 41,150 of record JBCCGP010000005.1, read on the forward strand.
CCTTGTGATATGTGGTCTGTTGCCGAAAATTGGTGCTGTCATCGCATCGATGCCGCTGCCGGTTCTTGGTGGTGGTGTGATCGTGATGTTCGGTATGGTTGCGGCCGCGGGCATTAAGATGCTGACAGAAACGCCGATCAATCGTCGCAATATGATCATCATCTCGGTCTCGCTTGCCTTTGGTCTAGGTCTGAACCTTGTGCCGACAGCGGTGCAATATCTGCCAGGGGTTCTGCAAACGCTGGCCACATCAGCCGTTGCGCCTGTGGCTTTGGTTGCGGTTATTCTCAACCAAATCCTGCCGCAAGAAGACTAAACAACGACACATATGGGTCGGCGCTGCTTGCGCCGACTCATTTTTTTTGCCTAGAATAAGCTTATGTCCCCGCGCGCTTTACGGCACATCGGGCGCAGTTGGGACACAAAAGCAACAGAAGGTGCCGGACGCTTGCGATGGATATAGAGTTTCTTCTGAACGGAGAACCTGTCGCGTTAACAGACATCAATCCTTATGAAACGGCGCTGGATTTCTTGCGCCTGCGCAAATCGCTGACGGGCACAAAAGAGGGCTGCAACGAAGGTGATTGCGGCGCCTGTACGGTGATGGTCACTGGCGCCTGCGGGCATCGGGCGTTGAACGCCTGTATTTTGTTTTTGCCCCAGCTTCATGGACAGGCCTTGCGGACCGTGGAAGGGTTGGGTGGTGATCATCCGGTACAGAATGCGATGATCGAGCATCACGGCAGTCAATGCGGGTTTTGTACGCCGGGTTTTGTCATGTCGATGGCCACCGCACATGCGAATGATGCAACCGATTATGATGATCAATTGGCGGGCAATCTGTGCCGTTGTACAGGTTACGCGCCGATTATCCGCGCGGCAGAGGCCTGCGAGGGTGCTGCAAAACCCGATTGGCTCGCATCAGATTTGGCGTGGGTTGAGAATTTTGAAGCTGCGTCCAAACCCACCCTGCCCAGCACAATCGATGAATTTGCGCACTATTACGCTAATAACCCCGATACACAGCTGATCAGTGGTGCAACCGATGTTGGGCTTTTGGTGACAAAGCAACTGCGCGATTTACCGCAGCCGATTTTCCTAAAACAAATCAAAGGCTTCGATGCCGTCTTTAAAGCGCCTGATGGGATCACGATCATGGGCGGTACGTCCGCGACAGATGTGTTGAATGCGGTGGCTGAGGATTATCCGAGTTTCGCCGAACTTCTGCGCCGCTATGGGTCCGTGCAAGTGCGCAATGCGGGCACAATCGGCGGCAATATCGCAAATGGGTCCCCAATCGGCGACAGCCCGCCGGCCCTGATCGCGCTTGGCGCGCAGCTGACCTTGCGCAAGGCAGATCAGCGCAGAGTGATCGCACTGGAAGATTTCTTTATCGATTACGGAAAGCAAGATCGCGCGGCAGGTGAATTTGTCGAAAGCATCTTAATTCCCAAACAAGCGGGTCGGTTGAAATGCTACAAAATCTCCAAACGCTTTGATCAGGATATTTCTGCGCTTTGCGGCTGTTTTAATATCTCAGTTGAAGATCAAAAGATTAAGCACGCCCGCATCGCTTTTGGCGGTATGGCCGCCATTCCAAAACGCGCCACAGCGACCGAAGCGGCGCTGATCGGACAACCCTATTCCGAAGAGACGATGCGTGCCGCTATGACAGCGCTTGCGCAGGATTTCGACCCGATTACCGATATGCGCGCCACTGCCGCGTATCGCATGAAAGCGGCGCAAAACCTGTTGCTGCGTGTCTATTTAGAAGATCAAGACGCGCTGGTGCCATTGCTGGACATTGCGCCATGAGTATCGGTGCTAAACCACATGACGCCGCCCTGCTTCATGTGTCCGGTCGGGCGCAATATACGGATGACTTGCCCGAAAGCGCGGGCACATTGCACCTTGCCTTTGGCTTGGCGACAATTGCGCATGGGCGCTTTACCGAACTCGATTTGTCCCGCGTTAATGCTGCCCATGGGGTTGTCCGCGTTCTGACAGCGAGAGACATTCCTGGCACAAATGATGGTGGTGCAGTGGCCCATGATGAACCGGTGCTTAGCGAAGGTGACATCAAATTTCACGGGCAACCTTTGTTTGCAGTCATTGCCGACACGCATTTAAACGCCCGCAAAGCCGCGCGTTTGGCCGATGTCACCTACACAGAGAAACCCGCGATCTTGACCATGGATCAGGCCATCGCGGATGCTGAATTGCTGGAAGACCCGATCGTTTACAAAACGGGCGATGCAAAGGTCGCGATAAACGCTGCCACCCGTCACCTGGCTGGACAAGTCGAAATGGGGGGGCAAGAGCATTTTTATCTTGAAGGTCACGCGGCCTATGCGCTGCCCCAAGAAAATGGGGATATGTTGGTCCATTGCTCGACCCAGCATCCCACTGAAATTCAACATAAAGTTGCCGAAAGCTTGAACCTACCGTTCAATGCTGTACGCGTGGAAACACGCCGGATGGGTGGTGGGTTTGGCGGCAAAGAAAGTCAACCCAATCACCTTGCCATCATCTGCGCGGTTGCAGCACATCACACTGGGCGCCCGTGCAAGCTGCGCTATGATCGTGATGATGATTTTGTTCTGACCGGTAAACGGCATGATTTCCGCGTGAATTACGAGGTTGGGTTCGACACGGATGGGCGCATCCAAGGCGTTGTTATGGATCACCATATCCGCTGCGGATGGACCCAAGACTTGTCACTTGCCATTGCGGACCGCGCGCTTTTGCATTCTGACAATGCCTATCACCTGCCTGCGGTGCATCTGACATCTTATCGCTATCGCACGAATATGGTCTCGGCCACAGCCTTTCGCGGCTTTGGCGGGCCGCAAGGCATGTTCGCGATTGAGCGCATAATTGAGGATATCGCACGTCATTTGGACTGTGATCCGATGGATGTGAGGCGGGTGAATTTTTATCAGAACGGCCAAAAAACCCATTATGGGATGACGATTGAGGACAGTGTTTTGGACCAGCTTTGCGCCGCGTTGGTTGAAACAAGTGATTATCAGAAGCGACGTGCGCAGATTGAAACAGAAAATAAGCAAAACGCCATCCTAAAACGCGGCATCGCGCTGACGCCTGTGAAATTCGGCATCAGCTTCACACTGACGCAACTTAATCAGGCCGGTGCCTTGGTGCATATTTATGCGGATGGTTCGGTGCATCTTAATCACGGCGGCACAGAGATGGGTCAGGGCTTGTATATCAAGGTCGCACAAGTCGCCGCCAAAGAATTTGGCATACCGCTGGAACAAATAAAAATCTCAGCTGCCGACACGGCTAAGGTTCCAAATACATCGGCGACCGCTGCCTCCTCCGGCTCTGATATGAACGGCATGGCGGTCAAGGCGGCCTGTCAGACGATCAAAGATAGGCTGGCAGATTTGCTGCGCACGGAATGGGGTTGTAGCGCAGCACCTGTGTTCGATGGTGGAATGGTTCGCGCGGGTGATCAGGACATCAGCTTTGCCGATCTGGCAGGGCTGGCCTGGTCCAAGCGTATCTCGCTGTCATCCACTGGATTTTACGCCACACCCAAAATCGAATGGGACAGGTTTAAGGGGCGCGGACGTCCGTTTTATTATTTCGCCTATGGCGCGGCCTGTTCCGAGGTTGTTGTTGATACGCTGACAGGTGAATACAAAATCCTGCGCACAGATATTTTGCATGACGTTGGAAACAGCTTAAATCCAGCAATAGATATCGGCCAGATCGAGGGCGGATTTGTGCAAGGTGCGGGCTGGTTGACGACTGAGGAATTGGTTTGGGATGATCAAGCGCGGCTTCGAACGCATGCGCCCAGCACGTATAAAATCCCCGCTTGTTCGGATCGGCCCGATATTTTCAAAGTGACGCTCTATGACAATGAAAATAAGGAGGAGACGATCTATCGCTCCAAGGCCGTTGGTGAACCGCCCTTTATGCTGGGGATCTCGGTTCTGTCCGCGCTCAGCCATGCAATTGGCAAACCTTTGGATGCGCCTGCGACATTTGAGCGGGTTTTGATGACTTACGAGGGTGCGTAATGACGATACTTGTCGATGAATTAAATAAATTCAATACGTTAGATGATGTAACGCGTATTGTAATTGTGGATCACAAAGGGTCTACGCCGCGTGAGACATCTACGTCCATGTTGGTTGCTGGGGGAAACACCTTTGGGACAATCGGGGGCGGTGCGCTCGAATTGGATGCAGTTCAAAAGGCCCAAAATGTTCAGAAAACCGGTAAACCGGTTTTCTTGATTTACCCGCTTGGTCCGAAGCTTGGCCAATGCTGTGGTGGCTCGGTGTCGCTGGTGATTGAGCCGCTTCATACATGGTCAGATTGCACCGGAAAGACCCATTTATCGCGTCAAATCACGGGTACATCGCCAAAACCGCTGGTGATTTCAAAAGCAGAGGCGAATGTTCGAAATGGACAAGAAACGCCGAAAATCCTTTATCAGGATGGTTGGCTGTTTGAACCTATCCGCCCTGAACACCAGCCGGTTTGGATTTATGGCGCGGGCCATGTTGGGCGTGCCTTGGTCGAGGTTTTATACGACCTGCCCTATGAGATCACCTGGATAGATACGGACCGCACCCGTTTCCCAGATGAGCCACTGGTTGATCCTGTCGTCGCAAAGGACCCAACCGAGATCACACGTTTTGCACCACCCAATGCAATCCATTTGGTGCTGACCTATAGCCATGCGATCGATCTCGCGCTGTGCCATAATATCCTTGGCCAGCCTCATGCCGCACTGGGTCTGATCGGCTCTGCCACTAAGCGCAAGCGATTTTCGGCGCGACTTGCGGCACTTGGGCATAAAAATGATCAAATTTCGCGCATAATTTGTCCGATTGGCGAACCTAATTTGGGAAAAGAACCGAAAATGATTGCCATCGGGGTTGCCCGTCAATTACACCTGTTACGGATGCGGGAGACTGAGGGGATGCTGCCACATAATGCCTCTGCTTGAACTTGATGCGCTGACCAAGGCCTATCCGGGCGTTGTCGCAAATGATGCTGTGTCTTTTGCAATCGAGAAAGGCGAAATCCATGCTCTGTTAGGCGAGAATGGCGCGGGCAAATCCACGCTTGTGAAAATGATCTACGGGCTTGTGAAACCCGATACTGGAACAATGCATTTTGAGGGCGCGCCCTTTGCCCCGAGCGAACCCAGCATGGCGCGCCGCGCGGGTGTGGCGATGGTGTTTCAGCATTTCTCGCTTTTTGAGGCGCTGACGGTGGCCGAGAATATTGCCTTGGGTATGGAGGCCCCGCCACCACCTTCGGAGCTGTCATCGCAAATTAAGGAAATATCCGAGCGCTATGGCCTGACCTTGGATCCAGATCGCTTAATTGGGGATCTGTCTGTGGGCGAGCGCCAGCGCGTGGAGATTGTCCGCTGTTTGTTACAAGACCCCAAGCTGTTGATCATGGATGAACCGACATCGGTCCTGACGCCGCAAGAAGTAGACATCCTGTTTAAAACCCTGCGCCAGCTGAGCGAGGAAGGCACAGCGATCCTGTATATCAGTCACAAATTGGAAGAAATCCGCACGCTGTGCCAAAACGCGACGATCCTGCGGCATGGAACTGTCGTTGCAACATGTGATCCGAAAAAGGAAACGGCGAAATCACTGGCCGAAATGATGGTCGGGAAAAAGCTGAAATCGCCCAAAAAATCCAAAACATCGCACGGTAATATTCTGTGCCGGGTGGAAACGCTGGCACTGGCGCGCGCCGATGCATTCGGGACCGATCTAAAAGACATCACATTTTCCATTCACGCCGGCGAAGTTTTGGGGATTGCGGGCGTGGCGGGCAATGGTCAGGACGAGCTGATGCTGGCACTTTCGGGTGAGCGGCGCATTGATGCGGGGCGCATTACATTGAACAGCCTCGATCTGTCCCATCTCAGCCCCAGTCAGCGGCGCATGAAGGGGCTTCATGCAGCACCAGAGGAACGTTTGGGGCATGCGGCTGTGCCCGATATGAGCCTGACGGACAATACGCTGATCACCGGGTTTGAGCGCCAATCCTTGGGCAAGCGCGGGTTGATTGACTTTTCCAAGGCCAAAAAATTTGCAGAGCGCGTGATCGAGACATTTGACGTGCGCACGCTCGGGCCCAACAACGCGGCAAAATCGCTGTCGGGCGGCAATCTTCAGAAATTTGTCATCGGGCGAGAGATCTGCCAAAAGCCAAAACTTTTGATCGTGAACCAACCGACTTGGGGTGTAGATGCAGCGGCGGCCGCCGATATTCGTCAAGCGATCCTAGAGTTGGCGCGCGAAGGTGCCGCGATTTTGGTTTTGTCCCAAGACCTTGATGAGTTGTTTGAGATTTGTGACAAAGTCGCTGTGCTGCACGAGGGGCATCTGTCAGATGCGCGCGATGCTGGCAAAATCACAATGGAAGAAATTGGATTGTTGATGGGGGGCATGGCTGCATGATCACCCTTGTCCCCCGCATCACCCTTGTCCCCCGCGCCGATCCGTCAAAACGCATGGTCTATATTACGCCGTTAATCGCGGTGGCGCTGACCATTCTATTTGGCGGATTGCTATTTGCCAGTTTCGGCGAAAACCCGGTTGAGGCCATCCGCATTATCTTTTGGGACCCAATTTTTGGGCCGCATGGGTTTTATTATCGCGGCCAAATCCTTGTGAAAGCGGCTCCGCTAATCATCATAGCACTTGGCTTATCCTTCGGTTTCCAAGCCGGAATTTGGAATATTGGGGCCGAAGGGCAGTTTATCATGGGCGCGATTACGGGCGCTGCGGCGGGTCTTGCCTTTTACCCTTCCACCAGCCCGTTGATTTATCCGCTGATGTTTGTCGCAGGCGCAGCGGGTGGGTGTCTTTGGGCGATGATCCCTGCCCTGTTGAAAATCAAATTTAACACCAATGAAATCTTGGTGTCGCTGATGCTCGTCTATGTCGCGTTCAACTTTTTGGCCGGCATGGTCACAGGCCCGTTGCGCGATCCAGATGGGTTAAATTTCCCAGAAAGCCGCTCTTTCCGAAAATTCGAGGCGGGCTATAACGCCGAGATTTGGTCCGGCACGGGCGTCCATTGGGGCGTAATTTTTATGGGATTGCTGGTTGTGGTCGCTTATATCTTCTATAGCCGCCACATCACCGGCTTTCATATCCGTCTGATGGGCCAATCCCCCCGCGCCGCACGGTTTGCAGGCGTATCACCCAATTGGATGATCGCGCTTTGCCTTGGGTTATCAGGTGCGCTTGCGGGGCTTGCCGGATTATTTGAGGTCACAGGCCCCGCTGGCAAGCTGTCCACCACCTTCCCGCTCGGTTACGGTTTTACCGCCATCATTGTGGCCTTCCTTGGCCGTCTGCATCCTATCGGCATTCTTTTTGCAGGGCTAATCCTTGCCGTGACCTTTGTGGGCGGTGATATCATCCAATCTGCGCTCAGCTTGCCCAAAGCCTCGATCCAAGTCTTCCAAGGCATGTTGTTGTTCTTCCTTTTGGCCGTGGATTTCTTGATCAATTACCGTGTGGAATGGAGGCGCTAAATGGATCCTGTCATTGTCATTGCCAGTCTGATCGTTGCGTCCACCCCAATTGTCTTTGCCGCAATCGGGGAGTTGGTTGTTGAAAAATCCGGTGTGCTTAACCTTGGTGTTGAGGGGATGATGATTATTGGTGCGGTCTGCGGCTTTATCGCGGCTGTGGAAACCGGCAGCCCGTTGATGGGCTTTCTGGCGGGTGCGGCGGCGGGTGCGGCAATTTCTTTGCTTTTCGCATTGCTTACTCAAGTCCTCATCGCCAACCAAGTTGCCTCTGGCCTTGCACTGACGCTCTTTGGGCTTGGGCTGTCTGCCTTGATCGGTCATAAATACACAGGGCTGCGCCCCCCGCCGACGCCGAAGCTAGAATTTTTCGGTGCGGCCGATATTCCGATTATTGGTCCGATCTTTTTCAACCATGACCTCGGCGTTTATGCCTCGCTTATCCTTATCGTGGCCGTTTGGTATTTCCTGAAACACACCCGCCAAGGTCTGATCCTGCGCGCGATTGGCGAAAACCATGATGCGGCCCATGCCTTGGGCTATAAAGTGGTTCGTATCCGTGTCATTGCGATTATGTTTGGCGGTGCCTGCGCGGGTCTTGGGGGCGCTTATTTCAGTTTGATCCGTGTACCCTTGTGGAACGAAGGTATGACCGCCGGGATCGGCTGGATCGCCTTGGCAATCGTGGTTTTTGCAAGTTGGAAACCATGGCGCATCCTAATTGGCGCGTATCTGTTTGGTGGCGTCACCGTCTTGCAACTGAACCTTCAAGGCATCGGGATTGATATACCGGTGGCCTATTTATCGATGGCACCCTACTTGGCTACGATCATCGTGCTCGTTATTATGTCTGCGGATCGCACACGGGCATCCTTGAATGCGCCCGCATCGTTGGGACGTATATTCCACGCCTCCTCTTAGAGGCATAAAAGAACCGGGGGTGGCTGCTCATCCCCATTAAACAGGAGACAGTAATGAACCTACTCAAAACACTTGCAGCATCCGCTGCATTGGCAGTTGGCCTTGGCGGTGCTGCATTTGCCGAAAAGACAAAGGTGGGCTTTGTCTATGTCGGACCTATTGGCGATTTCGGCTGGTCTTATGAGCATGACCAAGGCCGTTTGGCAGTTGAAGAAGCCTTTGGCGATGATGTTGAAACAGTCTTTGCCGAAAGCGTGCCAGAGGGTGCTGATTCAGAGCGTGTGATGACACAAATGGCGCTTGATGGTGCCGATCTGATCTTCACAACGTCTTTTGGTTATATGGATCCAACAAATAATGTTGCCGCGAAATTCCCAGATGTGAAATTCGAACATGCAACAGGCTTTAAGCGAGAGCACCCAAATGTGTCGACCTATTCTGCGCGTTTCTATGAGGGCCGCACCGTGATTGGTCATATCGCCGGTCATATGACAGAAACAAACACAATCGGCTACATCGCATCCTTCCCGATTCCGGAGGTTATTCGCGGCATCAACTCTGCCTATCTTGCGGCAAAGGCCGTAAACCCAGATGTTCAGATGAAAATCGTATGGGTGTTCACTTGGTTTGATCCGGGCAAAGAAGCGGATGCCGCAAATGCATTGATCGAGCAAGGTGCGGATATCATCATGCAGCACACGGACAGCCCGGCAGCGATGACAATCGCAGAGGAAAAAGGCATCCTTGCGTTTGGTCAAGCTTCTGACATGAAGCAATTTGGCCCGAATGCACGACTGTCATCCATCATCGACGATTGGGCACCTTATTATGTTGCGCGCACCAAAGCGGTAATGGACGGCACTTGGGAGCAAGTTGATGTTTGGGATGGGATCAAAGAGGGCATGGTTGCCATCGGCGAATTCTCTGACAAAATCCCAGCGGATGTTCAGGCCTCTGCCACTGCGATCAAAGAAGGTATCGTGGCGGGCACTGTCCACAGCTTCACTGGCCCAATCAACAAGCAAGACGGGTCTGCATGGTTGGCGGACGGTGAAACGGCTGATGATGGCACGCTTTTGGGCATGAATTTCTATGTCGAAGGCATCGAAGGCGACATTCCGCAGTAAGCGTGGATTACAAATCCCAAAAATGAAAAAAGGCCCCAAGTCACTTGGGGCCTTTTATGTGCAATGCTAGGGGTAACATCACATTGGACGCCTCATAAACAGCCCAATCAGACTGATCACCCATATGAGCGCCCTTTGGTTTGGTACACTTGTTGGCGAGCGTGGTACATATATAATCCGCGTTATCGCAAAAAAGTTGTGCATGGGGCCCTGCGCCAGCGAAATCCTGACATGCATAGACCTTATGCTGGAAACCGTTGGAAGACGGTTTGTTTGGTGCGGTTTTACCTAAGCCAATAATTCATGCGCGAATTCCAAAGCATCGACAAAGACATCGATCTCAGCCTTGGTATTATAAAGCCCGAAACTCGCACGACAGGTGGCAGACACGCCATAATGCTGCATCAAAGGTTGCGCGCAATGATGCCCCGCCCGAACAGCGATACCGCGTTGGTCCAGTATGGTCGAAATATCATGCGGATGGCCGTGGCCGTCGATTGTAAACGAGAAAATCGCGCCTTTATCCGCTGTTTGACCTTGTAAATTTAACCAATTCAAACCGCGCAATTTCTGTTGCGCATAATCGCGCAGGTCGTTTTCATAGGCCGCGATCTTGTCCATCCCCAAATTCGTCAGATAATCCAATGCCGCGCCCAACCCGATCATTTGTACGATGCCGGGCGTTCCGGCCTCAAACTTATGGGGTGCTGTATTATAGGTGATCACATCTTTCTCGACCTTTTCGATCATATCGCCCCCGCCCATGAAGGGGCGCATTGCGGCCAAATGATCCTGCTTGATATAAATCGCGCCCGACGCGGATGGTCCATAAAGTTTGTGGCCCGTAATTGCATAAAAATCACAGCCCAAATCTTGGACATCAACCGGACCATGCACAGCTGCTTGAGAGCCATCGACCAGAACAAGAATACCGCGCGTATGCGCCTCTGCGACGATTGTTTTGATATCAACACGCGTTCCCAACACGTTTGACATATGTGTTAGCGCAATGAGTTTTGTTTGGGGGGTGATTGCATTGATGACTTTTTGCGCAGGCAGGCTGCCATCTTCATCGGGATCGACCCATTTCATCTTCACACCTTGGCGTTCGCGAAGGAAATGCCATGGAACGATATTTGCGTGATGTTCCATGGTGCTGAGTAAAATCTCGTCATCGAATTTTAGATGTTCAGCACCCCACGCGTAAGCCACCAAATTAATGCCTTCGGTCGTGCCGGAATTGAATATCACCTCATCCTCATGTGCCGCATTTAGGAAACGCGCGATTTTGCCGCGAACGGCCTCGTAGTTTTCGGTCGCTAGATTTGACAAGAAGTGAAGCCCGCGATGTACATTTGCATATTCTTCTGCATACGCACGGTGAACAGCCTCTATAACCGCTGTCGGCTTTTGTGCACTCGCGCCGTTGTCAAAATAAACTAGGGGCTTTCCATTCACTTCACGACTGAGAATTGGAAAGTCAGAGCGGATTTTTTCGATATCATACATCGCCATATTCCAGATAATTAAGACCCTGCCCCCAATACCAAAGGAAATAAAGCAGGGTCAGGACGGCGAGGATCAAAGCAAGATTGGGAATGCCAAACCATGTCGCAAGTGCGGTAAGCGCAATAAGCGGTAAAGATACATTCGCCGCCAAAAACATTGCGCGGCGCGCCTCTGGCCATGTTGCCTTGCCATTGAAATATCGCGCGATCAGATGTGCGATGGCGGCCAATCCATACATCACCAAGATCACGCCAAAAATCGAATAAACGGCCTGCCAACCTGCGAATTGGGCAAAATCAATTGGTATAACATTCCCATCGCTGTCGATTGCCGTCTGTGGTCCATTAGAAAAAACGCGATATTGCCCCGGCAGCTGTGCAAAGAAATTTAAGATCGCAAAAAGCATGATCAGGACGAGGTTCCCCTCTTCGCGGATACCTTTTTCCTTTTGAGAGGAAAGTACGGATTTTGGATTTGCGAAAAGCTGCATCAACTATGACGGTTCGACCATGCCTGAAGGCGCGTGCGCATCTCTTCGGCCAAGTCTTCATCTTCAATTTCGTCAATCGCCTCGTTGAGAAAGGCAAGCATCATCATATTCTGGGCTTCGACCAATAGGATACCGCGTGCGCGCAGATAATATAGCGCCGTTTCATCAATCGCACCACAGGTCGATCCATGGGAACAGGCTACATCATCGGCATAGATTTCCAATTCTGGTTTGGCTAGAAATTGGCTGTCCTCATCCAAAAGCAGACCTTGTGAGATCTGATACCCATCGGTTTTTTGCGCATCGGGTTGCACCAAAATTTTGCCTTGAAAAACACCTGTCGCGCCATTGCGTAAAACTTTCTTGAAGACCTGGCGGCTTTCGCAATTCACGGCATCATGGGTCACAAAAACCGTATCATCATGGTGGAAATTTTTACCATCACCGGCAGAGGCGCCCGCAACGGTGGCTTTCGCATCGTCACCGGTGAAATCCAACACCGCTTCGTTGCGGGTCAAAACGCCGTTTACCGTCATTGTGAATGAGCGGAAAATCGATTCCTTGGCCAAACGCCCAAAGAGATGTGTGACAGTTTTACGTTCGTGATCGCGCCCCTGCGTGCGGATGTGATGTAGCGTTGCATTATCGGCCAGATCAAATTCCATGACCGAGTTGAACCGCGCGGCCCCTGCCCCGCTTTCTAAAATCGTGGTCTCGACCCCTGCGTCCACTTTGATAACGTGATGGACCAATGCATCAGATGTCTCGGACAGATGCGCGTATTTCATCCAAATCGGTTTTGAGGGCGATTTGGTGATATGAATAACAAATCCGTTTTGCGCCCGCGCCGTATTCAACGCCGCCAGTGGACGCGGAACCGGGTTTTGCCCCTGCGCCTCAAGAACACCATAAAGCTCCTTGGCCCAGTGAATATCCTTTTGGGCGGCCTCTGACAGTGGTTCAATTGTGATACCGTCCAACTCCAATGCATCCGAGGCCTCTGGATCGAAAACACCATCATTAAAATAGAGTTTTAGCCGTTCAATATCGTGAAACATCGGTGCTTCGTCATTGTCGAATACAGCTGCCTTGGTGGTTGGTGCGGTCAGTGCAGTCGGATCCGTAAATTTCCAATACTCATCACGCTTTATGGGTGCGCCCATTTCAGCAAATCGTTGATCTGCGGCCGTCCGCGCTGCCTTTATCCAACCTGCCCCTTGGGGTTTTGGATAGGCCGCGAGCAAGTCATGTGCTGCGCTGGTTTTTTGAGGGATCGCCATATCTATGCAACCTCTGCCAAGATATCGGCATAACCGTTCTCTTCAACCTCTAGCGCCAATTCTGGACCGCCAGATTTCACGATCTTTCCATCGGCCATAATATGCACAACATCGGGTTTGATATAGTTCAGCAAGCGTTGGTAATGCGTGATCACAAGGAAGGACCGCCCAGCGTCGCGCAGGCTGTTCACGCCCTCGGCCACCAATTTCATCGCATCGACATCCAATCCAGAGTCCGTCTCATCCAAAATTGCCAGCTTGGGTTCCAGCATCGCCATTTGGAGGATCTCATTGCGTTTCTTTTCACCACCAGAAAAGCCAACATTCACGGGGCGTTTGAGCATGTCATTGTCGATTTTCAAATCCTTGGCCTTTGCGCGAACAAGTTTTAGAAAATCTGCCGCTGAAAGCTCTTCTTCGCCGCGTGCTTTGCGTTGGGCGTTCAAGGCCGTGCGCAGGAATGTCATGTTGCCAACGCCGGGGATTTCGACCGGGTATTGAAAGGCAAGGAACAGTCCAGCGGCGGCACGTTCCTCTGGCTCCATCTCCAACAGGTCTTCGCCTTCAAATTCGGCACTGCCATCGGTCACCTCGTATCCATCCTTGCCAGAAAGAACGTAGGATGTAGTTGATTTACCCGATCCATTGGGGCCCATGATTGCATGCACTTCGCCGGGTTTTATCGACAGATCGACGCCTTTGAGGATTTGCTTGTCTTCCTCTTCCAAAGCGACGTGGAGGTTTTTGATCTCTAGCATTTTGATTTTCTTTCTTAAGTGTCCAAGGTTGGACAATTAGCTATCCCATTGATATTACGTATTATTATTTTTCTTTCTTGCGCTTGAAGTACTTCTCGGCCAGCAGATAAAGCACACCCGCAAAGACCCCCATCAACAGCGAAAAGAAATGGTTGGGCAAAAGCGACCCGCCCATCCCGGTGATCCAACCCACAAAGAAGATCACAGCAAAAGCAACGAGGCCGTATTTTACGAAATCAGGCATCTTTTTCTTTCATTTTTTTGATTTTACCAGCAATTTCTTGTGCTCGCTTGTCACGATCTTGCTTCATATTCAGATTATTTTGAACCTCAGCTGCATTGATTTTCTGCTTTGCCCAAAAGAAATAAACCAATGCAAGAAATCCACCGATAAATACGCCGGCAATGATGCAAAACGCGAAAACATCCATATTTAGCGCGACCCAATTCATAAGCGGAACCGGACCCCATCCCATCAATGCGAACATAATAAAGATCGCCAGCGCCACCCATAAAAAGGTCGCTTCATTTGCAGCCGATCGTCTTGCAGTTCGCGCAGTTTTTTCAATTTCCGCGCGTGTCATCCAACACTACCTTCCAAACTAATCGCCACCAAAGCTTGCGCTTCCATTGCGAATTCCATTGGCAAGGCTTGCAGCACGTCTTTGCAGAAACCATTCACAACCAGCGCCACAGCTTCTTCTTCGTCCATACCGCGCGCGCGGCAGTAGAAGAGTTGGTCGTCATCAACTTTCGAGGTCGTTGCCTCATGCTCTACGCGGGCTGAGTTATTCTTTACCTCGATATAGGGCACAGTATGGGCGCCGCATTTGTCGCCGATCAGAAGCGAGTCGCATTGCGTATAGTTCCGCCCGTTCTTGGCCTTGGGATGCATCGAGACTAGGCCGCGATAGGTGTTTTGCGCCTTACCTGCGCTGATGCCTTTGGACACGATCCGCGATTTGGTGTTTTTACCCAAATGCACCATCTTTGTGCCTGTATCAGCTTGCTGCATATTATTGGCAATCGCGATGGAATAAAACTCGCCCTGACTGTCATCGCCGCGCAGGATGCAGGAGGGGTATTTCCATGTCACAGCTGATCCGGTTTCCACTTGCGTCCACATCACCTTGGCCCGATCGCCGCGGCAATCGGCACGCTTGGTCACGAAATTATAGATGCCGCCCTTGCCCTCTTCATCGCCTGGGAACCAGTTTTGAACGGTGGAATATTTAATCTCTGCATCTTCCAAGATCACAAGTTCCACAACTGCGGCATGAAGCTGCGCCGTGTCGCGTTGGGGGGCTGTGCATCCCTCAAGGTAAGACACATAAGAGCCTTCTTCAGCGATGATCAGCGTGCGTTCGAACTGGCCTGTGTTTTCTGCGTTAATGCGGAAATAGGTCGATAGCTCCATTGGGCATCGTGTGCCTTTGGGAACATAAACAAACGAGCCATCTGAAAACACCGCAGAGTTTAGTGTCGCATAGAAATTATCAGATTGCGGCACAACCGAACCGAGGTATTTTTTCACCAGTTCGGGATAGTCTTTGATCGCCTCGGAAATCGAACAGAAAATGACGCCAGCTTTCTTCAACTCGTCTTGGAAGGTCGTGCCCACAGAGACGGAATCAAAAACCGCGTCCACGGCAACCTTGCGGCCTTCTTGCGGGGCGTCGCCCGCGCCCTCGACACCTGCCAAGATCGCTTGTTCTTTCAAAGGAATACCAAGCTTTGCATATGTGTCCAAAAGCTTGGGATCGACCTCGTCCAATGATTTTGGCTTTTCGGCCATGCTTTTGGGGCGGGCGTAATAATATTGATCTTGGAAATCGATCTTTGGGTAATCGACCATCGCCCATTCGGGCTCTTTCATTTCCAACCAACGCCGATAGGCCGCCAAGCGCCAGTCGAGCATCCATTCCGGCTCTTCATTCTTTTCAGAAATCAGGCGCACGATGTCTTCGTTGAGGCCAAGGGGCGCATATTCGATTTCGATATCTGTCTCGAAACCGTATTTATATTTGCCGCCAAGGGATTTCACCGCCTCGACGGTTTCTTCCTCGACGCCATCTTTGACTTGAATATCGCTCATTATGCTGCCTTTGCCTTAAATCTTTTATACGCCGCGCCCCAGCTTTCGGTAAAACGCATGACATCTTCTGTTGTGTTATCTGGTCCCAAAGAAACCCGAATGGCGCTGCTGGCCGTGATATCATCAAAACCCATCGCTTTGAGGACCCGTGATTGTTTCACCTTGCCGCTGGAACACGCGCTGCCCGCACTTATCGCAAACCCCGCCAAATCCATTTGCATCACTTGCGTTTCACCTTTCCAGCCCGGGACCGCAAAACAGGAGGTATTTGTCAGCCGCGGCGCATCTTTACCGATGAAGATAGCGTCGGGTGCGATTTCGGCAATCTGCGCCTCTAACATATTGCGTAAGTCATAAAGGGCGTCCCATGCGCCGTTTTTCCGGTCGATTTCTGCGGCTTTATAGGCGGCTGCGAAACCCGCAATTCCAAGGATATTTTCCGTGCCGGATCTGCGTCCTTCTTCCTGACCGCCACCTTGGATTTGAGCATTTACCTCAACACCCAATTTCAAGCACAGCGCGCCGACACCCTTGGGTCCGCCCAGCTTGTGCGCGGACAGAATCATAAAATCTGCGCCCAAATCGCCCAGATTTGTACCGAATTTCCCAGCATTCTGGACCGCATCGACCAACACCATCGCGTCGGCCGCCCAAGCGCGCTGCGCATAGGCAATATTATTTTGTAGAACACCTGTTTCTGAATTAGAGGTTTGAACCGCTAAAAGATCGGCCTTCAACTCATCAAACTCCAAGGCGCCATTTGCGTTCGCAGCCAGTGATGTTGATTGATGCGCAAAGACAGCATCATGTTCAAAATCAGCGCACGCCATGTCACGCCCTGCGCAGGCCAAATTTGCCGCTTCTGTTGCACCAGAGGTAAAAATCACCTCCGTCCGATCAACGCCGACGATATTTCCGATATCTTCACGCGCGCGTTCGATTAAACTGCGCGCTGCGCGCCCCTCGGCGTGAACGCTTGATGGGTTTCCAAGCATATCCATCGCCGCAAGCATGGCATCACGCGCCTCTACCCGTAAGGGCGTGGTTGCATTCCAATCAAGGTAGACCCTGCTCATTCCGCATCTTCCATTTCGAAAAGCGACGGAACGGCAGGACAAGGCGCCAGTTGATTTTCAACCAAATCCGAAAGTCGTGTGGAATGCAAAAACACATAGACCTGCGCCGAAAGCGATTCCCAAAGGCGGTTGTTCAAACTTTGCGCACGCGTGCCAGATTGAGCACCAGATGCGCCTGCACCTTTTGACAGTGCATTCATATCTTCATCGACCGCTTCCAAGACGTCTGAGACGCGAATGGCATCTGTCGCTTTGGCCAACCGATAACCGCCGCCGGGTCCGCGCACAGACTCCACAACGCCCGAGCGGCGCAATTTTAAGAACAGCTGCTCAAGATAATTCAGCGAAATGTCTTGGCGTTCAGAGATTTCGTTGAGCGAGACCAAACGCTCTTGACCCTCAAGCGCCAAATCGACAAGCGCGATCATTGCATAGCGTCCTTTGGTGCTGAGTTTCATGACTGTCTGGTCCCGATTTACATTGACGAGCGCGACCCGAATTCTCTAAAAGGGCGCAACGCGAAACGAGGGGTTTCCCCAATTTAGAACGATTCTAAAGTCTTTGAGAGTTTTCGTCAAGAAAGACCGCTTAAAAGACCAATCATAGGATAAGAATGCCCGAAGTTATTTTTCCAGGCCCTGAGGGGCGGCTTGAAGGCCGCTATCATCCGCAAAAAACCAAAGACAGCCCGATTGCCATCATATTGCATCCGCATCCACAGTTTGGCGGGACGATGAACAATAAAGTCGTCTACAATCTGCATTATGCATTCTTCAATATGGGCTTTACCGTGTTGCGGTTTAACTTCCGTGGTGTCGGACGGTCCCAAGGGGAATATGACCAAGGTGTTGGTGAATTGTCTGATGCGGCATCCGCGCTGGACTATCTTCAATCGATGAACCCGAATGCGAAACATTGCTGGGTCGCTGGATTTAGTTTTGGCGCTTGGATTGGCATGCAGCTTTTGATGCGCAGACCGGAGATTAGCGGGTTCATTTCTGCCGCGCCGCCTGCGAATACTTATGATTTCTCTTTCTTGGCCCCTTGCCCGAGTTCGGGGTTGATCATTAATGGGTCTGCTGACCGTGTGGTTCCGCCACCTTCCGTTGAGGAATTGGTTGCCAAACTGCACGAGCAAAAGGGCATCACGATCACACATGAGGTGATCGAGGGCGCTGGTCATTTCTTTGAAGATGATCACATGGACACGATGATCGGGTCCGTGGATGAATATGTGCGCCGACGTCTGACGGAAAATACGCGCTAAGATCGGGTTTTCAGTTCGGATAGGAAATCTGACCGCCCCTAATAGGCGCTGATGCGCCTGTGGTGCTGGGTGCAGATGTTGGCAAACCGCGCATGACGCGCATGGCAAGATAGCCAAAGGCCTGTGCCTCGAACATATCACCATCAAAGCCAACAACCTCTACCGGATCAAGGGGCGCATCCATCACGTTGCGCAGTCCCGTCATAAGTGTCTGGTTCTTGCGCCCGCCACCGCAGATCAGCCAGCGTGATGGATCGGTCGGGAAATGCATTTGGGCTGCATAGACCGAAGAGACGATGGCCGCCGTCAGCGTGGCAGCCGCGTCCTCATCGGACAGCGGGGACACATCCCCATTCAGTGTCGAAAAATCATCGCGATCCAGTGATTTCGGTGGTTCCGCCTCAAAATAGGGGTTTTCCATAAATTTCTCTAAAATCACCCCATCCGGCGCACCAAGTGCCGCAAGTTTTCCATTCTCGTCCATATCCAACCCGCGCCGCGCTTGCATCAAATCAGACAACGGTGCATTCGCAGGACCGGTATCAAAAGCCAAAAGCGCGCCTTTGGCCTCTGGCCCTGGATGCGACCCGTTGACGAATGTCACATTACCAACCCCGCCTAAATTGAGAAAAGCCAGCGGCGCGCGCGCGCCAAGGGCTTTGGCGCAGGCAAAATGGAAAAATGGGGCGAGTGGCGCACCCTGCCCGCCAGCGGCCATATCAGCGTTGCGGAAATCCCAGACGACAGGTTTTCCGGTTCTGTTTGCCAGCTCTTGACCGTCGCCCAATTGATGTGTGCGCCCATTGGCCGGGTCATGGGCCAATGTTTGACCGTGAAAGCCAACGACCTCTGACTCTGGGAAGGCTTCAATCAGGTTTTGATGGCTGGACAGAATAATATCCTGCGCATCGCCCAGATCATTCGCACCCGGCCATTTGCCAAGTGCGGCGCGCAACACCTTGCGTTCTGTCTGGCTATATTCGTAGTATTTAGACCCTGAAAACCCTTGGATATTTTCGCCATCGGTAATCACAATCGCCGCGTCGACCCCATCCAGCGATGTTCCCGACATCAAACCCAAACAAGCGGTAGGGCGTTTTTTCATAGGTTTTTCTTTCCTTTCTGAACATGCGGGCGTAAAGGCAAGGCCTACCAACAGACCAATAGTATGAATACATGACTTACAAGCCCAAATCCGAGTTTCTAAACGTGATGATGGCCCGGGGGTTCTTGCAAGATTGCACTGATCTTGAAGGACTGGATCAGGCACTGCTCGATGGGATTGTGCCTGCTTATATCGGGTTTGATGCCACAGCAGACAGTTTGCATGTCGGATCGCTTATTCAGATCATGATGCTGCGATGGCTGCAAAAAACTGGGCACAAACCGATCACGCTGATGGGTGGGGGCACAACAAAAGTTGGCGATCCATCGGGCAAAGATGAAGCGCGCCAGCTGATCGGTGAAGATAAGATCGCGGAAAATATCGCGGGCATTCGAAAAGTTTTTGACAAGTATATTACTTTTGGGGATGGCCCAACGGACGCGGTTCAACCCAATAACGCTGAATGGTTGGATAATCTGAATTACATCGACTTTCTACGCGACTACGGGAAGCATTTCACCATCAATCGCATGATCAAGATGGAGAGCGTAGAACTGCGACTTGAGCGCGAGCAGCCGCTGACATTTTTAGAATTCAATTACATGCTGCTTCAAGCTTATGACTTTATGGAATTGAACACGCGGTTTGGCTGTGGGTTGCAAATGGGCGGCTCTGACCAATGGGGCAATATCGTGAATGGGATTGACCTGACGCGACGGATCAATGAAACGCAAGTCTTTGGCTTAACGACCCCGCTTTTGACGAAAGCAGACGGGTCAAAAATGGGTAAATCCGCCTCTGGCGCGATTTGGTTGAATGATGCGCGTTTGTCGTCATATGAATTCTGGCAATTCTGGCGCAATACGCTGGATGCGGATGTGGGCAAGTTCTTGCGGTTGTTTACTGAGTTGCCGTTGGAAGAGTGCGCCCGCCTTGACGCGCTTGAAGGACAAGAGATCAACGAAGCGAAAATCATTCTTGCCAATGAAGTCACAGCACTTTGCCATGGACGCGATGCGGCTGAGGCGGCGGCAGCGACTGCAAAAGATGTTTTTGAACAAGGTGGAGTGGGCGAGGACCTTCCGACGTTGGAGTTGAGCAAGGCGGAGCTAGAGGATGGCATCAGCCTGACCCAAGCGTTGGTGCGGTCTGGTCTGGTTGCGTCAGGTAAAGAGGCCAAGCGCGTCATCGCTGGCGGTGGTGCGCGCGTTTCGGATGAACCTGTGCAAGACGCTGGTTATATGATTACGCTTGATGCGATTGGCGATGGTTTGAAAATTTCATCTTCAAAAAAGAAACATGCTTTGCTGAAACTCGGGTAAGTCACTGATTATTGACGCTCATCGGTGCAACGCTACGGAGATGTTTCAACTTATATTTCTATCATGTCTTAAACATGATCTGGTTTTCGATTCGAAAAAAAGGTTCAATCCAGGATCAAACTCACATTATTTCCCAATCATCCAATTCCCCTCTGGATGAAATGCCTGAAATGCAAAGGCAAAGGCCACGTCGTGAACAACATCAGCACCGTTCGCATCTTTCACACGGATCGCACCGACATCTTTGCCTTTGGAGATACGCCGCGTATCGAGGGCAGAGTTCAAACCCGCTTCCCAAGTGATCGTATAACCCTTCTCGGTTAAACTACCCGCCTTGCGCAACCGTTCCAAAGGCCAAGCGCTGTCTTTGATGACCACAACGCGGCTGACGGGATTGATACCATGGGGTGGGTTCTCACCTGAATAGAGGCTGAACGACCCGCTATCATAACGTGTATAGGGATTAACACCATATTGGCGACGCGAGCGAGGCTCGTCTTGGACCAGCCCGTCGGGATTGCGGGTCTTAAAATCGCTCCAACTTTCCATCCATCCGGGGATTTTTGTCAGCTCTTTTCCGTTATGTACGCCAACCAGCCCTTCACCAGTGAATTGTTGCCACCAGCTTTCGGTGCCACGATCATACATGATCATGTCCGAATTGCGTAACATGCCGGAGACGCCAAGTTCGATGATCTCACCCTCAAAACGGCGATCAAAAACGATACCGGAATTGCATAAGGGGCAAAAGGTAACGGAAAAATAGCTGTCTCCGGCCTGATCATTTACAATCTCGTGCCACATCAAATAGCGGATTGGATAGGCCCGCGCGGCCTGTCCGTCGATTTCAACGGTCATAACGGGCTCGTCATCGCCCAAGCGATCCTCCTGCGCGACAGGGATCATCTCAGGATCAGTGATTGCGGGAATACCGTCTTTGCCCGGCCCGCCATCCAGAAACTCATTAAAATTAACGGCGGCTTGCGAAAAATCAGTTTTCGGCCATATGGCCTTCATGCGCTCTGTTACGCCCGATTGCGCAAACCCCATCGTTCCGATGCAAAGCGTAAGAATGCACGCTGTCAGAAAAGTCTTCATGGCCGATCTCCTCTCGTTGCGAGGAGCTTAGGGTAAAGGATGAGTTTTAAGAAGACCCGTTCACGCGGTCTTTATCAGCCATCAGGCGCGTCTGATTTGATATAGACCTTGGCCATATAATCCGGCGCTTCAAGAACGGCACCATTCAAATCGGGCTGACCAAGTTTGATGCCATTGACGACGTCTTGGCCAGAAATTACCCGCCCAAAAACAGTATACGCGCCCGTCAACGCCTCGCTGACACGCGCCGCGCGATCTGCATCGGGTTGATTGTTCATGATGAAGAATTGCGAATTGGCACTATCGGGACTGGACGAACGCGCCATGCCAACCACACCTTCGGCATAGGCATAATCCGAAAATTCCGCTGCAATATCAGGGTAGTTTGACCCACCCTGCCCGGCATAGCGCGGCAGATAGCCCTCAACACGTCCATGTTTGACATCCCCCGTTTGCGCCATGAACCCGTCAATGACACGATGAAACGCCACATCATTATAAACCCCATCGCGCGCCAAAACTTTGATGCGCGCCACATGATTGGGTGCAAGTTCGGGGAAAAGTTCAATCTCGATCGTCCCAGGATTGCTGCCTTCGACCTCAATCACAAGGACATCTTCGGGTTCTGCGGCAAATACCGCCGCAGAGAAAAATACGAAAATAGCCGCTAGGCAGGACGATAGAGATTTTTTGAACATTACATATCACTCGCTACTTTGACACTGATCATGCGATCCGGGTCTTGGGGCGGTTCACCCCGTTTGATTTGATCCACGAAATTCATGCCCTCGATGACGCGGCCATAGACCGTATATTGTCCATTCAAGAAATGGTTGTCGGCAAAATTGATAAAGAACTGCGAATTGGCAGAGTTTGGATCAGCAGAGCGCGCCGCGCCCAAAGTTCCGCGATCATGCGGAATTTTCGAAAATTCTGCTTTCACATTGGGTTTGTCAGACCCACCAGTTCCCGCACGGCCCAAATTGAAATCTTTGAGCATATTGCCATGCGACACATCACCAGTTTGGGCCATAAAGCCTTCGATGACGCGGTGAAACACCACATTGTCATAGGCCCCATCGCGCGCCAGCTCTTTCATACGATCACAATGGTCTGGTGCGATATCTGGCAAAAGCTCGATCGCTATTGTGCCGGTTGATAATTCCATGACGATTGTGTTTTCCGGATCTTTGTAGTCACCCATGATACGCTCCGTTCTTATTCAGGTGTATTTTTCCTGAAGGGCCTTGGCCACTCCTGGTGTTACGAATTTGGATATATCCCCACCCAAACGCGCAATTTCTTTGACCAAACGCGATGCGATGGCCTGATGGCGCGCTTCGGCCATCAAAAAGACTGTTTCTATTTCAGAATCCATCGCGCGGTTCATTCCGACCAATTGATACTCATACTCAAAATCAGAGACCGCGCGAAGCCCGCGAATGATCAGGTTTGCGCCAACCTCGCGCGCCTTGTGGATCAGCAGGTTTTCAAAGGGCTCTGCGACAATTTCGCAATTTGGGGCATGGATTTTTCCGACATTCCGCTCGATCATCTCGACCCGCTCATCCAGTGTGAAAAGTGGTCCTTTATCGCGGTTTATCGCAACACCGACGACAAGTTTATCGACCAGATGCGTTGCGCGCTCAATAATATCGAGATGCCCCAATGTGATGGGATCGAATGTGCCCGGATAAAGACCGATACGCATTGTATTTCTGCCTGCCCTATTTCCCCTGTAATCCCCCAAGCAGACCATGGGCGTCAAGATAAAAAGGCCAGGACAAATCCAGGCCCTTTTATGTGTTCGGGTGGATTGAATGTCTTTAGAACAACCGATCCCGAATTTTCTTTAATGCGCCGATTGCGCCTTGGCCATTCTCTCGCGCCTTTTTCACGACTGATTTTGCATCCGCAATCACACCGCTGACGCTGGCTTCGTCATCTTGACCGCGCCATTTTCCAACCTCGCGTAAACCAAAATAAGAAATCACAATGGCAGAGGCCCAACCCTTGAAGCCATTATAAAATGTCGCCAATTCAGGTTTGGTAAAAATCACGTTGGTCAGACGGAAATCATATGCTGGCCAATCATTGCCGCCATTCACCAATTTATCGAACTGAATTGCGCCCAAAATCATATTCAGCACCCAAAAGACCACATCCAATGTGACAACAAGAAATGGAGCCATCAATCCAATAATCATCCAACGCACCGCCCATGGGCGGGTTGTCATGCGCAGCCAAGCCACACGACCACGATCCTCAATCGACAAAACGCTTAATGTATCTTTGTCTACCAATCCTTGTTCAGCGACAATGCGTTCTGTCTGCGCCTCAAAAAACTCAAGACGGTCTTGCATGACCCGCGCCCATTCCTCGGCAATTTCGGGGTCCAACTCCTCGACCTCTTCATTGAGTGGCCCCCCAGCAGCGCGGCCAACAACTTCTTCAAAGACCGCTTCACCGATACTGCGTTTGCGTTTGTTGCCCATAATATTGGACAGGACCAGACCCACGACGGTTGATGCAATGCTCATGCCGCTTCTCCTCTTTCTGCTATCATTTTCCAAGTGTTGCGCCCGCAAATGCCATCCACTGCGAGGTTCCAAGCGGCTTGCATTTTCCGTAATGCCGCAACAGAACGCTGGCCAAAAATGCCATCTGCCACAATCGGGCCAAATCCCATTTCATTGAGCGCCGACTGCAAAAGCTGCGCATCCGCGCCCCTGCTGCCATAACGCACGGTTGAGAGGGGTTCAGGTTGCCCGTTCAGGACTTGAAGTGCGATTTTGGTTTTCTTGCGCCGATCTGCCAGACCATTGAAGCCGCCATTGATCAGCTTCGTGACCCGATCGACATTATTGGCATCGCAATGCGGCCAAATATTGCGCATATCAAAATACCAAAGTGCGATTTTCGTCGCGATATCAGGGTTTAGGGCCAAATCCGGCTCTTTAATAATATCAACGCCAATTGCCTTTTTCGCAGCCGTGTAATTGTTGCGCCCCGTAATTTGGATAAAACCGCGCCCGCGAAAGTTCCAACCGTCGCTGGTGCCCTTTCGGTTGCCCATGCGACCGCCATAGACTTTGTTGGCGATCTCCATCGGCTTTCGCGCCGCTTGTTGGGCAGCTGCATTTGTTGGGTAGTATTTTCCAAAAACCCGCCGGAGCGCGCTTGCGCTGTAATTCAGATTTTCACTGACGGGTTTAAAATTGCTTTCATGTGCCAGTTGACCGATAAAATGCGCTGCCCTGAGATCGTTTTCGAATTTGATTGTTTCGAACGCAGCAACGGATTCACTTGGAACCGTGCGCACCAATTTGCGCATCGCTTTTGCAATATGCATCCTTCTTGTCCCTTATCAAAATGCATTCGGCCCAATGCCGAACAGATTTTTAAAAGGTAAAAGGTTTCACTTTTCGGTCAGTGTGAAAACGCACTATTTTGACAGATTGGCGCCTTAAATCATGTCTTTGAGGTATTTACCTGTATAGGAGGCCTCTACTTTGGCGATTTCCTCTGGTGTTCCGGTGGCCACGATTTCGCCACCCCCATCGCCACCTTCTGGGCCGATATCGATGATATGATCTGCGGTTTTTACCACGTCCAAATTATGCTCAATCACGATAACTGAATTGCCCTGATCAACCAATTCATGCAGCACTTCTAGCAGTTTTCGAACATCTTCGAAGTGTAAACCGGTGGTTGGCTCGTCTAAAATGTACAAAGTCCGACCTGTGGACCTTTTGGACAGTTCTTTGGACAATTTCACCCTTTGCGCTTCACCGCCGGACAATGTCGTGGCTTGTTGACCGACCTTGATATACCCCAACCCCACGCGCATAAGCGCCGTCATCTTGTCACGAATGGCAGGTACAGCTTTGAAAAACTCTTCGGCATCTTCAACGGTCATGTCCAAGACATCAGCGATGCTTTTGCCTTTGAACAGCACTTCCAAAGTTTCGCGGTTATAGCGTTTGCCTTTGCAGGTTTCGCATTCGACATACACATCCGGTAGGAAATGCATTTCGATCTTGATCACGCCGTCACCTTGGCAAGCCTCGCATCGCCCACCTTTGACATTGAAGCTAAAGCGCCCGGGTTTGTAACCACGGGCCTTCGATTCTGGTAATCCCGCAAACCATTCCCGAATGGGCGTGAATGCGCCCGTGTATGTGGCCGGGTTTGAGCGTGGCGTGCGCCCGATGGGGCGTTGGTCAATATCGATCACCTTATCAAGATAGGTAAGCCCGCGAATATCTTCACACGGGGCTGGTGTTTGCTTGGCCCCGTTCAGGCGCATCGAGGCGGTTTTGAACAAGGTCTCGATTGTTAGAGTGGATTTGCCGCCGCCAGAGACGCCCGTGACACAGGTAAATGTCCCAAGTGGATAATCCACGGTGACATCTTTCAGATTGTTACCCGTCGCCCCCGAAATCGTAATGGATTTTCCGTTCCCTTTGCGCCGATCTACAGGAACGGTGATTTCCTTTTTGCCGGACAGATAATCACCGGTGATTGATCCCTTGGTTTTCTCGACCTTTTTTGGCGTGCCAAGCGCAATAATCTTGCCGCCATGCACACCTGCACCCGGCCCAATATCCAAAACATAATCAGCGGTTCGGATCGCCTCTTCGTCATGTTCGACGACAATGACCGTATTTCCCTGATCGCGCAGGTTTTCGAGCGTTTTTAGCAACCGCCCATTGTCGCGTTGATGCAACCCGATAGAGGGCTCATCCAGGACATAAAGCACACCTGTCAGGCCCGAACCGATTTGCGAGGCGAGACGAATGCGTTGGCTTTCGCCGCCTGAAAGCGTGCCAGACGATCGACTAAGCGTAAGGTAATCAAGACCAACATTTACAAGAAACCCAAGCCGTTCCCGAATTTCTTTGAGGATCGCAGCAGCAATTTCATTTTTCTGCTTTGTCAATGACTTAGGGACGCTAGCAATCCAATCCAGCGCCTCCTTAATCGACATCTCGGTCACTTGGCCGATATGCAGGCCCGCAATCTTCACCGCCAGTGCTTCGGGGCGCAGGCGGTAGCCATCGCACGCCGCGCAATGGCGATTATTCTGATACCGTTCAAACTCTTCACGGATCCAAGCGCTGTCTGTTTCACGGTAGCGGCGCTCCATATTCGGGATCACGCCTTCGAAAGATCGGCTGACCTCATATACGCGCCCGCCCTCATCATAGCGGAACCGGATTTCTTCCTCGCCCGAGCCATACAGCATGATTTGCTGGACCGAGGAGGGCAAATCGCGCCAAGCGGCGTCTTTGTCGAACTCATAATGTTTCGCCAAAGCTTCGATGGTTTGCTTGAAATAAGGGCTTTTGCCCTTGGCCCATGGGGCCAAAGTACCGTCATAAAGGGACAGCTTGGGGTCCGGCACAACAAGGCGTTCGTCAAAGAAAAGCTCTACCCCCAGCCCATCACATTCCGGGCAAGCCCCAAAGGGCGCATTGAAGGAAAACAAACGCGGTTCGATTTCTGGGATGGTAAAGCCCGAAACAGGACATGCAAAATTCTCGGAAAACGTCATCCGTTCGGCTGTTTCTTCTGCGCGTTCTAAGATCGCGATGCCATCGGCTAAATCCAGCGCGGTGCGAAAACTGTCAGCAAGGCGTGTTTCCAGCCCCTCTTTGATGACAATTCGATCGACAACTACATCGATATTATGGCGAAATTTCTTATCGAGCGTAGGCGGTTCATCGAGGTCATAAAATTCGTTATTGACTTTAACGCGTTGAAAACCTTGCTTTTTTAATTCTACGAATTCTTTGCGATACTCACC
Organism: Pseudomonadota bacterium; assembly: GCA_039029215.1. Classification (GTDB taxonomy): domain Bacteria; phylum Pseudomonadota; class Alphaproteobacteria; order Rhodobacterales; family Rhodobacteraceae; genus Amylibacter. Next base: position 68,556 of record JBCCGP010000005.1, read on the forward strand.
TTTGCGGTCGCGCACAATCGGGGCCAGCAGATAAGCGCGCGTGCCTTCTTCCAACGCCATGGTCCGATCCACCATGTCAGAGACTTGCTGCGCCTCGATCGGAAGGCCGGTCGCTGGCGAATATGGCGTGCCCGTGCGGGCAAACAGCAAACGCATATAGTCATAAATCTCTGTAACCGTGCCCACCGTTGAGCGTGGGTTTTTCGATGTCGTCTTCTGCTCAATCGAAATTGCGGGACTAAGACCCGCGATATGATCTACGTCGGGCTTTTGCATCATATCCAGGAATTGGCGCGCATAAGCCGAGAGCGACTCAACATAGCGCCGCTGCCCTTCTGCATAGATCGTATCAAAGGCGAGAGAGGACTTCCCAGAGCCGGATAATCCAGTAATAACAGTCAAGGAGTTGCGCGGAATATCGACATCAACCGATTTCAGATTATGTTCGCGCGCGCCGCGCACTTCGATATTTTTTAGCTCTGCCATCACGCCCTCGCCCTGCCCCTTTAAGACATAGAGGGGTTGGCGAAATGTTAAAGGATTTTGTTAAGGAACAAAAGGGGAATATCGCCTAAGCGCTGCCCATGATCTTGCGCACGTAATTCCGTGTCTCTTTGAAAGGTGGGATGCCGCCATATTTCTTCACATTATGGGGGCCGGCATTATAGGCCGCCAAGGCAAGGCGCCAGCTGCGAAATTCCTTATACTGCCAAGACAAATACCGTGCGCCACCCTCTAGGTTTTGCTTTGGATCGCGGGGGTTCACACCCAACAGACGCGCCGTTTGCGGCATAAGCTGTGCCAATCCAATCGCGCCTTTGGGGCTGACAGCGCGCGGGTTCCATGCGCTTTCTGCCTGCACAAGGCGTTTAAACAGGTCCACTGGCACGCCATGTTGGCGCGCGGCCTCCTCTGCCATAGGGACATAGATACCTTTGTAGCGGCTGTTATAGCTTGGCAGCGGTTCAATCAGCTGGCCGGTATTCATATCATAGCTGGGTTTGTATTTTTGGTTGGCACGTTTATCGAGCAAGCGCAGGTGCTTTGATGAGATATCCGCAAATGCGGCTCCGCCAAGCAACGCCGTCACACCGCCCCAGATAAAATCACGTTTTTTCATGGCCAAACCCTTTGCCCCGCTTCCTTGACGCTGGATATACAAAATTTTCTTAAAATTTCAAAATCAATTTCCTTGTGAGCGGAATTTCGCATTTTAATAAAGTTTTTAATGCCTATGATTAACCAAGTTTGAGAAGAGATTCGAAAGGGATAAAGAATGGCTGGCTCGTTAAACAAAGTGATGTTGATTGGCAATTTGGGCCGTGACCCGGAAATTCGGACCTTCCAAAATGGCGGACGCGTGTGCAATTTTTCTATCGCAACCTCTGAGACGTGGCGAGATCGCAATACTGGTGAGCGTCAGGAAAAGACGCAATGGCATAATATCGCAGTCTTTAATGACGGTTTGATCAAAGTGATCGAACAATATGTAAAGAAAGGCTCTAAGGTGTTTGTCGAGGGCCAGCTTGAGACCCGCAAATGGCAGGATCAAAATGGTCAAGATCGTTATACGACAGAGGTGGTTTTGCGCAATTATGGTGGCACACTGACCATGCTGGACGGACGATCTGGTGGCGGTGGCGACAGTTATGGCGGTTATGATGCTGGCGGGGCTGCACCGACAGGTGATATGGCAGCCCCCGCGCCCTCCGATCTGGACGACGAGATTCCATTCTAGTTAGGTTTGCGCGCCCTTGGCGCGCGGTAGGCTTCGCGGTCCTTAAGCAGGGGTGCCCCCTGCGTCGGATCGCGAAATGGGGGCTTTGCCCCCAAACCCCCAAGATATTTTTGGAACAAAGAAAAGGATGTCGCTTTTGAGGCGGCTTTTCCCGTTTGCGCTGGCAGGTTTCTTCAAAACATAAAGGATTCGCAGATGAAGATCGGATTTATTGGGCTTGGGAATGTCGGGGGCAAACTTGCTGGGTCTCTTTTACGCAATGGGGTAGACCTGTATGTGCGCGATCTAAACGACGCTCTTGTCGAGAGCTTTTTGTCGGAGGGCGCAAAAACCTGTGCGCGCAATGCAGAGCTTATGGAGACCTGCGATGCCGTGATAACCTGTCTGCCCTCTCCTGCGGCCTCGGCCGCTGTTCTGGAGGCTGAGGACGGGCTTTTGGCGGGGATGCGTGCGGGCAAGGTTTGGATGGAAATGTCGACCACGGATGCCGAAGAAGTCACACGACTGGGCCAGAAAGTGATGGATGCGGGCGGTGCGGCGGTGGATTGCCCCGTGTCGGGGGGCTGTCACCGCGCAGATACGGGCAATATCTCGATCTTTGCGGGCTGTTCGCGTGAGACTTTTGACACAATTTTCCCACTTTTGACAAGAATGGGGCGTCGGATATTGCATACGGGCGATTTGGGGTCTGCTTCGATTTTGAAGGTTGTCACAAATTATTTGGCCACAGCGAATCTTGTGTCCTGTTGCGAAGCATTGGTCACTTGCAAGGCCGCTGGCATGGATTTGGGTGTCGCCTATGAAGCCATTGCGGCATCTTCTGGGACGAGTTTTGTGCATGAAACGGAGAGCCAGGTTATCCTCAACGGCTCGCGCGATATCAGCTTTACGATGGATTTGGTTAAGAAGGATATTGGGTTATTTGATGCGCTGGCACGCGGCCATGATGTGCCTTTGGAGCTTTCCCCGTTGCTGTGCCAAATCTTTGATGATGGTATCGAAAAATATGGCCCCCGCGAATGGTCGCCGAATATTATAAAACGACTCGAAGATGCGACGGGATTGGATATTCGGGCACCCGGTTTTCCACCTGAAATGGTTGATGATGAACCAGAAGAATCTGGATACGAAATTATTCCCAAGAACCGCGCGTAACATATTGTAATTATTGATAGTTTATAAGATTGAAGGCCGTCGCCATGATTTGACAGTCTAGCCCTCAAAGTTTGCTTTTTGGGGTAATTTCTGCTAGTAATCCTTAACGATAAAAATCGAGCAGAAAATGACAGATCATACTGACGATCCTTCAGAGGACGCGCGCCCAAAAAATCCGTTTGATGGCCCCCAGATCACCATCGAAGAGGAGATGAAGGGTGCCTATCTGGACTACGCAATGTCCGTCATTGTCAGTCGCGCAATCCCTGATTTGCGCGATGGGTTAAAGCCTGTGCACCGCCGTATTCTTTACGCGATGCACGAGACGGGAAACACATCTGACAAATCCTATCGCAAATCTGCACGTCCCGTGGGTGATGTGATGGGGAAATACCACCCGCATGGCGATGCTGCGATTTATGACGCTTTGGTGCGTATGGCGCAGGATTTTTCGATGTCCCTGCCCTTGTTGGATGGTCAGGGCAATTTTGGATCGATGGATGGCGATAACCCGGCGGCGATGCGTTATACAGAAGTGCGCATGGACAAGCCTGCGGCGTTTCTTCTGGAAGATATCGATAAGAATACGGTTAATTTCCAAGACAATTATGATGGCAAAGATTTGGAACCCAGCGTGTTGCCCGCGCGGTTCCCAAATATGTTGGTCAATGGCGCTGGCGGGATCGCTGTGGGGATGGCCACCAATATTCCACCTCATAATTTGGGCGAGATTGTCGATGCAACCCTTGCGCTGATCGAAAACCCAGATTTGGGCGTTGCGGATTTGATGCAATATGTCCCGGGGCCTGATTTTCCAACTGGCGGCGTCATTCTGGGACGTTCTGGGGCCATCAAAGCCTATAGCGAAGGACGTGGATCGGTTATTATTCGTGCCAAAACGCGGATTGAAGAAATCCGCAAAGACCGCTGGGCGATTGTTGTCGATGAAATCCCCTATCAGGTGAATAAGGCGACAATGATTGAGAAAATCGCGGAACTCAGCCGCGATAAGAAGATCGAGGGCATTGCCCATGTTCAAGACGAATCCGACCGGGTTGGCGTGCGGGTTGTTGTTGAGTTAAAGCGTGATGCAACAGCGGAGGTTGTGTTGAACCAGCTTTATCGCTTCACACCGCTGCAAACCTCGTTTGGGTGCAACATGCTCGCGCTGAATGGCGGGCGGCCGGAACAGCTGACGCTTTATGGGTTCCTGTCCGAATTTATCAAATTCCGTGAAGAGGTTGTGGCGCGCAGAACGGCGTTTGAACTGAACAAGGCGCGGGAACGCTCGCACATCTTGTGTGGCCTTGCGGTGGCTGTCTCGAATGTAGATGAAATTGTTGCAACCATTCGAGGTTCTGCCGATCCAGCGGAGGCCCGGGCGAAGTTGATGACACGCGCCTGGGAAGCGTCCGATATTGCGGAATATATTCAGCTTATTGATGATCCAAGCCATACGATGAATGCGGATGGCACCTATCACCTGTCCGAGACACAGGCGCGTGCGATCTTAGAGCTGCGGCTTCAGCGCTTGACGGCGATGGGCGTCAAAGAAGTGACCGATGAGTTGCAAGAGCTTGCGGGCAAAATCACCGATTATCTGAATATTCTACGCTCGCGCGACCGGATCATGGCGATCATCTCTGACGAGCTGCGCGAGGTGAAAGAAAAATTCGCGGTTCCACGGCGCACTGAAATCACCGATTGGGCGGGTGATCTGGAAGATGAGGACCTGATTGAGCGTGAGGATATGGTCGTGACGGTGACCGATCAGGGTTATATCAAACGCACCGCGTTAGAAGAATTCCGCGCACAAGCCCGTGGTGGCAAAGGGCTTCAAGGCATGTCCACCAAGGATGAAGATTTTGTCACCAATATGTTTGTGGCGAATACGCATACTGCGTTGCTTTTCTTCACGACAGACGGGATGGTTTACACGCTGAAGACATGGCGCCTGCCGCTGGCCGGACGGAATGCAAAAGGCAAAGCGATTGTGAATATCCTGCCCATCGATGCGGGTGTCTCGATTGCCGCACTTATGCCGATTGATGCCCCCGAAGATGAATGGGGCGATTTACAAATCGTCTTTGCCAATAGCGCGGGCGATGTGCGGCGCAATGCGCTGTCTGATTTTACCAATGTCAAAGCCAACGGTAAAATTGCGATGAAGCTGCCCGAGGATGTGTCAATTGTGAATGTGCGCATCGCGACGGAAGAGGATGATTTCCTTCTGACAACTGCGATGGGTAAAGCCATCCGCTTCCCCACGACAGATGTCCGTGTCTTTAAGGGCCGCGATTCTACAGGTGTTCGCGGGATTAAATTGGCCGATGGCGACAGCGTCGTCTCGATGGCTGTGATCCGCCATGTCGATGCCACGGCAGAAGAGCGCAATGCATACTTCAAAATGCGCCGTGCTGTCACGGGCGAAGACGGCGGCGAGATCGATGGAGATGATGTCGAGATTAGCCAAGAACGCTATGCGGAGCTGGGTGCGTTGGAGGAATGGATCCTGACAATCACAGCAGGCGGATTTGGCAAACGTAGCTCTGCCCATGAATACCGTGTGTCTGGTCGTGGTGGTCAGGGTGTTGCGGCTGCAAATCTGTCACGTCGCGATGACAAAATCGTGGCCGCGTTCACGGTAGAAGATGAGGATCAAATTATGCTCGCGACCTCCACAGGGCAATCCATTCGCTGTCCGGTCGAGGGTATTTCGCGGCAAGGACGCGCGTCTTCTGGTGTGAAAGTGTTTGATGTGAAAGAGGACGAGAAAGTCGTCTCTGTCGCTTATATCCACGAAAGCGAAGATGAAGAGGATGGCGCGTGATTGTTTCTAAATCAGGAACAGCTTGGTTAACATTCCGATCTTTCGTTAACATTACGAGCCCGATAGACGGGACATATCATATCCTAAGAGAGGGACAAAAATGAAAGATTATGCACATCTTGGCGGTCGCGTGCTGCTTGGCCTTGGTTTTTTGCTGGCAGGTTTTGGAAAAGTGACATCTGGCGCGCCGATTGGCGGATTCATTGAATCAAAATTGCCAGGCCTTGGATTTTTGGCGTGGCCGGTTTCTATTTTTGAATTGGTCGCCGGTATTTTCATTATCATCGGTTTTCAAACGCGTTTGACCGCGTTGGCATTGGCAGCGTTCTGTGTGTTTACAGGATTGGTCTATCACGGATTTGGTGACCAGATGCAGTCGACCATTACGTTGAAAAACCTTGCATGGGCAGGCGGCTTTTTGCTGCTTTACGCGCATTGTGCGGGCAAATGGGCCATAGATAAATCCTAAGGCCCAGCGGCACAGTTAAGTCATCAGGGCGCAGCTTGGTCTGCGCCCTTTTCATTGCGGCAAAGGGCGCGTAAGAGCGCCCCTATGACTAAGCCTATTCACATAATTGGCGGCGGCATGGCCGGATCAGAGGCAGCTTGGCAAATCGCCCAAGCAGGTGGCACCGCGATCATTCACGAAATGCGCCCAAAGCAAGGGACATTTGCCCATCAAACAGATGGTTTGGCAGAATTGGTCTGTTCGAATTCTTTCCGTTCAGATGATGATGAAGGGAATGCGGTGGGCTTGCTGCATTGGGAAATGCGCAAAGCAGGATCGCTGATCATGGAAATGGCGGATCGGCACAAACTGCCAGCGGGTTCGGCCCTGGCCGTGGATCGCGACGCGTTTTCGGGCGCTGTGACGCGCGCGATCGCGGCTGAACCGAATATCAAGCTTAGCAGAGAGGAAGTTACAAAACTGCCGCCTGCGGATTGGGGCCATTGCATTGTTGCGACGGGTCCGCTTACATCCTCTGCCCTGGCAGAAGATATTTTGGCGCGCACCGACAAAGATAGCCTTGCCTTTTTCGATGCGATTGCACCGATCATCTATGCCGATAGCATCGATATGACCAAAGCGTGGATGCAATCGCGCTACGACAAGGGCGAGACAGAAGAGGAACGCACCGCCTATCTGAACTGCCCAATGACAGCGCTGCAATATAACGCTTTTATTGATGCTTTGCTTGCGGCTGAAAAAACCGAATTCAAGGAATGGGAAAAAGATACGCCCTATTTCGATGGTTGCTTGCCGATTGAGGTGATGGCCGAACGTGGGCGCGATACGCTGCGCTTTGGCCCGATGAAGCCGGTGGGGCTCACCAATCCACATTCGGATAAAAAACCTTATGCTGTCGTCCAGCTGCGCCGTGACAATGCGCTTGGCACGCTTTTCAATATTGTCGGCTTTCAAACAAAGATGAAATATGGCGAACAGGCCCGTGTGCTATCGATGATCCCCGGATTGGAAGACGCGAAATTTGCGCGCCTTGGCGGTATTCATCGCAACATATTTATAAATTCCCCGACCCTGCTGGACCCTCAAATGCGGCTGAAATCCCATCCCCATATTCGCTTTGCTGGCCAAGTGACGGGCGTCGAGGGATATGTCGAATCTGCGGCAATGGGGTTATTAGCCGGCAGGCTGGCGATTGCTGAGATGAATGGAACACCATGCGAAACGCCCCCAAATGACACGGCACATGGTGCATTGATCACCCATATCACCGGCGGGGCAGATGCAAAAACCTTCCAACCGATGAATGTGAACTTTGGTCTTTTCCCCCCAATTGATGCAAAAGGTGGGCGGCGCAATCGCAAGACACGTTACAAAGCTTATACAGATCGCGCGAAGGCGGCATGGACAGAATGGTTGCAGGCAGAACCCACGCGCGTTAGCGTTTCTGCATGACACCAAAATTCTTTGATCGCGCTTATGGAACCGAAGGCCAAGAAGCCACCAACCAGCTTTATATAGATTGGGCAGACAGCTACGATGAAGAAGTGGGCAGCTATGGCTATGCCAGCCCCAGACGCTGTGCCGAGGCGCTGGTTCAATTTTTGCCAAAAGATGCAGAAATTTTGGATTTTGGATGTGGAACCGGCCTGTCTGGTAAAGCACTCAGAAGCGTTGGGTTTACAACGATTGATGGATCAGAAATCGTGCCTGAGATGTTGGAAAAGGCACGCGCCATTGGCGCCTATCGTGCGCTTTATGAGGGCGACATTGAGCATCCATTTGACTTTGATCCGGGCGCGTATGCGGCGATCACAGCAGTAGGGGTCATCAGTTCTGGTGCGGGACCTGCCAGTTTGCTGCGCGAAGGTTTGCTTGCGTTAAAGAAGGATGGGTTGATCTGTTTTTCTTACAATGATCATGCGCTGGAAGATCCGCCCTACCCCCAAGCTGTTGAAGATGTTTTGGCCGACGGTTTGGCAGAGCAGCTTTTTTGTGAATACGGCGATCATCTTCCAACGAAGAATGTTGGATCCAACGTCTATGTTTTGAAGCGTTTGTGATGCGCACGCGCTTTGCGCCCTCGCCGACCGGATATTTGCATCTTGGCCATGCATATAGCGCATCCGTGGCGTTTGAACTTGCTGAAAAAATGGACGGCATCTGCCTGTTACGGATCGAGGATATCGATCAACCACGATCCAAAGCGGAATATGAACAAGCTATATATGATGATCTGAACTGGCTGGGGTATACGTGGCCGACACCTGTTTTGCGTCAATCGGATCGTTTTGACGCCTACAAAGATGCTTTGACGCAGTTAACGCAGCAAGGTTTGGCCTATCCCTGTTCTTGCAATCGCAGTGACATTAAAAAGGCGCTTTCCGCGACCCAAGAAGGTGAGGTTTTGGGGCCCGATGGGCTGGTCTATCCCGGGACATGTCGCATAAATGGGGCCAATCCCGACAAGGCGCATGCGATCCGATTGGATATGGAAAAAGCACTGCAAAAGCTGCCCGATCCGATTTCTTATGTTGAAACGTCCTCTGGGCAAAATGTAGATATGACAACCTCGCATAAAGCTTTGATCGGAAAAATCGGCGATATTGTCCTTGCGCGCAAGGATATCGGAACAAGTTACCACCTGTCGGTGGTCGTTGATGATGCCTATCAAGAGATTGATGTCGTAGTCCGCGGTGAAGATATGGCGGATCAGACACCGATCCACCGCGTTTTGCATTATCTTCTGGACCTAAAAGCGCCCGTTTACCATCATCACCAATTAATTCGTGACACGAACGGAAAACGCCTTGCGAAGCGTGATGATGCGCGTGCGATCAGAAAATATCGCGAAGACGGCCACGCGCCTGAAGACATCAAAACCCTATATCGGTTCTGAGGTAATCACCTCTTGCCCATCGATAATATCGGTAAAAAAGCAAGAGCGTCGATGCGTGTGACAGGCCGCGCCAATTTGCTCAACCTGCATCAACAAACAATCCCGATCACAATCAACGGACAAAGACACCAATGTCTGCGTGTGACCAGACGTTAGACCCTTTTCCCAAAATTCGGCGCGAGAGCGGGACCAATAGGTCACGCGACCGGTTTCCAATGTGCGCTTCAAGCTTTCATCATTCATCCACGCCATCATCAACACCTCGCCATTGGCCGCGTCCTGAGCAATGGCGGGGATTAAGCCTGCTTGATCAAATTTCAGCGATGTAAGGTCGAATTCAATCATTTTCTTTGCATGCTCCTTTTCAGCGCCAAGGAACTGTCCTATCTAAAGCTCAGAAAAATATCAAGGGCGCATCGATGTCTGACACAGGCGAAATGATAAAACTTTACAGCGAGAAGTTATTGTCGCTTGCAGGCAATATGCCGTTAACCGATCCGCTTGAGAACCCTCAGGGCAGCGCATTCAAACGCTCGCCGTTATGCGGGTCCAATGTGTCCGTCGCATTAAATCTGAAAGATGGAATAATCGGCGCATTTCATATGGATGTGAAGGCCTGCACTTTGGGACAAAGTGCGGCCAGCATATTTGCCAAACACGCGGTTGGCCTTGATTATGAAACGGTTGCGCGCGGTCGCGATCAACTGTTTGCAATGTTGACCCAAGACGGTCCAACGCCTGATGCGCCGTTTGAAGATTTGAAATATCTAGAACCCGCGCGATCATATACCAACCGTCATGCATCGATTATGCTGATTTTTGAAGCGACGTTAGATGCAATGAAAGAAGCAGCGCGCGCCTAAAGATCGTGCTTTGTTCTTTCACCTCAAGAGTCGGATGTGTGATTTTCACAACGACTGGTCCAAACGTTCCGATTTCGTTCCATTAACCAACCTTCAGCAGGCCAATATAATCATCCGCACCCATTAAATAGAGCAGTGTTTTCAACGCTTGCCCACGCGGGCTTTCTAGGCTGGGATCGCGTTCCAAGATCAGCCGCGCGTCATCGCGGGCCATTTGCATCAACGCCATATCCCGTTCGAGATCGGCAATTCTGAATTTCGGCAACCCGGCCTGCGCCGTGCCCAAAATGTCCCCTGCCCCGCGGATCGCCAAATCCACTTCGGCCAATTTAAAGCCATCTTCGGTTTCGCGAATGGCCTCTAACCTTCTTTGAGCGGTCTTTCCAAGTGGGTTTTTGTAAAGCAGGACACAGGCAGATTTATCCGCACCACGACCAACACGTCCGCGCAGTTGGTGAAGCTGTGCCAATCCAAAACGCTCTGCTTGCTCGATCACGATGATTGTCGCATTTGGGACGTCAACGCCCACCTCAATGACGGTTGTTGCAACCAACACACTTGTCTGACCTGCAACAAATGAAGCCATCGCGGCATCTTTTTCGTCTTGGGACATCCGGCCATGCACCAATCCGACGCCAGCGCCCAAGGCCGCTTGCAATGCAACCGCGCGATCGGTGGCGGCAGATAAATCAGCTTTCTCACTTTCTTCGACCAGCGGACAAACCCAATAGGCTTGCTTGCCTTCACCGATCGCGGCCCGCAAGCGCGCCACAACCGCATCAAGTTTTCCAATGCTCACCATTGCTGTATCAATCGGCTGCCGTCCCGCTGGTTTCTCATCAAGGATGGACACATCCATATCGCCGTAATGTGCCAGTTCCAAAGAGCGCGGAATAGGCGTCGCGCTCATTACCATTACATCAACGGCATCACCTTTCTTGCCCAGTTCAAGCCGTTGGCGCACCCCGAAGCGATGCTGTTCATCGATGATCGCAAATCGAAGATCCTGAAATTCGACATCATCCGAGAACACCGCATGTGTCCCGATAACAATCTGCGCATCACCAGATTTAAGCCTTTCTAATTTTTCGCGGCGTTTTGCGCCGGTATCCGCGCCCGTCAACAAGATGATTTCCACCCCGGCTGGTTTGGCCATATGCGTCAAACCTGTAAAATGTTGACGCGCTAAAATTCCAGTGGGGGCCATCAATACCGATTGTCCGCCCGCTTCGGCGACATCCAGCATTGCCACCAAACCCACCAGCGTTTTGCCCGACCCGACATCCCCTTGCAGCAGACGGTTCATGCGTTTTGTGGAGGCAAGATCATCCCGAATTTCGGCGAATGATCGACGTTGCGCATCCGTTGGCTTAAAGGGAAGTGCGTCCAACACTTGCTGCGCCAACGTGCCTTTCACCTGAATTGCCTGACCTTTTTGCGCGCGATGTCTTGCACGCGCAATCGAGAGGGTCAGTTGATGCGCAAGTAATTCGTCATAGGCCAAACGGTCAAAAGCAACTTTGTCCAAAACCTTTTCTGGGCGGTGGCATTTTTCAAGGGCTTGTGACACCTTTGGCCAATTTCGATCTTTTAATACAGATGGGTCCTGCCATTCCGCAAAATCCGGGATCATATGCAGCACATCATCAGTTGCTTTTCGCATGATCCGCTGCGTGATCCCTTGGGTCAGCGGATAAACGGGTTCTGATGCGGGTATGTCTGCGCGCTTGTCAGGTGTGACCACAAAATCAGGATGCATCATTTGCGCGGTATGATCGTAAACCTCGATCTTACCAGAAATCACACGGCGCGCGCCAACAGGATAGGTTTTTGCAAGATAGTCCGCGCGTCCATGGAAGAAACCTAAGTGAAAGTCGATGCCGGCATCGCGCACTAAGATGCGGTAGGGCCTGGTTTTTATTCGGTTTGGGCGGTGCTCAAGTATTTCGACTTCAACGGAAACGATTTCGGGTAAGGTCAAACCTTTGATCGTTTCGACACTTTGGCGATTGATCACACCATGTGGCAACGTAAACAGAAGATCCCTTGGCGTGGCAATCCCCGCTTTCGCTAGCGCCTGCGCCGATTTCGGACCGATGCCGCTTAGCCTTTGTATGTCTCCAAATAAGGGGAACAGAATTTCTGGACGACCGGCCATTATCGCATCAAACGCCTATCGCCCGATCAAATCAAGCCATTCCGCCTCTGACACGATGGTCACGCCCAGCTCTTCGGCTTTTTTGGCTTTTGATCCTGCGCCCGGCCCTGCAATCACGTAATCTGTTTTCTTTGACACAGAGCCTGACACTTTAGCACCCCGCGCTTCTGCGCCCGCTTTTGCCTCTGCCCGTGTCATCTGTTCTAATGTTCCGGTGAACACAACGATTTTACCGGCAACATCGCTGTCCCCATGATCAACCTGTGCGATATCTTCGATCGTCAACTGATCCGCCAAATCGTCGATCACAGCGCGTTGTTGGGAATCGTTAAAAGTGTCAATTAAGGCGCGTGCCATGACCTCGCCAACACCATCGATAGATAACAGCTCTGCATATTCAGCGCTGTTTTCATCTTGCGCGGCGCCCAAAACCTCTTTGATCCGATCCCAGCTTGAAAAGAAACGCGCCAAAAGCGCCGAGCTGGTTTCACCAAGATGGCGAATGCCAAGGCCGAACAAAAATCTGTTAAGCGGAATTGTGCGGCGTTCTTCGATGCCCGTGAACAGGTTGTCTATCGATTTATCGCCATAGCCATCGAGTTTGGACAAATCTTGCGCATGTTGCGCAGCAAAGCGGAAAATATCGCCGGGTTTTTTGATCCATCCGCGTTCAAAAAACTGTTCAATTTGCTTATCACCCAATCCGTCAATATCGAATGCTGAGCGCCCAACAAAGTGCTTCAGGCGCTCGACCGCCTGTGCATCACAAACAAACCCACCCGTACACCGCGCGACGCTGTCACCATCTTCGCGTAAAGCAATGCTGTTGCAGACCGGACATCGGGATGGGAACTTAAAGGGCTGAGCGCCATCTTCGCGTTTAGACACATCAACATCAGAAATTTTGGGAATAACATCGCCTGCGCGATAGATTTCCACCCAATCACCAACTCGAATATCGCGCCCATCGCGTATCAGGTTTCCCTTGCTATCACGGCCAGCGATATAATCTTCGTTATGCAGCGTAGCATTCGACACAACCACGCCGCCCACCGTGATTGGCGCAAGGCGTGCGACAGGTGATAATGCGCCTGTGCGACCAACCTGAATATCGATGGCTTCTAATCGGGTCCATGCTTTTTCTGCAGGAAACTTATGCGCGATGGCCCAACGCGGTGTGGTTGATCTGAAACCAAGTTTTTCTTGATAATCTAGTCGGTCGACTTTGTAGACAACACCGTCGATATCATAGCCCAATTCAGACCGGTCGTCTGAAATCGCGCGATAATGCGCAAGAATTTGATCCACGTTTTGGCAGGTATTGGTGCGTGAATTGACACTAAATCCGAATTCTTTGAATTTCTCCAGCACGCCTGTTTGCGTATCGGAAATTGGCTCAGAAATCTCACCCCATGCATAAGCAAAAAATCTTAGCGGTCGACTTGCGGTTACAGAGGCATCAAGCTGACGCAAGGACCCAGCGGCTGCATTTCGCGGATTGGCAAAGACTTTGCTGCCAGACGCCGTTTGTTGGGCATTGAGTTTGGTGAAATCCTCGGTCGCCATATAAACTTCGCCGCGGACCTCAAGAACAGATGGCGCGCCGCTGATCGTATGCGGAATATCAGGGATCGTCATTGCATTTTTAGTGACATTTTCGCCCACTTGCCCGTCGCCGCGGGTCACAGCATGGACCAACCGCCCATTTTCGAATCGCAAGGCCAAAGACAGCCCATCGATTTTCGGCTCCGCAGTATAGGCAAGCGGTGCATCGCCCTCTAAGCCCAAGAATTTTCGGATCGAGGTATCAAAATCAACGACATCCTGATCATCAAACGCATTTCCCAAAGACAACATTCGAACAGAATGCCGAATTTTGGAAAATGTTTCGCCAAGCGGTGCACCCACTTGATCGGTTGGGCTGTCTTTGCGCTTTAGAGCAGGAAAAAGGGTTTCGATTTCAAGATTACGCCGTTTTTGGCGATCATACTCCGCATCAGAGATCTCTGGGGCATCATCCTGATGATAGGCCGTATTCGCGGTCTTCAAAAGCGCTGCAAGACGTTCCAATTCTTGCGCGGCTTCTTGTTTGGTCAGTTCAGAAACAGATTTATTTTCAGGCATAGAACCACAGATTCTTTTACCCAAAACTTAAACGATTCCACCGCCGCGCGGAAGAATTTTACCCAAATGTTTTGAAATGGCGCCTCAACTCGCCTCGGCTAAATCCTCTTCCAACGGTTCAGGATCACGCAAGACATAACCACGCCCCCAAACGGTTTCGATCAGATTTTCACCATCGGTTGCTTCCTGTAGCTTCTTGCGCAATTTGCAAATGAACACATCGATGATTTTCAATTCAGGTTCATCCATCCCGCCGTAAAGATGATTTAGAAACATCTCTTTTGTCAGCGTCGTGCCTTTGCGCAGGCTTAACAGTTCGAGCATCTGATATTCTTTGCCTGTCAGATGCACAGCCTTGCCGCCAACATCGACGGTTTTGGCATCCAAATTGACGTTGATCGATCCGGTTTGAATAATACTTTGCGCATGCCCCTTAGACCGACGCACAATTGCATGTATACGCGCGACCAATTCTTCGCGGTGAAACGGTTTGGTCAGATAATCATCCGCGCCAAACCCAAAACTTTTACATTTTTCTTCAATCCCATCATTGCCCGTGAGGATCAAGATCGGGGTATCGACCTTTGCAACGCGTAATTGGCGCAACACCTCTAGCCCGCTCATGTCCGGCAGATTCAAATCCAAAAGCATCAAATCATAATCATAGAGTTTCGCGAGATCGATCCCCTCCTCTCCCAAATCCGTTGCATAGACATTAAACGACGCATTGGTCAGCATCATTTCGATGGATTTAGAGGTTGTCGGATCATCTTCTACCAACAGAATACGCATAGGGTTCTCCTCATTAACACCTGATCGTACCTCGCCGTTTCAAGTGTTAATGCGAATTGGTTAACGCTTCGTTACCCCAATTAACTCTTTCACAATTTACCTAATTTTGCAACCATAGGCTGTCTGAATGATTTTAAACGCGTGACCTTTAACGCTTCCGTGCCATGATATTTGATCATTTTAAGCCATGACAGCAGCTCTTCCTCTGATAAGTCATAGCGATCACAGGCATCCTCAAAGCTTATCAATTGAAACAAAACTGCATTGGCCACGTTCTGCTTGTGCCGGACGACCCACCGTTTCACGCGACGATCCGGTAAATCCGACAGATTCAATTTCGAACCATCTGGCAATATCACTTCAACTTGATCCATCTGATCTTTCTGCGCGTTTTATGGATGCTTAAATTGCATCCAAAGCCTTAAACTTGCATGAATGATGGTCTTGAGACTAATTAAGGTTTTAGTATAAACGTCGCTTCCTTCATGATCGGCAAGCAAAATGGCCCTTGATACAGATATATCGCTAAATTCGCTTGGCTTTGCCAAGGCCCCAGAAGAAACCCGCGTGATCGTGGCCATGTCTGGCGGCGTGGACAGCTCTGTTGTGGCTGCCATGCTGCATGAACAAGGCTATGACGTGGTGGGCATCACGCTGCAACTTTATGATCACGGCGCCGCACTTGCAAAGGCAAAGGCGTGCTGCGCTGGTCGGGATATCCATGATGCGCGGCGTGTTGCGGAAAATATGGGATTTCCGCATTACGTATTGGATTATGAAAACGTATTTCGCGATGCCGTCATAGACGAATTCGCAGACAGCTATTTGGCGGGCGCCACACCGGTTCCCTGTATTCGGTGCAATGAGCGTGTGAAATTCAAAGACCTATTGGAGACCGCCAAAGATTTAGATGCAGATTGCATGGCAACCGGTCACTATATCCAACGCATGATGGGCCCTTCAAAAGCGGAACTTCACAAGGCTGCTGACGCCAATCGGGATCAGAGTTATTTTTTGTTTTCAACGACGCAAGAGCAACTGGATTATCTGCGATTTCCTTTGGGGCATTTGAAAACCAAAGAGGAAACACGCACATTGGCACGTAAATATGGCCTGCCGGTGGCGGATAAACCCGATAGCCAAGATATCTGTTTCGTTCCCGATGGAAGATACACCGATGTCATCCAAAAACTGCGCCCAAATGCGGCAGAACCGGGTGATATTGTCCATCTCGATGGCCGTGTTTTAGGTGCGCATGAAGGTGTCATTCATTACACCGTCGGACAGCGGCGCGGCCTTGGTATTGGGGGTGGTGACCCACTTTATGTTGTAAAATTGGACGCGGATGCGCGGAAAGTGATTGTTGGAACAAAAACCGCGCTGGCAACGCGCATTGTTCCGGTCAAGGAAATCAACTGGTTAGGTGATGCGCCCTTTACATCCAAAGATGCTTGGGATGTTGCAGTTCGCGTTCGATCCACCCGACCACCCAAAGAGGCTGTGATCCGCCCGACATCCGAAACTACGGCTGAAATCGAA
>JBCCGP010000006.1:0-84306 GCA_039029215.1 Pseudomonadota bacterium
GAAATATTGCTGCCAGCGCAGAATGGGTTTGTATTGATATGCCAGATCGACAGGCAGACCCAGCAATTTGCCCGTCACACCCGCATATTGTTCATAGCCAATGCGCCCTTCCTGAACAGTCGCTTTGTGTTTTTTGTGTAAAAGTGCGACACAAGAAAACCGCTGATCCTTGGCCAGCTTTGCCAGATCCCAACGCTGGACAATCAACTGAACCAAGGGCGTAAGCTCTGGAAACTCTTGCGTCGCAACCAACAGACCTGACATCAGCCGCATAATATCAAGGGCAGAACATCCGATCCCTTGCGGTTGGGGCTTGTTGGCGTAATCGGTCATGATCAGCTGTTCAATATTGTAGGCCTTGTTTGGCAAGCGGATATTCAACAGCGGCAGTTTAGAAAGCGCCGAGAAGGCTTTGAGCAACCGATCAGAGGTTTCTGCGCGACTGACAAGCCCAAGTCGATGTGCCGAGATAAGTGCAAGAAAATACCCCCCTTCATCCCAAAGCGTCATAGATTTGAAATTTCTGACCGACGGGACAAGACCTGTCTCGGGATGTAGGTTTTGGGCGAAGTAAGACCAAGCGGTGCGTGCATAGCCCAGTTCTTCCTCCGACAAAGGTTCGGGTTTAAGGGTGCGCGGATCAACCGCTTGCGTTGGGATCGGTGTTTTTGCCAAGCGTTTGGGCCTTTGAGGTAGCGGTTTGGGTGGATCATCTGCCTGGGGCGTCGCTGTTTGGGCGGGCTCTGTTTGCTGAGGCTGCGCTTGCAAAACGTGATCCAATCGTTGGAACCCCTGATCGTCTGGAAGATTGGGCGCCGCTTCAGCCTCGCGCGGCCCGACATAAACCGGACCAGAGTTTAGATCCGTTGAAAGCGGTTTCCAGTCGATATCCTGCGCCATCACCGGAGCAGAGCATAAAAGCAGAACTGCAATCAAGCGCACGATTTCGGCCTTTGGATCAGATCAATATTGATAAGGTGATTTTAGTTGGAAGGTGTCTGAGAACTCTTAATCCATATCGTCATTTAGTTCGATTTGTAGCGAATTTCGGAGGGCAAGATTATAGCAGCCAAATGCCTAATTTCAAAAAACTAAACCGGTTTAGTGTACCAGAAATTAATCAAATATTAGGCAATGAACAGAGCCACAAACTGGCATTTTCCCACAAGGAAATACTCGGGTTTTATAATCGATCAAAGCCAGAGCTTTCAATTCTTCTGAAGCTTCTCCGCCTCTAAAAACGCTTCAAATTGATCGAAATCCATCGGGTCCACTTGCCCAAAACTTTGGATCCACACCATCGCCTCACGCATGGCATCAGGCTTTAGCTTGCACCATTTCACGCGCCCGCGACGTTCCTGTTCGATTAGGCCGGCATCGGCCAAAATATGCAGATGTTTAGAAATCGCAGCCAAAGACATCTCAAACGGGTCCGCAACATCTGTGACCGCCATGTCATCTTCCAAAAGCATCACCAAAATCTCGCGCCGGGTTGCGTCGCTTAGGGCTTGGAATATGCGGTCCAGATCATGCGCCATGGGGATGGTTACGCCAGAATACGCGCGCGCTCAAGCTGGGGCTTGCGACTCGAATGGAATGTGTGGAGAGTAGGTCGATGATTTGGAATTTCGGATCGATCAATATCGACCATGTTTATACCCTGACCAATTTGCCCCAGCCCGGTGAAACCTTGGCTGCCACGGATTATGCGCGGCATTTGGGCGGCAAAGGTGTGAACCAATCTGTCGCGATTTCAAAGTCCGGCGGTGATGTCACCCATGTCGGCGCAGTTGGTCCTGATGGTGATTGGGCGCGCGATCAAATGACCGCGCTTGGGCTGGGGCTGGATCATGTCGCAGATGTCCATGAGCCCACGGGCAATGCGGTGATCTATGTGGATGCAGCGGCAGAAAATCAGATTGTCATTTTGGGCGGCGCCAATCAGGCAATTTCAGAGACCCAAATAGAAGCTGTGATGGCAGAGGCTGACGCGGGCGATTGGGTGCTTTTCCAAAACGAGGTGAATGATGGGCGGGCGATTGCGGCAGCGGCGAAAGCGGCAGGATTGAAAATAGCCTATTCCGCCGCGCCCTTTGATGCGGATATCGCCCTGCCGCTGCTGCCCTATCTGGATTTGCTTGCGGTGAATGAGGGTGAAGCATCCGCTTTGGCCACCGCTGCGGGTCGGGCGGTTGAGGATTTGGACGTACCGCATCTGTTGATGACCAAGGGCGCAGAGGGTGCGGTGTATTTTGATCAAGGTACGACCACTGAACAAAATGCGTTCAAGGTCTCACCCGTGGACACAACTGGCGCCGGCGATATGTTTCTGGGCGCGTTTATGGCGCGGTTGTCCAAGGGCACGGATGCGCGCGCAGCACTTCGTTTTGCCGCTGCTGCATCTGCCATTCAGGTAACACGCGCAGGTGCGGCGACTGCAATCCCGACCGAAGCCGAAGTAATGACATTATTGGATGCGCAAGATGGTTGAGAAACTGATTATCGATACCGATCCCGGCGTCGATGACGCGATGGCGATTTTCTTTGCCATGTTGCATCCAGAGATCGAGTTGGTTGGCCTGACCGCTATTTTCGGCAATGTGACCGTGGATATCGCGACCCGCAATGCGATTGCGTTATCCGAGATTGGAAAAACACCCGTGCCTGTTGCGCGAGGCGCGGATGCGCCGCTGACGATCAAGCCGAATCCGGTTTCGGATTATGTGCATGGCGCCGAAGGGTTTGGGGATATCCCGCCCCATCCGATCAAAGGCGCAGCGGTGGATCAAACGGCGGCCGCGTTCATCGTTGATGAAATCAACAAAGCGCCCGGTGAAATCACGCTTTGCCCGATTGGGCCGCTGACAAATATCGCGCTCGCCTTGCAGCTTGATCCGTCGATTGCGTCAAAAGTGAAGCGTGTTGTGATCATGGGTGGGGCCTATCCGATGGCGGGCAATGTGACAGACTATGCCGAGGCAAATATTTGGAACGACCCGCATGCCGCAGATCAAGTCTTTGCCGCCGATTGGCCGCTGACCATGATCGGATTAGACGTGACCAGCCAAGTCATCTGTACCCGCGATGATTTTGCGCAGGCTGCAAAATCCGCACCTATTCTGGGCGGTTTTTTGGCAAAGGCGGCGGATTTCTATATCCGCTTTTACGAGGAACATGTGGATGTGCAGGGATGTTATCTACATGATCCAGCGGCAGTGATCGCTTGCGTCCGTCCCGATCTGTTTACCCTTGAGAATCACGCCATTGAGGTTAAGCTGTCTGGCGAACGGATCGGGCAAACCGCCTTGGCAGATGACCCCGCACGGGTGACAAGCCAAATCGGCGCCAAGATCGACGGGGACAAGGTGAAAGCATTGTTTCTGGATACAATCGCAAGCGGCTTTTGAAGGAGTAGCAGATGGCAGAATTTGATGTTTTGGCAATCAGCCCCAAAGACGCGGATGCCGCCCAGAAATTCGCCAAAAGTTTCACCGAGACCGGATTTGCCATCATCAAAGACCACGATATTTCGTCTGCCGATATAGACGCGATGTATGCCGCTTGGTCGGGTTGGTTTGCCTCGGACGGCAAAGACCCGTTTACGGTTCAGCCTGGCGAATCCAATGGATTTTTCCCGTATAAGTCTGAGAACGCCAAAGATAGCGCGCATAAGGATTTGAAAGAGTTCTTTCACGTTTATCAGAACAAAGATGTGCCAAGTGATGTTGAGGCTGTGACCCGCGATTTTAATCAAAAAATGATCGATATGGGCACGATGTTGTTGGGCTGGCTCGATGAAGCCTCGCCTTCATCGGTGACGAACGAAACCTCCATGCCGTTTGCAGAAATGGTGAATGGATCGGACAGCAACCTTTTGCGCATCTTACATTACCCACCACTACCCGAAGATGTGGAACGCGGCGAAGTGCGCGCCGCTGCTCATGGCGACATTAACCTCATCACGCTTTTGGTCACGGGATCAGAACGCGGATTGCAGGCCCAAGATCGCGACGGAAATTGGCATGATGTGCCTTGCGACGAGGGGTATATTACGGTGAATGCGGGCGATATGTTGGAACAGGCCTCTAAGGGCTATTACCCATCGACGCCGCACCGGGTGATCAACCCGCCTGCCACGGAAAACAGATCACGATATTCGATGCCGCTTTTCATGCATCCACGCCCTGATGTGCGTTTGGATCATCAAACTGCGGGCGAATTTTTAGATGAGCGATTGAAGGAAATCGGTCTGAAATAAACGGGGCCGCTGCCCCCCAACAAGGAGAGAGTGATGAAACTCAAAACAATGCTACTGGGTGCCGCAATGACTGCTGTTGCAGGTGTCGCCATGGCCGATATAAAGCCAGCTGTCATTTATGACATGGGCGGTAAATTCGACAAATCGTTCAACGAAGGTGTCTATAACGGCGTGAAGAAATTCACCGAAGAAACCGGCATCGAAGTGATGGAATTCGAAGTCACCAACGAAGCCCAGCGTCAGCAAGCGATGGAGCGGATGGTTGATCGCGGTGCAACAATCGTCCTCGGCGTTGGTTTTGCTCAAGCGGATGCGATTGCGGCTGTGTCTGCGGCGAACCCAGATGTTGATTTCGCGATCATCGATGTGAACTGGCTAGAAGGTGCAAATTTGCGTCAGTATTCCTTCAAAGAACATGAAGGGTCTTATTTGGTTGGTATCGCGGCGGCGATGAAATCTGAGTCCGGCAAGGTTGGCTTTGTCGGCGGTATGGACATCCCGCTAATCCGCGCATTCGCATGCGGCTATG
Organism: Pseudomonadota bacterium; assembly: GCA_039029215.1. Lineage (GTDB taxonomy): Bacteria > Pseudomonadota > Alphaproteobacteria > Rhodobacterales > Rhodobacteraceae > Amylibacter. The sequence continues at coordinate 4,788 of JBCCGP010000006.1, forward strand.
TTCAGGGTGCGAAATCTGCAAATGCGGATGTAGAAGTGTTCCAGAATATGACGGGTACAACACCTGCTGCATGGGGTGACCCAGCCAAAGGTGCGGAGCTAACCCAAGGCCAAATCGATAAAGGTGCGGATGTTGTGTATCAGGCAGCGGGCGGTACGGGCATTGGTGTAATCAACGCAGCCGCAGATGCTGGCAAATTCTCGATCGGTGTGGACAGCAACCAGAACTATATCAAGCCGGGTTCGGTTCTGACATCTATGCTGAAACGGGTGGATGTGGCTGCCTATGACACATTCATGGATGCCAAAAATGGTGAGTTTTCTTCGGGTGTCGTAACCCTTGGTCTTGCCGAAGGTGGCGTAGGCTGGGCATTGGATGATAACAACGCGGCGCTGATTTCTGACGAGATGAAGGCAGCAATTGATGCGGCCTCTCAGAAGATCATTGATGGCGAAGTGTCTGTGCATGATTACCGCGCGGACAATAACTGTCCTGCCTAAACTCTTTGGCTAAGGAAACGAATACAACGCGCGGCCCCAGTGCCGCGCGTCTTGCGCTTGAACTGTCGGGGGTGTCGAAATCCTTCGGACCAGTTCAGGCAAATAAGGATATTGATCTAAGTGTCGCGGCAGGCACCATTCACGGCATTATTGGCGAGAACGGTGCGGGCAAATCCACTTTGATGAACATCCTTTACGGTCTGCATCGCGCAGACAGCGGCACGATGAAAATCGATGGTTCTTTGACCAAAATCCGAAGCTCGGCGGATGCGATTACCGCCGGGATAGGGATGGTGCATCAGCATTTCATGCTGGTGCCGCGTTTCACGGTTTTGGAAAATGTCATGCTTGGGTCTGAAGGTGGCTTTGTGTTGCGCGAAGGTCGCGATGCAACGATTGCGCGGCTGGCGGAGTTGGGCGAGAATTACGGGCTGCATGTTGACCCACATGCGCTGATCGCGGACCTGAATGTCGGCACGCGCCAACGGGTGGAAATTTTGAAGGCTCTTAAAGGTGGCGCGAAAATCCTGATCTTGGATGAACCAACAGGCGTTCTGACGCCACAAGAGACCGAGCAGTTATTTGAGATTTTAAAAGTGCTGCGCGCCGATGGTGTGACGGTGCTGCTGATCACCCATAAGCTGGACGAGATTATGGCGATCACCGACAATGTCTCGATCATGCGGGCGGGTGAAATGGTTGGGCACTGTGAGACAGCAAAGACCAATCCACAAGAATTGGCAGAGCTGATGGTGGGGCGGAAGGTGTTGCTTGAAGTGGACAAAGGAACGTCAAAGCCCGCCGATACGCGGCTATCGGTCAGCGGCCTGAACCTATGGTCGGATCGTGGGCATCAGGTTTTAAACGATGTGTCCTTCGATGTACGCGCGGGCGAGATTTTTGGCATTGCGGGCGTGTCTGGTAATGGACAATCGGAACTGCTTGAGGTGCTGGGCGGCATGTTGCCCGTGGGCGGCGGACGGATCAACTTCCTTGGCCAAACCATTGATTCAGCGTATAAAATCAATCCCGCTGCCTTGCGGGGGTTGGGTATGGGTCATATCCCAGAGGATCGGCATGAACATGGGCTGGTGCTGGATTTCGAAGCGCAGGAAAATATGGTGCTGGGCTATCACAACACGCCGCTTGCAGGCGCTGGCCGCTTGATGCAAGGCCGCGCAATTACCGCGCATTGTCAGGCGCAGATGGACACATATGATGTGCGTCCAGCGAACCCGAAATTGCACGCGAGAAACTTTTCAGGCGGCAACCAACAGAAGATTGTTATTGCCCGCGAGATGTTTGCGGACCCCAAGGTGCTGCTGGTCGGCCAACCCACGCGCGGGGTCGATGTAGGGGCGATTGAGTTTATTCATAACCAACTGATCGCCCTGCGCGACCGTGGCTGTGCGATTGTGCTGGTCAGCGTGGAACTGGATGAGGTGATGAGCCTTGCCGACAGGATCATGGTGATGAATGACGGGCGCAATATGGGCATCGTGGACGCGTCCAAGACCGATGCCAATGCGCTGGGTCTAATGATGGCAGGGGTGGCGGCATGAAGTCTTATGGTTTGCCGCATTGGGCAGAAATATATTTGTTGCCAGCTGTCAACTTATTGATGGCCTTGATCGTGTGCGGGATCGTCATTGCGTTGATTGGCGAGAACCCGATTGAGGCGCTGGTCGTGATGATCAAAGGCGCGTTTGTGTTCAAAGGCTCGCTTGGCTTCACGCTCTATTACACAACCAACTTTATTTTCACTGGGCTGGCGGTTGCCACCGCCTTTCATGCGCTGATGTTCAATATCGGGGGCGAGGGTCAGGCCTATCTGGGGGGCCTTGGTGCTGCCCTTGCCGCGTTCCTGTTTGGCCCGCATTTGTCCCCGGTGATTGTGATCCCCTTGGTGGTAGCCAGCACTGCGGCGTTCGGTGCACTTTGGGCACTGATCCCCGGATATCTGCAGGCCTATCGCGGCAGCCATATCGTGATCACCACGATTATGTTCAACTTCCTTGCGGCCAGCCTGATGGTTTGGCTGCTGGCCGGTCCTTTGATGCAAGCGGGCCAACAAAGCCCGCAAACGCCGATCCTGCCAGAAAGCGCCCATATTGCAAAATTTAGTGAAGTTTTTGGCGTTGCCAAAAGCCCGCTCAACTTTAGCTTTTTTATCGCGCTTCTGTCGCTGGTCGCCTTCTGGGTCCTGATTTGGAAAACGCGATTGGGTTATGAAATCCGCGCCACAGGCAAAAACCCTGATGCCGCGAAATATGCGGGCATCAATGTGCCGCGTGTGATCATGATTACGATGATCATTGCAGGCGCATTTGCGGGCATGATGGCCACAAATGAAATCATGGGGGTGCATAACCGCGCGATCCTAAACTTCACCAATGGCTTTGGGTTCACAGGGATCGCCGTTGCCTTGATGGGGCGCAATCATCCGTTTGGGATTTTGCTGGCCGCGCTTTTGTTTGGTGCGCTGTTCCAAGGTGGGGTGGAGCTGGATTTTGAATTCCAAAGCATCACCCGCGAAATGGTGTTATTGATCCAAGGGATGGTTATCCTGTTTTCCGGCGCGTTGGCGTATATGATGGCGCCGATCTTGGCGCGTGTGTTGCGCACGTTGGGTGTGATCAAAGGAGAGGCGCATGGCTGATTTCCTTCTCCAATTCTTGCTGGCATTGGACGCATCATTTCGATTGGCGACACCCCTGATCCTTTGCGCGATGGCGGGCATATTCGCCGAACGTTCGGGCGTGGTGGATATCTCGCTTGAAGGAAAATTGCTGACAGGCGCGTTTATTGCCGCCGCTGTGACTGCGATGAGCGGCTCCCCTTGGTTGGGACTATTTGCCGCCATGATCGGGTCTATGTGCATGAGTTTGCTACATGGCTTCTCCACCATCACGCATAAGGGTGATCAAGTTGTTTCCGGTGTGGCGATCAACATCCTTGCCGCTGGCCTGACAATTATCATCGGTATCGCGCTGTTCCGTACAGGTGGGCAGACGCCGCTGTTGGACAACGCGGATCGTTTCCGCCCGATCATTCTGCCGGGTGTGGAGTTGATGAACAATGTGCCCGTCATCGGCACGATCTATCGAGAGTTCATTTCTGGCCATTCGATGCTGACCTATCTTGCACTTGCCATTGTACCTTTAAGTTTCTTTATCCTTTATCGCACCAGCTTCGGCCTGCGCCTGCGCGCGGTTGGGGAATTGCCAGAGGCGGTCGATAGTGCGGGAATTTCTGTTTACTGGCTACGTTACCGTGCGTTGATGATTGGTGGGTTGCTTTGCGGGATAGCGGGCGCTTACCTGTCGATATCCTCAGGTGCAAATTTCATTCGCGATATGTCGGCTGGCAAAGGTTTTATCGCGCTGGCGGCTGTCATCTTCGGGAATTGGCGCCCTTGGAAGGCGCTGTTTTCCTGCCTGCTCTTTGGGTTTTTAGAGGCCGCAACCTCGCGCCTTCAAGGTGTGGATCTACCGTTAATCGGAGAAATCCCAGTGACCTTTATGCTGGCCATCCCTTACATCGTCACCGTGCTGTTGCTTGCCGGATTTATCGGACGGCCCAGCCCACCAGCCGCCATCGGGGTGCCATATGACAAATGAAGAAATTGACGCACTGATCAAAGCAGCACAGGGTGCTATGAAAAACGCTTATGTGCCCTATTCTAACTTTCCAGTGGGCGCGGCCTTTTTGATGGAAGATGGCGAGGTCGTCACAGGTTGCAATATCGAAAACGCAAGCTTTGGCGCGACCATCTGCGCCGAACGTACTGCGATTGCAAAAGCGATGTCAGACGGCGTGCGCAAGATTAAGGCGATTGCCGTGACCAATACGACGGATACCAAGATCACACCCTGCGGGATTTGCAGGCAAGTGATTTATGAATTCGCGCGCGATGTTCCTGTCTATTGTTGCGACAAGGATGGCGCGTATAAAATGCTGACCTCTGCGGAACTGCTGCCGGATGCTTTTACTTTGGATTGAACATCTCGCAAGGTAGGTTTTTGAGTGGTTTAAAGACTACTGGCTTTGAAAACTTGATTGAGAGCGCTTGACTAATTTTGGTTTTTGGATGCTTTCATTGGGACGAATTTGGTTAATACCGACTTCAATAAACTAGGTAATTGAAGTAAAGGTTAAGATAAAAATCATTTCAAAAACAATCTCTTAGGGTAGGTTTTTGCCAAAAACCGAAACGTTAAATTCTCAGATAAATACGACTGCCGAGCGTCCCGTTTCATCAAGAATAGCTTTTCATCAAATTACCATTCGAGCACGGAGACGGGCCGAATGTCGGCGCATCATTCAACGCAAAATTCAACAATTTCCCTCCCAAAGGTCTATTCTTCCGGTTTAGTGTTTCAATCTTTTACCAAATTTTAACCATAAATTCCTTACTTCCAAACAATCCCAGAACCACGATTTGCACTTCTGCGCCCTCCAAGTGTAAGATTTGAGACATGGATATCGACGCGCTGATTGATCACCTGCCAAAAGCGGAATTGCATTTGCATATGGAAGGCAAATTAGAGCCGGAGATGATGTTGGCACTTGCCAAACGAAACAATGTGAAACTGCCCTACACCACGGTCGAAGAGATCAGGGCCGCTTACGAATTCAACAATCTTCAGGACTTCTTGGACATCTACTATCAGGGCATGTCGGTTCTGATCGAAGAGCGGGATTTCTATGACTTAACCTGGGCCTATCTGGAAAAGGTGCACGGTGATGGGGTGCGCCATGCAGAGATTTTCTTTGATCCACAGGCGCATATGGAACGCGGTATTGCCTTTGATACTGTGCTTGGCGGGATCGTATCCGCACTTGACGAGGCGCATACACAGCTTGGGATTAGCAGCCGTTTGATTATGTGTTTCCTGCGTCACCTCTCCGAAGATGCGGCGTTTGAAACACTCGACTGCGCCTGCAAACACAAGGACCATATTTACGCAGTTGGCCTGGATAGTTCGGAAAAAGACCGCCCGCCGCAACTCTTTGAACGCGTCTTTGCGCAAGCGCGCAAACAAGGGTTCAAGGCGGTTGCACATGCAGGCGAGGAAGGGCCTGCGGATTATGTAAAAGGCGCGATAGATGATCTTGGTGTCTCGCGTGTGGATCATGGCAATCGCGCGTTTGATGATCCCGATTTGATCGCGCGTATCGTACGCGAACAGATGCCGCTGACGATGTGTCCATTGTCAAATCTACGTTTGCGCGGGATCGAGACCCTTGGCCAGCATCCGATCAAGAAAGCGCTGAATGCCGGCGTGCTTGCCACGGTGAATTCGGACGATCCAAGCTATTTCGGTGGTTATGTCAATGATAACTACAAAGAAGTTGCAAAGGCGGTGGGGTTCGATGCGGGCGATATCTTACAACTTGCCAAAAACTCTTTTGCGGCGAGTTTTATTTCCGACGCAGAAAAACAACACCACTTAGATAAAGTGCAAGGTCGATTTGATAATCTGATGTGATACAGCGCCACAAATAATTAGGGCGCTTGTATTCAAAGCGCCCTAATCAGGGAGAAATCCCTAGAGACCTATGACTGTATTTTGGGACATAACGGCATGCGCGGCCGTAGATAAAAATATGGGTTTCGATGGTGCCGATAGATACATCCGCAAGGTCCCCGTAATTCTACTTGCCCAATTCTAAGATGAGCTTTCGAGACCAGTTTACACCAAATCTGTAAATTTGCCTAGAAAATAATCTATATCTGGTGTCAGACCTGTAACTCTGCCAAATTTTTATACAAATCAAGCGCTTCCGGGTTAGCCAAGGCGGTGGTATTTTTCACCGCGCGTCCATGGATAATGTCACGCACGGCAAGTTCGGTGATCTTACCTGATTTCGTTCGCGGAATATCTGCCACGGCCAGAATCTTCGCCGGCATATGGCGCGGTGTTGCGTTTTCGCGGATTTCTGTTTTGATCCGCGTGATCAAATTGTCATCCAAATCAACCCCATCGCGCAGCCGCACAAACAGCACCACGCGCACATCACTTTGCCAATTCTGACCGACGACAATCGCCTCTAACACCTCATCAATGCGTTCGACCTGGCGGTAGATTTCCGCGGTGCCAATACGCACGCCTCCGGGGTTTAGAACCGCATCCGAGCGACCATAAAAGACCGCGCCACCCGTTTCTGTAATTTCCACGAAGTCACCATGATGCCAGACATTCGGGAATTTCGCGAAATAGGCATTGTGATATTTCTCGCCCGTTTCATCACCCCAAAACCCAACGGGTTGCGCGGGATGCGGGCTTACACAGACCAGCTCGCCCGGGCCGTCGGTTTCAATTTGGCCTTCGCTATCGAAAACCTGAACATCCATGCCCAAAATCCGCTGCTGGCATTCACCGCGATAAACCGGACTGATCGGTGCGCCACCTGTGAAACAGCCGCAAATGTCGGTGCCACCTGCAATAGACGACAGGCACATATCCGATTTCCAATCCCGATAGAGATAATCAAAACTTTCTGGCGCCAAGGGGGATCCGGTCGAATAAATCGCGCGAAGCTCTGTCAATTCGCCAGATGCGTTCGGTTTTACGCCTGCCTTGGCGCAGGCATCGTAATATTTGGCCGAGGCGCCAAAATGCGTGATCTGTTCCGCGCGCGCCAGTTCCGACAGACGCGTACCATCAGGATAAAACGGCGAACCGTCAAACAGATAGAGCACCGCTTTTGAGGCAAGGCCCGTGACCAGCCAATTCCACATCATCCAACCGCATGTCGTGAAATAGAAAAACCGATCGCCCTCTTTCAGATCACAATTCAAAACATGCTCTTCGACATGTTTCAAAAGCAATCCGCCAACCGAATGGACAATGCATTTGGGCAAGCCTGTCGTGCCGGAAGAAAACAAAATCACGAGGGGGTCGTCAAATCCGACCCGCGTGAATTCCAAATCTGTCGGCTCAAACGGATCAGTGAACGCATCCCAACTTGTAAGAGTTTCAACAGCTGCGAAGTTATCCTGAGCGTAAGGAAACGCAATAATCTGCTGCAGAGAGGGAATTGTCGTCTTAAGCTGTTTCGCGGTTTCCAAGCAATCAAACTGCTTGCCGTTATAAAGATAATGATCCGCGCAGAAGAGCAGCTTTGGCGCGATCTGGCCAAAGCGATCCTGCACGCCATTAAATCCAAAATCTGGGGAACAAGAGGACCAAATCGCACCAAGAGATGTCACGCCAAGCATTGCCGCAATTGCATACGGTGAATTTGGAACAAATCCCGCAACCCTGTCCCCAGCGACAATACCTGATGCGCGCAAGGCTTGCTGGACAGATGACACTTCCGCACGCAGGCGATCCCAACTCCAACTAATGCGTTTGCCATCTTCGGTCAGATAAACAATCGCCGTGCCAGTTCCACCACCCAGCAACAGATTTTCGGCGTAGTTTAGTTTTGCATCGGGAAAGAATTTCGATGTCTTGATATCGCCCTTATCCTTGAAATATATTTCGCCCTTTTCGCCGATGATGCCTGTATAATCCCACACAGCGGACCAAAACGCACCCAAATCCTCAACCGACCATTTCCAAATCGCCTGGTAATCCGTCGGATCACCGTCAAAATACTGCGCCGCGAAATCATAAAGCGCAGTGGATCGCACACGCGCATCACTTGGCTGCCACAATTTGGTGGGCATGCTGACCCTCTCCCTTAGACTTCAGCGAAACCTGCAATGAAGTGCTGTCTAGTTCAAGAGCGCTGGACGAAATAGACAGGGCTCGTCCGCAAATTCAGGAGGATTGGTACATAATAAACGCGCGATTTTCCAAGCTGCGATGACTTTGGGCACATAAGCGCGGGTTTCTTCAAAGGGTGGGACCGATTGGCGTTCTTTCACCGCGTTTTCGCCTGCATTATAGCCTGCAAGCGCCAAGATTGGATCGCCCTGAAATTCGCGCAGCAGCCAAGACAGATAGGTCGCACCACCTTTGATATTCTGTTCAGGATCTTTTGCATCGGTCACTTTGAACCGCTCAGCCGTGGCTGGGATCAATTGCATCAGACCCGCTGCATTTGCAGAGCTTACTGCATCTGCCCTGCCCGCGGATTCCACAGCAATAACCGCCGCAATCAGCGCTGGCGACACTTGTGCCTCAATCGAGCTGCGCAGAATGAACTTGCCATAATTCTGAATGATTCTAGTCAGCAGTTGCGTATCGGGGATTTTGAAATCCTCGGGCGCATTATCGACCTGCACCAAAGCCGCACGCAATCGATCGCGATTGGCTTGCGACACCTCGGGCGACACGCCCGCCCAAAACCAATCGCTCATATTGCCCGCATCGGTTTGGGGCTGTCCGATTAATTCGTCCAACCTTTCTTCAACGACCGTTGTCGGGCGTGGGTTTTCAGGGGGTGCCAACAGCAACGCCTGTTCATCAGGATCAATTTGAATGTTGATTTTCGATCCTGCGGGCCTGTTTTCGACCTTCAATCTTTTGAACGTTGGCTCAGGGCTCGTTGTTTGCGCAAAAGAGGGTGTGCATACCAACGAAAAGGCCAATAGCCCTGCTATTAACCCAAAGGGTCTTAACGTTGTTGGTGACCTGCTCATCATCGTTTTTGTTGTTTTTTCTTCTCTTTACATAAAATTCACAAATATCCAAATCACCAAAGTGAAAATCTGCCGATGATGTGGCAAATTTCTGTTCCCCCAAAAAGCGATCAAATTTATCCTTTGCAAAGCATTGATAATAATAATAAAAAGTTCTTTCAATTTCTTCAAAGACTTGCAAAGTATAAGATATTCGTGTCAAATTTGCGCCGCAATTAGATGTTTTTGTTAACAATCATTGCGATACGCAATGATCAAACAGACACCAAAGGGTGAAAAGGGGATAACAAAATGAAAAGGTTTTCAAAGACGTTCTTCAAGGATGATGAAGGTGCCGTAACCGTTGATTGGGTCGTGCTAACGGCAGCAATTGTGTTGCTGGCGTTGGGGGCGGTTACGCTTATCACTACGTCTGTGTCCACGCAGGCCTCTATCATCGCATCGAACATAGACAATGCAAATTAGGAATTGATCTTCCTGCGCATCACGGAAGCGTAAAGACGGGGGCAAGATTGCCCCCTTTTTTTGTTGGAATTCTTGCGTTGCCGGTAAAATACCGTCATAGACGGGCAGGCTAAAAAGGGTAAAAATCATGCGGCTACTGTTTCTTTTGATTTTATTGGCAGGGATGGGGATTGCAGGTTTTGCGGGATACCTAATTTTGCAACAATTTGGGGGTTATGATGCGCGCGCTGCCCAGTTGCAGTCTGAAATAGATGATCTGCGCGCCAAGGTTGTAGAAACGACGCCCGTGGTGATCGTAACGCGCGAGGTACGTTATGGCACGCGTTTGACCGAAGAAGACGTCAAAGAGGTTCTTTTCCCCGCCGACGCCATACCTGAAAACGCGTTTACATCTTTGGAGTCTGTATTGGGCGAGACCAAGGACGAACAAACCGCTGGCCGCGTGGCCGTACGCCTGATGGAAACGGGCGAGGTTTTGATGTCTACGAAAGTCTCCGGATTTGGCGAGGATGCAGGCATCGCGTCCCGTTTGCAGGTCGGTGAACGCGCATTTACCTTGCGCGTCGATGTGGCATCAGGTGTGTCTGGGTTTTTGCGCCCCGGAGATTTGGTTGATATTCTTTGGACAGGTCGAAGCCAACAAGGGACACAGACACGTCTTTTGTTAGATGGTATTCCGTTGATCGCTATTGATCAGTTGACCAATGAGGAAAGCAATCAACCCGTTGTCGCACGTACAGTAACCGTTGGTGCGCCACCCAATGTCATCGGGGTTCTGGCACAGGCCCAAGCAACCGGAAAGCTACAGCTTGCATTGCGCGGCATCGGAGATGATCAAAAAGCAGATGGTGAGGTTGTTGTGAACCAATCCGACATTCTTCAAATCGAAGAAGCGGCTGAATCGCAGAAGTGCTTCCAAACCATCCGAAAAGGAACAGAAGTGACGCGGCTAGAAGTTCCTTGTAAGAACTAAGTCTTGTATTGGTGTCGTCGTTGATCACCTGCGATCTGACCTTCCCGCCATCTTCTTGACACAAATTTCCTAGCTTTTCTTACAGCCTCTTGTATGTGACGAATCTTGGGACTCAATATCCTGTGGTGTGGCCAGTTATCCACAGGATACCCTCATGCCAAGTAATTGATTCTTGTAAATAAATTCGATTTCGCGCATTCTGCCCGCAATAATAATAATCATAAGTGATCAGAGAGGCAGGATCACCATGCGACTGTTAAACCTGTTTGCGGCAGGCCTATTGGCCGTTTCCGCAGCGCAGCTTCCCGCGACCGTGGCAGAGGCGCAATCCAATAGTATTATCAAAGTCACGACCGAAGAGACGTCTGAATCTGTACTTGTTCCGCTGAACCGCGCGGTCGTTTTGGAATCTGACGTGGCTTTCGCAGAGTTGTCGGTAGCGAACCCGGGAATAGCGGATATCGCGACCCTATCAGATCGATCGATCTACGTTTTGGGAAAATCACCCGGTCGGACAACGCTGACTTTGCTCGGCGCAGATGGTCGTTTGATTACCAATGTCGACGTTGTCGTGAACCCCAACCTTTCTGAGTTGAAAGAGTTGATTGACGAAATCATGCCGAATGAAAAAATCGAAATTCGATCCGCCAATGATGGAATTGTCCTCTCTGGTGTCGCCTCTGGCACAAGAACCTTGGCACGTATGGTCGAATTGGCGGAACGATTTGCACCAGGCCGCGTGACAAACCTTGCGACCGTCGGCGGACGTCATCAGGTGATGTTGAAGGTGCGCTTTGCCGAAATGTCTCGAACGGTTGGTAAAGGCATTTCAGGTAGCGTATCTGTCAGTTCTTCAGACACCTTTGGAGAGACTGGTGGCCTCATCGGACTAGCTTCAAGATTGGCGGATGGTAATACAAACAACGACTTTATTGAACTTGCTGGCGACACAACAGGCTATGTTACCAATGTGTTCAATCTAGGGTCGACCGCGGTAAGTGTTCTGTTCGAAGCGCTTGAAAATAAAGGTTTGGTGCGAACATTAGCAGAACCAAATTTGGTCACGATTTCAGGCAACGAAGCCGCATTTTTGGCGGGTGGAGAATACCCTTTCCCGACAACGACGGACGGTGACACAGTCATCGAATTCAAAGAATTTGGCGTCGGTATGCGTTTCACACCAACGGTGTTTGACGACAAACAAATTAATCTTGTTGTCCAGACCGAGGTCAGCAGCCTTGATACAGGGACGACTGTATCCATCGCCGGCCAATCAGTGCCAACCCTAAGTGTACGCCGTGCTGAAACGACAGTAGAGATGTTTGATGGTCAAAGCATCGCAATCGCGGGTCTGTTGCAGGACAATTTTTCAGATGCAGTAGCACAAGTACCATTTTTGGCGGACATTCCAGTATTAGGTGCATTGTTTCGCTCGTCAAGCTATCAACGAGAGCAGTCGGAGCTTGTGATTATTATCACCGCGCATCTGGTTTCTCCAACCGATGGCGGTAACTTCTTGCTACCAACAGACCGTGTCCGCCCACCAACCGAGGGCGAATTGTTCCTACTCGGGCGCACAGCAGGTGGACGTGCCGCAGGTAGTTCATCAGCCAGCTCAGCTGCTTCTCAAGATTTCACCGGCTCTTATGGCTACGTATTGGAGTAATTGAACATGAAAAAAGCTCTTTCACTTTCACTAATAGCCAGTTCAACGATCTTGCTTGGCTGTACGATTGAATCGGATCGTATAACGGCCACTTTGGCCACAGAGGCGGGTAAGTCGGTACAAGCCCGAACATTTGGGGATAGCACAGCGCATAATATTGCCGTCATGAACGGCGATTTGTTGCGCGAAATGGCCGCAAATTTAACCCGACTATTCGCCTCAGAAGCGCCCGCGACGATCAACTTCGCGTTCAATTCTTCGCAATTGGATGAAACAGCGCGGTCCAATCTTCGTGCCCAAGCAGAGTGGATCAAACGCCATCCCAACATCACATTCCGCGTGTTTGGCCATACAGATAAAGTCGGTTCAAATGCCTTCAATCGTAGACTGGGCCAACGTCGCGCGCGCGCAGCTGTGAATTATTTGGTTTCTCAAGGTGTCGATCGCCGCAAGGTCGAAGCTGTCGTTTCATTCGGTGAAACGCGCCCATTGGTTCTAACCGAACAAGCAAACCGCGAAAACCGCCGCACAGTTACTGAGGTGAAAGGCTTCTTCCAACCTGGCAGAAGCGGAACACTAGATGGTAAGTATGCGGTGCGCATCTACAATGAATATGTCGGTATCAGCAATACGACGGGCATCGACGTAGGCGCATCGAACTAATTTCGTTGGTTGAGATGTTAAATGTGGTTAAAAAAGGTCTTTGACCTTTTTTTTCCTTTTTTGGGTGGGTGAAATCTTGCATAAGCTGTTGTATCTTCAAAAAAATCGACTCGTTTGCGTTAGGGTAAGAACAAATGGCTAGTGACTCCGGTGATATTGTAAAGAGCTGCGCAATTTCGAGTAATTTGGAATCCTATCCAAATTTGATCGACGAAATGCAGGCCTTGTTCGGCGATGGTTGGGGTGGATTGGATATCGAAGACGCTATTTCAGTTCTTCGTTCGGTACACGCGCAACATATGGAATCGGTGGTTATCGCGATTGGGTCTGTCGATGAACAGCTTTTACCCGAAATCAGTAAAATCATTGAAACCTCAAAATCGAGTGGGTTGCGCACCATCGTTGTGACGCAAGATATATCTGCGACATCGCTACATACCATTATGCGCAGTGGCGCGGATGATTTCTTGCCCTACCCATTGCCAAACGGCGGATTGGAAAACGCAATCTTCCACAATCAAACAGCACCAGCTGACACGGCATCACCGTTAGCACCAGAACCTTTAAAAATGTCTGCTGTCGAACCAATGCCAGCGGCACCGGAACAACCCGCTGCTTCAACCCCGTTGCCATTGGAAACAAATATAGCGACTGAACCTGCGCCAGCAGCACCCGTGCAAACACATCATTTTGCCAAACCTGTTTTGGCCGAAACAGTCGCGACACCTAATCCTGCACCACAACCCACAAGTGAACCTGCGCCCGTACAACCGCAGAACACTCAAGCCCCAGCGGAACCGGCACTTGATCCAGCGCCTGCTGCACCAGCAGCGACGCCGCGGGTATCTAGCGTGACGCGCGGGGGTACAGTCTTTCCTGTCATGGGAATGGCAGGCGGCGCTGGTGCGACGACATTTTGTGTGAACCTGGCTTGGGAATTGCAATCGGTTCTTGGAAATGGCGGCCGTGTTTGCGTGATTGATCTGGGCCTGCAATATGGTTCTGTTGCGACCTATCTTGATACGGTGCGCACCGATGCAACCTTTGAATTGTTTACGTCTATCGACGTGGTCGATGCCGAAGGGTTCACGCAAGCCTTATCGCTTTACCGGGACACGCTTGCCATTTTACCCGCCCCACCAGATGCTGCGCCGCTGGAATTACTGTCGGCCAGTCAAGTGGCGCGCCTGATTGATCTTGCAGCGTCGCAATATGACTATGTCTTTATCGACTTGCCGCCGGCCCTAGTCAGTTGGACAGAGACGCTACTTGATAAAGCGGACCTGATGTTTGCACTATGCGAGCTGGACATGCGCACGGCCCAAAATGCACTGCGCTTCCTTCGCGCGTTGAAGGCAGACGATCTTCCATATGAAAAAGTTCAGTTTATCTTGAACAATTCGCCAAAGATCACTGATTTGACGGGTCGGTCGCGTATTAAGCGAATGGCAGACAGCCTAAATATCGAATTTCGTTGGATGCTGCCCGATGGCGGCAAACATGTTATCAATGCCTGTGATCAAGGAGATCCGTTGGCACTGACCTCTGCGCGAAACCCATTGCGCAAAGAAATTCGTAAAATCGCAGAAAACCTGATAAACTTATCAGCAGAAGCCCCGCGGGAAGCAAAACAGCAAACAAAGGGGCAGATCGAGGTGAGGGCCTAGATGTTTAAACGCTTTCAATCCGAAAATCAGCCGCGACCGCAGCAAAGCCCCAATTCAGCGCAACCGAGTCCAGAAGCGTCCACGCGAAAACCCGCCACAGCGCAAGCGGCCCCGCTTAGCAAAGATGCCGCACGCCGCCAAAAACTCATGGAACTCAAATTGCAGATGCATCGCCGTCTGCTTGAAAGTTTGAACCTTGCAGCGATTGAAACGGCTAGTGACGCGGACTTGCGCAATGAGATTCAGGCGATCACCGCCGATGGCTTGCAAGAGGCTGGGCAGGTTCTGTCAAAAAGCGAACGCGCGCAGCTGATTTCTGATTTGTTTGACGAGGTCACCGGCCTTGGCCCATTGGAACCAATGCTTAAAGACGAGACGATCAACGATATTTTGATCAACGGATCAAAGAATATCTTTATCGAACGCAATGGGCGTTTGGAAAAAACTGACATCCAATTCGCAGACGAAAATCATCTCCGCCGAATTATTGATAAAATTGTCTCTGCGGTGGGGCGGCGTATCGATGAAAGTAATCCCTACGTTGATGCACGTTTGTTGGATGGGTCACGTTTCAACGCGATGGTGCCGCCTATTGCTGTGGACGGCGCGCTGGTTTCTATCCGGAAATTTAAGAAGGATAAGCTGTCGGTTGACAGCCTTGTCGAGAATGGTGCGTTCACCGAAGAAATGGCAGCATATCTTCAAGCCGCAGTTGCCACACGTCTCAACATTCTTGTCTCGGGTGGTACGGGGTCTGGTAAAACAACCAATCTAAATGCGCTGTCATCCTTTATCGATAACAAAGAGCGTATCGCAACCATCGAAGACACCGCCGAGCTTCAGCTTCAACAGGAACATATTGCCCGGATGGAAAGTCGCCCCGCCAATGTCGAGGGTCGCGGCGAGGTATCCCAACGCGACCTGTTGCGCAACGCTTTGCGGATGCGCCCAGACCGCATCATCGTGGGTGAAACCCGTGGTGACGAGGTGATCGACATGCTTCAAGCGATGAACACCGGTCACGATGGATCCATGACAACGATCCACGCCAACAGTTCGCGTGATGCATTGACCCGTATTGAAAATATGATTGCGATGTCAGGCGTGGAAATGCCAATCCGCGCGATGCGCGCGCAAATTGCCTCTGCGATCAATATTGTTGTGCAGATCAAACGTATGCAAGACGGCTCTCGTCGCATGGTCTCGATTGCAGAACTTACCGGCCTTGAAGGCGATGTTATCTCAATGCAAGAGGTATTCGTTTACGAAGTGTCCGGAACTGACGCTGATGGGACCGTGCGTGGTCAATTTGTTCCAACGGGTCTTCGTTCCACCTTCGCTGACCGCTTTGAACAATGGGGCTACGGTCTGCCGATTAGCATCTTTACCCAAACAGCGGCACAATAGACGATGGGTTTTCAAGCAATCATCCTTATCCTGATCTTTGTCGGCGTCATTTTGATGGCCGAAGGGATGTATTTGGTTGCTTTTGGAAAATCGATTTCAGCAAGTTCCAAGGTCAATCGCCGCTTGGCATTGATGGAAGCAGGCGGTGATCAAGAAAGTATTCTGACAACCCTACGCCGCGAACGCGAACAGCACAGCACATCGATTAATATCCCGATTTACGCCCTGCTGTCGAAAAAAGCCAATCAAGCCAATATAGCCTTCACGCCGCGCGCTTTGATCATTGTGATGGCGGTTGTTTCTATCTTCTCGTTTATAATGCTGTCGCTCTTCACGCCGTCGACCCCGCTTACAAAACTGCTGGTATCGCTCGCGCTTGGTGTGGGTGGCGTATATGCTTGGCTTAATTACAAAGCCAAAAAACGAATTTCCTTGTTTGAAGAACAATTCCCCGATGCCGTCGACCTTATCGTTCGGTCGCTGCGGGTCGGTCATCCTTTTGCAAATGCGATCAATGTGGTTGCAGAAGAGATGTATGACCCCATTGGGTCCGAATTTGGCCTGATCGCAGACGAGGCAACGTATGGCATGGATATCAACACGGCATTGGCCGACGTCGCAGAACGCATCGATCTACAGGATATGCGCTTTTTTGCGGTCGCGGTCGCGATCCAATCCCGTTCGGGTGGTAATTTGGCCGAAATTTTGGATGGTCTGGCAAAGGTTGTCCGCTCGCGATTCAAACTTTTCCGCCGTGTGAAAGCGATCACATCAGAGGCGCGTTTCTCTGGCTGGTTCCTGTCCGGCTTCCCATTTGCGGCACTTGCAGGCGTGCAACTGGTCAATCCAAACTATTACGACAAAGTCGAGGAATCCGCCTTTTTTGTACCGGCCGCAATTTTTGTGGTGATTATGCTGGTGGTGAACATCTTCGTGATGCGCGCCTTGGTCAATATTAAGGTATAAAAGGGCTTATGGAACTCGCGCAGCGCATATTTGACTTTCTGATTGCCGCAATGGGTGACAATGGCCCATTGATTGTAACTGCTGTACTTGGCCTGTTTATGATCCTTGTTATGGTTCCCCTGGTGATCCGCCCGCAAAAAGATCCTTTTGATCGTATTCAAGGTGCCGGCTCTTTCGTCGATAGCGAGATTATGAAGAAAGACATCGGGTTGCGTCAAGAAAGCAACACGAAACAACTTGATCGTTTCGCCGCTTATCTGGAACCCCAAGACCAAAAAGAATTCACCGATCGCCGATTAAAACTGATCCAAGCGGGCTATCGAAGCTCTGGTGCTGTTCGGACATTCCACTTCTTGCAATTGATGCTGGCGATAGCAGGATTGCTGCTTGCAACGGTGTATGTCTTTGCCTTCTCAGGCAACTCTGACCCATTGCAGCTTGCCTATAAAATTCTGCTTCCGGGTATTACGGGATATTATCTGCCCGTTTACTGGGTCGAGCGTCGTCGCCAAATCCGTCAGCAAGAAATCCAAGATGGTTTTCCCGATGCATTGGATTTGATGCTTATCTGTGTCGAGGCTGGGCAGACGCTGGATCACACAATTATGCGTGTTGCCAACGAAGTTGAAAAATCTTATCCGACCTTGTCGGAAGAATTGAATATCATCGTGAATGAAACGCGAGCGGGTAAAGACCGCAATCAAGTCTTGCGCGATTTTGCCGAGCGCGCGGGCATTCCGGATGTCAAAGCCTTTGTAACTGTTCTGATCCAGTCTGCAAAATTCGGGACCACAATTGGGGATGCGCTGCGCGTCTTCAGTTCGGAAATGCGCGACAAGCGCGTGATGCGGGCCGAAGAAAAGGCCAATACGCTGCCAACTAAAATGACATTGGTCACCATGATGTTCACGGTGCCACCACTGCTTATTATTCTGGTAGGGCCGTCGGTCTATGATATCTATATCTTCTTCCTCGCGCCGCAATAGGTACGCATTCGTCCTTTCGGCATGTCTTTTGCTGGGCCTGTCGGCCTGTCAAACACCTGTTGGGGATACCAATCCACTTTATGAAAATGCCCGAGCGACAAGGGTAAGCGAGGCCGTGGATGGTCTGGTTGTTGGGCACCGCTTGATGGCAGCTGGCGAATATGAGTTGGCCCTTGATGCTTATGAACGCGCCGCCGTGGCCAAAGGCTGGAACGCTGATGTGATGAGTGCGATGGGATCTGCAAATCTTCGATTAGGCCGGATCAGAGAAGCCGAAAACCTTCTGCGCGCCGCTGTAAAGGAAGATGACCGGTTTGCAGCCGCTTGGAACAATCTGGGGATTGTTTTGGTCACTCAGGGCCATCTTCGCGAGGCTGAAAACACCTTCAAACTCGCCTTTGCACTCACCAGTGGCAAATCGGACGAAATCAAAAGTAATTTAATCAAGACAATGGAAAAAATAGCCGAAAACAGCTATAAATCCTCTCAAGAAAGAGAGTTCGAACTGGTGCGGCGTGGCAATGGGCGTTTCCTATTGCTCAAGACACCGGAAAACGAGCCCGACGCAGAAAAACAGGCAGAATAAGGAACGAGCAGATGAAAAAGCTTTTGTTTGGACTATGCGCGACGAGCGCATTGGCACTAAGCGCGTGTAACGATCTTAGCAACGAAGAGGCACAAACAAAAACAATCGTCGGTGTCATCGATGAAACAAATTTGAACGACATTATGCTGACAACGGCAGATCCAAACGAGGCAGTGGGCTATTTTGCCGATGCATTGTCAAAAGATCCAGAACGCGATGATATCCGCCGAAATTTGGCTGTTTCCCTTTTGCGCGCGCGGCGAACACAAGAAGCAGCGAGCGTGTATAAACAACTTGATGATCGTGGTGCGATGGAGGTTCAGGATCGCGTGAATTATACCGATGCATTGGTCCGCTCAAACGCATGGGCAGATGCCAAAACCGAAATTAGCAAAGTCCCCCCTTCTGTTGAAACCTATCAACGGTATCTTTTGGAAGCCTTGATCGCAGATAGCGAGAAGAATTGGAAAAAATCAGACAGTTTCTATAAAACCGCATCCGGACTGACGCCACAACCTGCAAATGCGTTAAACAATTGGGGCTATTCGAAATTGACGCGCAAAGATTACAAAGGTGCAGCGGCGCTGTTTTCAGAGGCGATTACCTATAACAAATCTATGTTCACTGCGAAAAACAATCTGGTCTTGGCCCGTAGTGCACAGCGCAATTACGACTTGCCTGTCATTCCAATGAATGGCGAAGAACGTGCGATGCTTACCTATACTGCCGGTCTTGCAGCCGTCAAAAATGGTGACAAGGATCAGGGCCGTGTCCTGATCCAACGCGCGATAGAGCTACATCCAAGACATTTTAAAGAAGCCGTGACGACGCTAGAAGGTTTGGGATAGGAACAAACAAAGACCCAAATTTGCCATAAATCCAAGTTCTAAAAGGCTTGGATTTGTCCAAACCTTTGGGCCAAGATACAGCGGGCAGTAGGAAAATCATATGACGGGTACAGCTGCGACAGTATATTTTTTTCTGACCTTGCCGATCCTTTTCTACATCGTCTTTACCGACTTGCGCTATATGCGCATTTTCAATTGGACCAATATCGCGCTGTTTGTTTTATTCTTTATTCCCGCATTTTTCTTTTTCGATATCCAAACGATCGCTTGGCAATTGGGTATTGCCGCAATCGTCCTTGTGATTGGATATTTATTGAATTTGATTGGACTAATCGGGGGGGGTGACGCAAAATTTCTTCCCGCAGCGACCCCATATATTATGCTGTCTGAATTCAACGAAACAATGCAATTATTGTTTATATTCGTGATCACCTCTTTCAGCGTCCTAATCGGTCATCGTGCTTTGCTGCTGATCCCGGGGTTTCGAAATATGGTTGCTGAATGGGTCAGTTGGAACAAACCCAAGTTCGGCGGGCGATCTGCGGTTCCTTACGGCTTGATCTTGGCAGGAACGCTATCGGGTTACTTGTTTATTCAGGCGTTTTTACGTTAAATAACGCGCAACAAGGGAAGAGTGTAAGATATGAAATTTCTGGTACCGGAACCATCCGAATATCTTGAGAAAACAACGCACAAGGCGTTCTCGCAAGATTCGACCGCCGAGGTCCCTGTTCAAAATCAGAAATTCTCGAAGCGCTCGACGGCTATGCCGGACGATTCACACGCTGTAGGTGAGCCCCCTGTCGCGCCCAAAACATTGGAAGACGTCGGGTTCGAGAACGTTTTTATGCGCGATATTTTGATCAAAACTATGTATCGCACAAATGTTGAACTGCTCAGCAATCTATCCAAAATTCTGTGTTTGCTTCCGACAGTTACCCAAGAATTAATCGACCTTGCGCGAGCACAAAACTATGTCGAAACCGTCGGGACAACAACGGCAACAGGCACCGCCGGATCAGAGTTACGCTATCAATTGACTGACGCTGGGCGCCAAAAAGCCGCCGATGCATTGGTCCAATCTGAATATTACGGCGCGATGCCCGTACCGCTCTCGGCATTTATCGAACAATCACAAAAACAACAAATTTCTACAATTACTGTTTCCCGCAACAACCTGACGGAGGCGATGCGTGGGTTGGTTGTTGACCCCACTATGGTTGATGAAATCGGGCCAGCGGTAAATTCTGGTCGCTCCATCCTACTCTACGGTCCGCCGGGCAATGGTAAATCCACTTTGGCAAACGCCATCCGTGATGCTGTTGGGGAAAAAATCTATGTGCCACGATTCCTAGAATATAGTGGCCAAGTTATCTCGCTCTATGATCCGGTAATCCATGAAAATGCCGAACTCAGCCAAAACGACCCAAATGCGCTGCGCATCGCAAACGGTAATTTTGACAGCCGCTATGTCCTATCCAAACGCCCAACGGTTCTAACGGGCGGGGAATTGACCTTTGATATGCTGGACTTAACCTACTCTCCAGAATCCAAAGTGTATCAGGCACCGCTGCAACTTAAAGCCACAGGTGGCATCTTTATTGTGGATGACCTTGGCCGTCAGTCCGAACCACCCCAAAAGATGATCAACCGTCTGATTACGCCGATGGAAACGGGTGAGGACATCTTAGGCTTCATCTCGGGCGAGAAATTCCTTGTCCCTTATGACGTGATGACGGTTTTTTCCACCAACTTCCATCCAAACAAACTGTTCGACAAAGCGGCCCTGCGCCGGATTGCTTATAAGATACTGATCGACAGCCCGAACCGCGATCAGATGCTCCAAATCTATATGCTTTATGCCCGCGCCGTCGGGTTGGAGTTCACAGACGAAGTTGCCATCCATCTATTTACAGAACTATATCCGAGGGTCGACAATAACTACGCCGCCTTCCATGCGAAATTTCTGATCGACCAAATGTTCTCGATGGCGGAATATAATGGCACGCGCGCGACCATTACGATCCCGATGATGAACAAAGCTTGGCAACACCTCCATGTGAAGGACCATGAGTTCGACAGCTAGTCGTCCACTTCCCGCAGAGTTTCAAACGTGGTTCGCCCAGCGCGGCTGGGATATTCACGATCATCAACATGAAATCCTAGATGCGGCAACACATGCCGCCAGCTTGTTAATTGCACCCACAGGTGGTGGCAAAACGCTTGCGGGTTTTTTACCCTCTTTGGTCGACCTATTTCACGATCCGTCCGAGGGACTACACACGCTTTATATCTCCCCCCTCAAAGCGCTGGCTGCAGACATAAAACGCAATCTGCGCGCCCCTGTAGAGGAGATTGGCATCCCAATCCGGATCGAGGATCGCACGGGCGATACCAGCCAAACCCAACGCAAACGCCAACGCGCAGCCCCGCCGCATATCTTGCTGACCACGCCTGAAAGTCTGGCGGTTCTTTTATCTTACGGGGACGCTCCACATATTTTTGCTGGCCTCAAACGTGTGATCATAGACGAGGCGCATGCTCTTGCCGAAAGCAAACGCGGCGATCAACTCACGCTTTGCCTTGCACGGCTACAACAGATGCATTCGGGGCTGAAACGCATTGCCCTTTCCGCAACGGTTGAAAATCCAGCGGCATTGGCACAGTATTTTGGCCCTGCACCCGATCCTTGTCAGATCATTCATGCCGCCAAAGGACCGACACCACAAATCGAGATGCTGCGCAGCACCATACCACCACCTTGGGCAGGTGCAGGTGCGGCGCATTCCGTCACGGATGTCTACAAACGGATCAAACAAGCAAAAACCAGTCTGATTTTCATCAACACCCGCGCACAGGCAGAGATTTATTTTCACGCGTTATGGAAAGAGAATATCGATAATCTGCCCATCGGTCTTCATCACGGGTCGCTTTCCAAAGATGCCCGCGCCAAGGTCGAGGCCGCGATGGCACAGGGCAGCTTGCGCGCCATTGTCTGTACCGGCTCGCTTGATTTGGGCATCGACTGGGGCGACGTTGATCTGGTCTTTCAGATCGGTGCACCGAAAAACATCAAACGCCTTGTTCAACGGATCGGACGATCCAACCACCGCTATAATGAACCCAGCCAAGCGATCATCGTCCCTGCCAATCGCTTCGAAGTCATCGAATGTCTGGCCGCCTTAGAAGCCGCAACAGAAAACGACCTAGACGGGGAACCGCGCCCAGATGCACCTTTGGATGTCTTGTGCCAACATATTCTGATCTACGCCTGTGCTGCGCCAATTGATGCCGATCACCTCTATCAAGAGGTCAAAGGTGCCGGCCCCTTTCGCACCCTGCCCAGAGAAGATTTTGACGCTTGCCTCGATTACGCGGCCACAGGCGGCTATGCCTTTCGCAAATATGATCGCTGGCAGCGATTGATTGAACGGAGTGGCCTGTGGCATTTGCGCGACCCCCGCACGGCGCGGCAAATCCGCATGAATATCGGCACGATCATCGACACAGATACGCTGAAAGTGCGCTATAAAATGCGTGGTGGTGCGCCCTTGGGCGAAGTAGAAGAAAACTTTGCCGCTGGGCTGACACCGGGCGATACATTCCTAATCGGCGGGCGCATTGTGCGCTACGAGGGTTTGCGTGAAATGGTGGTCGAGGTCACAAATGCAGCCTCCAAAAAACCCAAAATCGCGGTTTTCGACGGAACCAAATTCGCAGCCTCTACGTTGTTATCCCAGCGTGTCATCAGCATATTAGAAAATTTCGAAAACAGCCCCCTACCCGCAGACATCAAAGACTGGCTGAGTTTGCAAAACACGATTTCGGCTCTTCCAAACTTGAACCAGTTGCTGGTCGAAAGCTTCATGCGCGGCGAGATGCATTATACCTGCATCTACGGTTTTGCGGGACGCAATGCGCATCAAACGCTTGGGCTGCTGCTGACCAAACGGATGGAGGATTTGGGATTAGGCGCGATAGGCTTTGTGACCACAGATTATGCGCTGCTGATCTGGTCGGTGAAACCCATTGAAAACCCAGCCGACGTGCTCGACATTTCCGCCCTGCGCGAAACCTTCGCGGCATGGCTGGGCGGGAATGCTGTGATGAAACGCAGCTTTAAAGCCATTGCCAGTATTGCAGGTCTGATTGACAAGGCGGTTATGGGAAAACGAAAAACGGGCAAACAGGTCACGTTTTCGTCTGATATTCTTTACGACACATTGCGCAAATATGAACCCGATCATCTTCTGATGCGGATCACCCACGATCAGGCGCTTTCTGGGCTTGTTGATTTTGGTCGGATCGAAGAATTTTTGGAACGCACCAAAGGTCGTATTCACCACACCCATGCCCCCCATATCACCCCGCTTGCCGCTCCTTTGTTGTTAGAGGTTGGCAAAATTCCGATTGAAGGAAAGGGCCGAGAGGCGCTGCTGATCATTCGCGCAGAAGAGTTGATGGCGGAATCTGGATTGGATCAGCTTCGGTAGCGGCGCTGGATGCACCCCAGAATTCAGCCATCCATTTGCCAAAAATAAGTTTCAGCGTGGATCCAATCAAGCCAATCAAAACTACAATCAAAAACGCACACTCTCGTCTTTGACCAGCGCGTCTGGCTCACATCACCGCCACTATCGAAGGCAGTTGTACAGAATTCATCGCAACCGCAATGTCTAGAATACCCATTTGGACCGCGTCTTCTTTGCCTTTCAGGATCATTTGGCTTCGCCAAATAACCTTACCGGCAGAAGATCATTTCATGATCTTCTTTGTTCCCAAAAATATCTCGGGGTGAATGGCGCAACGCGCCAGAGGGGCAGCGCCCCCAAATTATATACATTCAATACGCATCACAGAAAATCTAATATCGACGGGCTTTCACAAAACACGCGCGCGCCACGCACGCAACAGTATATCAACGCGAAGGATACAAGGATCACCTCTTGCAATAGATCGGAATTTCTCGTCTGATCCAAACCATGGGACATGCATTTAAATTGGGCCAAGCACAGCTTGAAGCGCTCGAAACAGGATGCCTTTGGTGGGCGGGCGAACGTTTGCTCTGCGTTTCAGATATGCATCTGGGCAAAGCTTCTCGTTTTGCGCGGCGCACAGGCGGGCTCTTACCGCCCTTTGAGACCCATGAAACATTGGCGCGATTGGCCCAAGAAATAGCGCGCTTTGATCCCGAAACCGTTATTTGTCTCGGCGACAGTTTTGATGATCTCCAAGCTTTAGACGAGGTCGAGGAAACCGATCTGAAATCGCTTATGGCGCTTATGGCAGGTCGTGAATGGATTTGGATCGAAGGTAATCACGAGGCGGGACCAACAGAAATTTCGGGAACTCATCTCAAAGAATATGCCCGGCGCGACATTGTTTTTCGCCATATCTATCACCCCGATGATGCACCACAAATCTCCGGCCATTATCACCCCAAAGGCCGCTTATCAGCCGGCGCCGCTGGACGATCTGCACCGTGTTTTGTGTTGGACAAAGCCCATATGATCATGCCCGCCTTTGGCACCTATACCGGTGGTCTAAAAGTCAGCGATCCCGCGATCCAAGCGATCACAACCAATCAGGCAATCGGCGTGATGACAGGGCAGAAAACACTCTCTGCTCCGCTCTCAAAACTTTAGCATGATGATTTATCCCCGCCGCGCCTTGCGCAGCAGTTCCAACATCTCTTGATTGGCTTTCCCATCGGGCACCAAGCCTTGTGAACGCTGGAAAGCGGACAAAGCGTCAAGCGTATTCGGGCCAATAATACCATCGGGTTTGCCCACATTATAGCCAAGCTGGTTGAGGCGTTTTTGAAGCTCCATCTTATCTTCGAACAACAACGCTCCCTCGCCGCGCGGCCAAGGTTGTTTAAACGCGCTGCCGCCCTTGATTAGATCGCCCAAATGACCAACGGCCATGGCATAGGAATTGGCATTGTTATACCGCTTGATAACAGAGAAGTTCTTGAAAACAGCAAATGCTGGCCCATCTGCGCCCGCGGGCAGGAAGATGCTCGCTTCGCCATGATTTGGTATGCGACCGCCCCCTACGGTGCGGACACCCAATTGGGTCCAGCGGGCAGGTGTCGCCTTTACCTTCAGGCTCGTATTTCCGTAATTGAACCCGGCAGGCAATTTCACCTCGACCCCCCAAGGCTGACCTTTGACCCAGCCGTGGCGTTTCAGATAGTTCGCGGTGGAGGCCAGCGCGTCACCTGGGTCGCGCGGGTTCCAGACATCGCGCCGTCCATCACCATCGAAATCCTGCGCATAGGCCTGATAGCTTGTTGGGATAAACTGCGTATGGCCCATCGCCCCTGCCCAAGAACCGTTCATACGGGCCGGTGTAATGTCGCCACGTTGAATAATTTTCAGCGCTTCCAAAAGCTGGGAGCGGCCAAATTTTGCACGACGCCCGTCATAGGCAAGCGTGGCCAAAGCTTCGATAATATTAATGTCGCCGAGGTTCTGACCATAAGAACTCTCTAGCCCCCAAACGGCCACAACAACCTCTGCCTCGACACCGTATTTGCTTTCAATCTTGCGCAATGTGCTGCGGTTTTTGTTCAGTGCAGCTTTGCCGTTTTTCTGACGCTTGGGTGAGGTCGCCACATCCAGATAGTCCCAAATCTGTTTTGAAAATTCCGCCTGTTTGCGATCCAAACCCAGCACGCGTTGGTTCAACGTCACACCCTGAAATGCGCGATCATAGACGGAGGACTTCACCCCATTTGATGTCGCGACAGATTTAAAATCGCGGATCCATTGCTGGAAACCTGCTTCGGATTTCGCCAAGCTTGGGGTCGCTGACATGAAGATTACCGCTAAAATTGCCTTTAGGAGTTTCATAACCCTGCTCTTTCTTTTTTGCCAATAGTACGATGATCATCCGCACAGCGAAAGTAAATTTGAGGAGATCAGCGGGAAATTGCGTTTTTGCAAGAGTGTGTCGTTGTTTGAGATGCGGTGGGATGCAGCTTAGGGTGGGTGTAACCCACCATAAAGCGAGAAGTTAAGAGGTCGTAAACGGTGGGTTTCACCCACCCTACACTGCTCAAGGTGTTCTTGGAATACGATCACCCTGCCGCGCAACGGGATCAGGCGCGCACCTGTCACCACGGTAGGGTTTTGGCAAAGCCAAAATCCCGAAAGTGGCGGGCAGCTTCGCTGCTATTCTGGGCGCGGGGCCTTAAAACGGCTTGTAAATTGAGTTGTTCATCACTAGCGCCTCCGCCAGCTCTAAATACTTTTAATTCTGCTTCTCTCTTTGGAAACTGTCAGAACGCAGTTTATAGTCGTCGTTATGACGTACCCCGATCTTGATAGAACAATAGCAACCGTATTTATGGCCTTTCCAAAACCCCAACAAGAAGGCGTGCTTAAGCTTCGGCAGATGATCTTTGAAGAAGCTGCACAGCACGACGTGCAGGTTACTGAAAATCTGAAATGGGGGCAGCCGAGTTATGTTGCGCCCAAGGGCACGCCGCTGCGGATTGGGGCGCCGAAAACGGGTGGCTTTGCGCTATATGCGCATTGCCAATCCAGCGTGATTTCAACCTTTGCTGCCCATCACGGGAAGGGTTTTAAGATCGAGGGCAATCGTGCGGTGCATTTCAAATCGGCGGATGATTTGGACGCGCCCGCGCTGCGCCAGCTGATCTCGCATGCGCTTTTGTATAAAGAGAAACGCGGCTAGCCCTTGCGCCTGCGCCCGGCCTTACTTTTGGATCTGGTCACACGACGGGATTTCTTTTTGCTGCGGCTGGACCCTTTGGGCATCGGCTTGCCGTCCAATGTCAGGATTTGCAGCGTTAGACCACCCGTGACGGCGGTTGCATCCACCAGCTCTACTGTACAGGGCATACCGACGGCGATGACGCGGCCGCTATCCTCGCCCTTCAATGTCCCATTGTGCTGGTCGTAACGCCAATATTCGCGGCCCAATTCGCGTAAGGGTACGATGCCGTCGGCACCCGTTTCGTCCAAACGCACAAACAGGCCAAATTTCGCGATGCCCGATACCCGGCCCTGAAACTCCGCCCCCACGCGGTCCGAAAGATAAGCGGCGAGGTATCGATCATTCGTGTCCCGCTCCGCCTCCATCGAGCGGCGCTCGGTCATGGAAATCAAATCGCCGGTTTGGCCAAGCTTATCTTCCTCGGCCGGCGTGATCCCATCGTCGCCCCACCCATGGGCGGCAACCAATGCGCGATGCACGATCAGATCGGCATAGCGGCGAATGGGGGATGTGAAATGCGCATAGCGTTTTAGGTTCAGACCGAAATGGCCAAGATTATGGGGCGCATAATAGGCCTGCGTCATCGAACGCAGGACGGACATATTGATGATGTCCTTGTCCTCGCTTTCAGAGGCCTCTGCCAGCAATTTGTTGATATGCGCGGTTTTCAGCACTTGCCCCTTCGCAAGGTTCAAACCGGCGGCATGCGCGACCTCTCGCAGCCCATCGAGCTTTTCTGGGCTGGGTTCCTCGTGCACCCGATATAGAAATTTGCGAGTGTAATGTTCCAGCGTCTCTGCCGCGCAGACATTGGCCATGACCATAAATTCCTCGACCAGTTTATGGGCATCAAAGCGGGTTTTGTAATCAACGGAGGTCACTTGGCCCTCAGCCGACAGCACGATTTGACGCTCTGGCAAATCAAGGTTTAGCGGCTGGCGTTCGTTGCGGGCCTTGCTGGCCGATGCATAGGCCGCGAACAAATCCGCAATCGGGCCAGCCAGCGGTTTGGTCATCTCGTCATGCCGGCCCTCATGTGCGGCTTGGGCTTGTTCATAGGAGAGTGATGCGGGCGAGCGCATCAGCGCGCGATGGAATTCATGATGCAGGCGTACGCCATTTTTGTTCATCTTGATTTTCAGCGCGATACAGGCACGATCGACGCCTTCGTGCAGCGAACACAGATCGCCCGACAAAGCATCTGGCAGCATCGGCACAACGCGATCCGGGAAATAGCTGGAATTGCCGCGCTTGCGGGCCTCTTTATCCAGCGCGGATCCCGGCCGCACGTAATGGGCGACATCCGCAATTGCGACCCAGACGATATGCCCATCTTCGTTTTTGGGGTCATCATCAGGGATCGCGCAGATCGCATCATCATGGTCGCGCGCATCATGTGGGTCGATGGTGAAAAGCGGCTGGTCACGCAGATCAGTGCGGTTGCCCAACGCGACAGGCTGTGCCGCTTCTGCTTCCGCGATCGCATCTTGTGGAAATTCATTTGGAATGCCGTGCTGATAAATCGCAATCAGGCTGATCGCTTTGGGTGCCATGGGATTGCCTAGCACATCAATGATCCGCGCGGTCGGCAGACCGATGCGGGTCTTCGGCCCAATTTGCTCCGCCTCGACCAGCTCGCCATCCTTCGCGTCTTTGCGCTCCGCCTCGGGGACCTTCCATTCGCGGTCGGATTTCTTGTCGATGGGCACAATCCGCCCACCTTCTGCGCCTTTACGGTAAAGCCCGACAATCTTTTGCGGGCCGGAACCAATGCGCCGGATCAGGCGGGCATCCAGTTCCGCATCCTCGTCGCCCGATTTCGAAAGGCGGGCCAAAACCCGATCGCCGACCTTTAGCGCCACATCCCCTTTCTTGGGGATGTACAGGATTTTGGGTTTATCCCCGTCAAAATCATGCGGTTCTAGCCACAAATCACCTGCATGATCAATCCGATCCACGCGCAGGACAGACACGGGCGGCAAGTCCCCGCGATTGCGCAAGGAGCGCCGCGATCCTTCGATTTTCCCGTCCGCCTTCAAATCGCGCAACATGCGTTTTAGCTCGATCCGGTCTGCGCCTTTGATACCGAAGGCTTTGGCGATATCGCGTTTCGAGGCTTTGTCAGGATTATCTTTGATCCATTGGATCAGGTCTTTGGTGGATGGTAATTTGCTCATACTGCATGTCATAGCTTAGCCATGGCATCCTCGCCACCCGAAAGAAATCGCGAAGCGCGCGCCGCCATTTTGCAAACAAGCGACGCATCCGCATCCGCAAATCACGCCAAAAGAATAAGAATCGCCTGTTGAACAGACGACATTCATGTTTAAGTTACCCAACGAAAACGTTGATTTGCACCATAAGGGGAGAGCAATCATGAGAAAGCTGTTTGGGTGGCTTGTCTTTTTTGTCGGTTGGGTTGTACTTGGTTTGATCGGAACTGGTAAAGCCTTTACGGGATGGGACTTCGGCAAGGACGCCAAAGAAATGGAAGCCTATGTCGCAAGCAGTGCGGATGCACAATTGGGCGACACTACTTATGATCTGGAAACATCCGTCTCTGGCCGGGATATTCGCGTCGCTGGCATTGTGTTGGACGAAGACGAGCGGAACCGGATTTTAGATGCATTAAATGAAACCGACGGTCGACGTGTGGTTGTTGACGATCTTGAGATCATCAATGTTGCAAGCCCCTATAAATTTGAAGGCAGCAAAACCGAAGCAGGCACAAACCTTTCTGGCAATGCACCAACTTCTGATGTTTTTGCCGATCTTGATGGTGCCCAGATAGACCTTGCTGGTGGCATGCCAGATGCAAACTGGCCAGATTTCGTACGCAAGGGAACGACAGCTTTGGGCGCGATGCAGACGGGCGCGCTTGTGGTTGCAGACCGTAACATGACGCTGTCAGGCCAAGTGGAGCTGCCCGCAGATGTCACTACGCTAACGGCGGCGTTCGGGGATGTACCAGAAGGCTATGCGGCAGATCTCAATATTACCTCGGTGATCAACGAAGGGGATTTGCGCGTTGTTGATGGTGTCGAAGAGATCTTTAAAGACGGAGGTTGGACCCCGAATTGGAAAGAGGGTGATCTGCGGATGAATGCGGGCATTGAAGAGATATTCAAAGGCGGCGCCTGGGTGCCGCGTTGGAACGAAGGGGATATTCGTGTGTTCGAAAATGTCGACCAAATCTTCACAAATGGTGCATGGATAAATCGTTGGAATGAAGGAGATTTGCGTTTTAACGGCGATGTTGAAGAAGTGTTTATGGGTGGAGCATGGAAGCCGCGCTGGAAAGAAGGTGACATTCGCGTTTTTGAAAATGTCGACCAGATTTTCACAAATGGGCAATGGGTTGCTCGTTGGAACGAAGGCGACAAACGCGCGCGTCTTGACGGGCAGATGGAAGAATTGATCAATGGTCAATGGGTTCTGGTTGAGGTCGCCGAAGCACCCGAAGTGACAGAGGAACCGGAAGTCGAGCCAAAACCAGAACCCGAAGTTGAATTATCCGCCGTCGAGGTGTGCCGCATCTCAGCTGCCAATATTCTCGACACGGCAAAGATCAATTTCGAAACTGGATCTGCGACTTTGACGCCGCAAAGCCGTCTGGTCTTGAATGCAGTGCGCAATGTGACTGGAAAATGTTTGGCGGATGGAAGCATCAAAGTCGCAGTGGGTGGTCATACCGATGCGCAAGGGTCAGAAGAGTCCAATCTGCAACTGAGCCAAGATCGCGCCAATGCTGTTCGTGACGCATTGATCGGTTTTGGTTTACCTGCGGATGCATTTACCGCAACAGGTTTTGGCGAAGCTCAGCCAATTGCCTCGAATGACACCGAAGAAGGACGTGCCCAGAACCGACGCACGACTTTCGAATGGACTTCTAATTAAGCCCCGATGGGCACTTATTCCTAAAGGAGGATGAACATGTTTCAAGAATGGGGATTTTTGTTAGGCGAGATTTGGATCTTGCTTTTGTTAGCTGCACTGTTGGGCCTGTTTGCTGGATGGTTGATTTTTGGCCGTTCGGGAGATGTGCATTTGCAATCAGAATTGGATCAATGCCGCGCCGATTTAGCACAATGCCGTGCCGCAAAAGTTGACTATGATGGTGACGGTAAAGTCGAAGGTGCAAATGAAGGCACGCGGCCAGAGGCGTTAAGCGCGCCACGCGCTGGCAAAGCGGATGATCTTAAGCTGATTAGCGGTGTGGGACCAAAAATGGAAAAACTTTGCAACAGTCTGGGCTTTTATCATTTTGACCAAATCGCAAATTGGACAGCGGATGAAGTCGCGTGGGTTGATGCAAATCTAGAAGGGTTTAAGGGCCGCGTGACGCGCGATAATTGGCAAGACCAAGCCCGCATTCTGGCCGCTGGTGGTGAAACAGAGTTTTCAAAGCGGCAGAAGTAAATCTTGAACGCGAACATTCAGGGCCCCCGTTTCACGGGGGCCTTTTTTTCGTCTTACGAGATCGTCGCGAAAGCCGTGGTAATTTCTAACGAATTTGGCCAAATTCATGCCCTAAATCTGTCATTTTAAGGCCAAACACATCCGTCATTTATATCCTCGTTGGGGAAAACCCGGCCGCGCGAAAGCTGGTAAAAGCTGAAGTGACTATTCACAGTTTTTACCGTGCGTCTTGCGCGTTCACAAAACGAGGACCACCGAATGCCCTTCGCAGATGCAAAATTTAATGAGATCACATCCGCCATGCAAACAGCGCTAGGAAGCGGAACACTTTCGCCATCTGATCAAGATTATATCAATTATATGTTCAAGCAGCTTAAGCAAAAAGGGGTGCGTATTCAGTTGCCTGAAAGGGAACTCAGCCGGATTAACGATACTTTGGAGCCCTTCATTGCGGGGCCTGTGAAAACACCTGTGATAACAAAGGATCCTTTCAAACGCTACAATCGCACGATCAAAACACCGACAGAACAACCCGTCAAACCAGCCCGTAAACCCGGACTAATTTGGGTTCTTATGGCTGTGATTGCGTTGCTTTTGGTGGTTTTCTTTCTCTGACTTCTAAGCCATGAACATCGTTTATTGGGCAGTCTGTGGGCGGCATCACAAAAACTTCTTTGCAATTTTGTAAATCCATGTGATGATTCATCCGAGGCGTCAATGCATGCCTCAATCGAGCAACGAAACAATCAGAAAGGAGGTGCCAATGTCTATTGGGAAACAAGAGAGACTGGATAAGGAAACAAGCGAGGTGCGTCTCTTCTAGGCAGCCCTAGAAGGCTCAAACCTTGGCTTCTTGATCCCTTTTCGGGATCTCGCTTGCCACCTCTAATTCTCGAGAACGGCCCGCATTCCTTGGTGCGGGCCGTTTCCAATTTTAAGCTTACAAATCGAACAGTTGCTGGGCCATTTCCGCGCTGCCCAAAAGCGGTGCTTCATCCAACGTCATGATGTGAATAGGCATCGCGTCAATCCGATCTTGGAACAAACGCTCTTTGCTAAGGGCCTCAAAAAAGTGTTCGGCAGCTTCAAAACTCAGCGCACCGCGCGCGACCGAGCCTGCAAAATATATCCCGCGTTGTGGCAAATGGTTCAGCGCCATCGATCCGACATAAAGCCCCAACATTTTCTGAAACAGGCGCAGGGTCTGTGCGGCATCCGCGTTTCCGCCCATAGCGGCGTCCACAATCTGTGCTGCATCATCGCCCTGATGACCAAGTGCCGCATGAAGGCTGGCAAGACGTCGACCGGCAAAGCATTTTTCGACTGTATCAAATGCGGCTGCCTTCTCAGCGGGCATGTAATCTTGCATTGCGTGCAAAATATCAAAAGGTGTTGCGGCATGGCCTGCCTCGACCGCCATGGCAATGGGTTTTGGAATGTCTTTTACCGGGCAGATGTTAAAACCCGTTCCAAGGTTGATCACCAGTGATTGCCCATTATCAAACGGTGCGATATCGCCTGCCCGCAAGGTGCGTAACCCGTGATCTGGCAAATGTTGCAACGACAGCCCCATGGCAACCAAGTCATTGATGATTTTAACCTGTTGAATGCCGGTTCTTTCGCGCAAGGCATCTTCGGTGATTGTCCAGTCGATATTTGTAAGCCGCGCCGCGCCATTGGCCACAGGTCCGGCCAAGTCCAAACACAGCGCATCAGGTTGGACCTCGATCGTCTCAAGATAAGTGGTAAGGATGTCCCAAAAATCCGTGTGGTCGTGATTGCGATATTTTTTAAGCGACGCAAGCCTGTTGGTTGCTGGCTCAAAAAGCGCGCAGCGTGTGTTGGTTCCGCCAATATCAATCACCAAAATGGCCATGCGCGAGACCTAGATTTGCACCGCCAGCCTGTCAATTCTAAAGCCGCGTATTTGACATAGATTTCATCCGCTGACGCTTGACGTGTAGCTGCGTGTTTTTTACTGCGGCATCATGGAACGTCTTGCGCCTGTCATTGCCCTTTGGGGGCTTCCCCCAGATGCGGACATTGCGCTGATTAACATTTCTGAAAACCGCACCTATAAAATTTCATCCAATGACATGCCGCCCGTGATCTTGCGCCAACATCGCCGCGATTATCATTCTAAAGCTGCGATTGAGAGTGAGATGGCTTGGCTAGGCGCCTTACAATCTGAGGCCGTGATTGCGGTTCCGAAATCTATCGCAGGTTTGGATGGTCAGCTCATTCAAGAATATGCGGATACCTATTTTGTGATGTTTGAATTTATTGCAGGCAAGATGCCAGATGAAACATCCAATCTAGAAGCGAAGTTTAACCTGCTGGGCAAGATAGCCGCGAAGACGCATCTGCATTCCTTGGGATGGCAACGCCCTAAGGGGTTCACCCGCCAGAGCTGGACCCTTGAGACAGTGTTTGGGCCTGCGCCGATTTGGGGACGCTGGCAAGATGCGCCGAATGTGACATCAGAGATACGCCGCGTCTTGGATCAAACGGAGCGAGAGATTATCAAACGCCTTGGTGCGTATGGTCAGGGCGCGGATCGCTTTGGGTTGATCCATGCGGATATGCGGCTTGCGAATTTATTGATCGAAGGTGTCAGCATTCGCCTGATCGATTTTGACGACTGTGGCTTTGGCTGGTTCATGTATGACTTCGCCGCTGCGATTAGCTTTATTGAAATATCCGAGAAGATCCCCGATTTATTAAAGGCGTGGTTGTCTGGGTACCAGTTGGTGCGACCCCTTTCTGACGCGGATATTGGAATTATCAGCACGCTGGTTATGTTGCGCCGGATGAATCTGCTTGCGTGGATTGGTAGCCATATGGAAGCGACCGAACCTCAGGAACTGGCCCCCAATTTTGCAGTCGATACCGCGGGTTTAGCCGGACGGTATTTGGATGGGTCGCTTCTTTAAAATTTTCTAGGTTTCGAACTTTGCGCGCATCTTTTTGCTGTTGGAAGTTATTCACTAGCACAAGTCTTTGAGAACTTTTGATTCACGAACGATTCTTATGTCATTGAAACCGCTCAATAAAACCAGAAAACCTGTATACCAGTAAACCGGTTTTCTTGATCCCCAAAAAATCCAGCCCCAAAGGCACGAAAATCAAACGATAACAATTGGTATTGGTGGAGTGGAAGGGCGCCCCCCCCCAAACCCCTCGTTATTGGAAACTATACACCCTTACGCGCGGCTTGATAGGCGGGCCGCGCGATCATGCGCTTGAAGTAATCCGCAAATTTCGGTTTCTGCGTCTTCGGAAAATTCGCGACAATCGACCAACCACCACAATGCGTCAGGATGATGTCCGCAATAGTCAATTGGTCGCCCGTCAAAAATTCTTTGTCGCCAAGTTCATCTGCAATTGCATCCATATTGCGGGCAAATTCCCATTTCAGACTGTCCTTGACTGCTGGCACGCGGCGCTCTTCTGGTAGGATAAAACTGTGGCGCGAGGCCGTCCAAAGTAAGGCATCCACCTCGTCATTGATCCGGTTGACCCACGCGTCTTGCTGCGCACGTTCGATGGTACCTGCTGGTGCCGTCAGCGCGCCGTGCTTATCTGCAAGATATGTCATGATCGCCACCGAATCTGTAATCACCGCATCACCATCAAGAAAAACCGGCACCTTGCCCGCAGGCGAGACTTCTTTAACTTCAGATGAATGCGGCGGAGCGACGATATGGTCATATGCCAACCCAATCTCCTCAAGCGCCCAGAGAACACGAAAAGCACGAGACTTATAGCTGCCAATTAATGTATACATAGGTCGCTCCTATTTGGGATGCATCATCGAAATACGAATAAAACTTCGCTCTAAAAGTGCGTGAACTGGCGCCTTGGGTGACGAGCGAAGCGTCAGGTCGATTTCAAACAATTCTTGCACGGCGCGTTCCAAACGTGGTGTGCCCCAACGCCGGATTTGACCTGCCATTTTGGTTTTGCGCGGGCCAAAAACAGGTGGGCGCATGCGGGACAATGCCTGATCCGCACTGCCTGAAATACTGGCCAGATGCAGCTGCCGGAAATAGCGGCTGGCTGCGATGACAATTGTTGTGGGGTTCATGCCTTGCCCGAATAAGCGTTTCAAGAACGGGCCGACTTCGTTCGATTTTCCATCAGCAAGGATATAGAGGATGTCATCCAATCCAGCTTCAATCGCGGCAGGCGACATCGCATCGATATCGGCAAGGCTGACCATTTTATCCTTGCCCATATAGAGCGACAATTTGGTCAGCATCTGCGCAAAATCCCCCATATCCAGCGCTTGGCCCAATGCGATGAGCGCCTCTTTTGCCTCTGGCTCAAAATCCGTCAACCCCGCCTTTGCGGCCTGTTCCATAATCTCTTGGGGTTGGGGGGGATCGTTATAAATACCGATTGCAACCGCTTGGTTTGAAGCCTCGATCACAGCGCGTAATTTGGATCGTGCGTTCAGGCTGCCCGCGATGAATAACATATAGGCATCACCCTCTTGCCAATCGTCCAACGCTTGCTGCGTGGTCTTGGACAGACCATCGGTGGCATCTTCAATCACAACCAGCCGTTGGCCCGGGAAAAACCCTTGCGCTTTAACCGCATCCAACAAGGCCGCAGGTGTTTTTCGCAGCTCTGCGCCCGACAGGCGTTCAAGACGCATTTCTTCTTCTGCAGTGTCGCCCGCGATTGCAGCAATCATTTGTCTTTTTCGAAAATCGACCCGCATCGCATCTGTGCCAAACAGAAGTGCCGCGGCATGTTTCAGATTGGGTGCCTTGAAATAGGCTGTCGCCTGCGCACCGCCTAGCTTCATTCGGCCCAATCACCTGCTGTGGTCACGATACGAGTTGTGACCTTGTCGGCCAAATCGCGGGCCAAACGCACAATTGCATCGGTGCGTGCTACATCGGTTTGAAACGTACCAGAGGTCGCGTTATAGGCGGTATTTGATTGCGCCTTGCCGGAGAACACGGCGACACCTGTCGCCTTGGAAATCACATCATAGGTCAGCGTACCTGCAACAGACCACCGCGTGATCCCTTGGGCTTGGCTGATAACGATGTCGCGCTCAGAAATCTGAAGGCTATAGGTAGTGATATATGGCGCTTCACTGCCCGCTTCGCGCATCACTTCTTGGAAACGATCGCGGAATTCAAATTGGGCACGGCCATGCTGAACCTCGACATCTACCTGTCCCAACAGCGC
Source organism: Pseudomonadota bacterium (assembly GCA_039029215.1). Classification (GTDB taxonomy): domain Bacteria; phylum Pseudomonadota; class Alphaproteobacteria; order Rhodobacterales; family Rhodobacteraceae; genus Amylibacter. Next base: position 41,481 of record JBCCGP010000006.1, read on the forward strand.
ACGCGCCTCGCCGCCCGGGCCGTAAACAGGTTCAAATCCGCATGCGGATAGCGCAACTGCGCTGAACAAAAAGATGCGTCGGCTATATGACCACATTGATAATCCGTCCCGGAACAACAATCAGCTTTTTGGGCGCTGCCCCGTCCAGAATGCGCTGAACGGTTGCATTTGCCAAGGCCAGTTTCTCAATCTCGTCCTTGGTTGCGGATTTCGCAACTTTGATCTCGTCCTTGCGCTTGCCGTTCACTTGGATCGGCAGGATCACGCTATCATCTTCAACCTTGGAAGGATCAAAGACAGGCCAATCGGCACCCGTCACCAATCCCTCGCCGCCCATTGCGTCCCAAACCTCTTCGGCCAAATGCGGTACAAATGGTTGCATCAGCTTTGCCATCACGCGCATCGCTTCACGGCGCAGATCAGCATCTGCGTCAGATTTCGCGATGGCATTAGTCAGCTGATAAAGTGCGGCGACAGATTTGTTGAAAGTGAAGCTTTCAATGCCCTTGGAGACGTCATCAATGGCGATATGCATCGCACGTTCCAAATCGGCATTATCATCATCCGTGCCAGTGCCACCCGCATCAAAGAGTTCAGACGCCAAACGCCAAACGCGTTGCAAATGTTTCCAAGCCGCATCTGCACCTGCGGCGGTCCACTCCACATCCCGATCGGGTGGGCTGTCCGACAGAACAAACCACCGCGCCGTATCCGCACCATATTGATCAATAATGTCTTCGGGATCGACGACGTTCTTTTTGGATTTGGACATCTTGATCACTGGACCGATCTCTACCGCCTCTCCAGTTTCGATCAATGTCGCTGCACCATCGGCAATCCGCACCTCATCAGGGGTGCGCCAAACATTGCGGCCATCTGTACCCTTGGTTGCATAAGTTTCATGCGTCACCATGCCCTGCGTGAATAGCGCGTTGAACGGCTCAATTGCTTTCTTTGGCAAATGCCCCGTCTTCTGCATCGCGCGTGCAAAAAAGCGCGAATAGAGCAGATGCAGGATCGCATGTTCCACACCGCCGATATATTGATCGACATTCATCCAATAATCCGCCGCTTCCGCATCTGTCGGCGTTTCGGCATGTGGCGCCGTGAAGCGCGCATAATACCAAGAGCTATCGACAAATGTATCCATCGTATCGGTTTCGCGCCGCGCCTCTGCCCCACATTTTGGGCAATCGCAAACGAGAAAGCTGTTGTGACGATCCAATGGGTTGCCGGGTTTGTCGAAACTCACATCCTCGGGCAGACGGATCGGCAGATTTTCTTTCTTCTCGGGCACCACACCACATTTTTCACAATGCACCACAGGGATCGGACAGCCCCAATAGCGTTGGCGGCTGACACCCCAATCGCGCAGACGATATTGCGTCACACCCTCGCCCATACCATCAGCTGCGATGCGTTTTGTCACCTCTGCTTTGGCATCCTCGATTTCCATCCCGTCAAGGAAGCGCGAATTGATCATGCGACCCGGCCCAACATAAGCCTCGTCACCCACGGTGAAATCATCCGCGTTCTGATCCTCTGGGCAAACCACAGGGGTGACAATCAAATAGTATTTCCGCGCAAAATCCAAATCGCGCTGGTCATGCGCAGGACAACCAAAGATCGCGCCCGTGCCGTAACCCATCAAAATAAAGTTTGCGATATAGACCGGCAATTTCCAGTCAGGATGGAACGGGTGCGTGACCGTAATGCCCGTATCAAAGCCCTTCTTTTCAGCTTTTTCCAAAGCCTCTTCTGACGTTCCAATCGAGCGGCATTCCTCGTTAAACGCCTTGATTTCGGCGTTTGTTTCCAATGATTTAGCCAATGGGTGGTCGCAAGAAATTGCGGCGAAAGAGGCACCGAATAACGTATCCGGACGCGTGGTGAAAACCTCTAACTCCTCAAAACCTTCTGGTGCATCATTCGTCTTGAATTTGAACTGCAATCCGGTTGACTTCCCGATCCAATTTTTCTGCATCAATCGCACTTTTTCGGGCCAGTCTTTCAGCCCATCAATCGCGTCCAACAATTCCTGCGAGTATTCGGAAATCTTAAAGAACCATTGCGTCAGCTCTTTACGTTCCACCAAAGCACCGGAGCGCCAGCCGCGCCCGTTTTCAACCTGCTCATTGGCCAAAACCGTCATATCCACAGGGTCCCAATTCACCACCGCGTTTTTGCGGTAAGCAAGGCCCGCCTCCATCATATCAATGAACATTGCCTGTTGCTGGCCGTAATATTCGGGATCGCAAGTCGCAAATTCGCGCGTCCAATCATAAGAAAACCCGATCTTCTTCAGCTGATCGCGCATCCGCGCGATATTGGCGTAGGTCCAGTCTTTGGGATTGATCTTCTTTTCCATGGCTGCGTTTTCTGCGGGCAGGCCAAAACTGTCCCATCCCATCGGATGCAGCACATTTTTGCCCTTCGCGGTCATATAACGCGCGACAACATCCCCCAAAGAATAGTTGCGCACATGACCCATATGCAGATTGCCAGATGGATAGGGAAACATCTCTAACACATAATGTTTCGGCCTGTCATCGGGTTTGACCTCAAAAACGCCCATTTCGGCCCATTTGGCCTGCCATTTCGGCTCTGTCTCTTTGGCGTTATAGCGCGACATATGGGGCTATCCTTTTGCTTTTTCAGGTTGGTTTCTAGGGGGATTTAGCGGCGGTTTCTACAACAAAAAAGGGCGGTCAAACCCGCCCTTCTGGTCCAAATTTGACAGGTTTTCTTAGATATTTGCCCGCGAAATCCGTAGCTGACGTGCGCGCGTCAGAATCGCATTTTCAATCTGACGTTGCAGCTCCGCGCTAGACGCCCCGCCACGGGTGCGCACGGCCACTTTCAAAGCACGCGCATCCAAGGCTGGATCGCTGATCAGAACCGTCACACGATAAGCCCGAGATGACCCCGGCGCAGTACCGTAGCCGTAAACCAATGTACCAGTAAACGGATCGGCCGCTTCCAGCGGAAGAAAGCTTAAAACCTCAGTCGTGGCGCGCCAAATATACTTATTCACGCCCAAAATCGCACCTTCATCAGGTGGGTTTAGAAGATCAAAAATCGTCTCCCGGCGTTCGCCTTCCTCAACCCGGCGTGGGGTATTTGCATCACTGCTAGAGCCGCCAAGTGATCCGCCGGCAGAGCCACTTCCAGCGGACCCGCTGCCCGCCGAACCACTTCCAGCAGAGTTGATTGATCCCCCAGAGTTAAGACCACCGCACGCAGATAAAGCGAGCCCTGAAATGACGAGCAAAGCGCCTATTTTCAGTGAAATTTGCATGAATCAGCCCCGAAAAACCCTGTTGTTTGGACCTGTCTAGCGACAAGCCCGCGCCCAAACAAGCAAAGATTTGAGCGATTCTAGGCCGATTCCGTAGGGTGGTTCTGAAATGTGTGGCACTCTTGCCACCCTTCCCAGCTTTCAGAGCCTGCATCGGTCCGATTTCTTGACGATAGGGGGCAAAAACGGGATGACTACGTCAGACTTTTCTTGGATGAACTGAGGGAAGCTTAACCTTCATTTAACTCAACGAGGGATAAAAATGAAAAAACTACTAATTACTTCTGCACTTGTTGTTGCAGGCGGTGCTGCATTCGCAGACGGCCACGTTTCTGTTGGCGGTTTTGCGGAAATTGGTATTGCAAACAACGGAACAGACTCGTCTATGCATCAAGATTTGGACGTCAACTTCAGCCTTTCAGGTGAAACTGATAACGGCCTATCTTTTGGTGCGTCTATGGATCTTGACGAAGCTGCTGACCTTGGCGCTTCTGGTTCAGATCAGTCTACAAACGGTGCCGTATTCATCTCTGGTGACTTCGGTACATTGACTATGGGCGACACTGACGGTGCGTTTGACTGGGCATTGACAGAAGTTGCAATGGGTACGGCGATTGCTGACGATCACACTACTTCAAACGGTGGTTACTCTGGTAACAGCGGTTTTGATTCTGGTAATGTTCTTCGTTACAATCACACAATCGGTGACTTCAGCTTCGCTCTTTCTTGGCAGGATGAACGTGCGGCGACTTTGGGTACGGTGACCGTTAACTGTCTTGGCACCTCTACAGGCGGTGCATGTACTGGTGGTACATCGACTTCAGCATCAGGCGGCGCAGCTGCAATGGAAGAAGCGATCGGCGTAGGTGTTAAATACTCTGCCGACTTGGGTGGTACTACACTTGGTATTGGTCTTGGTTATCAAGAGCAAGGCGATGCAGACATCATTGGTATCTCTCTATCTGCAGGCTTCAGTGGGATTGACGCTGTTGTGAATTACTCAGAAGAAGACGATGGTGCTGGCACAAAGACGAAGCATTCAGCGATTGGCCTTGGCTACACAATGGATGCACTTCTTCTTCACGTTAACTACGGTGAACTAGATGTTGGTGGTACAAAAACTACTGGCTTCGGCGCAGTTGTAAACTACGATCTAGGTGGTGGTGCTGTTGTTGCTCTTGGTTACGGCTCTTCTAGCCCAGCAACCGGTGCAAGCACTGACACTTGGTCCCTAGGTGTTCGTATGGACTTCTAATCCAAACCGGATTTGAAATGGAAAGAGCGGGTCTTGCACCCGCTCTTTTTTTTATTTGTATTTGGCCTAAAAAAATCTATGGATATCCCAGATGATAGCACCTCAAAATTTAGACCTAAAGAAGCTCTACAAAGAAGCTCTTACATATCAAAATAAGTTAGATTTTGAGGCAGCCCTTTCGATTTATTCGGAAATTTTAAAACACAAACCCAACTCCGCAGAGGTCCACTATCAAGTGGGTCTAGTTATGTATTTTGGCAATAGATTCTTAAAATCTGTCTTTCATCTCAATATAGCAAATCAAATTAAACCTAATGTACCCGAAATTTGTAAGGCGCTCGTCAAAAGCCTGGTTTTGTCTATGGACAAGGATATAATTCAGGATGGCTTCAAGAATTTAAAGGAAAGCAAATTACCAACCGAGCTGAAATCTCAACTACAAAATCAACTCGTCAATTTGAGTGATGGAAATAATGTAATTGCTGAAAAAGGAGCTCTTAAGGAATTAGAAAAACTTGCCGAGCTCAATAAATCGAAACGTTTGGAAGCCGCATTAGAAATGGCGCAAACAGTCGAGAAAAGATTTCCAAATTCTGCGGCGATATTGGACCTGTGTGGAGAAGCGTATGTGAATACGCAAAGGTTTCGGGATGCAGAAAAGGTGCTTAGGAAAGCGACTGAAATTGATCCGACATATTGGCGAGCGCATTATTCTTCTGGATTATGCCAACTAGAGTTGGGTGCAACATATATGGCATATGAGAGTTTTCGAAACGCACTTTATTACGCACCAAGAAACGTTGATTCTGCCATTGAGCTGGGGAACCTCATTCTTAGGCAAAATAAGATAGAGGCGGGCACTGAATTTTTTTCAAAGTGTTTGAATGTATTTCCTAAAAAGTCCTTGGCTCCGATTCAATTACAATACGGTGCTCGACTAATAGAGAACGATAAAGTGGAAAAGGGTACCAAAATTTGTCGCACTGCAATTGCCAATGGTTGCAACAAAGCAGTTCATTTCACAATTGTTGCGTCTGCCTACCTCAAGAATGAAAATTATACAGAAGCACAATCTCACTTCGATACCGCTTTGAAACTGGAACCGAATTATATTTCAGCTTTGGTCGGCCGTGCAAGTTTGAATGGTCAGCTTGGTAAATTTGATGCTGCCAACAATGATTATTTAAAAGTAATGCAGACTTCACCAAGAAATGTTGGTGTGATCTTGAGTTATATGCGATCCAAGAAAGGATCTGAGGAACCGGAACTGGTCAAACAAATGATCGAGCTCTATGAAGATCCACTAAACGAAACCAGCAAAATCGACTTAGGATTTGCAATTGCAAAGGGGTTGGAAGATCAATCTCGTTATGATGAAGCAATCAAGTATCTGGACGAAGCCAATTCTCTTGAGTTTAATAACCACCCATTTGAAATAAAAATGATTGAACAACAAGATAGTGAATTTGCAGATATTGTAGAAGGATTTGATCTAAACCATTTTAAGGGTGCAGGATTTGCGAAAGCCAGGCCGATATTTGTAACAGGCATGCCCCGCTCTGGAACTACTTTGACAGAACAAATAATTTCTGCACATCCGCTTGTGACTGCTGCGGGGGAAATAGGAAATTCTTCACATTCTGCTTTTAAGCGTGTCACAGTTCGCAAAAACCACCGCACTACATTGCGTAGAATTCGTGGTATTCCAGCAAAGGAGATTTTCTCATTGGGAAAAGAGTGCTGGAATGAACTAAAAGAGCATCGAGAAGACAGTGAATATATCACTGATAAAGCAATCGGCACCTATCAACTTGCTGGGCTTATTCAGGCGGCGATGCCCAATGGAAAATTTGTGATACTCCGGCGGGATCCAAGGGACAATCTTTTGTCGATATATAAAAATCGATTTATGAGCGGTACTCACAAATATGCCAACAATTTGGAAATGTTGGGTCACCAATATAACGCATTCGTGCGGCGCATTAACTTCTGGAAATCTGTGATGCCAGAACACATTTACGAAGTGCATTACGAAAAGCTGACCGCAAATCCAGAGGAAGAGACGCGCAAATTGATCGACTATTGTGGATTGCCTTGGGACGATGCGTGTCTAAGCCCTCATAAATCAAAACGTGCTGTGAAGACGTTGTCAATCCACCAGGTGCGCCAGCCGATTTATACCTCCTCGGTGAAATCATGGCAGCGTTATGAGGCGCATTTGCAGCCGATGTTTGACGTTCTGAAGGAGGCTGGAAATTACCCTGAGGACGATTGAGGAACGGGTTGCGAAAGCTGCCAAAGATGCTGGGCGTAACGCGGAAGAGATCGCGCTGATCGCGGTTTCAAAAGTGCAGCCGAATGAGCGGGTTGAGGCGGTGCTTGAGGCCGGGCATCGGTTATTTGGCGAGAATAAGGTGCAAGAGGCTGCGGGGAAGTGGCCGGAATTTAGGGATAAATTCGCGGGCACTTTGGTCCATCTGATCGGGCCGTTGCAGACGAATAAAGTCAAACAAGCGGTGAGCCTGTTTGATGCAATCCATTCGGTAGATCGCGAGAAACTGGCGCGCAAACTGGCCGCCGAGGTGCAAGCGCAAGGCAAGGCACCAGCGATGTTTATACAGGTCAATACCGGCGAAGAGCCGCAGAAATCAGGGGTTCTGCCTAGTGAGGTTGATGCGTTTATTGCAACCTGCCGCGATATGGATTTGCCAATTGAAGGCTTGATGGTGATCCCACCAGTGGAAGAGGAAGCAAGCCTACATTTTGCTTTGCTGACAAAGATTGCCGCACGCAATGGGGTGTCGAAACTGTCGATGGGGATGTCTGCGGATTTTGAGAAGGCGATTGCCTTTGGGGCCACGCATATCCGGGTCGGCTCTGCGATCTTTGGGGATCGGGTTTACAGTTGATTTTGAACATCTCTCTTGGTTTCATTGGCTTTGCTGCTTCTTTCTGTGCCTGCTTCTGGCGTGGGCGCGCGCGGGTTAGAGCGTAGCTCCAATATAATCGTTATGAGAAACTCTTACCGACCCGCGCGGTGCGTTAAGAGTTTTTGAGATCATCCTAACGAACATGTCGGTGTAGACCAAAGGGATCGGTCTGCTTCAGAAGGAAGAACGTGCGTCGAATCACGCACCCTACGGAGCATTAGAAGAAACTGCCCATAAACTTACGTTTCGACATTCGCGTGCCGCTTAACAAGTTCGCATTACGACACCTCAGAGAAAGGCACTAGATCGACATTGGGCTTTCGGCACAAAAATCCCGCGCCTGCCTGCCCCTCGGCAGGCGCGTTGTGCCCGCCCAGTCAGGCGCTGCTCTTGCTCTACTCCCTTATGTGAATTTGTGCATCGGCCGTCCAAGTGCTCAAAATATCCAAAAAATCCGCAGCCTCGAATGCCACACACCCCTCGGTCGGATAACGCGGGCGGCGCCAGATGTGTAGGAAGATGGCGCTGCCCTTGCCTGGCTGCGCTTCGGGATAGTTGAAATCGAGGATCACAAACGCATCATAAAGCGGATCGGCGCGCCGCAGGCGTTCGTGGCTAAACGCATGATCATGCGCGCGGATTAGGTGGTTGTAAGCGGGGTCCTTGGGATCATCTGACCATTTGTCCATCGGACCAATTTCAAATTGCGGGATGATAGAGGATATCGCGACACGATCCGGGCGCACACCAAGGCCCAAAATGCGAAACGTGCCAGCAGGCGTGATGCCATCGCCCTCGCCCGTTTTCACGCCAATCCCGCCGCGCCCGATCGCACAAGGCAGGTGGCGTCCGCGATACCGCGCACCCCATTTTGTGATCACAAGATCGTCTTTATTTGTGATCACAAATAGCCTCACTCATAATATGTGTCCGCTCTTCTTGGCCTTGGTGGCCAGATAATCCGCATTCAACGGGTTTTGACCAACAACCAGCGGCACACGTTCAGTCACAGCAATGCCTGAACGTTCCATATTTTTCACTTTGGCGGGATTGTTCGTCATCAAACGCGTCTGGCTGAAGCCCATCAGGCGCAAAATCTCTGCCCCGATGCGGAAATTACGTTCATCATCTTCAAAACCAAGGCGATGATTGGCTTCGACCGTATCGAACCCTTCGGCCTGCAAAGAATAGGCGCGCATTTTGTTCGCCAAGCCAATCCCGCGCCCCTCCTGATTGAGATAAAGCAACACGCCTTCGCCCGCTTCACCCATCGCTGACAGCGCTGCATCCAGCTGTTGACCGCAATCGCATTTTAGCGAACCGATGATGTCGCCCGTGAAACAAGCTGAATGCAGGCGCGACAAAACCGGTTTCGCGCGGTCTGGATGTCCAAGCTCGATCGCATAATGCTCTTCCCCGCCATCAGTTGGGCGAAACACGTAAACACGGCTGTCTTTGGAATAGCGCAGCGGAACGGGCGCATGCACAGCCCTGCGCAACATGGGATCATCGCCTGCCAAAGCTTCAAAGATTTGGTCAAGATCCATGCAATGCAGATCGCTTTGAAAATTATCTGCAACCTCGACCATTAAAACCGCGGGCAACAGATACGCCCCTTTGCAAATGGTCAGGGCGGCGCGATGCGCGGTGGCATCCGCGCCGAAGACCGGCTGAAACGGACCTTTGAGCGGATTTGACAGATCATCAGAGGGGTCGGCCATGGATCGCGCCCATTTCAGCGGTCTGCCCCCCAGTTCAATACGGGCAATATCACCCGCATTGGCCCAGGTCTTTAATGTCTCGGCCCGCCAATTGGTCAGCACCAATTCAATAGCACCCAGCGCTTGCATTGCCGCAAAACGATCTTCTGTCACCGCCTCTGCCGAAACCGCAAGCCAGCGCGTATCAGGCGTGCACAACACCACACCTGCACCCATGCGCAGCTCTGCACGCGCGCGCGCAATATGTTCCTGTGGTGTCAGGTTCAGACCCATTTTGGCCCTGCAAATTGTTACAATTCCTTTCTGATCTATCCCCGCTAGAATGAAAAGTTGAAATATTTGCCGTGATTTCGACACGAGCGCGTGAGGCGGGTTGTTCTTGGGCCTGATCCGAAACAGTTTACCCTCAAATGCAATATGGAGGCCATCTGACGATGAGCAGTTTGAAGAAAATCCTATTGGTCGATGACGATCCCGATCTGCGCGAAGTGCTGGCAGATCAGCTGGTTTTGACCGAAGAATTCGATGTTTTTGAAGCCGAAGACGGGCAATCTGGGCTGGAACGCGCCAAAGAGATGCTGCACGATCTGGTGATTTTGGATGTCGGTCTGCCCGATATGGATGGGCGCGAACTGTGCCGCTTGATGCGCAAGCAAGGGGTGAAATGCCCGATTGTGATGCTGACGGCGCAGGACAGTGATGCCGATACGATTTACGGACTTGATGCGGGTGCGAATGATTATATCGCGAAACCCTTTAAGTTCCCGGTCTTGCTCGCGCGCCTTCGTGCGCAACTGCGACAGCATGAACAATCAGAAGATGCGGTGTTCTCGCTTGGGCCGTACACGTTCAAGCCAGCGGCGAAGATGCTGATCACCGAAGAAGAAAAGAAGATCCGTCTGACCGAGAAAGAGACGAATATTCTGAAGTTCCTTTACCGCGCCTCTGACGGTGTTGTCCCACGCGACACGCTGTTACATGAGGTCTGGGGCTATAATGCTGGCGTGACAACGCACACGCTTGAGACGCATATCTATCGGTTGCGTCAAAAGATTGAGCCGGATCCCTCGAATGCACGGCTTTTGGTGACTGAATCAGGTGGTTATCGTTTGGTGGCCTAAAGCCCTTGGCCCGTGGTGCGTGGGCCTAAAATACGCACCTATCCCTCCCTGTTGACTGGCCCGCCTTTTAAAGGCGGGCTTTTTTTGCGCGCGGCTTTACGTCCGGAGGATCGGGCGAAGCGCTGGCGGCGCCCCGAGTATGCGTTTCGGGAATACAACATCATCATATATCACAAAAATCCTGAGAGCCCGAAGGGCGGCAAGGTTTTTGTGATGCAAATCTTTCCCGAAATCGCTTGGGCGTCCGGACCCAGCGCGGAGCCACCTTTAAACAGCACACCTAAGAACGCGGCAAAGAACAATCCTATTTCTTCTGACCACCTGTCGGATGATCAATCACATCGATATCCACCAAGTCCCAATCTTGTCCGGCATTGCGATAAATCCGCTTTCCCATACGCGGATAATCCCCCACATCATGGGCCAGCCGTTCACCCACGACGATACATCTCAGAACCGCATCGCTTGTATTTATGATCCGATGTGCAGGCCCGTCTTTGGGATAGGCGATGAAATCGCCTGGTCCAATTTCGAACATCTCATCCTCGATTTCCGTCATGCCCTTGCCCGAAAGCACATAGGCACATTCATCCTCGAAATAGTGCTTATGATATTCGGTCGAGGCCTTGCCGGACGGCACCTCGATAATATGAAAGCCCAGGCCTGTTAAACCCGTATGATCGCCAAGCGATTTATTGATCCGCTCTGCCTCTGGGTTGATGAAGTGAATTTTATGCAACCCGTCCATTGCGGCGATGTCGCCTGCTTTCAGAATATATTTTGAATTCGCCATTCTCTGACCCTCACTTTGGGATCGCAGCTTAGATGCCTTCGAAGGCCAGCGCTACCCAGATATGAGCGATGATCAGTGGGGCCAGTAAGGCAGAGAAAGCCACATGCACGCCAAACCACAACTGATAAGTCCATTCGCGGCGATATTTCATAATCTCTTTGTTCATCACTCCTGTGATCGCGCAACCGATGAACAGGACCGCCAAAGCATTGGTTAACATATGTCCGAAACTGATCGCATGTAGCGCAAAGAGGAAAAAAGAGGCGGAACCCACCCAGCGATGGTTCATATAATAACTGCGCTGGATTGCGGGGGCGGCGCGGGTCAACCGCTGTACCAACAAGATCCATTGATAGACAATCGCAAGCGTCAGAAACGCCCCTGTCGCAACTTGCCACAAAAACCGCCAGCTTTCCGGTACGGCAAATTCTTGAACGCCCGCTATCAACGCGGCCAGCAAAAACACACATCCAAACAACGCAAATCCCAGATAAGGTTGCCTGCGGATCTTAAGAATAATTGCAGTCATTCCGTCGCCCCGATCTCGAGCGTGTCAAACTTATCTTGAGCGTCCAAAATCAAATCTGAAATCACATATTGTGCCGATTGTGCGCGCACCTCTGCCATGAAGGTTGCGGCATCTGGCAAAGCAAGTTTTCCTTCTGCGGGCCATTCCGCACCAATCGGCAGATCGGGATCAAACCCGCGCACCTTATCGAGATACATTGTATAGGCTTCCTCGACCGCCTCGTAAAACGCCTCTGTTGTATCTAAATAGTCGGCGGCACCGACGACATCCATTGGATAGGTCCAAGTTGTGGCCCCCATCACATCACCCAATTCCCAATCAGTTTTAGGACTATCTGCATGCTCGTTATGACACGACACGCAGGGCCCGGCGGATGCAAAATCGGGATACATCGCAACAAGACCGATATCGGCATCTTTCATAAACACGCTGTCTTCAGTGGCTTTGACCGCCTCATAGGCTTGAACTTGCGTCCCTCCAAAAAGATTGGATTTGTTGATCGGCTCGTCCGAGCCCAGATACAGCCCAAGCTGAGGCGGTTTGGTTTCCAATCGCGCAGAGACCAGACGTAAAAACAGCGCCGGAAGCGGCCCTTTCTTCACGCCCGGTTCTGCCCAATCCTCGCCAAAGCCAAGGCCCGCGGCCTTACCGCCCCCCACAATTTTTTTGGTATAAAGCGTGCGGGCTGTGTTGTTGATGCTGTTGACCGCATTCAACATATTTTGGGTTTTGATCACACGCGCATCTGTCGCGCCCGCTGTTTCACTTTCCAGTTCTGGGGGCGCACTGGCCAATAGATAAGCCGAAGACGTAACAAAGACGCCAAGCCAAATGATATGAGATGTTTTCATTTCTCTTTCGCCTCGTAGATTTTTTTAGTTCCAAAGGGAGATGGGCCATTGCCCAAATAAGCTTTGATCGCCGCTGGACCGAACGCATCGGCGACGCGAATTTGGGCCTTATGCGCGTGGTTGCCATGGAAATCGTGACAGCCCAAACAGCTGCCCCATTGCCCCGCCTCGATCAACGCAACATGGGATTGATCCAGCGGGTCATTTTTCAACACCAAATCTTCATGACAATGCACACAGAAAGTTTGGCCCACCTCTGCCATCACGCGCGCATCTGAATGCTCGCTATGGCAGCCCAAGCAGGATGTCGCCGCGACCTCCGCCCGGGCCTGTTGGAAACGCGGCTCGTTAAAACGATAAATCGGGTGCCGCTCATTCGGGCGTTCGTGACAATTCAGACAGGTTTCTGAATTGACAGCCGCAAAACCGAAATCAATCTTATCTTCGCGCAATCCGACAAGCCTCTTGAAATTCGCCTGAACCTGTTGGCGCGTCGTCCCTGTTGCCGGCACATGACATCCCGAACAATCCACATTTGCATGTCCCTTTTGGATCGGACCATGCGCAATCATAAATTGATAATCCGGTACCGAAATCGCGACCGCGGCCAGCCCTAAGACAGGCAAAGATATGATAAAGGCCAAGAGGCGAATTTTCGTCTTTGAATCGAACTGCATCAGAATTGACTCGCTCTAAATTGCCGTTATGATTTTGTTCACTAAGGTAAACAAAGGGTTAAAATTTCACGGATTGCGTTCAATAAATAGTGAATAATATCAATGTGTTAATACAAGTTAACACTTTAACCTTTTCAACAATCGCGCAAGAATAGGGGCAAAATGACGATCAAATTATGTACATGGAACATCAATTCTGTACGCCTGCGCGAGCTGATTGTTGTCAAACTGTTGGAACAGGAAGCGCCTGACGTTTTGTGCCTGCAAGAATGCAAAAGCCCCGTGGACAAAATCCCTCGCGATGCTTTTGATGCGCTGGGCTATACCCATATGGTCGCCAATGGTCAGAAAGGATATAATGGCGTTGCAATCCTGTCGCGCCTGCCACTCAAACCACTGGAGCAATTTGACTTCGCCGGGTTGGACCACGCACGCCATTGCGCCGCAATTGTTGATGGAAAATTTGCCTTACACAATTTCTACGTCCCTGCGGGTGGTGACATTCCCGATCGAGAGCAGAATATCAAATTCGGACAAAAGCTGGATTTCCTTGCAGATATGAAAGCTTGGGGGCATGGGGGCCTCACCAATTCTGTGTTAGTCGGCGATCTAAATATTGCGCCGCGCGAAGATGATGTTTGGTCTCATAAGCAACTTTTGAAAGTCGTCAGCCATACGCCGATTGAGGTGGAAACACTGACAGCTGTGCAAGAGGCTGGCGATTGGGTCGATATCACGCGCAAAGATATCCCCGATGGGCAGCTTTATACATGGTGGTCGTACCGCGCGCGCGATTGGGATGCGGCCGACAAGGGGCGCCGCTTGGATCATATTTGGGCCACAGCAGACATCGCAGATCGGTTTTCAGGCAGCCGTGTCTTGCGCGATGCACGGGGGTGGGAAAAACCATCCGATCATGCGCCGCTTTTTGCGACATATTCGGGGTGAGTGCATCGGGGTATCGATTAGCAAGTCAAGTGATAGACCCGAACGCCTTGATGATAAAAAACACACCAAGTTCTATCGGTTCGACTAATCTCTCAATCAACCTCGTTCTGTTTCGACTGCAAAATCTCCCTTTTGCACGGTCAAATTTTCTCATCAAGTGACCAAGCAGCGGATAGAAAAAACACGTAGTTGAGTGCAGGGAATGTCAGTCACATATGGGTTGCCTTGACGACGGCATAGTTCGAAGAATAAGGATCCACATGGATTTTTCCGTACTGACCGAAGCAAGCTCACCGATCCCGACACATGTCTATGCTGCAGTGTTGGCCTTGCTAATTGGCGGCATTCAGTTTTTTCTAAAGAAAGGCGGACAACGGCACCGAATGATGGGGTATGTTTGGGTTGTCCTTATGGCCTATGTCGCGCTCTCGAGCTTCTTTATTCACGACTTGCGTTTGATTGGTCCATTTTCACCAATTCATCTATTATCAATCTTGGTTCTGGTCTCCCTTTACCGCGGCGTCCAAGCAGCGCGTGCGGGGAATGTATCATTGCACCGCAGAACCATGCGCGCGCTTTACTTTTATGCTTTGATTATCACTGGGCTTTTTACTTTCTTGCCTGGACGCATCATGTACCAGGTGGTTTTCGGGTAACGCTTTCGGACGGTTGCCAAACGCTTTTGCGCTTTTCCACCCGATCTGTCGGTGATAATTTCTTGCCAAGTTTCAGGAGGATTCCATGCGCAATATCGGACATTATATTGACGGGGCATATGTTGATGGCAGCTCTGGCCGGACGGCAGATGTGTTTAACCCAGCAACAGGCGAGATCAGTGCAAAACTGTCTATGGCCTCGAATGACGAGCTGAACAAGGCTGTGGCGATTGCCAAAGCCGCGCAACCTGAATGGGGTGCCACAAACCCACAAAAGCGGGCGCGTGTGATGATGAAATTCGTCGATTTGATGCATCGTGATATGGATAAACTGGCCGAGACCCTGAGCCATGAGCATGGCAAGACGATCCTTGATGCGAAGGGCGATGTGATCCGGGGCCTTGAATGTGTCGAATTCTGTATCGGGGCGCCGCATCTGTTAAAGGGCGAATATACAGAAAGTGCGGGTGCGGGCATCGATCTTTATTCGATGCGCCAACCCTTGGGGGTGTGCGGTGGGATCACGCCATTTAATTTCCCAGCAATGATGCCGCTTTGGATGTTCGCACCAGCATTGGTCTGCGGCAATGCATTTGTTCTAAAACCTTCAGAGCGTGATCCGTCCTGTACAATGATGCTGGCGGAACTGATTGAGGAGGCGGGTCTTCCCAAAGGTGTGCTGCAAGTTGTGAATGGCGATAAAGAAGCTGTTGATGCGCTTTTAAACCACCCAGATATCGCCTCGATCGGCTTTGTTGGGTCCACGCCGATTGCGCAATATGTCTATGCCACTGCGGCGGCCAGCGGGAAACGTGTGCAATGCTTTGGTGGTGCGAAAAACCATATGATTGTGATGCCGGATGCAGATCTGGATCAAGCGGCTGATGCGCTGGTTGGTGCTGGTTACGGTGCAGCGGGCGAACGCTGCATGGCGGTATCCGTTGCCGTGCCTGTGGGCGAAGAAACCGCAGACCGATTGATCGAAAAGCTGATCCCACGCGTCGAGAACTTGAAGGTCGGGCCCTATACGGCCGGCGACGATGTTGATCTTGGCCCCGTGGTGACAGCCGCCGCAAAAGAGCGGATTTTGGGACTGGTCAATAAAGGTGTTGAAGAGGGCGCAGCGCTTGTGGTCGACGGGCGTGACTTCTCGCTGCAAGGTTACGAAAACGGATTTTTCGTTGGACCGCATCTGTTTGACAAGGTCACACCAGATATGTCGATCTATAAAGAAGAGATTTTTGGCCCCGTCCTGTCAACCGTGCGTGCAAGCAGCTACGAAGAGGCATTGGCCCTTGCAACAGATCACGAATATGGAAACGGCACCGCAATCTTCACCCGCGATGGGGATACAGCACGCGATTTCGTACAGCGTGTCCAGGTCGGTATGGTCGGTGTGAATGTGCCCATCCCGGTGCCATTGGCTTATCATACATTTGGCGGTTGGAAGAAATCTGCCTTTGGTGATCTTAATCAGCATGGGCCAGACTCTATCAAATTCTACAGCAGAACCAAAACCGTGACATCGCGCTGGCCCTCGGGCATCAAAGAAGGTGGCGAATTCGCGTTTAAATCGATGGATTAACCCCGAATTGGGTTTGGGGGCAGCGCCCCCAAAAGGGCCGCGTTTGGGGCGGCCTGACCCCAAGCGGGATGCGACGCAGGGGTTTACCCCTGCCTGAGCATGCCGCCCTTATCGCGCCCAAAGGGCGCAATCCCTTGAAACGGAGAGACGCATTTCGATTAGTAAGGCGCGTCCACCGGACCCATCTTCACATAAACGGTTTTAAGCTGGCTGTAATGCTCAATCGCGGCCTTCGAATTTTCCCGCCCAACGCCAGAGCCTTTCATACCGCCAAACGGCGCCTCGACGGGCGCGTCATTATAGGTATTGATGTAACACGTCCCCGCATCAAGTTGATCAATCACACGATGCGCGCGCGTAATATCATTGGTAAATACGCCCGCTGCCAATCCAAGCTCTGTGTCGTTTGCGCGTTTGATAACCTCTTCTTCGGACTCAAAGCTAAGGACAGACATTACGGGGCCAAAAATCTCTTCTCGTGCAATTGTCATATCATCGGTCACATCAGCAAAGACCGTTGGTTCGATGAAAAACCCGCTTTGCTCAGGCACCTTGCCGCCGCAAACCAACCGCGCGCCTTCGGCGAGGCTCTTTTCAACAAACCCCATCACAATATAGCGCTGCGCTTCTGACACCATCGGGCCCATTTGGGTCTCTTCATCCAAGGGGTCGCCAAGCTTAATTTCTGCGGCACGTTTGGCAAACGCGGCCAGAAACTTTTTTTCAATCGATTTTTGAACAAAGACGCGCGTGCCGTTTGAGCAAACTTGGCCAGTGGAATACATATTGGCCAACATCGCACCGCCAACCGCGTTCTCGATATCAGCATCCTCAAAAATGATCAGGGGGGATTTGCCACCCAATTCCATTGTCACATGTTTCATACCCGCGGCGGCCGCGGCATAGACTTTCTTACCCGTCGGGGCGGACCCCGTTAGCGAAACTTTGTCCACACGCGGATCACCGACCAACGCGGCACCCACGTCGCCATAACCTTGAACCACATTATAAAGACCGGCGGGCGCGCCAGCCTCGATAAAAATTTCTGCAACTTTCAAAGCACAAAGCGGTGTCGTCTCAGAGGGTTTGAAAATCATCGCATTGCCGCAAGCAAGTGCAGGCGCGCCTTTCCAGCAGGCGATTTGCGTTGGATAATTCCACGCACCGATGCCCACACACACACCCAAGGGCACGCGTTTTGTATAGGCCCAATCGCCGCCTGAAAGGGGAATATGTTCACCTGTAATACTGCCCGCAAGCCCACCAAAATATTCCAGCGCATCGGCAGCCGAGGTCGCATCCACATAAAGCGTTTCCTGCATCGGTTTGCCGGTGTCATAAGTCTCTAGTTCGGACAGCTCGCGATTGCGTTCGCGTATTATGTCGGCGGCACGGCGCAACACGCGACCGCGCTCTGTTCCAGACAGCGTCGCCCATTCCTTTTGGGCAACTTGGGCCGAGGTGATGGCGTGCTCGATCACGCCTGGCGTTGCGGAATGAAGCTTTGCAACCGCCTCGCCGGTCGCAGGGAAGATGCATGTGATTTCTGTCCCCTCTGTATCCTCAAGATAGGCGCCGTTCACAAAATGACTGGCTTTGGGTTGGCATTTCATTTTGGCGATCCTTTGTGTGTTGCATTCAGACTAGAATAATCACGTATCTGGGCAAGGGATGCAACGACGATGCAAGAGGATTTCGCGGCACATTTCCATGTTTAAGATTTGATTAAAATCACTCAACTAAACCGGTTTAATAAAATTAACCTTTTGGAATTGAAACCCATTCCAACCCGGCGGCATGGATCAATAATATGATACCGAAAGTACCTGCCCGTACTACCTTACTTCAAAACACAAAACTCTGCCCCGTCCGGCTCGCCTCTTGCGCGGCCCAGCCCATGCGGACGGCCCATAAGCCATCATGCAGCGTTACCTCCACCGGTGCATTGCCGCGCACAGCATCGCGGAATTTTAGGTGTTGATAATAGGTCGAGCCATTGTGGTCGCCCGCCGCCAGCAAATCCGCTGGCACTTCGACCTCGACGACCTGGCGGCCTGACTTGTTTCGTGGTTGGATCACAACTTTTGGTGTTGGGGGATCGGATTTCTCCAGTGGCCAAAATCGAACCGGTCCCGGGATCAACACATCAATGCGCCCTTTGTGGCCAACGGCGGTAATCTCTTCTTGGTATTCGGCACCTTCGGCGAACATGCACAAATCCAGCATCGCGCGCGCACCGCTGTCAAAATCGACAATCGCAAAAGCGGCATCCCAAATGTCCGATTTCTCGCCATTATAAATCTCGTGCACATGGTTGACCGCCTGCCAACCCGACCCCGTGACGCGTTTAGGTTCCCCCGGGATAGCCAGCCGCATCAGATCGAAGAAATGACAGCATTTTTCCACCAATGTCCCGCCAGAGAGTTTGTTGAACCGGTTCCAATTCTCGACCTTGGGCAGAAACGGAAAGCGATGTTCCTTGATCGTGAAGTGTTTCACACCGCCGGTTGCGTCGTCCATCATCTCAAGAAATTTTTGCAAGGGCGGCATATAGCGATATTCCATCGCCACCCAAATCGGCGCACCATAGGTTTGCTGCAAGCCTTCAATGAACGCATAATCATCGGGGTCCGTGACCAGCGGCTTTTCGATCAAAATCGGAATTGTCCGCGCCGTAGTGATTTGGCGCAACTGATCAGCATGCATAAAATTTGGCGTAACAATCACCAAAGCGTCCAGCGCCTCAATCGCCAACATCTCATCAATCGAGCCCACCGAAATAGCATCCGGCACCCGTTTCATTGCAGAGCCGCGCATGGCGTCATCAGGCTCGTAAATCGCATGCACCCGCGCGCCGCTTAATATGCCAATATTCTCGATATGCTCGTGGCCCATCATGCCACAGCCGATGATGCCGTAGTTCAGATCTTTCATGTCCCTGCCTTATTTCCAGCGCGCCGTGAACCGGGCAAGCCCGGGATCAAACCATGTACGCGAATATTCAATGTCCTTGCCAAGTTGGTCGGTCGATATACGCTCTATAAAGCCCCAGCCAAGCCGGTCGTTGCGTCCAAATTCAGCCGGGCACCATTTTGGGCAATCTGAGACCCCCACCTGATCAACCGCACGGCTGATAATGCGTCCGAATTTTTCGCGATATGTCAGATAAAGCGAATCCGAAATATCGGCTTTCTCGATATGATTTGTAACAGACCCATCAAGCCAGATTTCCTCGCATGCCGCGTCTTTGCCACTAAGCTGCCGCAGGCGGCGCAATCGAAATCCAAAATCCGCCGCGCCGAATTTTGGCAAAGATTTCGGTTTGCTCAGCTTGTCCAATGATAAAAGCTCGGCCGTGGGCAAACCACCGCCCGTGACCAGCTCCAAGTGAAAAAACGCATAGATATTTTCGCCATCGGTATTGTCACGGATATAATTGCCCGACCCTTGAACGCGGTCCAGAAATCCCTTGGTGGCCAGATCGGCCAGCGCCTTGCGCAACGTGCCAACGGCAATCCCCAGCTCCTCGGCCAATTTACGTTCGGGGGCAAGCTTCTCGCCGTCCAGCAAAATGCCTGCGCGGATTTCACGGATCAGCATTTCGCTGACCTGCACATGCAAAGGCAGGTTGCCCAAATGGGCTTTATCCGCACCAAAATCTTCCACGCTACTCCCCAAGGTGAAAATAATTGATTTACAAATGATACATTGCATGGTTCCCTATGCAAGTGGAATCATCGTTTGGGCAACCGCGATGAGGACGGAATTTATGCAGGCGCGATCGCGCCCAATATCCTTAAGGGAGGAAACCATGAAAGCACCAACCATGCTTAAAGCATTGATCGGCTCTGCGATTGTATCGACAGCCGCAGCGGTGAATGCAGATGAGATTAAATTCTTATGTTATCAAGACGGCAATGAATGCGATGTGATCGCAGGCATGACCGATAAATTCACGGCAGAGACAGGCCATACGGTTGTCGTCGAAACTGTGGGCTATGACATTATTCGCGACCAGTTGGAAAACCAGTTGCAAACAGATGCCGCACCAGATGTGGCGCGTGTGACAAATCTGGGCGGTCTGAACCAATTCTATCTGGACCTCACACCTTATGTGGAAACAACGAAATGGGAGGCGAATTATGGCGCGACCTTGCCGTGGTTCCGCGCCGCAGGTGGCGATGACAATGGCATCTACGGCTGGATGACGCAGCTGACGGTCACAGGTCCATATGTGAATGTGTCCATGTTCGAAGATGCGGGCGTGGATATGCCAGGTGATGGCGCCACATGGGATGATTGGGCGGCAAGCCTAAAACAGGTCCAAGACGCATTAGGCGTCACCGCGGGTCTGGTCATGGACCGCACAGCGCACCGTTGGGCAGGACCAGCGTTTTCTTATGGCGCAAAATTCTTTGACGATGCGGGCGAACCGATCTTGGTCGACGATGGTTTCAAAAACTATGCAGAGACATTCATCGAGTGGCACACATCCGGCTTGATGCCAGCCGAGGGGTGGCCAGCGGGTTCTGGTACGCAATACCGCAATGCCGCACCATTATTTGTCTCTGGCGATGCGGTCATGCACATGTCCGGCTCTTGGATGATCAACAATTACAACGAGAATATCACTGACTTCTCTTGGAAAGCGGTTCCGATCCCTTGTGGTCCGGGCGGTTGTGGCGCGATGCCAGGTGGTGCGGCGATCACAGCGTTTAAATCGACGGCCTCGCCTGAAGCGGCAGCGCAGTTTGTGGATTTCCTTGCACGCGAAGAAAATGCAGCAGCTTTTGCAGCAGCCACCAAAAACATCACGGCGCATCAGGGCCTTCAAGCCTCTGGCGTTGACTATGGTGATACTGACCCAGCGGTCGCGGCAGCATTGTCTGTCTTTGCGGCAAATGCGGGTAAAGCCGCTGAAACAACACCACAAGCCTATACATTCCAAGGCTATGCGAAAAACTTCGCGATCTACGGTGTTGTGCCGGATTATATCACCCAAGCGATCAACGGCGATCTCAGCTTGGATGATGCATTGGCAGCAATCGACGCCGATGTTGCTGCGAAAATCGCAGAGTAAACTTTAGGGGTCAGGCGGGCACATGTTAGACGCATTTCGCGCCGCATTTGCAGGAACCGGCTGGCCCTACGCTTTCTTAGGATACCTTCTGATCGGTTGGGCGTTGTTGCGCCCAACGGGTTCTTTCCGCGAACGGCTGATGGCCGTTATCGGCTGGCCGGTGGAACTGGCCCAACGCCTGTCTGGCGCAACTGGATTGCCCTATCTGTTCCTTCTGCCCAATATGATTGTCTTTGGGCTGTTCACCTTTGCCCCGCTTTTCATCAATGTCGGCTTTTCGGTCACCGAGGGGCAAAGCATCAATTTTTCTGACCGCGCGTGGGCAGGTGACAATAATCTGCAACGTTTGATCAATCCGGTGCAGATCGACACAGGCGGGGAAAACCGCGAGGATGATAAGTTCTTTGCCGCTGTCTATGACACCGCGATCTTTGTCATCTTCCAAGTCCCGATTATGATCTTCTTCGCGCTGTGCACCGCACTTGCGCTGAACCGTCCGATTTTGGGACGCGGCTTTTGGCGGTCGGTTTTCTTCTATCCGGTGATGCTCTCGCCCGTGGTGGTCGGCTTCTTGTGGACATTGATCTTGAAACGCCAAGGTGTGCTGTCGCAAACCCTATTGGATTGGGGCTGGATAGCAGAGCCGATCCAATGGCTGACCGATCCCAGTTGGACGATGTTCTGGTCCGTCTTTGTCTACACATGGGCGCATCTTGGCTTCTATATGCTGATCCTTTTGGCGGGGCTACAAGCGATCCCAAGGGATGTTTACGAGGCCGCCGAAATGGACGGCACCTCGCCATGGCGACAGCTAACGCGGATCACATTGCCCTTGCTGGCACCCACCATGTTGGTCGTTACCGTTCTAAGTTTAATCAAAGCCTTTCAAGCCTTTGAGGAGCTTTACGCCATGCAAGTCCGCTGGATTTCACTGGTGTCCTATATCTTCGAGACCAGTGGGTTGCGCGGGCAACCGACCGCAAACGGGTTGGGCATCGCGGCGATGGCGTCATTGCTGGTGGCACTTGTGCTGATCATCCTGTCGCTGGTCCAAGTCTGGCTGTCCTCGCGGAGCGAAAAATCATGACAGGCGTAATGACATTTCTAACCCGCAAGGCGGGCGGGCAAAAGGCCAATTGGGTGGATTGGGTGTCTTATGCCTATCTGGCCTTTGGGTTTTTACTGATCTTCATTCCGGTGATGTGGATCGCGCTGAACTCTATCAAAACGCAATCGCAATTGGAAAAGCAGGACCTGTCGCTATTGCCAGCGGAGTTTGAGCGTGTCGCACGCGCGACCGTCGCAGGACCAGAGGGAAAACAGATTTTCATCATCGATGCGCTGCCCGATTGGGTGCTGTCTTGGGAAGATCTAAGTGACGCCGAAAAAGCGGAGCGTGATGCCGAAGGATATATCCTGAATTTTGAAGGGCGCGATTTTTATGCATTGCGCTCGCATCTAGGATTGGTCCCCCAACAAGCGCGCGAGCTTGTGACCCGTGCGCGTCTGCCCGATTGGATTACACGGTACCCTTCTATGAACGCAGAGGCGCGTGCGGAGCTGGATATCGAAACAGCCCTTGCGCCTTTGTCCTCAGAGGATCAACGCCTGCTGCGTGAATTTTTGGGGATAGCCCCGTTTGAGCCAAACAGACTGACCAGCCAAATCCTTGTCTCTGCGCCTGATCCGGAAACGGGGGTGATGACAAATTTCGCGGTACCCAACCTGAACCGCAACCGCGACATCGTTCCCGCACGTTATGTTGATAACCGCACCGAAGCTGTGGTTCGCCTGCCGACCGGGACGGTCAGCGCCGAACGCTATTTGCGGCCAGCATGGGAAAACTACTGGGGGCCGCTAACGGGCAATGCATTTGGTGTGAATGTGAATTTCGCGACCTGTTTTACCAACTCCGTTCTGGTGACAATTCTTGCGACTTTGCTGACGCTTCTGATCAATTCCATGGCTGCATTTGCATTGGCGAAGTACAAGTTTCGGGGGCAGATGACCTTTTTCCTGATCATCCTTGCGACCCTTATGGTGCCACCTACAATTGCGCTGGTCGGCGTGTTTAAAGCGATTAATGCGGCAGGGTTGTCTGGATCGATTTGGGGTGTGATCATTCCGGGTGCGGCCACACCCACGGGCGTCTTTCTATTGCGCCAATACATGCTGACCATTCCTGATGAGTTGATGGAAGCGGCGCGAATGGATGCGGCCAGCGAATGGAAAGTTTATTGGCGGATCGTGCTTCCGCTGGCTCTGCCCGCGCTTGCCGCACTTGGCATCCTGTCGGTGATCTGGCGTTGGAATGATTTGATCCTGCCGCTGGTGGCAATCGCGACAACCAAAGAGGCGTATACGATCCAGCTTTGTCTGTTGGAGTTTCGCGGCGAGCATCTGTCCCAAGAACATTACCGTCTTGCGATGACGATGGTCAGCTTGATCCCGACCACGCTCGTCTTCGTCTTCTTACAGAAATATATCACCACCGGCATTGCCAATACGGGGTTGAAATAATGAGCAAACTGACACTGCATAACCTTCAGAAATCTTATGGTGATGTCGATGTGATCCATGGGATTGATATGAGCATTGAAAGCGGCGAATTTTGCGTTTTCGTGGGTCCATCGGGCTGCGGGAAATCCACCATGCTGCGGATGATTGCAGGATTAGAGGACGTCACCGATGGCGAGGTGCGCATTGATGATGAGGTGGTCAATGCCATTCCGGCGGCCCAGCGCGGGCTGGCGATGGTGTTCCAATCCTACGCGCTTTATCCGCATATGTCGGTGCGTGCGAACCTGTCCTTCGGCCTCGAAAATCTAAACATGCCAAAAGCGGAAATCAAAACCCGCGTCGATGCTGCCGCCAAGATGCTGCAAATCGAACCGCTGATGTCGCGCCGCCCCGGGCAACTCTCTGGCGGGCAACGGCAACGGGTGGCGATTGGACGTGCGGTGGTCCGCGAGCCGAAGATTTTCTTGTTTGATGAACCGCTGTCGAATTTGGATGCAGAACTGCGGGTGACCATGCGGGGCGAGATTGCCGATCTGCACAAACGCCTTGGCAACACGATGATCTATGTCACCCATGATCAGGTCGAGGCGATGACCATGGCGGACAAAATCGCCGTGTTGCGCGGTGGGATTCTGGAACAATTTGGGCGTCCGCTTGATCTGTATAACAAGCCAGACAATCTGTTTGTTGCAGGCTTTATCGGAAGCCCGCGCATGAATTTCTTGAAAGGCACAGTTGGCGCAGGCGCAAAGGGTAAGATCAAGGTCGATCTTGATTGTGGGCAATCCGTCACCCTGCCCGCGACGAAATTTGCAACCACGAAGGGGCAGGCCGTCACACTTGGCATTCGCGCCAACCACATCACCGCATCTAAGACGTCGAAGCTAAAACTCAACACCCGCGCCGTCGAACAATTGGGCGGCGAGACATATGTGTATGGCGCTGTCGATGGCGGCGAGGAGATGACATTGCATTTGCCCGGTCAGGCGGCCGTTCAGGCGGGTGACAAGTTAGGCATATCCTTTGTCGAGGACGAGGTGCATCTGTTTGATACTGACGCAGGGAAAAGCCTTGCAAAGTGAAATTGATACACTATTGATATACTAACCCGAATAGGAGAATCATGATGTCTATCGTGCCTGTCACATCGCAAGATTTAGATGCAGCCGAGGTTTCTTGGTTCTCTGCGCTTTGTTCTGATGATTACCAATATTTAGGGGTGCCTGATGGGGCGTTGCGCAGTTCATGGGATCATTGTTCGGACATCGTGAAACGTGCTGAGGCCAATGGGTTTCGAAATATTCTGTGCCCTTCCTCCTATCAAGTTGGTCAAGATACGCTGTCATTTGTTGCAGGCTGTGCGCCGATTACAGACAAGATCAATCTGCTGGCAGCTGTGCGCTGCGGCGAGATGCAACCAATCATGCTCGCCCGCACGGTGGCCACGCTGGACCATATGCTGGAAGGGCGCTTGACGATCAACATCATCAGCTCTGATTTTCCGGGCCAGAAAGAAGACAGCGATTACCGCTATCAACGCTCGCGCGAAGTCGTGGATATCTTGAAGCAAGCTTGGACGCAGGACGAGATTAACTACACCGGGCAAATCTATGATTTCAAAGGACTAACCACTGATCCGGTGCGACCGTATCAACAAAACGGCGGGCCATTGCTTTACTTTGGCGGCTATTCGCCCGCAGCGGTGGAACTTTGTGCAGAGCATTGCGATGTCTATCTGATGTGGCCAGAGACGAAAGAAGATTTGGCGGCCCGGATGAAAACCGTGAACGAACGGGCCCAGCATTATGGCCGCACGCTGGATTATGGCTTACGCGTTCATATGATCGTGCGCGACACGGAACAAGAAGCGCGCGAATATGCAGAGGAACTGGTCTCCAAACTCGACGACGAACAAGGTCAAGCAATCCGCGAGCGGGCATTAGACAGCGGCTCGCTTGGTGTGTCGCGCCAAGCGCGCAACCGCGATTTGGCCGATATGGAAGGCTTTATCGAACCGCATCTATGGACAGGTGTTGGCCGCGCGCGTTCGGGATGCGGCGCTGCGCTGGTTGGCTCTGCTGATCAGGTGCTGTCCGAAATTGAAGAATACAAAAAAATGGGCATGCGCGCTTTCATCTTCTCGGGTTATCCACATTTGGACGAATGCGATCATTTTGGAAAACTGGTGATGCCGGAGCTAAAGACCTGTTCTTTGCCACACGAATATAATCGCGTGCCGGGCGAAACACCGGCCACACCACTTGGTGTTGGGGAGCGTCGTTAATGGAACGGATTTCACTGTCAGAAGATTTGGATTTTTCACGCATCATCTATGGGATGTGGCGGATCAAAGATGGGGATGAGGATACATCCGTCCCGCATGTCCGCGCAAAGATTGACGCCTGTTTGGACCAAGGGATCACCACAATCGATCAGGCCGACATCTATGGTGACTATGGCGCAGAGGCGGTGTTGGGCAGCGTTTTGAAAGACGCACCTGCCCTTCGAGATCAGATCGAAATTGTGACTAAATGCGATATCATCGCGCCCATCGGCTATCACAGTGATAAGCGGGTGAAATATTATGACACGTCGGCCGAATATGTGACGGGTGCGCTAGAACGGTCATTGACGGAAATGTCAGTTGAGGCCGTCGATCTGCTGCTGATCCACCGTCCGGATCCCTTTATGGACGCAGATGTCACAGGTCCAGCGCTGGACGCGCTGGTCGACAGCGGCAAAACAAAAGCCATTGGCGTATCAAATTTCCGACCATGGGATTTTGAACTGCTGCAATCGCGTATGGACCATCCGCTGTTGACCAATCAAATCGAAATCTCTGTGCTAGAGACGTCAAGCTTTACCAATGGCGATCTGGCCTATGCGCAAACGCATCGCCTTCCGCCCATGGCATGGTCCCCCTTGGGGGGTGGCGCCTTGTTTGATGGCAGCAATGCAAAACTGACCAAGGTACTGACACGGATCGCAGGCGAACAAAATGCAGATATGACCGCCATTGCGGTGGCATGGCTGATCGCCCATCCGGCCCGGATCATGCCGGTCATGGGCACAAATAATCTTGATCGGATCAAGGCACTGGGCAAAGCGATGGATGTCGCGCTGGATCGCCAGACATGGTTTGAAATTTATGAAGCCGCAAATGGGGCAGAGGTGCCATAAGATGAACGCACCCGCCCGTCATATTATCGACCAATCTGTGGCCGCGGATGCGTTGCGTGGCACGCTGTCCAAATTTGCAACCGGTGTGTGTGTTGTGACCGCTGCCGGTCAGACAGGTCCGGTGGGCATCACGATTAACAGTTTCGCTTCCGTTTCGATGGACCCAGCGCTAGTGTTGTGGTCGATCAAGAAAGATGCCAGTCGTCGCGCCGTGTTTGAAAACGCGACGCATTCATCCATTCATATCCTACATGACGGGCAAGAAGGCCTGTGCCGCGCCTTTGTGAAAGAGGCAGATGCCTTTGATCTGGCACCCAATAGTGTGGATGCCAATGGCGTGCCAATTTTCCATGATTTTTTGGCGCGCCTTGATTGCAAGATGAGCCAAGTCATGGATGGCGGCGATCATCTGATTTTTCTGTTGAAGGTGCTGTCGGTTAGCAGTCTGGACCGTCAGCCTTTGGTGTTTTTCGAAAGCCAATTTTCCGCGCTTCGCTAATGCTAGCGTAAGGTGGGTGAAACCCACCATTCCCAAAATTCGAAAACGGTGGGCGTTGCCCACCTTACGCCAGCTCCGGCATTTTAAAATGCCCCGTCGATTGCGCAAATAGCACAGCGCGATTATCTTGCCATGCCTCGACCTGAACCGAGGCATAGCGTCGCCCGGCGCGCGCAATCGTCGCCCGCGCATAGGCATCGCGCGGCAGGCCGGGCCGCAAGTAATCGGTGGTAAAATTGATTGTGCGGGGCAGCGGTGGCAATTCACCCGCCGCCAACTTCTTCAGGTCTAATTCGCCATTTTCCATGCGATCCCAAAGCAAGCTCCACGACAAAGAAATAATCGCCGTGCTTTCCAAAAACGCCTTCGTTCCCCCGCCATGCATGCGCTCAATCAGGGGATTCCCAATCACATGCGGCGCATAACGCAGCACGCCCGTTAATTCATCGCCTTTGCGCTCAAAATCAATGCCGAGGAACGCATGAAACGGAATATGATCGACCAGTGCACGCAATACCGCATCGCGGCGTTTCTTTACCTCTTGAACGGGTTCAAATCGCGCCATCAGGGGGCTTTCCACGCAAAAACAAAAGCGCCCGTTGCAATGGCAGAGGGTTTGTCTGGATCATCCGCCCAAGCCTTGCCACGCACAAAGGCAACCGTGCGCGTCGCGTGATAAACCTCCGCCTCTGCGGTCACATCAAACCCCGCCCGTGCGGGCCGCATATAATCAATGCGCAAATCAATCGTGGCGGTATTCACCTCGCCCTCGGGATGCGACATGACGGCAACGCCACAAGTACTGTCCAAAAGCGTCGAAATCGCCCCGCCATGCAAAACGCCTGTCACCGGATCGCCGATCAGCTTTGTCTCATAGGGTAATATCAATCGCGCAAACCCTGCGCCGACCTCTTCGGTCCGCATATCCATCGCCTTGCACAGCGGTGAATATTCGGTGAATTTATTCAACAAATCGCGCGTCAGTGCCATAATAGGCAAAGCGTATTGTGAAATATCTGACTTGTCAGCCCATGTGATAAAAAATGACCCTGCGTCAATGTCACTCGGGAAAGTGGATAGAAACCTTTCTAACTAAGTTAATTTCGAAATTTCATAGTTGAATAATTGGGTGCCCATCATTCCACATCTGAACTTTGATGTCACCGAAGAGAGCAGGCGCTTCCTTTACCAGAGCTTCGTGCAATTTACATGCGACTACACGCATTTCCAGGTCGCCAATAATAGTGCCGCGGGTGATAAAAAAGTGGCGTAATGCACGCGCGTTTGCAGTTACAGATAATTTAGTCTCCGTCGCATTCGGTAACACGCTTCGCGCGGCAGACCGGATCTGCCGTAAACGTTCTTTAGAAGGTTTATCTTTAGCGTCCGTGCGTTCTAATAATTTTTTGTAGGTAGATTTGGCCATCGAAACGTAGTTCTCCCAAATTTTCTGGCCATCCTCATCCAAACCAATCGGTTCTACAAATTCCGCATCTTGTTCATCATGGTACTGTTGAGAAAGTTGGCTATAAGAAAACCCAACGCGGTGCCTAACAAGTTGATGGCTGAATGCCCTACTCACGCGATCAATGATGAAAGTCCACGACACATGTTCCAAAACACTTTCATGACCTTGCTTGATAATATGTCTTAGATACTGATCATTTGGATGGTGGATTTTTTCGCTATCATCCGTGAAAGACAGATAACAGATGCGGCCGCTAATTTCGCATATATGTTCTGCATCAGTTGCGTTTTTACTGGGCAGCCAAGAGACATCATTATCTTTTAAAAAGCTTTCAAGCGCTGCCTTGTCTAAGACGGGACGTGATAGAATATAGACTTTCGGATCATTCATTTTTTAATTTTCTAATCTCTTCACGCAAAGCGTCAAGTTCGTCATCAAAGCTTAAAATCTCTTTTTGATCTTCTAATTGGCCTATCCGCGCTGAAAGAGATAGAATTTTAGCATCGACGGTCTGGATGATTTCTTCTATTTCCGTTTCTGTCGCAATAGCTGAAAAATTCGGAACAAAACCAATGAACCAAATAAAAACTGCCGAAACGGCGCCTGCAAGTGCGGGCACCAACAATTTTGCCCATTCTAATTTTACGGAGAGCTTTTGTACCGCACGCGCCGCTTCATCTACTATTCGTTGAGAGAAGTTACCAAAGTCTGGCGACAGTTGATTAAGCAACTTTGCACGACGTTCTCTGGTCTCTTTTTCATCTTTGTCCGTAGAGTTTTTATAGGGAACATCAGCGCTGCCCGAAAGTGAGAAAATGAGCAAAGTGGCAATGACGTCTCCTGAGTTGATAGTCATAATGTCTCGCCCTAAATTCACAATCGTAAAAGACAGTTTGCCTTTATAACCTGGATCGACATGACCCGGATTTGTCATCGTTAACCCAGACCGTGATAAGCGAGCCGGCGGGAATCCAAAAGCAGCAAGATCATCCGCCAACGTGAGCGTTTCTGCAGTTTCAATAAAAAGGCTTTCGCCAGGGCCAATTTTGGCACCCTTAGATCCTTTGGGATAATGATAGTGAAGCTTGTCGGGATCATATTCAGTTTCTGGCGGAAAAAATATTTTTCCTATTGTCAGATCAAACGAGCTTGGCTGTAATTGTCTTTCCTTTGGATCTTTAACTTTATCTTTTTGGGGTTGATATAACTCCCCTTCGGCATATTCAAATTTCAGTTTTTTGTCTGCGATCGCTTTTTCGATTTCACAGTCGCGCAGCAACCCAAATACCATAACAGGACCTCCTAATATAATTTCTCATAATATTTATACACTTCGATTTTCGCTGTTCTGAATGGATTTGCAAGCCTATGCATCGGAATCCAGTGGGCGCTCAAAACGAATGTATTTTCAACCAATTCGTTGAATAAAGGATATTCTCAAAAATCCCAAGAAATGCGATAAGCCGCGCAGATTTTTCAGAATAAAAATTGAAATAATATATCAATATCAATTACTTAGATATGTGTCCAACCTTGGACATTTTATTGACTCCGTCCCCCCACTCACCTAAACCACGCCCGATCCCATTTGAGGGCTCCAAAAGAGGTGTGTGATGTCAGGTGATCCCGATCCAAAACGCCTCGATGCGCTGGAGGCGCGATTGGATAAGGTCAAAGAGCGCAAGGCGCCCAAAGACAAATCTCAATCGGCCGAAAACCAAGCGCAGGCGGGCTGGCGAATGGTGACCGAGCTGGTGGTGGGTATTTGCCTTGGCTTCGGGATCGGATACGGGCTTGATCAGCTCTTGGGCACAACGCCTTGGTTGATGATCGTGTTCCTGTGTTTTGGATTTGCCGCTGGCATCCGCACGATGATGCGAACAGCCAAGGAAATCCAAGACCAAACCGCCAAACCCGGAACGGGCGCGGCGGGCAAAGACGACATGTATGACGACGATTAGTCGTGAGTAAAAAAGGAAGAGAGACGTGGCTGGAGAAGCAACAGGTGGCGGACTGAACATCGATCCAATGAGCCAATTTGTGGTCAAAGTACCCTCTTGGCTGGGCGGCGGAAATGTCGAATGGTATTCGATCACCAATGTCACACTTTGGATGGGTCTGACAGTTTTGGCCATCGCCGGTCTGTTGATCTTTGGCACACGCCGCCGCGCGATTGTCCCCAACCGCAGCCAGTCGATTGCCGAGGTGATCTATGGCTTCATTCATTCGATGGTCGAAGATATTGCTGGCAAAGAGGGCCTAAAATTCTTCCCCTATATCTTCACTATCTTTATGTTCATCCTAGTCGCAAATGTTCTTGGCCTTTTGCCAATGTCTTTCACAACCACCTCTCATATCGCTGTTACTGCTTTGATGGCCGTTGCGATTTTCATCGCTGTGACCATCCTTGGCTTCGTAAAAAACGGAACCAAATTCCTAAGCTTGTTTTGGATCAGCTCCGCACCCCTTCCGCTGCGACCGATCCTTGCGATTATTGAGCTTATCTCTTACTTCGTGCGCCCAATCAGTCACTCAATTCGTCTGGCAGGTAATATGATGGCGGGCCATGCTTTGGTCAAAGTTTTTGCAGGCTTTGCTGGCGCGCTGGGGATTTTTGGGGTGTTCCCGGTGTTGGCCGTGGCGATCCTCTATCCACTTGAAACACTCGTGGCCGTTATTCAGGCCTATGTATTCACCATTCTGACATGTGTGTATCTTAACGATGCGCTGCATCCACATCACTAGTCGGGATAAAGTTTTAGCCGTTTATCTAAAGGAGAAATCAAAATGGCAGTAGAAGGCGATCTTGTAGCAATGGGTCAATTCATCGGTGCAGGCCTTGCTTGTACAGGTATGGGCGGTGCAGCCGTTGGTGTGGGCCATGTTGTTGGTAACTATCTTTCTGGCGCACTTCGCAACCCAGCAGCCGCTGCGGGTCAAACAGCGACAATGTTCATCGGTATCGCATTTGCCGAAGCATTGGGGATCTTCTCGTTCCTCGTTGCACTGTTGTTGATGTTCGCACTCTGAAGCACGTTTCGTCTCCTTTATCGGGGCGTGGGTTCTCACGCCCCAAGACTATAACGTAAGCGGAGTTGGCATATGGCAACTGAAACAGGACAGAGCGCAGGCGGCATGCCGCAGCTTGAAATCGCGACCTTCCCAAACCAGATTTTCTGGTTGTTGGTTGCGTTGATTGCGATTTATTTTTTGATGTCGCGCATTGCTTTGCCGCGCATCGCAAATGTTTTGGCCGAACGTCAGGGCGCGATCCAACGGGATTTGGATGCCGCCGAGGATATGAAGCACAAAGCGGTAGAAGCGGAAGAAGCTTATAACAAAGCCCTTGCGGATGCGCGTGTGCAAGCAGCCGAAATCATGGCCGAAACGAAAGCCGAAATTCAGGCAGAGCTTGATAAAGCGACCGAGATAGCGGATGCGGAAATCGCAGCGAAAGCCGCTGAATCCGAAAAGGCTATCGCGGCGATCCGCGACAGCGCTGTGAAGTCAGTGCAAGAGGTTGCGGTGAAGACAACCACAGATATCGTCAAAACTGTCGGTTCGGGATCAGGTGATGCTAAAGCCATCAAAGCGGCAGTGACCGCACGGATGAAAGGGTAAGGATCATGAAAAAACTTCTTATCAGTGCGGCGGTTTTGGCGGGCACGCCTGCACTTGCTGCCTCAGGTCCCTTTTTCTCGCTTGGAAATACGGATTTTGTCGTTCTTCTGGGCTTTCTGATTTACCTTGGTGTTTTGGTTTATCTCAAAGTGCCAAAGCTTCTAAGCGACGCGCTGGACAAGCGTTCAGAGGGTATCCAATCAGAATTGGACGAGGCCCGCTCGCTTCGGGAAGAGGCGCAAAGCATTTTGGCCGATTACGAGCGCAAGCAAAAAGAAGTTGCCGCACAGTCTGAAAAGATTGTGGCCAATGCCAAGGAA
Organism: Pseudomonadota bacterium; assembly: GCA_039029215.1. Classification (GTDB taxonomy): domain Bacteria; phylum Pseudomonadota; class Alphaproteobacteria; order Rhodobacterales; family Rhodobacteraceae; genus Amylibacter. Next base: position 74,533 of record JBCCGP010000006.1, read on the forward strand.
GAAGCCAAAGCAGCGGCAGCGCAAGCCAAGGAAGATCTTAAAACCTCGATCGCACGACGCTTGAAAGCGGCGGAAGATCAGATCGCCTCTGCCGAAGCGAGTGCCGTGAAAGAGGTCAAAGACACAGCTGTAAGTGTTGCTATTCAAGCGGCCGCAGATGTGATTGCCAAGGGCATGTCCGCAAAAGATGCATCCGGCTTAATTGATGCGTCGATCAAGGATGTGGGTACGAAGCTGCACTGATCTTTGATCAATTTCTGAATAGAAAGACTCGCCTTTGTTGGCGGGTTTTTGTTTATATATCAACGGGTTGCCGCGGTATTTGAAGCTTAACCATTACTTCAATAACCTAGGTTATTGAAGTAATGGTTAACGCCAAAATTCTTCTGCCAATTTGTTGAAACGCTCTTCTAAAGATACGCCATCACTGCACTATGAAGCTTCGGTCCAGCCGCAATAATGCCATCCATCTGCGACGAGGCGGAATTGAATTTATGCCTTTGATTTTCAGCATCCGTCACAACTGCACCTGCTTCCTCACAAATCAAAGCACCAGCAGAGCAATCCCATTCCCATGAGGGGCGCAGTGTTAGCATTCCATCAAAACGACCTTCAGCGACCAAGCATAACCGATAGGCAAGCGAGGATCGAAAATGCCGCTCCATCGGTGGCGGGCCCTTGTGCCAGCGATCAGAATTCATCTGCGCACCCGCCGCCAAGACGCGGGCGTTTTTAATCTCGGACCGCGTCGTCGGGGCGATGGCATGTCCATTCTTGGTTGCCCCTTTTCCTATCGCTGCGGCATAGGTAATCCGTTTAGCGGGCATATGAACAACGGCTGCAGTCACATCCCCTTGTTCTGCAACGGCCATTGCAATCGCAAAATTTTCGTGCCCCGCAAGAAATGACCGCGTGCCATCAATTGGGTCAACGATAAAGACCCGCTTGGCTGCCAGGCGGGCCGTGTCATCTTCGGTCTCTTCTGACAGCCATCCATAACCTGGTCGGGCAGCGGTCAGATTTTCCTTCAAAAACGTATCAATCGCCAAATCAGCTTCGCTGACTGGTCCTTGATCGCCGTCTTTTTCCCAAGACTTGGGCCGCTTTTGAAAATACCTCAAAGCGATATCGCCTGCACGCGGCGCCAGCGACAGCAATAAATCAAGATCAGCTGCTGGCAATGATCATGCTTTCTACAAGAAGCGATGGGATCACCCGCGACAAATGCATGCGCGCATCATTCGCAGGTTGCATATGTCCCAACATATCGCGCAAATTCGCGGCGATGGTGATTTCATTCACCGGATAGGTGATTTCGCCATTTTCAACCCAAAACCCCGATGCACCGCGGGAATAATCGCCAGTGTTGGGATTGATGGTCGATCCAATCAGCGATGTCACCAGCAGTCCTGTTCCCATTTGTGCCATCAGATCAGCCTTGCTGTTTGCACTTTGCGTCAGGGCGATATTGCCCGCACCCGGGCTTGGTGGGCTGCTGACACCGCGCCCAGCATTTGCAGTGCTGTGCATTTCCAATTGACGCGCTGTCGACAGATCAAGCGTCCAACCGGCCAAAACCCCGTCATCGATAATTTTGCGTTTTGTCGTTGCCAACCCTTCCGCATCAAACGGTTTGGAGCCTGATATTCTTGGGCGCAGCGGATCTTCGATTAAATCAAGGCCGCTGGGTAGAATTTTTTGGCCCAGATCTTCTTTCAACCAACTTGACCCACGCGTGATGGAAGCGCCGTTAATTGCGGATAACAGATGCCCGATCAATGTCGACGAGATGCGTTCGTCAAACAAAACTGGATAGCTGCCCATCGGCGCGCGGTTCGCGCCAAATCGTTCAACGGCACGTTTTCCTGCAAGTGTTCCTATCTCTTCAGCCGCTGGCAAGTCATCTTGAAAGACGCGCATCTCGCCTGCCCAATCGCGCTCCATCTCTAGCCCGTTGCCAGCAATCGCAACACAGGATGTAGAAAACCCGGATCGCTTATACCCACCTCGAAACCCGTTTGAGGCGGCCATGAAAATCTCGGTTGTGCTGTAACTTGCGCTGGCGCCTTGGGTTTTTGTGACATCATCTACGGCGAGGGCCGCAGCTTCCGCTTCCAGCGCGTTTTCTTTCAAAGCATCGGTCGTTGGCACTTGACTGTCATCATATAGGTCCAACGCATCTGCATCACGCGTTGCAGAAAGCTGATCTGGCTCTGCCAAGTGACAATTCGGATCATCAGGTGCTGCTTTGGCCATCGCAAGGGCACGTTCGACCATATCATTGATCGCACGTTCCGAACTGTCAGAAACCGAAACGCAGGCCTGGCGTGCACCCACAATAACGCGCAATCCAATATCACGACCCTCTGATCGCTCGATCTTTTCAAGTTTTTCGCCAAGAACATCAACCTCTTCGGCGATGCCATTTACCGCCAAGACATCCGCCTGATCTGCACCAGCCTTCAGGGCACGCTCAAGTGTGTGTTCAGAAAGTTGTTGGAGTGTTTCGGACATGCTCACTCAATATCAAATTGACATGCATCTGCAATGCTGAACCCAATGTGACTTGGATGTCTTCGATAAATCTGGGACAATAAGGTAAGTTTAGAATGGGAGAGTTTACTATGGACATGCGTGGGAAAACAGTTGTGATTACCGGCGCTTCGCGGGGGATCGGCGCGGCAACAGCAGAGGTCTTTGCACAAGCTGGCGCACATCTTGTCTTGGCCGCACGCTCAAAAGCGGCCCTTGATAGTTTGGTCAAAAAGCTGCCAAGCGCTGTTGCTGTTGCCTGCGATGTCTCAAAAGAGGCGGATGTGCAAAAGATGATCAAAGTTGCAATTGAAAGTTTTGGTCGGCTTGATGTGTTGATTAATAATGCAGGCGTTCTTGATCCAGTATCACGGCTTGAGGACGCAGAAACAGCGCCTTGGGACCGCGTTATCGATGTAAATGTGAAAGGCGTCTTTTATGGAATGCGCCATGCTGTGCCGGTGATGAAAGCGCAAGGCGGGGGCACAATTATTACAATCGGTTCAGGTGCAGCGACCAGCGCGTTGGAAGGCTGGTCGGCCTATTGCACATCAAAAGCAGCTGTTCATCATCTGAATGCGTGTTTGCATAAGGAAGAGGCCGAACATGGTATTCGGGCATTGATCATGTCACCCGGCACAGTGGCCACGAACATGCAGGAAGTGATCCGGGCAAGTGGTGTGAACCCCGTAAGCCAAATTCCATGGGAAAATCACATCCCAGCAGAGTGGGTAGGTAAGGTTTTGCTTTGGATGTGCGGATCGGATGCGGATAGCCATCTTGGCCAAACGGTGGCCATCCGAGGCGAAGCGTTGCAGGAATTGGTAGAGGGAATGGCCTAGCGCCCAACCTCTGCACGAAGGTTTTCCATCGCTTCGCTCAGCGCTTTCAGGTAACGCTCGCCACTCAATGTGTCGCCTTCAAATTCATTGAATGCGCCTGCGATAAGCACCTCGGGTCCGGAAATCAGGCGCGGCTTGAACTGAACCATTGCAAGGCGCAGCGCGAAACTTGCCCGCGCGCCACCCGTGCGGCCAGCAGCGGCGTGGATCAAGGCGACTGGTTTGTCCAGCCACGGATTGCCATCCACACGGCTGACCCAATCAAGCGCATTTTTAAGAACCCCTGAAAAGCTCTGATTATATTCAGGGCTTGCAATAATGACCGCGTCTGCAGCTGCGATTTGATTTGCGAGTGTTTTAACCGCAGCAGGAATACCGTCTTTTTCCACATCTCCATCATAAAGCGGCATTTGCAGATCGCCCATTTCGAAGTCAGCCTCGCCAAATAAACCTGCGGCTTCCTTGACAAGTTTTGTGTTAAAGCTGTCTTTGCGCAAGCTGCCGGAGATACCAAGAAGTTTCATGGGGAATACCTTTTCTCATTTCTTCAGGCACACATAGCCATTGGCACCAAGCGCTTAAAGACAAACTGTGGAAACATTGAATTTCAGTTTGTGCAACGGTGATCTTTGGCGACAAGGCTGTTGCTGGCAGTGAATGCGACTAACGCGGCTCCTGTAGGATATCGATAACATCACGCGCATATTCACCAAGGATTGGAACAAAATCGATAGATGATAAGAAATAGACAAAGATCGAGACAAGGACCGTCGCGCCAATGACCGAACCAAGGCCAAAGGCAAGTCCGCGCACCAGATTGAAAAGGATAAGGCCAATCCAGCTGTCATGGGCGCGTACAAAACGGTGGGCGTTCAACTCTTTTAGCTGCTCAAGGATTTTTGCGTTTTCGCTGTCTTCGCTCATTCAGATAGGGTCCATTCCTCGGGATCGATGGGATAGTAGGCCTCGATCGCGGCTGTGGCAATAATATGCGGCGGCTCGCTGTCGCCTTGTGTGACATCCTGCCCGCCGAATTCCGCCTTCACTGTCGCCATGCCGCGCGGCAATTCTAAGGCGAGCAATTCGCAATCCAGAGCTTCGGGTTTTTGCACACCGATTGTGACCCGCACCTCCATTTTTGTGCTATCGAGATCGAGCGATTTGAACAGATTAAGCGAAGAATGGCGAATGGCGTCATGGATCGCGCGCTGCGCCGCTTTGTTATAATCGCCGCCATGGACATCAAGCCCCATGCCCATTTCAAGGATCATACGTTTCATGATGCACGCTCCATATCAAAGCTGACTTTGACGGCTGCATGGGCAATCACTGTATGGCCTGTGCGGTGCGGTGCTGGAATATCCAACCCGCCTTTGGTGGCCTTAACTGATCCTTGCCCGTATGGAAGGACCGCTTTCACGGCATCCAAGTCGACCGCATCGGGCTCTTGGCAGGCAACTTCAATATCCACGATCATTGCAGATTTTGGAAACCCAAACGCGTCGGCCATTGTTAAACTGTTATGCCACAACGCATCTTTGAGTGCACGAATGCAAGCTTGCGTATAATCCATTTGGCGCAGGCTACTGCCCATTCCGAACTCTACAGCGACTTGGTGTTTCATGGGTTTTCGGGTCGATCCAATCTGTTTCCAAACAGTTAAAATCTATTCCAGAAAACTAGTTTAGTGGAGTCAAACTTAACATATTTTGACCGGAGATTGAGCGAGAATTTCTACATATCTTTGGATTGTGCAAACAAAAAATCAATCGCGCCGAATGCTCACCCGCATTTGCTATGCCCACAGGACGCACAGGTCATACAACCCTCGATCATCTGCATGCCGGGTGCCCCACAAGAGGGGCAAGATTTGCCACCCAACGCGACAATCTTTGCCTTAGGATCGCTTTTTAAATGTCCGCCGGCACCCTCAATAAACCCAATGCGGATCAGATGCTCCTCAATCACACCACCGATTGCGGCCAAGATTGATGGAATATATTTCCCTTCTACCCAAGCCCCGCCGCGTGGATCAAAGACGGCTTTTAGCTCTTCAATCACAAAACTTACATCCCCACCGCGCCGGAACACCGCAGAGATCATGCGTGTCAGCGCAAGCGTCCACGCGTAATGTTCCATATTCTTGGAGTTCACAAAAACCTCAAACGGGCGACGCTGGCCGTTTACGATCACATCATTGATCGTGATATACATCGCATGTTCGCTTTCGGGCCATTTTAGTTTGTAGGTTTGACCCTCCAACGCATCGGGCCGATCCAACGGTTCGGACAAATAAACAACATCTGCACATTGATCCAATTCTGGTGCAGCCTCGCTTTCTTCTGAAATCGATAATACCGACCCTGTCACATCATTGGGACGATAGGTGGTGCAACCCTTACAGCCTTGATCCCAAGCGGCCATATAGACAGATTTGAAATCCTCAAAACTTATATCTTCTGGACAGTTGATGGTTTTGGAAATCGAACTATCAATCCATTTTTGGGCCGCGGCTTGCATCCGCACATGATCCAAAGGCGCAAGTGTTTGGGCATTCTCGAAGTGATTTGGGAAAGGTTTATCCCCCTTCAACGCGCGCCATTTTTGGACGGCATAATCTTCAACAGTCTCTTCTTGATGGGATCCATCTTTCAACAACACTTTGCGCGTGTATTCATAGGCAAAGACCGGTTCGATGCCCGAAGATACGTTCCCTGCATAAAGGCTAATCGTGCCCGTCGGCGCGATCGAGGTCAGAAGCGCGTTGCGGATCCCATGTTCGGCAATTGCGTCACGTACATCTTGATCCATCTCTAACATCGTTTCAGAGGCCAAGAATTTCTCTTTATCAAATAAGGGAAAGGCGCCTTTGTCTTTCGCGAGTTCCGCGCTGGTCAAATATGCTGCCCGCGCAATGCGGCGCATCCAATCCTCTGTTTGCGCAGCCGCCTCCTTGGACCCGTAACGTAGGCCTGTCATCATCAATGCATCGGCAAGCCCCGTCACGCCCAAGCCAATGCGGCGTTTGGCTTCTGCCTCGGCCTTCTGCTCCGGCAATGGGAATCTTGAAACATCAACAACATTATCCATCATCCGAACGGCGGTTCCAACCAACCGATCCAACGCAGCCGCATCTATTTCCGCATGCGTTTCAAAAGGATTGCGCACCAATGCCGCCAGATTGATCGACCCCAACAAACAGGCCCCATAAGGTGGCAAAGGTTGTTCGCCACATGGGTTTGTCGCCGCAATCTCCTCGGCGTAATACAGGTTATTCTTCTGATTGATCCGGTCGATAAAAATCACACCCGGTTCAGCAAAATCATATGTGGATCGCAGGATTTTATCCCAAAGCTCGGCAGCTTTCACACTGCGATAAACCTGACCTTCAAAGACCAAATCCCAATCAGCATCATTGCGCACCGCGTCGATAAATGCATCTGTTACCAGCACAGACAGGTTAAACATGCGCAGCCGTGCGGCATCTTGTTTGACGGTGATGAAATCCTCGATATCGGGATGATCGCAGCGCAGGGTTGCCATCATGGCCCCACGGCGCGATCCGGCCGACATAATCGTGCGGCACATCGCATCCCAGACATCCATAAAGCTCAATGGGCCAGAGGCATCCGCAGCAACCCCCTTGACCAACGCACCTTTGGGCCTGATGGTTGAAAAGTCATACCCGATCCCACCACCTTGCTGCATTGTCAAAGCGGCTTCTTTCAGGTTTTCAAAAATCCCACCCATATCATCTGGAATCGTACCCATAACAAAACAGTTAAACAGCGTGACAGACCGATCCGTCCCGGCACCTGCTGTGATCCGACCAGCAGGCAGAAATTTAAAGCCATCTAGCGCATCATAAAACTTGTCAGCCCAACCTTGCGGCTCATCCTCGGTCGCGGCCAGTGCATCGGCAATACGCCGCCATGTTTGGGTCACATCCGCATCGATCAGTGTGCCATCTGCCTCTTTCAGGCGATATTTCATATCCCAAATCTGTTCGGCAATCGGTGCTGAAAACGCGGTCATAGTCGTCACTTTCTTGAAGGGCTTTGTGTATAACGGATTTACTTTTTCAAGGCCACTGCTAAATCTTATTTCATGGTGGGGCGTGTTCATTTAATCAAATTATCTGTTGGCACAGAGAGCATCGAGACCTTGCGCGACTGGCAGGCGGGGCAACGTAAACTGCACAAACGCGACCACGGGTTGCATGTCACGCGGATGTGGCCAAAACGATCGGCAGAGTTGTTGAATGATGGATCGATATTTTGGATTATCAAAGGTCTTGTCCAAGCACGCCAGCGCCTGATCGGATTTGACGAGATCATCGGTACAGATGGCATTCGGCGCTGTGGCATAAAACTTGACCCGGAACTGATCCCAACCACCCACGCACCACGCCGCCCTTTTCAAGGCTGGCGCTACCTTGCCATGGAAGACGCCCCAGCAGATTTGCCCAAATCGCGCAGTGCTGAAGCTGCCTTGCCTTCAGAGTTACAACAAGAACTTGATGCGCTTGGACTTCGATAAAATGACGTCGAGGATATCTCGACCGCATTGAAAGGGGTTCGATGCCCCTTTTAATGCGCCCACCTTAAACATATAGAACATGCATGAGTTCAAACCCTCCAAACCTGCGCCCTGATATCGCAACGGCCCATATGTCAGAGGCGATACGGGCAGGACAGCCCAAGATTGGCATGGTCTCGCTTGGATGTCCCAAGGCTCTGGTGGATTCTGAACGCATCCTGACGCGCCTGCGCGCGGAAGGTTATGCTATTAGCCCTGATTATTCGGGGGCCGAGGCGGTCATCGTAAACACCTGTGGCTTTCTGGACAGCGCGAAGGCCGAAAGCTTGGATGCCATTGGTGAGGCGCTGAATGAGAATGGGCGGGTTATCGTAACGGGCTGTCTTGGCGCGGAAGAAGACTATATTCGCGGCACACATCCCAAAGTGCTCGCTGTCACTGGCCCGCATCAGTACGAGCAGGTGTTGGATGCTGTGCACACGGCCGTCCCGCCCGCACCTGATCCTTTTATTGATCTTCTGCCCGGGCAAAGCGTGTCGCTGACACCACGTCATTATAGCTACCTAAAGATTTCAGAGGGCTGCAATCATAAGTGTAAGTTTTGCATCATTCCCGATATGCGCGGACGGCTGCAATCACGACCTGCACATGCGGTGCTGCGCGAGGCAGAACGGTTGGTGGAAAATGGCGTAAAAGAGCTGTTGGTGATCAGCCAAGACACCTCTGCCTATGGGCTGGACATTCGCCATGCAGAGGATTGGGGGCATCGCGCGCATATCACCGATCTGGCCCGCGATTTGGGCACGCTGGGGGCGTGGGTGCGGCTGCATTATGTATACCCCTATCCACATGTGCGTGATGTGATCCCGATTATGGCCGATCCCGCCAGTGGCGTTCTGCCTTATTTGGATATCCCGTTCCAGCATGCGCATCCGGATGTTTTGAAACGCATGGCGCGGCCTGCGAAATCGGCCAATACGTTAAGCGAGATAGAAACCTGGCGCGCGGCTTGCCCTGAGATCACGCTACGTTCGACCTTTATTGTGGGCTATCCGGGCGAGACGGAGGCGGAGTTTCAATATCTACTGGACTGGATGGATGACGCACAGCTCGACCGGGTGGGGTGCTTTCAGTATGAAAATGTCGATGGTGCGCGGTCGAATGATTTGCCGGATCATGTACCGGCGGAGATCAAACAGCAGCGCTGGGAACGGTTTATGGAGAAAGCTCAGGCGATTTCAGCGGCGAAATTGGCCGCCAAGGTCGGTCAAAAACTCGATGTGATCGTCGATGAGATTGACGCTGACGGGGCGACCTGCCGGACGCAGGCAGACGCGCCAGAGATTGATGGGAATCTGTTCATTGATGAGGGATTTGAAGGTCTAGAAATCGGTCAAATTCTGACGGTAGAGGTCGATGAGGCATCCGAATATGACCTATGGGGGCGGTCGATTTTTTAGATGTCCAAGGTTGGACATGATGTTAACTGATTGATTATAAAGCATAAGATGTTTTCCATTGGCGCCGCTTCACACACCAATTGCACCACGCTATTCTTCGTGGGATATGTGATCTAAGACCTCTTTAGGTGTTCGATCAGATGACGCTGGAAGAACGAAGTGGTGCAATTGGCGTGTGAAGGGGCACCGCTATTTTTTGATTATCTTTATTAATCAATGGGTTAACCAAGTGTCCAAACTTGGACACCCGAGCTTTTGATGTCTCAATAGATCGGAAACTTCGCCAGCAGGTCTGCGACTTTGGCTTTGACGCCTGCCTCGACAGCGCCGTTGGCCTCGGCCCCATTCGCCGCCAGACCGTCGACCACTTCGACGATCAGATCCCCGATCAGGCGGAACTC
>JBCCGP010000007.1:0-69583 GCA_039029215.1 Pseudomonadota bacterium
GCCGTCGATTTCGTCATAGGCTTTGAAATCGCCAAACTGCTTTGTGATCGCAGCCGTCAGCGTCGTCTTGCCGTGGTCAACGTGACCAATCGTGCCAATGTTACAATGCGGCTTCGAACGTTCAAACTTCTCTTTTGCCATTCGATTTTCCTTTCATGGTTTATCTAGGCGCTGACTTTTCCAGCCTTATGCGCGTTGTTGTTCAAAATATTTTCCAAAGATGCGATAATCTTCTTCAAACATTGTTTCGATGTGGTTCCGACATTTTTGGTTGAGATCGCTAACAGAAAATTCGGGACCCTCTGTGTAGAGGCGCCGAACCTCTGGCACAGGGCGTTTCATCCGATTTTTCATTTCATCCCGAAACTCTGCCACTTGTTTCATAGTGTAGATACGATTAAAATAGCTCGGTTTTTTGCCAAGAAAGTAGGACAGTGGATGCGTGTGATGCAGTACCTTTTTATGCGCCTTTTGATAGGATTCAAGGTTCATCACAAAGGTTTCCAAATCAGGACGGCTCGGAAGAGAATTCAACAATTTTTTGTCCGTCACACCCTGTTTCTTCAGGATTTCAGCATGCAGGATACGATTGCGATATGTCGAAATAATTCGAGACATTGGGTCACGAACAAATGTCGCGCGCCAAAAGCCGCGTCCCGACAATTCTTTGCATTTCTCAAATCCATGCGTGAAATAATGCTTGTGAACATTAATCTTTGCAGGTTTTCCCTTCACGACAAGCTCGTCCGCTTCAACGCCATTTTCCAAAGCAAAGAAAAAATGACAAAGCGAGGTGCTTAGGCATTTCGGTATTGTAACTACCGAGATTCTTTCTTTGCTCAGGTGCAATGACATCGAAAACGTTCCTTCAAGCGCAAACCGTTACGCGAATTTTGCCTGAATTTCTTCAGAGATATTCGATGGAACAGCCTCGTAATGAGAGAACTGCATGGTGAAGTTTGCACGTCCAGAGGACATAGAGCGCAGGTTGTTGATATAGCCAAACATATTTGCCAGCGGCACATTTGCATCGATTGCAATGGCGTTACCGCGTGGCTCTTGGCCTTGCACCTGACCACGACGAGACGTCAGATCGCCAATGATCCCACCTGTATATTCTTCAGGTGTGATCACTTCGACTTTCATGATCGGCTCGAGCAGTTTTGCACCGGCATTCTTCATCCCGTCACGCATCCCCATGCGACCGGCGATTTCAAACGCCATCACAGAGGAGTCCACATCGTGGTAAGCACCGTCGATCAATTCAACATGCAAATCGATCACAGGGAAACCTGCCAAAGGTCCGCTATCCAGAACAGATTCGATACCCTTCTCAACGCCAGGGATATATTCTTTTGGAATAGACCCACCAACGATCTTGCTTTCGAATGTATACCCTTCGCCTGGCTGGTTCGGACGCAAAACCATTTTCACGCGGCCAAACTGACCGGAGCCACCAGATTGTTTCTTGTGCGTATAATCAATATCCGCTTCGCGAGAGATTGTTTCGCGATACGCCACCTGTGGCGCGCCGATATTGGCTTCCACTTTGAATTCACGCTTCAAACGATCCACAAGGATGTCCAAGTGCAGTTCACCCATACCCTTCATGATCGTCTGACCAGATTCTAGGTCAGTCTCAACACGGAAGGATGGATCCTCTGCCGCTAAACGCGCAAGGCCTTGGGACATCTTCTCTTGGTCTGCTTTTGTTTTTGGCTCAACCGCGATTTCGATAACGGGATCTGGGAAGGTCATCGTTTCCAGAACCACCGGATCGTTTTGCGCACAAAGCGTATCACCTGTTGTCGTGTCTTTTAGACCCGCCAACGCGATGATGTCGCCCGCAAATGCTTCTTCGATCTCTTCACGGTTGTTCGAGTGCATCATCATCATACGACCAACGCGCTCTTTCTTACCCTTGGTCGAGTTCAAGATGCTGTCGCCTTTGTTCATCACACCAGAGTAGATCCGTGTGAAGGTCAAAGAGCCCACAAAAGGGTCGTTCATGATTTTAAACGCAAGGCCAGAGAATGCCATCGCGTCATCCGCACGACGTGCAATATTACGTTCCTCTGATTCATCACCGGGTTTGAAGCCCATGTAATCAACAACGTCCAAAGGAGATGGAAGATAGTCGATCACAGCATTCAATAGTGGCTGAACACCTTTGTTCTTAAACGCAGACCCGCCCAATACAGGCACGAATGTCAAAGACAGACAGCCCTTACGGATAAGAGAGCGCAATGTCGGCACGTCAGGCTCGTTGCCTTCCAAATACGCTTCCATTGCGTCGTCATCCATTTCAACGGCCGCTTCGATCATCTTGTTGCGCCATTCATCCGCCAAATCTTTTAGGCTGTCACGAATAGGGGCTTTGATCCAAGATGCACCAAGGTCTTCGCCCTGCCACAACCACTCTTCCATGGTCACAAGGTCAACCAAACCTTCTAGGTCGGATTCAGAACCAATTGGGAATGCTACCGGTACAGCAGTCGCACCTGTACGCTCTTCAATCATGTTCACACAGTTAAAGAAGTCTGCGCCGATTTTGTCCATTTTGTTGACAAAAACCATACGTGGAACGCTGTAGCGGTCGGCCTGACGCCAAACTGTTTCTGTTTGCGGCTCAACACCTGCGTTACCATCAAGCACGCATACCGCGCCATCAAGAACTGCCAAAGACCGTTCAACTTCGATTGTGAAGTCAACGTGGCCCGGCGTGTCGATGATGTTTAAACGGTGCTTCGGCGTATCGGCCTTTTCACCGTCTTCAGTACGTTCCCAGAAAGTCGTCGTCGCAGCAGAGGTGATTGTGATGCCACGCTCTTGCTCCTGCTCCATCCAGTCCATAGTGGCCGCGCCATCATGCACTTCGCCGATGTTGTGGGATTTACCCGTGTAATACAGAATGCGCTCTGAACAGGTTGTTTTCCCTGCATCGATATGCGCCATGATACCGAAGTTACGATATAGCTCGAGAGGATATTCGCGTGCCATCTGTCTATTCCTTTACCAGCGATAATGGCTGAATGCTTTGTTCGCATCGGCCATTTTATGAGTGTCTTCGCGTTTCTTAACGGCAGAACCGCGTTCGTTGAGTGCGTCCATCAACTCACCCGCAAGGCGCTCTTCCATTGTGTTTTCATTGCGACCGCGGGATGCAGTAATCAACCAGCGAATGGCCAAGGCCTCGCGGCGATCTGCACGAACCTCAACAGGCACCTGATAGGTTGCACCACCCACACGACGGGAACGAACTTCCACCGCGGGTTTGATGTTTTCCAAAGCTTCTTCAAAAACTTCGACAGGGGCGCGTTTCAGCTTGTCTTCAACACGGTCAAGCGCACCGTAAACGATACGCTCTGCAACGGATTTTTTTCCGTCAAGCATCAGATTGTTCATAAATTTCGACAAAACAGTGTTGCCGAATTTTGGATCGGGAAGGATTTCCCGTTTTTCAGCGCGATGGCGTCGTGACATCTTCTAATTCCTTATTTCGGCTTCTTGGCGCCGTATTTCGAGCGGCGCTGTTTGCGGTCTTTCACACCTTGCGTATCAAGCACACCGCGTAGGATGTGGTAACGCACACCGGGAAGGTCTTTCACACGACCACCACGGATCAAAACAACAGAGTGTTCTTGCAAGTTGTGGCTTTCACCAGGGATATACGAAATCACCTCATACCCATTGGTCAGGCGGACTTTCGCAACTTTACGCATCGCAGAGTTCGGCTTTTTCGGCGTGGTTGTATAAACACGCGTACATACGCCACGTTTCTGCGGACAAGATTCCAAGTGCAAAGACTTAGAGCGTTTGATTTTAGGCTGCCGTGGCTTACGGATCAGCTGCTGAATTGTTGGCATTCGGGTCTCCTAATAGCCAGTTCGTTCACATTCTTAAGCGCCCGGGCGCATTCCCAAACGCAAAAACCGAGCACAGCCGCTTGGGCGCGTCCGCCCGGCTCGCATCGGTAAATTCCAGAGGATCGAAGGACTAACCTTGGATCATGACCGCCAGATTGTGGCTTGTATGAGGAATCTCTTATGAAATCCGCTCAGGTAGCGGGCATATAGGCGCTGTAATGGAAGCTGTCAACAGCAAGTGAATAAAGGAATTTTCAGCAGAATTTCGGGGTTTGTCTAATGCTTGTCCATCCGCTGTTTGCGTAAGCCGCGCACGCCCTCGTCTTCGGGCAAAACGCTATCATGTTTGGCGTAAAACTGTTGCTCTGCGCGGGCCTGAAACCGTCGTTCTTTGTCGCGCCGCTCAATAAATGCAAGAACCGAGGTCGACGCCAGCAAAGACCGCAAAACAAATCCCCAAAAATAGGTCACAACACAGAAAATCGCGAAGGAGCGTGGCGACTCAAAGCCCATCGATTCCAAAACACCACCGCTAATGGTTGGCAATCTTGGCGCGCTGTTATCAGGGCTTGTCAAACCAGAGGCCGCAAGAACATCAAAATTTAGGAAATACGCAAAAATAATTACAATACCGATCAGCCAGATAAGATAGCCAATGACCCATGTTATAAAAATCGAAATCGCGCGATAGCCCAAACCCCATGCCGGCTCATAAGAGCGCGCACCCGGAACCAAGGCAGAGGCGCCCGCGGCCATTGGCACCGCCAAAATCGCCTCAAAAATAATAAACAGCGCTAAAATTACGAAATATCCTGTTTGTGTGACCGTCTCAAAAACCTGTTGATCGCCAAGCGAGGCGATCCGTGTGGGATCCTGAAGTGACAAGAAGACATTGCGATAGGTGATCGCATCTTCCATCCCATGTATCCCGATCACGGCGCCAACGGTCAGGAACAGAATAAAATAATACCCTAATACCCGGATCAGCGAGACTTTGGTCGCCTCTGCGCGCAAATGGGCCAGCGAATATTCATGCGGCCCGCCATAATAGGCCAACATCGAATGCAAAACGGGTAGGGTCAGAAGTGTTTGTGCAAATGCCACTGGGAAAAGCGATATCGCAAACAGGCCCGGGATCGCCGCGGCGGCCATCAAAAATAGAAATAATATCACGCCAACAACGATTGAGGCGATAAACTCAAAAACCAATTTGAGGAAAAACAAATAAGGTGCAGCAATAAAGGCTGTGCCGAGACTTCTTAAAACGAAAAACATATCCCTCTCAATTCAAAATCAGCGTCGAAAATCTTTCTACGTCAAGAATATCCATCGAATTGAAGCGGTTTTCAAGCTGGCTGCAAGGCGATAAAAGCCCTTAAAACCAAATGATCTGGGCAAATGAACCAAATTCTGTATGCGGTCGGGGATATCCACGGCGATTTTGATCAGCTGCAAACCGTTCTGGCACGCATCGATGCAGATTGTGTGGACTGTAACATCGCCGATCAGAAAACGATCTTTATCGGGGATCTGGTGGATCGGCGTGACGACAGCAAACGCGTGATTGACTATCTGATGGATGGGATCGCCGCCGGACGGCCTTGGATCGTGCTGAAAGGCAATCATGACCGGATGTTTTCATTGTTTTTTGACAATCCGCATGTCCAAGACCCGAAACTGCGCAGTGATCTGACATGGCTGAACCCAAGGCTGGGCGGGCTGACCACACTTGCCTCGTACGGTGTGGATGTCATCCGAGATCAAGAGACGGATCGCTTGCACGCCGAGGCCTGTGAAAAGGTGCCCGCCGCGCATCGTGCATTCCTCAAGGATTTGCCAAGTTATTATGAAACCGATGACTATTTCTTCGCCCATGCGGGCGTTAACCCAAAACTGCCTTTGGACCATCAATCCGAGGATGACCTAATTTGGATCCGCGCGCCATTTCACGAGCACAAGGCCCCCTACCCCAAGCTGATCATCCATGGCCATACGCCAGTTCCTTCAGTCACGCATTACGGCAATCGGATCAATATCGACACAGGTGCTGCCTATGGTGATGCGCTGTCTGCCATTGTGATGGACGGGGCGGAGATATTCGAACTGACTGCCGTTGGGCGCCAAAAATTAAAGGTCATATCATGATCGGTCAAACCCATCATCTGTTTTGTATTGAGGCATATCCCATTCGATATATGGCAAATTTGAAGGCTGGCTCGACCTTTATAAAGTTGCTGCTTTACCGATTGGAAACAGGGTTGATATTCTCTCGCCCGAATAAAGTGCATAAACTCAACAGCATATTTCTTCGTCAAAAGGACCTTGGATTAACAGCAAGCGATATTCGTAAAGAGGAGTTTGCCTTTAGCGCATTGCGAGACCCGGTTGCCCGTTTTCGGTCTTTATTTCATAGTAAATTTTACAATCCACCGTCGAAAATACCCCAACAGTCTGATCGGAATAAACGGTGAGAACAATTCTAGAAAATTAGTTTACTGTAGTGCGTTTTGAACAGATTTTAACCGACCCGAACAACGCGTGGTCGACCGAGACCCAGGCAAAAGACCTTAAACCTGAGACACCAAAACCCTATCTCAGCCTTTGGCTGAACGGGATTTTCGTACCGCAGTAGTTCAAGTCAAAGATCTTTCGCTATTGCTAAAAAAGCCGCCCAATTGGGCGGCCTTTCTTTTCTTATGTCATTACGATCAGCTTGGCTGCTCGTCATCAGTTGATGGCGTATCAACGATCAGATCATCGCCCATCACATCATCGACAGGCGCATCAAAGATCGCATTAGGGTCTGCACCTTCATCCGCTGGCCCAAGAAGAGCTGCGGCTTCTTCTGCCGCTTTGCGCTTATCCTCTAGGATCACCGCATCACGGTCAGCGGCCACTTTCTTGATTTGATGCGTTGCACCACCGGTACCCGCTGGGATCAGACGTCCAACAATCACGTTCTCTTTCAAACCGATCAGCTTGTCTTTCTTACCTTTCGTCGCCGCTTCCGTAAGAACACGCGTTGTTTCTTGGAAGGACGCGGCAGAGATAAAGCTGCGGGTCTGAAGTGACGCTTTGGTGATACCAAGCAGGATTGGGCCACCTTTGGCAGGTTCCATCCCATTGGCAATTGCACGTTCATTGGCTTCATCGAACTCGGCCTTATCGACCTGCTCGCCTTTGAGCAATGTTGTGCCACCGCTGTCAGTGACTTCCCATTTCTGCAACATCTGGCGCACGATCACTTCGATATGCTTATCGTTGATCTTCACACCTTGCAGACGGTAAACGTCCTGAACTTCGTCGATCATGTAATCGGCCAGTGCTTCAACACCCATAATATTCAGGATGTCATGCGGTGCTGGGTTGCCGTCCATGATATATTCACCCTTCTGGATGAAATCGCCTTCTTGAACCGGAATGTGTTTGCCCTTGGGCACCATATATTCCGTTTTCACTTCGGGATCGTCAGCAGACACAACGTAAACGCGGCGCTTGTTTTTGAAGTCGCGGCCGAATTCCACATAACCATCCATCTCTGCGATGATGGCGTGATCTTTCGGGCGACGCGCTTCAAACAGTTCGGCCACACGCGGCAGACCACCTGTGATGTCTTTTGTCTTCGCACCCTCGCGTGGGATACGCGCGACAACATCACCGGCTTTGATGTCTTGACCATCTTCAACCGACAGGATCGCATCCACAGACATCGCATACTGGATCGGGTTGCCTGCATCATTGCGCACAGGCTCGCCACTCTTATCGGCCACGATGATCGATGGTTTCAGATCGGCCCCTTTCGGCGCAGAACGCCAGTCGGAAACAATCTTCTGACTCATACCTGTTGCATCATCGGTGTCTTCACGAACAGAGATGCCCGCAACCAAATCTTGGAATTTCACCTGACCGGCTTTTTCCGCGATGATCGGCAACGTATAGGGGTCCCATTCATAAAGCTTGTCGCCACGGGCGACTTTCGCCTTATCTTTGACCAACAAACGAGAACCGTAATCCATCTTATGGGATACAATCTCGTTGCCTGACCCGTCCATGATCGCCAATTGAACGTTTCGGCCCATCACGATCTGATCACCATCCGCATTCTTGATGATATTTGGATTGCGGATTTCGATCTTACCGTCTTGGGACGCATCTTGGAAAGATTGCTGACCCCCTTGGGCAATACCGCCAATGTGGAATGTCCGCATCGTCAGCTGCGTGCCCGGTTCACCGATGGATTGGGCCGCGATAATCCCAACCGCTTCGCCCGGGTTCACTTGTGTCCCGCGCGCAAGGTCACGACCATAACATGCCGCACAAACGCCCTCTTCAACCTCACAGGTCAAAGGAGAGCGGATTTGACATGAAATCACGCCTGCCGCATCAATCAGCTCTGCTTGACGCTCGTCAATTAGATCGCCGCGTTTGCCCAAGACCTCGTCTGTGCCGGGCTTGATCACATCTTCGGCCAAAACACGGCCCAACAGGCGTTCTGACAGGCTGGCGACAACCTCGCCGTCATTGACAGCGGCCTGTGCCGTGATGGATTTATCCGTGCCACAATCAAGCTCGCGCACGATGCAATCTTGGGCCACATCGACCAAACGACGTGTCAGGTAACCAGAGTTCGCAGTTTTCAACGCCGTATCCGCCAGACCCTTGCGGGCACCGTGGGTCGAGTTGAAATACTCAAGAACCGTCAGACCTTCTTTAAAGTTCGAGATGATCGGCGTTTCGATGATTTCACCATTTGGTTTGGCCATCAGGCCGCGCATACCGCCCAGCTGTTTCATCTGCGCAGGTGAACCCCGCGCACCAGAATGGGCCATCATGTAAACGCTGTTTGGCTCTTGCTCTGTGCCATCTTCGACGCGCATGGACGAAATCTCGCCCATCATCGCATCGGCCACAGCGTCAGAGGATTTTGACCATGCATCGACAACTTTGTTATATTTCTCGCCCTGTGTGATCAGGCCATCCATATATTGCTGTTCGAACTCTTTCACCTGATCGCGGGTCTCGTTGACCATATCCCATTTCGCATCAGGAATGACCATGTCATCCTTACCAAACGAGATACCGGCCTTGAACGCTTCGCGGAAACCAAGGCTCATGATCTGGTCACAGAAGATCACAGATTCCTTCTGACCACAGAAACGGTAGACCGTATCGATCACTTCACCCACTTCTTTCTTGCGAAGCAGACGGTTCACGATGTCAAACGGCGCCTTGGTGTTCAGGGGTAGTTTTGAGCCAAGACGAACACGACCCGGCGTGGTTTCGAACCGCTGCCAAACCTCTTGACCTTCTTCATCGATCTGGATCATCCGGCAGGTGATTTTTGAGTGCAGATGCACGATGCCATTGTCCAGCGCATGCTCGACCTCTTCGGGCGAGCTAAAGACCATGCCCTGACCCTTCATCCCTTCCCGCTCGAGCGAGATGTAATAAAGGCCCAAGATCATATCCTGTGATGGAACGATAATCGGTTTCCCGTTTGCTGGCGACAGAACGTTGTTCGTCGACATCATCAACACGCGCGCCTCAAGCTGCGCTTCCAAAGACAGCGGGACGTGTACTGCCATTTGGTCGCCGTCAAAATCCGCGTTGAATGCTGAACAGACCAGCGGGTGTAGCTGGATCGCTTTACCTTCGATCAGCACAGGTTCAAACGCTTGGATACCCAAACGGTGCAACGTGGGTGCACGGTTCAGCAGAACCGGATGTTCACGAATAACCTCATCAAGAATATCCCAAACCTCTGGGCGTTGCTTCTCAACGATTTTCTTCGCCTGCTTCACAGTCGATGACAGACCTTTGGCTTCCAAGCGCGAGTAGATAAACGGCTTGAACAGCTCCAGCGCCATTTTCTTGGGCAAACCACATTGATGCAGCTTCAACTCTGGACCCGTCACAATTACTGAGCGGCCAGAAAAGTCCACGCGTTTCCCAAGAAGGTTCTGACGGAAACGGCCTTGCTTGCCTTTCAGCATGTCAGACAGCGATTTCAATGGGCGCTTATTTGCACCCGTGATCACACGACCACGACGGCCATTGTCAAACAGCGCATCAACAGATTCCTGCAACATCCGCTTTTCGTTACGCACGATAATATCAGGTGCACGAAGCTCAATCAGACGTTTCAAACGGTTGTTCCGGTTGATCACACGACGGTAAAGGTCGTTCAAATCAGAGGTCGCAAAACGACCGCCATCCAAAGGCACCAATGGGCGCAGCTCTGGTGGGATCACGGGCAGAACTGTCATCACCATCCATTCCGGACGGTTGCCAGAATCGATGAAATTCTCAACGACTTTCAAACGTTTGATGATCTTCTTCGGCTTCAATTCACCTGTTGCTTCCGCAAGCTCTTCACGCAGTTGCGCGGCTTCTGCTTCTAGATCGATGTTTGACAACATCTCGCGGATCGCTTCGGCACCGATGCCCGCATTAAATGCATCTTCACCATATGTGTCTTGCGCCTCAAGATATTCATCCTCGGACAGCATTTGGCCGTAGTTCAGGTCGGTCAGACCCGGCTCGATCACTACATACTGTTCGAAATACAAGATACGCTCTAGCTCGCGCAGTGTCATATCCAGCATCAAACCGATACGGCTTGGCAGGGACTTCAGAAACCAGATATGCGCAACGGGTGCGGCCAAATCGATATGACCCATCCGCTCGCGGCGCACTTTTTGAAGCGTGACTTCAACACCACATTTTTCGCAGACCACACCGCGATATTTCATGCGCTTATATTTGCCGCACAGACATTCGTAATCTTTGATCGGGCCAAAGATACGTGCACAGAACAGACCGTCACGTTCGGGCTTGAATGTCCGGTAGTTGATTGTTTCTGGCTTTTTAATTTCGCCGAAAGACCAGCTTAGGATCCGTTCGGGTGAGGCCAAAGAGATTTGAATTTCGTCGAACGTCTTTGGTGGCTGGACGGGGTTAAACGGGTTATTTGTGATTTCTTGGTTCATAGTTTTTCCTCAATCCCGAAATTAATGTTCAAGGCGCTGATCACTCTGCGCCTTGAGCTTTACTGTGTTAGGAAACGTCTTGTCCTGCGTCCCACCTGCATTCCAGGTAAGATGAACAATGAAAAAAGTGTCAGAACTATCATCTGTCACCAATATGTCATCTTGATCACCGCGCGCAGCAACTACGTTAAGTTGGGACAAATTGGACGCCAAAATATGGCCTTGCCCAACTTCTTTAGAAAGTTGCGTTTTCAATGCCTCAGAACGAGCCATGTCAATGGGTTCCCAGCTCATCATTCACCCTCCGCATCCAACAGTTGGACGTTCAGACCCAAGCTGCGGATTTCTTTGACAAGAACGTTGAACGATTCTGGCACGCCAGCCTCGAAATTATCCTCGCCCTTCACGATGCTTTCATAGACTTTGGTCCGACCTGCAACGTCGTCTGATTTCACTGTCAGCATCTCTTGCAACGTGTACGCCGCGCCATATGCTTCCAATGCCCAGACTTCCATCTCACCAAAGCGCTGGCCACCGAACTGTGCCTTACCACCCAGCGGCTGCTGTGTGACCAAGCTGTATGGTCCAGTCGAACGCGCGTGGATTTTATCATCCACAAGGTGATGCAGTTTCAGCAGATATTTGATGCCCACAGTCACAGGGCGCGCAAATTGCTCGCCCGTGCGCCCATCAAACAGAACCGACTGACCAGAGGTTTCAAAGCCTGCACGCACCAACGCGTCATCCACATCCGCTTCTTTCGCACCGTCAAAGACGGGTGTGCCGATGGGAACGCCCTCGGTTACATTGCCCGCAACCTCTAGGAACTTGTCCTTGGACAGACCTTTGATCATGTCGTCATAGACCTCTGGGCCATAGGCGACTTTCATCGCATCCTGTACCGGCGTCATATCCCCAGAACGGCGATATTCCTGCAAGGCCTCATCAATGGATTTGCCCAGACCGCGCGCGGCCCAGCCCATATGCGTTTCCAAAATCTGACCAACGTTCATACGTGATGGAACACCCAGCGGGTTCAACACGATATCAACAGGCGTCCCGTCTTGTAGGAACGGCATGTCTTCTTCGGGAACAACCTTCGAGATCACGCCTTTGTTGCCGTGACGACCGGCCATCTTATCACCTGGCTGAAGCTTGCGCTTCACCGCGATAAAGACTTTGACCATCTTCATCACACCCGGTGGCAGATCATCGCCGCGGCGGACTTTTTCGACCTTGTCTTCGAACTGCGCTTCAAGTGCCTGTTTCTGAAGGTCATATTGCTTGTTCAGCGCTTCCATATCGGCGGCGTCTTTTTCGTCGCCCAGCGCCAACTGCCACCACTGACCATTTGACAAACTGTCCAGCAAAGCTTCGTCAACGGTCACACCAGACTTCACGCCTTTTGGACCTTTGACAATCTTCTTGCCCATCAACATGCCCTTCAAGCGGGCATAGATGTTCCGATCAAGGATCGCGATTTCGTCGTCGCGGTCACGCGCAAGGCTTTCGACCTCTTCGCGTTCGATCTGCAAGGCACGCTCGTCCTTGTCGATGCCGTGGCGGTTAAACACACGCACCTCAACGACTGTTCCGAAATCACCCGCGGGCAATTTCAAAGAGGTATCGCGCACATCCGATGCTTTCTCACCAAAAATCGCGCGCAGAAGTTTTTCTTCTGGCGTCATTGGGCTTTCACCCTTCGGTGTGATTTTCCCGACAAGAATGTCACCCGGGCCAACTTCGGCACCGATATAAACAATCCCCGCTTCGTCCAAATTGCGCAGCGCTTCTTCACCCACGTTTGGAATGTCACGAGTGATTTCCTCTGGCCCCAATTTCGTGTCGCGGGCTGCAACTTCGAACTCTTCGATATGGACAGACGTGAACACGTCATCCTTCACGATACGCTCTGAAATCAGGATCGAGTCCTCGTAGTTATACCCATTCCAAGGCATAAACGCGACCAGTGCGTTTTTACCAAGCGCGAGTTCACCCAGATCGGTCGATGGACCATCGGCGATCACTTCGCCTTTGGACACTTTATCGCCCACTTTCACCAGCGGGCGCTGGTTAATACAGGTGTTTTGGTTTGACCGCTGGAATTTGCGCAAACGATAGATGTCAACGCCTGGATCGCCCGCTTCAAGCTTATCCGTGACACGAACAACAATCCGCATCGCGTCCACTTGGTCGATGATCCCACCGCGTGTTGCCATAATCGCCGCGCCTGAGTCGCGCGCCACAATCTCCTCAATACCCGTACCAACAAACGGCGCATCTGCTTTCAGCAAGGGCACCGCCTGACGTTGCATGTTCGCACCCATAAGCGCGCGGTTTGCGTCGTCGTTTTCAAGGAAGGGGATCAAGGACGCCCCAACGGACACCAACTGTTTTGGCGACACGTCGATATAATCGATATTGTCTGGACGCGTCAGCGTGTATTCACCGCCCTGACGGGATGAGGCGAGGTCATTTACAAATTTGCCCTTCTCATCCAGTTGCGCGTTTGCCTGCGCCACCGTATGGCGCATCTCTTCTGTAGCGGACATGTAGACAACTTCGTCCGTCACAGTTGAGTCGTTCACCTTGCGGTATGGCGTTTCGATAAAGCCGTATTTGTTCACCCGCGCAAATGTCGCAAGCGAGTTGATCAGGCCGATATTCGGCCCTTCTGGCGTTTCAATCGGACACATGCGGCCATAATGCGTTGGGTGCACGTCGCGCACCTCAAAGCCAGCACGTTCGCGCGTCAAACCGCCCGGCCCAAGCGCTGACAGACGACGCTTATGCGTGACCTCTGACAATGGGTTGGTTTGGTCCATGAATTGTGACAGCTGCGAAGAGCCGAAGAATTCACGCACGGCCGCGGCGGCTGGTTTCGCATTGATCAAGTCCTGCGGCATAATGTTGTCGATCTCAACCGATGACATCCGCTCTTTGATCGCTCGTTCCATGCGCAGCAAGCCAACACGGTACTGGTTTTCCATCAACTCACCAACGGACCGCACACGACGGTTGCCAAGGTGGTCGATATCATCCACCTCGCCCTTGCCATCACGCAGATCAACCAGCGCTTTGACAACAGCTACGATGTCTTCTTTGCGCAGCGTGCGCATTGTGTCTTCTGCATCCAATTGCAGACGCATATTCATCTTCACGCGACCCACAGCAGACAAATCATAGCGCTCTGAATCGAAGAACAATGTATCAAACAACGCAGAGGCCGCTTCAACGGTGGGCGGCTCGCCCGGGCGCATCACGCGGTAGATATCCATCAACGCCGTGTCGCGGTTCCAGTTCTTATCAGCCGCCAAAGTGGTGCGGATATAAGGCCCAACATTGATATTATCGATGTCCAGCGTCTGGATGTCCTCGACACCATTTTCCAACAATGTATGCAGCGTACCGCCGGTGATGTTGTCTTCTTTGTCATATTCAACCGTCAGCTCATCACCCGCTTCGACCCAAATCTCACCAGTTTCTTCATTGATGATATCTTCGGCGACAAAACGGCCAATGATGCCTTCGAAGGGCACACGCACATCTGTCACTTTGCCCTCGTCGATCAATTTCTTGACCGTGCGCGGTGTGACTTTCTGACCCGCCTCAGCAATCACCTTGCCAGTTTTTGCATCGACCACATCAATCGTGGGTTTCGTGCCGCGAATACGCTCTGGGAAGAACTTGGTGACCCATGCCTTTTTCTTCTTGTCATAGGCATAGTTCACTTTTTCGAAATAGGCGTCGCAAATTTCTTCCTGCGTCAGACCCAGCGCATACAGCAAGGTCGTGACAGGCAATTTACGGCGTCTGTCGATACGCGCATAAACGATATCCTTGGCGTCAAATTCAAAATCCAACCAAGAACCGCGATAGGGAATGATCCGCGACGCAAATAGCAATTTGCCCGAGCTATGCGTCTTGCCGCGATCATGGTCAAAGAACACACCAGGCGAGCGGTGCATCTGGGACACGATCACACGTTCCGTACCATTCACAACAAAGGTCCCATTCGGCGTCATCAAAGGCAGATCACCCATAAAGACGTCTTGCTCTTTGATGCCTTTAACGGACCGCGCACCAGTATCATCATCGACATCAAACACGATCAATCGCAACGTGACCTTCAGCGGCGCTGAATAGGTCATATCGCGTGTCATACATTCTTCGACGTCATATTTTGGCGCTTCAAGATCGTATTTTACATATTCTAGGATTGCGGTTTCGTTGAAATCCTTGATCGGGAACACCGAATGGAAAACAGCATTAATGCCTTCATCCTTCAGCGGCTCTGGCTGATCACCAGATTTTAAGAACAATTCATAGGAGGATTTTTGAACCTCGATAAGATTAGGAATATCCAGAACCTCACGGATCTTACCATAATTACGACGGATCCGTTTCAAACCAGCTTGCGCTTTAGCCATGTGTATATATCGCCTCTTTTAGTTCACTTTTGGACATCTAGGTGGGCAAACCAGACCTCCAAAGCCAACATCGGCGCAAAACCAATCCATTCCTGCGGGGCTGCCTAGGCCCTGCTCCCGAAAGGTTTCTGCCTTTAAAAAGGTCCTAAATAAGGGCCCTTTGAGAGACAGATGCGGGCTGGAGCGGTTTTTTCAACCATTCCAGCCCAAATCTGTGTCATGCGGCATCACTGCCGCATAAGATTATTTCAGTTCGACTTCAGCGCCTGCTTCTTCAAGCTTCTTCTTGATCTCTTCTGCTTCGTCTTTTGACGCGCCTTCTTTCACAGCTTTACCACCTGCTTCTACAAGGTCTTTGGCTTCTTTCAGGCCAAGACCTGTGATGCCGCGTACTTCTTTGATCACGTTGATCTTCTTGTCGCCCGCAGATTTCAAGATGACATCAAACTCATCTTTCTCTGCTGCTGCGTCGCCACCTGCGTCTCCGCCAGCGCCGCCACCTGCAACCATTACCGCACCACCAGCTGCTGGTTCGATGCCGTATTCTTCTTTAAGAACTTCTTTTAGCTCTTGTGCTTCCAAAAGCGTCAAACCAACGATTTCTTCTGCAAGTTTCTTGATATCAGCCATTTGATATTTCCGTTTCCAAGTTTGTTCTGTTTCCAGTGATGCCCGCATGTCACGGACACCGGTCATTCAGTTTAAGCTGCTGCCTTATCTTCAATCGTTGAAAGGATTGATGCGATATTCGAAGCAGGTGCGCCAATTGCGCCCGCGATGTTGCTTGCAGGTGCCCCAATGCAGGCTACGATAGAGGCAAGAAGCTCCTCGCGGCTTGGCATTTTGGACACGCGCGTCACACCCGCGCGGTCAAGTGCATTGCCACCCATTACACCGCCCAAGATTTCGAGTTTCTCGTTATCTTTGGCGTAATCCTCAACGACTTTCGCCGCTGCAACAGGATCTTCAGAGTAAGCAAGCACTGTCATACCAGACATAAACTCACCAAGGCTTTCGCTTGGTGTGCCTTCTAGTGCGATTTTGGCGAGCCTGTTTTTGGCAACGCGAACCTGCCCGCCCGCAGCACGCATCCGCGCGCGAAGGTCTTGCATTTCCGCAACTGTAATACCGGCGTAGTGAGACACTACGACAACACCAGAGTCCGTGAAGATTTGGTTGAGTTCGCCAACCACTGCTTCTTTTTGGGCTCTATCCACAGTTTTCTCCAAGTTTATGCGGCATCTTTCGACCCCGCGGCTCATATTTGTAGGCGTATGCCTACGGTTCAGGTCCGTTTAGGGTCTCGGCCAAAATCACACGAGGCGTGCGCCCAGTATGCAGTTGTTCCTCTTCCCATCTCAGGCAGGATTTATGCGTTTCCACACCCACCGTCTCGGACAGTACAAAAAGGGCACACGAATCGCGTACCCTTAGTGATGTGGTGGATATAGGGGGGAATGGGGGGAATGTGAAGGGTACGCCAGGCAAAAAACCAGTAGCCTTACGATTTGAAGCGCTGATTGCGATGCCATTCTATAAATTCGGCCCTCGGGCGGTCTGAAATTCTTTCTGGCAATAGGATTTTACCTGTTTTGTTTATCAGAGATTTTACCGCTTGCTCGTCGTTGCTGTGTCGCGAGACTAATACATCGTGATTTTCTGCAATCCCCACCAATCCCCTATCAAACATCCAATGTGCGGTTCCTGAAAGCGCAAGACCGTTTCCAATAATGTCAGGACCGTCACATTCAACTGGCTTGATATGCGCCGCCTCCACTTCGGCTCGGCCACCACCATTAATCAGCTTAAGACCGGTAATCGCACAGGTTTCGCCATATGCGCGCAAAACAGTCTTTCTAAAATTGCGATCCCTGACAGAGCGATTTGTGAGAATATCAATCCTCTTACGTTTTGCTTCCCGATCGAATGCCGCCTGACTTTCATTAAATTCTTGTCTGGGCTGGATTGAGTCGGAGTCCTCAGATGTCACATCCCTTGGTAAAATTTGTTCGTCATGACCCAAACCTAATTCAATTATCCGCGAAAAATCTGCACCCGAGATTGGCCGCACTGCTGATTGCGCTCGACCAGAGAAGTTTCCTTTCTCATTAAGTAAACCCAGTTCAACCGCACGATTATCTACTTTCAATGGGACAGGAGACCCAAATTCTAAGTAACTACCCTTTGCGATAATTGCTAAAAACATTCCCTCAGCTCGAGGGTCTGGTACAATTTCCTGAACCTTCGCAGCGGCAAAATATCCTCTTGAATTAACGACGTTTTTCTTAGGCTCATAGTATATTATCCAATCACCAACCATCTTCTCCGCGCGTGAATAGTACTGTTTTGGAAATTGATACTCCACGTCAGGTATATCATCATAAATTGAATCCGACCTGTGAATGAAGACGCCAAAAGCCAATAAAATAACTCTCAAAATTAGGTTGTCGCTTAGTAAACCACAGCTGCTTTATGCCATCAACTCATTAATTTTATTTTTATTTAAAATCAACTACTTAACCAAGTGTCCAACCTTGGACACCCCTAATTCATCCGCCCCTGCAGCTGATAAAACCCATCCTTCAGCGTGCCAAAGACTTCCGTTACATCGGGATGCTCCACCGGCGCGCCGGTCTCATCTACCAACAGGTTCTGCTCGGACACATAGGCCGTATAATAGCTCGTCTCATTTTCGGCATAGACATGATAAAACGGCTGGTCTTTATGCGGGCGGATCTCCTCTGGGATCGATTGCCACCATTCCTCGGTATTATTAAACACCGGATCCACATCAAAAATCACACCCCGAAACGGAAAGACGCGATGTTTGACCACCTGGCCAATTTGAAATTTTGCGGCACGTTCGTTCATCGGGGAAGGCTCCTTTAATATCCGGTTCTACCATGGTTTGCCTCCGCCGCAAGGCAGGTTCACAAAATGGACAGCGCTCTTGATTTAACCCCGCAGTTCCAACATACTGCCCCAAAACCAGCGCTAAGACTGGAAGAGAGCAGATGAAAAAATTTCCGATCTATATTATTGGCCTCGCAGCCCTATTTTTGTCGTCCTGTGGTGGTGGTGATCGTACCACACAAGCGCCACGCAATCTTGATAATGCCTGTTCAATCATCAAACAGCACCCTTCATGGCTGCGCGACATGAAAACGGTTGAACGCAAATGGGGGGTGCCTGTGGCGATCCAAATGGCGACAATCTATCAGGAAAGCAAATTCATCGGAAATGCCCGCACCCCGATCCGGTATAAGGCAGGCGTCTTGCCTGTTGGCCGCCAAAGCTCCGCTTATGGATATGCCCAAGCGATTGACAGCACATGGGAATGGTATCAGCGCGACGAAGGTGGGCGCAGCGCAAAACGCGACCGTTTCTCTGACGCGACAGATTTCATTGGTTGGTATTTCAACGAATCCAATGAACGCCTTGGCCTGTCACGCTTTGACGCCTATCGCCAATATCTTGCTTATCATGATGGGCATACTGGATTTAAGCGCGGCACATATCGCAGCAAAGCATGGCTGGTGAATATCGCGCGCCGCGTCGAAGAGCGTGCCATCACATATGACACGCAATTACGCAGCTGCACATAAAGCGCTAATTATCATTATTGGTCGCTGAGTTTTCGATCCGAAACAACTTATTTGGCAGTTTCGATTTCTTTTGCAAATCATCAAGCAACAGCGTCGTGCGGCGGTTAGAGCGGTCCGTGATGATCCACTGACGCAGGGCCACGGGGCTGTTGGAAAAAATCAATTCCGCCTGTCCCAATTCTGGTCGCTTGGGATCACGAAGGGTCACATGCGTAAACGCGCCTTTGCTTTCATGCGCAACCACAAGCGCATCTTTCGAAAAATCCACTGTGCGTTCCAAAATCACATTGATCGGCGTTTTCTTAAGTGGATAGATTTTCGCGCGTGTGTTTGAACGTCCATCATGAACTGATAATCGCCCTGAACTTGCTAAAACCAAAGCTTTGTTTGGCGGATCATACTCGAACCGCATCTTACCGGGTCGTTTGATATAAATCTGACCCGTGGTCTGACTGCCATTGCTATTGATCTGCGTGAAGGTGGATTGCGCGCTTTGGATGCCGTTCACATAGGCGCTGATCTCTCCCAAGGACAATTTTGCAAAAGCTGCCTGCGCGGCAAGACCAAAACCCAATAGGGCAATTCCAAAAAGACGTCTTGATAGTTTCATAGCGCTACCTATTCCGTTTCGGGCAACAAAATCTCGCGTTTTCCAACGTGATTGGCGGCAGAGACGACACCGTTTTCCTCCATCTCTTCGACCAGTTTTGCAGCCTTATTGTATCCAATAGATAGTTTACGCTGGATGTAAGAGGTAGAGCATTTCCGGTCCATCGCAACAATTTGAACAGCCTGATCATAAAGCGCATTCTCGCCCGTGGTGTTTCCACCCAGACCCAAAACCTCGTTAATCGCACCCGTCGTTTCATCATCCGGCCCTTTGACAACACCGCTGACATAATCAGGTGGTCCGAAGGTTTTAAGATGGTTCACAATGATCTCAACTTCCTCGTCGGAGACAAAAGGCGCATGGATGCGGGTGATCTTGCCACCGCCGGCCATATACAGATTATCACCCATACCCAGCAACTGTTCGGCACCCATTTCACCCAAAATAGTTCGGCTATCGACTTTGGACGTCACTTGGAATGAAATCCGCGTTGGGAAATTCGCCTTGATCGTCCCCGTAATCACGTCAACCGATGGGCGTTGCGTGGCCATAATCAAATGAATGCCAGAGGCTCGCGCCATCTGCGCCAGACGTTGGATGCATGCCTCGATCTCTTTACCCGCAACCATCATCAGGTCGGCCATTTCATCGACGATCACCACTATAAAGGGCAGTTTCTCTGGCGCAAAACTCTCTGTTTCAAAAATTGGTTCGCCGGTATTTTCATCAAATCCGGTTTGCACTGTGCGCTCAAAATTATCGCCTTTGTCAAGCGCGTCTTGGACACGCGCATTATAGCCACTGATATTGCGCACGCCCATTTTGGACATTTTGCGATAGCGCTCTTCCATTTCGGCAACCGCCCATTTCAGCGCAACAACCGCCTTTTTCGGATCGGTCACAACAGGGCTTAGAAGATGCGGAATATCGTCATAGACCGACAGTTCCAACATCTTTGGATCGATCATGATCAATCGACACTCATCCGGTGTAAGCTTGTAAAGAAGCGACATGATCATCGTATTAATTGCAACTGACTTGCCCGAGCCAGTCGTCCCCGCAATCAACAGATGCGGCATCTTCGCCAAGTCAGCGATTTCAGGCTTACCGGCAATATCTTTGCCCAAAGCCAAGGGCAATGAATGTTTGCCATCGCCAAAATCACGCGTCGATAAAATCTCGCGCAAAAATACTGTTTCACGGTGATCATTGGGCAATTCGATCCCAATCACCGTCCGGCCCGGAACTGTGGATACGCGCGCCGCCAAGGCAGACATAGAGCGGGCAATATCGTCCGACAGACCAATGACGCGACTTGCTTTCAGACCGGGGGCGGGTTCCAACTCATACATGGTCACCACCGGGCCTGGACGCACAGAAGTGATCTCGCCTTTCACGCCATAATCATCGAGGACGTTTTCGAGCATGCGCGCATTTTCTTCGAGCGCTTCATCACTTTGGTAATTGCGTTGAACAACCGACGGGCTGGACAAGAAATTCAGTTCCGGTGGTTGATAGTCTTTGGCTTTTTTTGGCTCCGCGAAAAGGTTTGGTTGTTTCTCCGCCTCTGCCTGCTGGCTTTGTCTGGGCGTGATCACGCGTTCATGCTGCACAACCGTGCTTGGTGCCGTGGGCAAGCTGGGTGCTGCTGCCTCTGGTGCCTCCATCGGAAGCACAGGATCTAGGTCCTCTGCCTTTGAACTGTCAGCGAATATATTCACCGCGCGCTTCATTTGCTTGCTGAACATATTCTCTTTTTTTGGTATGTCATCAGCTTCGATGTCATCCGGTTCTGCATCTAAAAATGCAGCTTCGCGTGTGACTGGGGCAATCTCATCTTCTAAGCGGCCTCCTTCATCCATCTTCTTTCTGATCACATCGCGAATGCGCGATGAAACGCGGTCTCGGTCATCATTGATTTGCGACGTCACCTGTGGGCCCACTTCCATCACTGGATCAGGATTGCGTGCCGCAAGACTTGGGATTTTGAATTTCTTCTTTTCCGCCCGAGGCTGTTCTTCGAGATCTGCTTTTTGAGAAACTTCCTGACGTTTGCCACCGAATACGGGTTTTGCAGTGAAAACAGTGTTCCGGCCCATTGTCTTGGGTGATCGGGCATCCTCGTCAATTCGATCTTCGGTACGAATGATCGGCATGCCATCTTTGAGGTGTTTACGCTCGCGCATTTGTTTGCGAGCCTGCGCAACTGTTTCGCTGCCTGCTTTTGCACCTCGAGATCCAAATTTTAGAAGGGATTTTACACCTGCATAAAGCGCCAAAAGCGCGACAAGCGTTCCCCGCATACCGCGTTTAAAGATCGCCACAAGCTCCGCCATTGAGAACCCCAATGAGAAAAAGCCCAGCGCAAGGGTTAAAAGGCCCAGACCGAGCGAGACCAAACGCGCCCACGCGGTCAAATCAATCGGGCTAAAATTCAGAAGCGATTCCGTGATTGCATCACCCGAAACGCCTCCCATGCCCCAGCTATAGGTCCAGAAAGAAAATTTTTCATTCGTCGACAAGAATATCGCCAGAAGCACGATAAAAATTGGGACAAAAATTGATCGTGACACCGCACGCTCTTCGCCGAGGGATAAAATCAAACGCACGCCCCATACAAGACACGCAAGCACCAAACCCCAACTGGCCAAACCCACGGTCGGCACAAGCAAAGCAGACAAAGATGCGCTGATCTGATCAACGCTTAGACCTGCAGATGCGTCGGTCAAAAGTGACGGATCATTTGGCGCATAATCAATCAGCGCGTAGCCCAGAAACCCGCCAATTAAGACCAAAATAACACCAAGAAGCTGTCGCGCCCGTTTGCGAATACCCGATTGCATCCGGTGCTGGAACTTTGGGTCTTTCGTGCGTGTGGTGTATGCCATTACCATCTCTTAATATAAGACTTTCTGTATCGCATCCAGCCCACGTTTCACTTGATCAAATGATGCAACCATTGCGACCCGAATATATGCCTTTCCAGGATTGGTTTCGTCGGTATCTCGGCTAAGGTAACTGCCCGGTAGGACACGGATGCCCTGTTGTTTCCAAAGCTCTAGCGTTGCCTGGTCATCATCCTCGACAGGCAACCAAAGAAAAAACCCTCCCTCGGGCAATGTAATCTCAGAGTTGTTTGAAAATATGTCGGACGCCAATGCGCGTTTTTCTGTGTAGAGTTTGCGGTTTTCAACCACATGCGCCTCGTCTTTCCAAACTGCCTCTGCCACGGCTTGCAACGGTGTTGGTAAAGGGGCACCTGCATAAGCGCGAAGTTGTCTTATTTTGGCCATGGCAGAGGCACCTGTGGCCACGAAACCAGACCGAAGCCCCGGCAAATTAGAGCGCTTCGATAGCGAATTGAAAACCACCACACGATTTGGATCAGCACCCATATCTCGTGCGATTTGCAGCGCGGATGGTGGGGCATCACCATAGTAAATTTCAGAATAGCATTCGTCCGAGAAGATATAGAAATCATGCTTCTCGGCAAGTGTGATCAAGGTAGTCAGATAGTCGGCATCGGCAACCGCGCCTTGGGGGTTGGACGGTGTGCAGATGAACGCAATTGCTGTTTGATCCAAAATGGCCGCATCGAGGGATGTAAAATCGGGAAGGAACCCGTTTTCTGCAGTTGCATTGACATAAACGGGTGTGGCTTGCGCCATCAACGTACCAATTGCATAGACTTGATAAAACGGGTTGGGCAGCAGCACGTTGGGCTTTTGCCCGTTCTTTTTTTCAGGGCAAAGGGCAAGTGCGGCGTTGAACAATCCTTCGCGAGTTCCGTTAAGTGCCATAATTTCGGTGCTGGGATCCAGTGTCAGATTATGTCGCCGAGCATTCCAGTCCGCGATGGCATTCAGCAACCCATCGGTGCCATTATTGTTCGGATAGCTGTTAAATCCACGAAGCTCCCTCGCAATCACCTCGTTGACAAATTCTGGATATGGATGTTTCGGCTCGCCAATGGACATGTGCAACACATCACCGCCCGGCGCATGACGATCCAACAGCGCGCGTAATCTCGGAAATGCGTAATCTGGCAGGTTTGAAAACCGCTCTGGAAACTCCATCAATGCCTCGTGTTGCGGGATTCTTCTGTCCCGTCATGCTCTAATTTAGCGCTAATGCCCCGTTCTACGCAAGTTCAGGACAGGATTTTTTCCAATGCTGTGATCTGCGCGATAAGCTGCCGATCTGCGTTCGCAGGCGCCATGAAAGATACGCCGACCGAGGGCGTACCCGTTGGCAACGTCGCCACGCATAGCCCCAGCAAATTCCCAATGCGCGTATTGCGCAGCGCCATAAGGTTTGTTCGCGTATAATGCGCCTCTTCTTCCAAAAGCGGCTGCATCTTGGGCGGCAAGATCGGCGCAGTTGGTAGTGCGACTAAATCGAAATCCGCAACCAGCTCGGCCCAAATCTTGCGCAATGCGTTTAGCCTTGCCCAAGCTGCATCATAGTCCGCGCGCGTAATGTCCTTGCCGCTCATAAACCGCGCATAGATGGGTGGAAACATCAGATGACCTTGAGCATTCAGCTTGTCTTGCCATTCTTGGTAAGCCTCAAAATTGAAAGTCGGCGGGGCCAGATCAAACATCTCGTCCATATGATCGAAATGCAAGTCCTCGAGTATGATCCCAGAGTTCGACAGCTTTGAAAGCGCTGCTTCAAACGCTTGCGCAACCACAGGGTCAAGATGATCCAAAGCCAAGTTTTGCAAGATGCCGATCCGCTTGGGCTTTGAAGGTTCGGTTAGGCTTGGCATTTCGCCCGCCAACACTTGGAACAACAACCCTGCATCTTTGGCTGATTTACACATCGGACCAGCCGTATCAAAGCCACGGCATAATGGAACAACACCTTCGTTCGACAACACGCCATGGGTGGTTTTCAAACCAACCAAATCATTCCAAGCCGACGGAATACGCACTGATCCACCGGTATCAGAGCCTATCGCGCCAGCGGCCAAGCCAAACGCCACGGAACCAGCGGCACCAGATGACGATCCCCCCGACACCGCATCTAGATCGTTCACGCAGGGCGTTGTCTCTGCCACTGGATTCAAACCCAATCCCGAAAAGGCGCATTCCGACAGATGTGTCTTTCCCAAACAAATCAAGCCGGCCTGACCTGCATTTTGAAGCAGTTTCGCATCCCTGTTTGGAATGCGCCCGGCCAGTAATTTGGTCCCCATCTCTGTCGGGATGTCTTTGGTATCAAACAGATCTTTCCAAGAAATCGGCACGCCATCTAAACAGGAAAACCGTCGACCCTCTTTTTGGCGAAGAGCTGCGGCCTCTGCCTCTTTCATCGCTCGTTCGGACGTTGTGCGGACATAGATGCGTTGGGCAAGCGGTTGGGTCTTTATTGCGTCAAAAAAAGCTTCCGTGATCTCGATGGGTGACCGCACATTTTCACCGATAGCGGTTCCCAGTTCCGCCATTGTCATATCC
The DNA here is from genome assembly GCA_039029215.1 of Pseudomonadota bacterium. Classification (GTDB taxonomy): domain Bacteria; phylum Pseudomonadota; class Alphaproteobacteria; order Rhodobacterales; family Rhodobacteraceae; genus Amylibacter. The sequence continues at coordinate 24,960 of JBCCGP010000007.1, forward strand.
GTTATCGCTCGCGTCATATTCCCGCGCCTTTCAAATCGCCCGTTTACAGCCCATGATCCGAGCATCATATAGAAGCCATGAGCAGGTCAACGGATATTGTTATAGCGGGCGCAGGGATTACCGGTCTGACAGCTGCCCTTGGGTTATCCGCCGTTGGTATTCCTTCAACGCTTATTGATCCAGCGAGGTCACATTCAACGCGCGTATCGGCATTTGACGGGCGCGCCTATGCGATTTCACGAAGCTCACAGAACCTGTTGAACGCAGTTGGGGTCTGGGAAGGGATTGCAAGCAACGCCACAGAAATCTCAGTCATTGCGGTGACGACCGGTAAATATGGTGAAGGCGCTTCGCCATTATTTGTTCATTTTGACGCCGCCGATGGCGCGGATCGCGACTTTGGATATATGGTCGAAGAACGCCATCTACGCTCTGCGCTCGCAAAAGCCGTATCAAAATCATCGTTGATTTCGTTGGCCTTTGGCGCTGGTGTGGAGGGTTTTGAGAGCGCCGTAAACGGTCTTCGTCTCAATTTAGATAACGGAGAAACCCTTTCCACGAAACTGTTGCTTGGTGCCGATGGACGGCGAACCAAGATACCTGATGCGATGGGTTTGAAGCGGTTGCATTGGGACTATCCCCAATCCGCAATCGTCTGCGCAGTAGAACATGTTGACCCCCATAATGGTGTGGCACATCAGTTTTTCGCGCCAAATGGTCCACTTGCGATTTTACCCTTAGGAACACATCGAGCGTCGCTCGTTTGGACAGAGACGCATGAACGCGCAGATATGTTGATGCAGCTTCCGCAAGCTGCATTCCTGAAAGAACTCAAACAAGCCTTTGGGGATTTTCTGGGACAGCTAAATTTGATCAGCAAACCCGTTGCTTTCCCACTGGCGCTTTCAGCGCTTTACGAACCCGTGGCTGATCGGGTGGCCATGCTGGGCGATGCAGCACATGGAATTCATCCGCTGGCGGGTCAGGGGTTAAATTTGGGGTTTTCTGACGTCGCGGCATTGGTGGAAGTATTGGTCGACGCCAAACGGCGGGGCGAAGATATATCTAATCTTGCAGTTCTGCGGCGCTACGCGGCATGGCGCACGACGGACACGTTTGCGATGAGTGCGGCGACAGATGGGTTAAATCGCCTGTTTTCGACAAAATTTGGGATGCCAGAATTTGTCCCACAATTGGGGATGGCCCTGGCCAAGGCGAGTGCGCCATTTCGAGACGCGATGATGGATCATGCAAGCGGTATGAAGCAATCCGCTCCAAAACTGTCCAAAGGGATTTTGCCCTAGGCTTTAGCCAATTTGGCCCTGATTTTCACCCAGCTGCCCACGGTGCAAAAGAACATGATCCAAGATTGTAGAGGCCATCATCGCCTCGCCCACCGGCACGGCACGAATGCCTACGCATGGATCATGGCGGCCCTTTGTCACAATCTCGGTCGCTTCACCAGATTTCGTGATCGTCTTGCGGGGCGTTAGGATCGAGCTAGTGGGCTTTACAGCGAAGCGCGCGACGATATCCTGTCCGGTCGAAATTCCCCCCAAGATACCGCCCGAATGGTTTGTGCTGTAAACTGGTTGGCCATCTTCAAACGCTATTTCATCTGCATTTTCGATCCCCGTGAGCGCCGCCGATTCCATGCCCGCGCCGATCTCGACACCCTTAACCGCATTGATCGACATCATCGCGGTAGTGATGTCTGTGTCGAGTTTTGCGTAAATCGGCGCGCCCAGACCGGCAGGCGCACCTTGGACGTTAACCTCGATCACCGCGCCAACCGAATTGCCAGACTTGCGAAGCGTGTCCAAATCTTCAGCCCATTCCATCGCCATTTCAGCATCGGGGCACCAAAATGGGTTGTCCCCAATAATTGAGAGATCCATGCGGTCTCGGTCAATCGTCTTTGGGCCCATCTGCACCATATAACCCGTGATTTTCAGATCTGGGCACAGCATGTTCAACGCGGCACGGGCCACACCGCCTGCCGCGACACGAACAGCCGTTTCACGGGCAGAGGATCGCCCGCCGCCACGATAGTCACGAATGCCGTATTTTTGCCAATAAGTAATGTCGGCATGGCCGGGACGGAATTTGTCCATGATGTCGGAATAGTCTTTCGATCGTTGATCGGTGTTTTCGATCATCAGCGAAATCGGATGTCCCGTTGTCTTTCCTTCAAAAACGCCTGACATGATGCGCACTTGATCCGGCTCGCGGCGCTGCGTGGTGTATTTGTTTTGGCCGGGCTTTCGGGCATCCATGAAAGTTTGCAAAAATGTCTCGTCTAATGGCACATTTGGCGGGCAACCATCCACCACGGCACCCAAAGCTGGACCGTGGCTTTCGCCCCAGCTTGTGACCGTAAACAAACGTCCATAGGTATTCAGTGCCATACCAGCATCCCTTGCCTTTGCGCTGCTTTAACCAATTCATCTAACAAGCGAAAGATCAGCAGATTGAAATTTTTAAACCTGTGCCAAAGGCGCTAGGCCATATGATGTTCAATTGAAAACGAGGCAGGAATGTCGGCACTCTCGCCCAATATCAACTGCGACATTCGTTCACCCACCAAATGCGCAATTCCAAAGCCGATTTTGAATGCGCCCGTCGCAACGAAAATACCAGATAGATCAGGCATCGCGCCCAACATCGGATCGCGCCTGCGCGCCTTCGGGCGTAGGCCCGCCCAGCGTTCTATCACGTCAGCATCTTTGAGTTGCGGACAAATCGCGTAAGCGCGCTGCAACAGTTCATCAAGTTGGTGGTCTGTTTCAAAGGGTTGGCCCCATCTATTCTCGGAGGTGGATCCAATGGCCGTTGTCCCGTTTTCATGCGGTATAATATAGAGATTATCGGCATAGATCTGTGGCGCATCCCCAAGATCAAAATCCAACAAAGCCGCCTGTCCCTTTACGCCCGAACCGGAGCCGGCGCCAAGATGATAGTCCAGAAGATGGAACCCTTCGACGCCGCCAGATAGAATAATCGCTGCCGCGGAAAGTTCGCCAGAACTTGTTGTGACTTTATGATCATCCAGCGCAGTGACGCGGGTTTGGGTTTGGAACGTCACGCCCATCGATGCGCAGGCTTTCATCAAAGATTGAACAGCATGACGCGGGAAAATACGAGCGCTCAATGTCTCGTGGATGAAACCAAAGGCGCCGGGCGCAAATCGCGTGTCATTTTCAACAATTTTCCAGTCAAAACCGTTCCAATTGCGCTGCGCTGCATCAATTCTGGCGGTCGCTAAATGATGCTCTTTTTCAGAGAGAATTGGGATTAATCGCCCAATACGAGCATATCCGGATTTACACCCTGATTGTGTGTCAACCTCCGCCCAAAAATCGTCAGCCTTCGCCAGCGCATCATATTGAAACTGCTTTTTAGGGTTCCATTGATCAGGTGTGTGGGGCGCCATTGCGCCGACAATACCAGATGATGCCCCCTGCCCGATTTCGCCTGCATCCAGAACAAGCGTCTTCAAACGGCGTTTTGCGCAAGCGTAAGCGCACGCCAATCCAAAAATTCCAGCACCGACTATGATTACATCTGGCTTATTGCCAATTGCCATTTGATCCCCGCAAGGTCATGTTTGGGCGGCGATCTAAGGGAAGCGCAGATGAATGGCCAGTCTGAAAATTGTAAGCTGTCATGGTCGACAAATGGCGTGCCGATCTCTGATCAATTCGATGATCCCTATTTTTCGTTTTCCGACGGCCTCGCAGAAACGCGGCATGTGTTTTTAGGCGGCTGCGATCTGCCAGCGCGGTTTTCTGAGGGCTTTACCGTCGCCGAACTCGGCTTTGGAACCGGCCTAAACCTGCTTGCAACATGGGCTGCATGGGAGGCGGCGGGGTTCAAGACTGCGCTGAATTTCGTCAGTTTCGAAGCTTTCCCGATGGATCTGGGCGATATGGAAACCGCGCTCAGGCATTGGCCGGAACTTGATCGCTACGCAAAGAAACTGCTGAAACAATTGAAGGTCACACCTGATAGTGCAAAATTTGAAACCTTGTCCCTCAAGTTGATCATCGGGGACGCACGCAAAACACTGCCAAGCTCGAACGAAATGGCGCATGCGTGGTTCTTGGATGGATTTTCACCCGCAAAAAATCCAGAGCTTTGGGAGGAAAAGCTTCTCGCAGAGGTCGCTGCACATACGTGTCCAAATGGCATCGCTGCGACCTATTCGGCTGCGGGGCATGTGCGCCAAAAGCTGTCGAATGCAGGGTTCGAAGTTTCGCGTATCCCAGGCTTCGGACGCAAACGCCATATGACACGGGCGGTGCGGCTATGAATCAGGACAATCCCCGCCTTGGCATAGCATTGATGCTGTTGACGACATTCATCTTTGCAGCCCAAGATGGTATTTCAGCCTATCTGGCCCGCGAATATAACGCCTATCTGATTGTTATGATCCGCTATTGGTTCTTTGCGGCTGCGGTTTTATCGCTCGCGCATTTTTACCAAGGCGGCATTCGGAAAATTGCCGCCAGCCGTATCCCCAAAACGCAGTTTTTTCGCGGCGTGCTTTTGCAATTGGAAATTATTGTGACGGTTCTTTCATTCGTCTTCCTTGGTCTTGTCGAAGCACATGCGATCTTTGCCATCTATCCACTTATGATTGCAGCACTTTCAGGTTTGGTTTTAGGCGAATCTGTCGGCTGGCGCCGCTGGTTGGCCATTGCGGTGGGCTTTGCGGGTATCTTGATTATTCTGAAACCCGGTTTTGGGGTCTTTAGCCCCTATGCTCTGATCCCGTTGCTTGGTGCATTGATGTTTGCACTTTACGGGCTGTTGACACGCTACGTGTCCCGCTTTGATGCGCCCTCAACCAGCTTTTTCTGGACAGGTATTGGGGGGGCTGTTTCAGCCACGGCGATTGGATTGTTTTTCTTAGAACCGCTGGCACGCTCAGATTGGGGATGGATGGCGCTTTTATGTGTCACTGGGATTGCCGGGCATTTTACATTGATAAAGTGCTACAGTGTGGTTGAGGCCGCGCGCGTTCAACCCTTTGCCTATTTCCAACTTGTTTTTGCGACATTGATCGGTGTCATGCTTTTTGGCGAGGCTTTGCCGCTAAACACATTTATCGGCTCGATTATTGTTGTCAGCGCGGGTGTATTCGCGCTGATCCGAACATATCTTAGCCGCGCGACAGATCCCGGGTAAGCGCGACCTTACCATCATCTTTACCAAACCGCGCGCGATAAACATGCAACGCCTCCATCACCCGCATGACATAGTTCCGCGTTTCGCGGAATGGGATATGTTCGATCCAATCAATGACATCGACAGAGCCGCGCCGGGGATCGCCATAATCCCTGATCCATTGGTTTACGCGGCTGGGCCCCGCATTATAGGCCGCGATGGCAAGGACATAGGAGCCGCCAAAATCGTCCAGCAATCCCGCCAAATAATGCGTACCCAGACGCGCATTGAACCGCCAATCATCGCGCAATTTAGTGGTGGAAAAATCGATGCCCAACTCGCCAGCGACCTGTTTGCCTGTGGCGGGCATAACTTGCATCAAACCCAACGCACCTGCACCGCTTTCAGCATTGAACCGAAACTCACTTTCCCGCCGTGCAATGGCAAGGGCGAGTTCTGGCGGAAGTTGGCCCGCATTATCCGCAAGCTGAGTGACCGGAAAATAAACATCCGGCAAAACGAAATCGCGTTTCACAGCCTCTTTCGCGATACCAAGTGCTGCATAGGTTGCACCCAGATCGCGCGCATAATGGGAGAGCTTTGCTGTCTCCTCGACACTGAGTGTTTCAGCCATATGCGCCAAGAACCAACGCACGCGCGGGTTATCGCCCAACAAGTGGTAAAGATGCGCGGCTTGAGTCACAGAACTGTTCAGAAAATCACCTGAACGCCAGTCAACCTGCGCATCTGCTGCCAAGAACGGGTCAGATTTTTGACCAGCCCTCTCTGCTGCCAATTGCCCATAAAAAGCCCATTGATGCGCACTTGCAGTCGCATAGGCTGCTTGCCCATCTTCTGACTTTCCTTGCGCATCCAAGGCACGCCCGAGCCAGTAATAGGCCCGTCCCACCGAAATCGGAGAACGGACAACATCGGCCATATTTTGAAAATGCGCCTCCGCAAGTGTTGCGTTTTGTTTAAATTGTAAGGCAATGAACCCCGAAATCCATTCCAGATCCGCATAATTTGCGCCATCCGTCAGGTGGTGATTGCTCGCGATCTTATAAGCCAAATCATGCAAGCCCGCGCGCATTGCACGCCGCGCAAAACCACGCCGCCGATTGGCCCAATCTTCGGGTCGGCCCAATTCCTCAAGCGTATCCATCTCCGCAATAAAGCCTTGAGCATCATCCCAGCGCCCTTTTTTGATCCGCCATTGAAATCGATCAAAATTCAAACCCGGATCATCACTTAGCGCGGCTGGAACGGCAGAAATTTTCACATCTACCGATTTATCTTGTTTTTGAAGCGCGATACGCGCTTGCGCCAAAAGGCGCAGATCATCTGAGATGTTTGTGAGATTGCGCGACGCCTCTGCACTTTGCCCCCGCCATAACAAAGCATCCACACGATCAGCATGATGAGGCCGAAGCAAATCTTTATAACGCGCAAGATAAAGCGCCTCCTCGTCACCAGAAAAACTCAAAGTCAACCAGGCATCGATCAGCGCTTTATCCGCAGCGTCAGATTGGCCAGATGCCCGCAATGCTTCGCTTAGCCGTAAAACACCCGTCGCCGTTTGGGGCGGCTCTGCCTTAAAATAAGTTTTTATATCTGCAAGGGAAGTACCCGCGGGGATTGTAGTTTCGCCGCGTTTGCGCAAACGCTTCAAACCCGGCCAATCGCCGTGTTGTTTCAGGAATTTTTGGTATCGTGCGAAATCCTCAATCCCTTTGCGCAGCGCCATCCACTCGATCAAGACCTCTGCCGCAGGGGTAGAAACTTGCCGCGCAAGCTGCTTTGCATCCCCCCATTCCTCTTTCGCAGCCGCATCCAAGCTTTGCTGCATCAAACGTGCGTTTACGGCGTCAGAATTCGCCGCTGCGAAATTGCAAAACAATAGCGCAGAAAGGGTGATCAGAATTTTTTGCCTGCTCATGGGCCTTGCCTATCACAACCGCTGATCTCGAAAACAAAAATATTGGTTACAATTCAGCCTTGGGCAGATAAAAGCCCACGGAATCATCAGCCCAAAGGAGATCAAGATGTTGAAAGGTTCAATGCCCGCACTCGTCACACCGATGTCAAACGGTAAGGTCGATGCCAAGGCGCTGAAACACTTGATCAATTGGCAGATTGAGCAAGGCAGCCATGGTTTGGTCCCCGTTGGAACGACGGGCGAAAGTCCGACGCTGACGCATGAGGAACATGAAGAGGTCATTCGCATCACAGTTGCAGAAGCCAATGGTCGCGTGCCTGTGGTTGCAGGCGCGGGGTCCAACAATACCGCCGAAGCTTTGCGATTTACCGAATTTGCCAAAGAAGTGGGTGCAACAGCTGCTCTTGTTGTGACGCCTTACTATAACAAGCCCACGCAAGCCGGGTTGATTGCTCATTTTGAAGCTGTGGCAGATGTTGGCATTCCGATTGTAATTTACAATATACCCGGTCGCTCGGTCGTCGATATGACGCCTGAAACGATGGGCCATCTGGCAAAACATGACAATATCATCGGGGTCAAGGATGCCACTGGCGATCTGAACCGCGTGAATTTACAGCGCATGCGCTGTGGTACAGATTTCATACAGCTATCAGGCGAAGATGGCACGGCCATTAGCTTTAACGCCACAGGTGGTGTTGGCTGTATTTCTGTTACCGCAAATGTGGCACCAAAACTTTGCGCAGCATTCCAAGAGGCCACACTTGCTGGTGATTATGCAAAAGCGCTTGAATACCAAGACCGCTTAATGCCGCTTCATCGCGCGATCTTTTTGGAACCTGGTCTCGTTGGTGCCAAATACGGCCTGTCAAAACTGGGAATGTGCAGTGATGAAACACGCCTGCCATTGGTTGACCTGAGCGATGGCGCGAAAGCGGAAATGGATGCAGCGATGCGCCATGCTGGATTGATTAACTAGCCCGAATACTCAAATGCCAATGCGCTTTCTTGCCCGCCAAAGGCGGGATGAAAGCTAATCTATTAAAGCCCGGACCTCTCGCGGGCTTTTCTATATCGTAACTTCCGCCCTTTTCACCGCGCAGAACAGCGCGTATATCCCGCCCACTATGGCAAAAAAAAGCACCAACAATAACAAACTGATCGCCGAAAATCGTCGCGCACGCTATGACTATGCAATCGAGGATACACTTGAATGCGGTATGGTGCTGATGGGGACAGAGGTGAAATCCTGTCGCGAAGGTGGGGTGAATATCGCGGAGTCCTATGTCGATTTCGACGGGGCGGAGATTTTTGTGATCAACAGCCATATACCAGCGCTAAGCTATGCCCGAAATTTTGGCCATGAAGAACGTCGCCATCGCAAATTGCTCGCCTCTAAGAAAGAGATTGCAAAGCTTTGGGCCGCGAAAGCACGCGCAGGAATGACCATTGTTCCGCTAAAAATGTATTTCAATGATGCGGGCCGGGTGAAACTTCTGATCGGCACCGCAAAAGGCAAAAAGATGGCGGATAAACGCGACACTGAAAAGAAACGCGATTGGCAGCGTCAAAAGGCACGTCTTTTACGCGAAGGTTGAATATTTCCTGTCGGCCCTTGCAACAGCGCGGAACCCTCTTATCTTAAGCACATAGCAATTTTCCATGGAGGGGAAACGCAAATGGAAGCACTTCTTATTCAACTGGTCTCTGGTGCTGTTGGTGGCAATATCGCTGGCGCCGTACTGAAAAAATTCAACATGGGCATTCTTGGCAATTCAATTGCGGGGATCGTCGGTGGTGGCCTTGGCGGTCAAATCTTGGGCGCAATTGGCGGCGGCGGTTTAGCTGGTGGGGATTTCATCGGCTCGCTTGCGTCTGGCGGTGTTGGCGGCGGCGTTGTCATGGTCATCGTAGGTTTGATCCGCAGCATGATGTCAAAATAATCTGAAAATCTCGATTTTGAGATGAAAGGCGCATCGGATTGTCCGACGCGCCTTTTTCTTTGCTCTTCAGAAAACTTCGGGATAGGCATGGAATATGCAAGTTACATGCACACCTGCGTTTCTTTTTGAAAAATTAGAAGACGTTAAAGTCATTGATGCTTCTTGGTATCTGCCAAGCGAGAAGCGTGATCCTTATGCAAAATATTTAAAGGCGCATATTCCGACCGCGCAATTTTTCGATATTGATGCAATCGCCGATCAAACCACAGATTTGCCCCACATGGTGCCCAGCGAAGAATTGTTTGCAAGTGCCGTTGGTTCAATGGGGATCAGCAATTCGGATCATGTCGTTATCTATGATGGTTCGGGATTATTCTCTGCTGCGCGTGTTTGGTGGTTGTTTCGAATTATGGGGCACAAGGATGTCTGCGTCTTAGATGGTGGTTTTCCGGCATGGTGCGCGGACGGATTTCCAGTAAATTCTGGGCCCGAGCTTGCGAAAACCGTCACCTATGAATCCCAATTCAATCCAAAGCGAGTTGTTGACGCCGCAGCAGTTTTGGACAGCAATGCGCAAATTTTAGACGCACGGCCGCTGGCGCGTTTCAGAGGCGAAGCCGAAGAGCCGCGCGACGGATTACGCAAAGGGCATATCCCAGGATCGACCAGTTTGTTTTTCGGCGACCTTTTAGAAAGCGGAAAGCTCAAACCGGAAAGTGTGTTAAAAGATGTTTTTACCACCCGTCAGATTGATCTAGACAAACCCATAATTACCACTTGCGGATCAGGTGTAACTGCGGCAGTGATCACGCTCGCACTAGCATCGCTTGGTGCGGATGACACTCAACTTTATGACGGATCATGGGCCGAATGGGGCGCCCAAGATGACCTGCCCGTCGCAATTGGTAACGACTGATGTTTGAACTGCTCAAAGAACAACCGAAAGACCCGATCTTAGGTCTTAGCACCCTATACCGCGCAGACCCGCGCGACACGAAGATCGATCTTGGTGTCGGCGTTTATAAAAACGCCGAAGGCACCACACCGATTATGCGCGCAGTAAAAAAAGCTGAAGAGATGCTTTGGAAGGCGGAAACAACAAAGACATATACCAGCCTACCCGGACAAGCCGATTACCACGCCGTGATGCATGATTTGGTTCTGGGTGACGCTGTACCAAGTGATCGCACGGCCTATTGCGCAACACCAGGTGGTACAGGTGCCGTGCACCATATTCTTGAATTGATCGCCAAGACCAAACCGGAAGCAAAGGTTTGGTTTTCCAATCCAACATGGGGCAATCACATGACGATTGCGAAACATGTTGGTGCGCAGTTTGGTCAATATCGCTATTTCGATGAAGAGACGCGCGCAGTAAATTTCGCGGCGATGAAGGAAGATTTGTCGGCCATCGCGGCCGGCGACGTCGTTGTGTTACATGGCTGTTGTCATAACCCAACAGGTGCAAATCTGACCCAAGCCCAATGGAAAGAAGTGGGTGAGATTTTAACCGAGAAAAACGCCATTCCATTCATCGATATTGCATATCAAGGTTTCGGCGATGGTCTGGACGAAGACGCGTTTGGGACACGTCATCTGGCCTCAAAATTTGATAATATGTTCATCTCTGCCAGTTGTTCGAAGAATTTCGGTATCTATCGCGAGCGGACGGGGATCATTTTTGTGATTTGCAAAGATGCGGATCAGAAAGCGATTGTTCAGGGCAATCTGAACCACCTTAACCGTCAAAATTTCAGCTTCCCACCGGATCACGGGGCTTCACTGGTGACTTTGGTTCTGTCTGACGCAACACTGCGCAAAGATTGGGAAGCGGAACTTGAAGAGGTGCGCCTTGGCATGCGATCCATTCGTGAAAAGCTTGCGGCAGCATTAAACGCAGAAGCGGGGTCAAATCGTTTTGGTTTCTTGGCCGAACATCGTGGGATGTTTTCGCGCCTTGGTGCATCGAAGGACAAGGTTGATCGCTTGCGCGAAGAACATGGTATTTACATGGTTGGTGACAGCCGTTTGAACATTGCAGGCGTGACAGAAGCCACAATTGATCGTTTGGCGAAGGCCGTGATTGAGGTTGGCATCTAAACGTCAGGTGACAGCCTGTAGTGGTAGTGTGCGACATCTTTGAAGCCCATGCCCCGGTAAAGCTGTTGCGCAGGCGTGTTTGCCTTGACGGTTAAGATCGCTAATTCAGCGGCCCCTTCCTTTGCTGCCCATCCCATCGCGAGCTGCATCAGTTTTTTACCCAACCCTTGCCGGCGCGCGGACTTTCGCACCTCTAGCGCATGAACCATCGCAATCTTTCGCCAAACCGCAACAAACGCCACCGCTTTGTCTTCAATTTGTAGATAGGATTTTGCGCAATCGGCCCGCGCCATTACGGCCAATCTCGGGTCGCCGATACCACCTTCTGCCCATATTTCCTGCGCCGATTGCGTTGGGGTGTTATGCGCATAGATGTCCAAGTCCATATCGATCATTGTAAGAGGTGAAGACATGACATCCACCGGCTCGACAATCGCAAAACCCAGTGCGTCGAGTTTATCGTCTATGCCTTGATCTTCTTTGCGCAGCATAAAAAGCGGGCGCTCTTTCAACCTCTTGAACTGACCCAAAGCAAATTCGACCGAGGCTTCTGGATCAAGCGCACTTGCCGCTGAAACTCGCTTTCCGCCGCCACGGCCCTCGCGAAACACCCAACCTTGTTCTTGATAATAGCTTGCTGCCGGCCAAGTTTGATCTATTGCCTCAAAATACGCAGCTTCGGAAAAGCTCATAGACCCAGCCGAGACTTCACCTCTGCAACTGCTGCGCGCAACGCATCTGCATCACGGCCACGGATCACCAGATTGGCACCATGGCGCCCTTCCTCATAGAAAGGGTATGATCCAAGTGAGAGCATCGGGTACGCATTGGCGACCTCGCCCAGTGGGCCAGCAATTTGGCTTTCCACTAAATCCGCCCTGATCGTTTCTGAAATCATCGGCGCGCCTGCATCCAACTGCGGCAACAACCATCCCAACATCGCCGTGAATATGCGCGGCACACCAGCCATGACATGGGCATTTTCAAGGGTAAATCCAGGAGCTTTAGATACAGAGTTATCGATCAAGCTTGCCCCGTCGGGAATACGCGCCATGCGAAGGCGGGCATCGGTCAAGTCCGCCTCTCCATTTGGATAGGCTTCCGCTAAAATCGCTTTCGCATCCGCGCGGACATCAATGCCCACATCAAAGGCCTGTGCAATGCAATCTGCCGTAATGTCATCATGCGTCGGACCAATTCCGCCAGAGGTGAAAACATGCGTATATCGCGCACGCAAATCATTCACCGCCGCAACGATCACATCCACCTCATCAGGCACGACACGCGCTTCTTTTAGATCAATTCCGTACTTGGTCAGTTCGCCCGCCAGATGATGCATATTTGCGTCCCGGGTTCGGCCAGATAATATCTCGTCGCCGATGACCAACATTGCGGCTGTGGGGTTGCTCATGCTTCGTCCTTTGCTTTAAGAGACTATAAATTCATAGACCTGTAAGTCTAGCGCACATTCAATACGAGGACAGACCTTGGACAAGGCACGGATCAATAAAGATGGTATCACCATCCACTCCGCCGAGGAGTATGCAGGCATGCGCAAAGCTGGTGCACTGTCTGCAAGCATTCTTGACCGTATTGCAGAACATGTTGTGGCGGGTGTGACCACTGAGGCTTTGGATCAATTAATCCACACTTGGATGATCGAAGCGGGTGCCACGCCTGCCACGCTCGGCTATCGCGGATATCCGAAATCCAGCTGTATTTCGATCAATCATGTTGTGTGCCACGGCATTCCGTCGGAGACGAAAAAGCTGAAAGATGGCGACATCTTAAATATTGATGTAACCTGCGTTCTGGATGGCTGGTATGGTGATACCAGCCGAATGTATGTCGCTGGCAAACTGTCCCGCAAAGCCGAGCGCTTGATCCAAGTTACGCATGATGCGCTGATGATTGGGATTGATCAGGTTAAACCGGGCAATACATTCGGTGATATCGGCGCAGCCATTCAACGCTATGTTGAATCGCAGCGTATGTCTGTGGTCCGCGACTTTTGCGGCCATGGCTTGGGCCGCGTGTTCCATTCGCCGCCGAATGTGGTGCATTTTGGACGCTTCGGCTCTGGTCCTGTTTTAGAAGAAGGCATGTTTTTTACCATTGAGCCGATGGTGAATTTAGGTCGGCCTGATACCAAAATTTTGGCGGATGATTGGACAGCTGTAACAAAGGACAAAAGCCTGTCTGCACAATTCGAACACTCTTTGGGCGTGACCGCGGATGGGTGCGAAATCTTCACACCAAGCCCAGCGGGTAGGTTTCATCCAACCTATTCGATCTGATCGTTTTTTAATCGCGAATTAATCTTGGATTAACCCTGCTTTGTTTTTCTGTATGGATGAGCAAGCAAGCCTTTGAAGAGCAGCCGATGTTGGGGTTTAAGCCCGCAGATTTGGTTGCCGAGAATTTTCGAACGAACCATCGCGCACGCATTCGCAAACGTTTTATGGAGGGGGGTGCAGATGCGATGCCGGATTACGAGCTTTTGGAATTGGTTCTGTTCCGCGCGATACCACGCCGCGATGTCAAACCGCTGGCCCATAAATTGATCCAGGAATTCGGTGGGTTTAACGAAGCGCTTTCCGCGCCCCCAATGGTGTTGTCAAAAATCAAAGGTGTCGGCCAATCAATTGTTCAAGAATTAAAGATCGTAGAAGCCGCCGCCCACCGATTGGCGCAGGCACGCGTTATGGAAAAGGAAGTGCTCAGTTCTTGGGATGACTTGATTACCTATTGCCGGACCGTCATGTCACACCGAGAGGTTGAACAATTCCGGATCCTCTTTCTCGATAACAAAAATCGATTGATCTGTGACGAAATCCAACAGCGTGGCACGGTGAACCATGTGCCTGTTTACCCGCGCGAAGTCGCCAAACGCGCGTTGGAGCTAAACGCAAGCGCGTTGATATTGGTGCACAATCATCCTTCTGGTGATCCCTCACCAAGCCAAGCAGATATCGATATGACGCAACAAGTTGGTTTCGCGCTTGATGCACTTGGCATCACCCTGCATGATCACATCATTATCGGAAAGGAAGCAATCGCAAGCTTTCACAGTCTTGACTTACTGTGAGTCGATTTCGCAATCCTTGCTTGCACTTGGGTTAAAAGGGACCAAATTGAGTGAGGAGAGGACATTGGTCGCTGCCTCAGATCTCAAAAATTCGATCAATCTTATAGCCATCGACGGGACACGATCCGAGCTTGATTTGAACCCAATCGGTGCAATTAAGGGATAGGCGCTTGGCTCGTCAGTGAACGTCATCGACGTCTTACAATGGTTCAGCGGTATCGCATTTAGATGTCGCTTCGTACTCACTAAAAAACCAATCGCAGAGTCATCTTTTTTTGCTTCTGCCAAAATCTGATCTGGCGATAAAAAAAGTTCGGTTTGCGGCCCAAAGGCATTTTCGCCAATTGACTCTGCCGGTTGCAAAGCAATTTGAATTTCTTGAAAAAATGCAGGTGCCAAAACGCGGATTGGATCTAATGGGCCACCTAATTCTGACCAATCGGTGATGTCACCCCGCCAAATTGCGCGAAGCTGATCTGGTGTTAGGCCGTCCTCCACTATTTCAGCGTTAGAGACCACCTGAACCGGCGCACTCGCAAATGCTACATCCGGCGTTTCACTGGTAATACGAAATGAATCCGGTCGTTTTTCAAAAGTGACTTCAACGATTTTTGAGCCCGAAGGATCACTAATTTCAAAATAATCCGGGTTTGCCGGATCGCCTTGCTGAATGAAACGCAGCTTATTGATCGCGGTATAAGATTTAAACAATTTCAAAAGTGCAAGCTTGTCCAAGTGATGCCCCGGAAGGATCGAAACTCGTTGTGAAAAGTCTTCCAAAATAGGGCAATCAAGCCCTTGGCATGTCACATCAGATTCGCGAAGGGTCAGCACACCATCTTCTGTCTGAAGGGTATAAAAACCATCCTTGAATTCGACCAACTCACCGGTGACGACAAGATCACCAAATTTGGACGACAGTGTAACATCCGCGCGGATCAAACCCGCCGTAAATAAAAGTACTAAAAAGGGGACGCAAAATAAGCGTTTAAACTTTCCCATGACAATGCTTGTACTTTTTGCCGGAACCACAAAGACACATATCATTGCGCTTCAGCGGTGGCCATGTGGAGGGATCATCCTTGTCGAAGTCAGGGTCCAAGGCCACTGGCGGTCTGACGGGAGCTTCCCTTTGATCCAACTGAAGGTCGATCCCGAATGCTTCTTTGACCTGTCGTTGAACTTCTTCGAACGCAATTCCAGCGGCAAGCATTTGTTGGATTTGCTTTTGGATCATCTCCATGCGTTGTTCTTGCGTCACGGGTTGGGCGAACGCGAGTTGTTTCGTGACATCCCCGCGCAGCCCTTCAAGCATCGCTTCGAACAATTCAAAGCTTTCGGTTTTATATTCATTGAGCGGGTCGCGTTGCGCATAGCCGCGGAAAGAGACGACCGAACGCAAATGCTCTAGCGTCACAAGATGTTCGCGCCATTTTGTGTCAATTGTACCCAACAGCAACTGCTTTTCCAGATTGCGCATTTGTTCTGGGCCAAAATCCAAGGCTTTCTTAGCCGCGGCATCATCTGCAACCTTAGAGATACGCTCTATAATATCTTCATCATCTACGCCATCTTCATCGAACCACTCTGCAATAGGGAGTTCTAGCGCGAGGTTGTTTTGTACGGCCGTCTTTAGACCCTCTGCATCCCATTGATCCGCGTAAGATTTGGGTGGGATATATTCATCCACCATATCCTCGATCACTTCGTCGCGCATGACTTTGACAGTCTCGGCCAAGTCTTCGGTCTTCATCACTTCCAAGCGTTGACCAAAGATCGCCTTACGCTGGTCATTCATGACATCATCGAATTTCAGCAATTGTTTGCGGATGTCAAAATTGTGCCCTTCGACCTTTGCCTGTGCGCGTTCAAGGGATTTGTTAACCCATGGATGAATGATCGCCTCGCCCTCTTCCATACCCAATCTACTGAGCACAGATTCCAAACGATCAGAGCCAAAGATACGCATCAAATCATCTTCGAGTGACAAGAAGAATGCTGAGCGGCCCGGGTCACCTTGTCTGCCTGATCGTCCACGCAACTGATTATCAATCCGGCGGCTTTCATGGCGTTCGGTTGCAAGGACGAACAAACCACCCGCATCAAGTGCCTCTTGTTTCGCACTGGCAATTTCGGCCACAATTTTTTCACGCAGTTTAGCAGGATCAGTTTTCCGTTTCTTACCCTCTTCGGCGGCTTGCGCCGCTGCAACGCGCATATCGACATTGCCGCCCAATTGGATATCTGTCCCACGACCCGCCATATTTGTGGCGATTGTGACCGCACCCGGAACCCCCGCATCGGCGATAATTTCCGCCTCTTGTTCGTGGAACCGTGCGTTCAGAACATTATGTGCGATACCTTTCTTGGTCAGCGTTTCGATTTTATCCGCGCGGTCCAAAAGCTCTTTTTTCAAATCTTCTTTCTTAGCCGCATCAGCACGCCTGCGAAGCATTGCCACAATATCTTTGAAAATATTTGGATCTTTTAGCAGGGAGGAAAGATATTCCGATTTTTCAATCGAGGTCGTGCCGACCAAAGTTGGTTGGTTATTCAGATGCGCTTTGGCGATCTCTTCGACAATTGCCTTAAACTTCTCACCAGTTGTCCGGTAAATCGCATCATGATCATCTACCCGTGTGACTGGGCGATTTGTTGGAACTTCGACAACACCCAAACCATAGATCGTCTTAAATTCTTCTTCTTCAGTCTTGGCGGTACCGGTCATCCCGGCAAGCTTGTCATAAAGCCGGAAGTAGTTTTGGAAAGTGACAGAGGCAAGCGTTACGGTTTCCGCTTGGATCGCCAAACCCTCTTTGGCTTCAATCGCTTGATGCAATCCCTCCGACAAGCGGCGACCTTCCATCATGCGACCCGTAAATTCGTCAATCAGAACAACAGCGCCGTCTTTGACGATATAGTCCGTATCACGTTTGAACATTTTATGCGCACGCAGCGCCTGATTGATGTGATGCACCACTGTTGTGCTTTCGGGTGCATACAAGCTTTGTCCCTCTGGAATGATGTTTAATTCCTGAAGCTTGACCTCTACGAATTCATTCCCTGCATCCGTTAGGCTTGCAGATTTAGCCTTCTCGTCAATTGTGTAATGGTCTTCGATCAATTCAGGCACAATGACATTTACGGCGTTGTAAGTTTCCGTGCGGTCTTCTGCTGGGCCAGAGATCACCAAAGGTGTGCGCGCCTCGTCAATCAGGATCGAGTCGACCTCGTCCACAATCGCAAAATAATGGTCGCGCTGAACCATTGCATCCAGCGTTGGTTTCATATTGTCGCGAAGATAATCAAAACCAAGCTCGTTATTCGTGGCGTAGGTGATGTCACATGCATAAGCCGCCTTGCGCTCTTCCTCGCTTACGGCGGGTGTAACGACGCCTGTGGTTAAGCCAAGCGCACTATAAACCTTGCCCATCCATTCCGCATCACGGGTGGCAAGATAATCATTGACCGTCACGATATGCACTGCACGGCCAGAAAGCGCGTTCAAATAAGCGGCAAAAACGGCAACCAGGGTCTTACCCTCGCCTGTTTTCATTTCCGAAATATTTCCCTGATGCAGGAATATCGCGCCCATCAATTGAACATCATAGGCACGCAACCCAAGCGCACGACGCCCAGCTTCACGCGCATTTGCGAAGGCTTCGGCCATCACATCTTCTAGGGTCGCACCCTCAGCGACGCGGGCTTTAAGCTCTGCCGTTTTTTCGACTAACTCCGCATCTGAAAGCTTCTCAAATGTCTCTTCAAGATCGTTTGCCGCATCTACCACCTGTCGTGTGGCCTTGATCTTGCGATCATTGGCGTCGCCAAAAACTTTCTTTGAGATCGTGTTTAGACCCAGCATCCATTCTTCCTTGCATCGCACCGGCGGTTCTTGTCCGGCATTCACACAGCTCCGTGAAGAAGCTTTGCTTTTATCCCCGCCAACACTAGGCTATAGCCAGCCGGAAAGGCGTGAAACATCTGTCCCTTCGCGTAACCAGAAAGCATGTAAGCAGGTCATAAAGGACTGTCAATGTCAGGTAAATCTATTCACGGCAAACTGATTGCCCGCCAAATAACACCTGCCCACCCAAGGAGAATAAAATGAAAAAATTACTGACTATTTCGGCGGCAATCTTTGTCTTAGGGTCAGCGTCTTATGCACAAGATGCAAGCACAGTTGTTGCGAAGGTTGGCGATACTGAAATCACGTTGGGGCATGTCGCGGCCCTTATTCAGCGCCTGCCAGAACAATATGATGCTGTCCCATCTGAGGATCTGTTTACGGGTGTCTTAGATCAATTCATTCAACAAGAAATGTTACGCGCAGATTCTGATTTGAGCGATGAAGAGCTGCAGATATTTTTGCAAAATGAACAACGCACAGCGCATGCTGAAAATGCGCTGGACCGAATTGCGGCGATGGCCATCACAAATGAAAAAGTTCTAGCGGCATATGATGCCCGCGTCGAAGGGATTGAGCCTATCCCACAATATCGGGCAAGCCATATTTTGCTAGAAACGGAAGAAGCCGCCAATGAGGTGCTTGCTTTGGCGCAAAAAGAAGATGCCGACTTTGCCGCTTTGGCGCGCGAACATAGCACAGGGCCATCTGGTCCAAATGGCGGCGATTTGGATTGGTTCGGCAAAGGTGCAATGGTGCCCGAATTCGACGCCGCAGTTCAAGATATGGAGGTCGGCGAGGTGCGCGGATTGGTCCAAACCCAATTTGGCTTTCATATCATCAAATTGGATGATGCCCGAGATTACGTGCCCAGCTTAGACGAGTTGCGCGCTGAGATTGAAGAGAATTTGCGTACATCCGCAATTGAGGCACGGATCGGCCAATTGGAAAATGATGCCGATGTTCAACGTATGGATGTTGACTTTAATCTAGACGCGATCCGCGATCCGGCATTGTTTGGAAAGTAGGCTTGCGCTAGTCAGCGCCCATGTCTGACGCGAACAGAATCAAAGAGCTTGAGGACGAGCTTAAGGCGCTTCGTTCAAAATACGATGCGCATGCAATGTCCCCTTTGGCACCCAAGGGTGGCTTTCCCGATTTAGGTATTGTTGAAGGCGTTCGGTTTGCAGCAGCTTCGGCGGGCGTGAAATATCAAGACCGTAAGGATGTCATGCTGGCAGTTTGCGATGCCGGCGCCTCGATCGCTGGCGTTTTTACACGGTCGTCAACACGATCCGCGAATGTTCTGGATTGTGAGGCAAAACTCGCAAATTACGCACCTTCTGAGCATCCAGTGGCAATTATCGTAAATTCGGGCAACTCTAACGCATTCACTGGGAAATCTGGTGATGAATCTGTAACTGCGATCTGCAGCGCTGTTGGCGATGCCTTGGCGGTTCCGTCACGAAATATATTCACTGCCTCGACAGGGGTTATTGGCGAACGCTTGCCACATGATCGCATTGTTGGTGTGGTGGATACGCTCGTTTCTGGGCTTGATCCAATAAACGCGCAGGACGCGGCGCAGGCGATTATGACGACAGATACGTTTCCAAAGGGCGCGCGCAAGAAGGTGGATATTGGCGGGAAGACCGTGAATATCGCGGGCTTTGCCAAGGGATCGGGAATGATCGCACCCGATATGGCGACAATGCTGGTTTATATTTTTACCGATGCCAAGATCGGGCAATCAAGCTTGCAATCGCTTGTATCGGCGCAAAATCAAAAGACATTTAATGCCATCACTGTCGATGGGGATACCTCGACTTCTGACTCATTAATGATGGTCGCCACCGGGGCCTCTGGCGTGGAGGTGGCAGAAAATGCCGCTTTCGCAGAGGCCTTGAATGACGTGATGCTGGACCTTGCCCATCAAGTTGTTCGCGATGGCGAGGGCGCATCGAAATTTATCGAAGTCCAGGTCATGGGCGCAGAAACAGGCGAGGATGCCGATAAAATTGCGCGATCTATTGCGAATTCACCGCTGGTAAAAACCGCGGTTGCTGGCGAGGACCCAAATTGGGGACGCGTTGTTATGGCGGTTGGAAAGTCTGGCGCCAAAGCAGATCGCGATCGTTTGTCGATTTGGTTTGGCGATATATTGGTCGCGGAAAACGGTTGGGTCGCATCAAGCTATACAGAAGAACAAGGGGCCGCGTATATGAAAAACGAAGATCTTATTATTCGCGTTGATCTGGGTCTGGGTGAGAGCGAAGCAACTGTTTGGACCTGTGATTTGACCCATCAATATATCACCATCAACGCGGACTATCGGTCTTGAAGCTGGTCTTGGTTTCTGCCGTAGCGCTTATCGATCGAGATGGACGCATTTTACTGGCGCAGCGCCCGAAAGGGAAAGCGATGGCCGGATTGTGGGAATTCCCCGGCGGAAAGGTCGAGGCCGGAGAGGCGCCCGAAGCCGCACTTATCCGTGAGCTACATGAGGAACTCGCAATCGAAACATGGGAAAGCTGTCTGGCACCGTTAACTTTCGCCAGCCATGCCTATGACGATTTTCATCTTTTGATGCCCGTCTTTGCATGTCGTAAGTGGAACGGAACACCCACGCCACAAGAGGGTCAAAAATTGGCTTGGGTAAAGGTCAGCGCGCTTAAGGATTATCCGATGCCACCGGCTGATAAACCATTGATCGCGATGTTGCGCGAGCTTTTATAGCAAAAAAAGGCGCCACTTTGGGCGCCTTTGGATTTGAGCTTAGCTCCGCTTAAGCTTTCTTGCGTTTGACATCCGCCCAAAGCTTTTTGTTTGTCAGATAAAGCAAAAGAGCCAGCAAAGACAAAAACGTCACACCAACAAAGCCTATTCGTTTGCGGTGCATCATTTTCGGCTCCGCCGTCCACATCAGAAACGCTGCAACATCTTCGGACATATGTTTCACATCATTGGGCGCGCCATCAGCGAATTCGACCAATTCATCTGACAAAGGCGGTGCCATAGCGATATTTCCATAGGTTTTATTCCCATAAAAAAAGCTGTCACCGCTTTCGATTTCTTCGCCAGTATAGGTCGTCAGCAAAGATGCAATATAATCCGCGCCACCGACACGCGCCTTGGCCATTAAAGACAGATCAGGTGCGTTTTCTAAATTAGAGGGGGGGAATTTATCATTTGCGCCAGCTGTGCGGAAATCATCTTGTTCGACGTCATAAACTTCGAAATTCTCCGCAAAAGCTTTCACTTGGTCATTCGTAAATCCGGGCCCGCCCCAATCATGAAGCGTGCGAAAGGCGACCAATTCCAAACCGTGACATGCAGAACATACTTCTTGGTATACCTGCGCGCCGCGTTGCAGCTGTGCTTGGTCGAATTTGCCAAACACGCCTTCGAATGAGAAGTCGAAATCTTTGATCTCTCCACCACCGCCTGCCCCGAACGCAGTCGTTCCAAGCACAAGAGTTGCGGCCGCAGCAATATTTTTCAACATACGTCTTTTCATTATACTGCCCCTTATTCCGCAGGTGTTGCTTTTGGTGGGTATTTGGAGTCGAAATCCGCCTCGATTGTCTCGGGCACCGGTTTTGTTTTCTCAAACAGACCCAACAGCGGAAGGATCACCATGAAGTAGCCAAACCAATAAATTGTACCCAAAAGCGAAACCAACGGTACGATGCCTTCTGCTGGTTGACCGCCGGCCCACATCAGAATGAAGAAGTCGACGACCAAAAGCCAAAAGAAGACTTTAAATGCCGGGCGGTACTTCCCAGACCGAACCGGGCTCGTGTCCAACCACGGCGCAAGCGCCATAATCGCGATTGAACCAAACATCGCAAGAACACCAAGAAACTTCGCATCCAAGAACAAGATATCAAAAGTAATCGCACGCAAAATCGCGTAAAATGGCAAGAAGTACCATTCAGGAACGATATGCGCAGGCGTCACCAGCGGGTTTGCCTCGATATAGTTATCTGGGTGGCCAAGCATATTTGGGGCCCAACCAACAAGCGCCATAAAGGCAGCTAGAATAAGCACCAAAGCAAACAAATCTTTGATCACATAATATGGCCAGAAAGGAACTGTGTCCTTTTGCGCTTCTGCTTTCGATGTACGTCGAACCTCAACACCTGTTGGGTTGTTATTGCCAGTCGTGTGGAATGCCCAAATATGAACAATCACAAGCCCGGCAATCACAAAGGGCAGCAGATAATGAAGTGAGAAGAACCGGTTCAGTGTCGCATTGTCCACAGCTGGCCCGCCAAGAAGCCAATCTTGGATGATCGGACCAATGCCCGGAATGGCGCCAAACAGGCCTGTAATAACAGTTGCACCCCAGAAGGACATTTGGCCCCAAGGAAGAACATAGCCCATAAAGGCGGTCGCCATCATCAGCAGGTAAATCAGCATACCAATAATCCATGTGATCTCGCGAGGTGCCTTGTAAGACCCGTAATAAAGCCCACGGAAAATATGAGCATAAACAGCAATAAAGAACAAAGACGCGCCATTCATGTGCAGATAGCGCAACCCATAGCCACCATTCACGTCACGCATGATATGTTCAACACTTTCAAATGCCATATCAACATGCGGCGTATAATGCATCACAAGCACAATGCCCGTAACAATCTGAAGGACGAGGCAAAACGCCAAGACTATCCCCCAAATCCACATCCAATTCAGGTTCTTGGGCGTCGGGATCATCAATGTGTCATAAATCAAGCCTGCAACGGGCAAGCGTGAATGCAACCACTTTTCGGCATTTGAATTGGGTTTGTAACTATCGTGTGGAATTCCAGCCATGATTGTACCCTTTACCCTAGTTTAATTGTTTCTTCATCGATGAAGACGGCCTCGGGAATATGTAAATTCTCGGGCGCGGGACCTTTGCGGATGCGACCAGCCGTATCATAGTGAGAGCCGTGGCAGGGGCAGAACCAGCCACCGAATTCACCAGCGCCATCCCCCAAAGGAACACAGCCCAAATGCGTGCATACACCCATCATCACGAGCCATTCGCCATTTTCATCTAATGTGCGGTTTTCGTCAGACGCGTCCAATCCTGGTTTATTTGCATTCCGGTCAAGCTGATCGGGCAGTTCGTCCAACGATGTCGCGCGCGCTTCATCAATTTCTTCTTGGCTGCGACGACGGATAAAAACAGGCTTACCGCGCCATTTCACGGTAATTTGCGTACCGGGCTCTACCTCGCCAACAGGCACTTCGATTGATGCCAATGCTTGAACATCCGCGGACGCGTTCATCTGATTGACTAACGGCCACACTGCCGCACTACCTACCACAGCCCCGGTCGCTGCTGTTGAAACATAAAGAAAATCGCGTCGGTTCCCGCCGCCATTGTGCTTTTCGGCCACTGGATATTCTCCTTTGCCTTATCCGCCTCTTCTCTCGAAAAAGGCGTGTTCGAATCCCTTGCAAGCGCTCTTTGATCGCTTCTGGGACGCCATTTACCCCTCTGACACGCACATCACAAGCGCACATTTGGACGCAGGCGAGGAAAATTGAATTTTGCCAAAAAATGCGCGAATCTGATAAAAATACGACTGCCAATTCACCACGAGTCCCCAATAAGATCACAAAAGATTGGACAAGCATATGACACCTGAAAATTCGCCGCGTCTGGTGGCCTACCAGCCAGATATTGCACCCAATCTGGGCGCTATGATCCGACTGTCGGCTTGTATGGGAACCCCCTTGGATATTATCGAGCCGTGCGGATTTCCACTGTCCGTCAAATCGCTGAAACGTACAGCTATGGATTATGCGGATATCGCGGATATGACCTCTTATTCGTCATGGGATCGTTACATTTTGGACCGTCCCAAAGGCCGATTGGTATTGATGACGACCAAAGCGACCGATATCATTTGGGATTTTGTATTTCAGCCTGGCGATGCGATTATTATGGGGCGCGAGTCTGCGGGTGTTCCCAACGAAGTGCACGAAGCAGCGGATGCGCGTATTAAATTACCTCTATTCGGTGCAGCGCGCAGCTTGAACGTCGCCACATCTGCGGCCATGGCTCTTTCAGAAGCGCAAAGGCAATTACGCGAAAAATAGCTGCCAACTGTTTCCTTTTCGCAAACAGTTTATCGCTGTGACCAAACTTGCTTCTTCGCATCGTGGGTTTTAGCCCTAACCAAATTCTAGAGGAGCGATGAGATGGGCTTGCTTGTTGATGGAAAATGGGTGGACCAGTGGTATGACACCAAGGCGTCTGGTGGAAAATTTGTTCGTTCCGAGGCGCAGTTCCGAAATTGGATTACGTATGATGGATCTGCAGGTCCGTCTGGAATGGATGGTTTCGAAGCGGAAAGTGGTCGCTATCACCTCTATGTATCACTTGCATGTCCTTGGGCCCACCGCACATTGATTTTCCGGCGTCTAAAGGACCTCACCGATCACATCAGCGTGGATTTCGTTCATCCCGATATGCTGGGCGCTGGCTGGACATTTGAAGATGACGGCCCGGCCAAGGGCGACAGCCTGTTCAATTCAGACTTCGCGCATCAGATTTACACGCGCGCGCAACCAGATGTCACGACCCGTGTTACAGTGCCCATCCTTTGGGACAAGAAACGCAATACGATTGTGTCTAATGAATCCTCTGAAATTATCCGAATGTTCAATTCTGCCTTTAATGACATCACCGGGAATACAGATGATTATTGGCCCGAAGCTTTGCGTGATGACATTGAAGCAATAAATTCGAAAATCTACAGCAAGATTAATAACGGTGTCTACAAAGCTGGATTTGCGACAACGCAGTCCGCCTATGATGAGGCCGTGAGCGAATTGTTTGAGGCATTGGATTGGGTTGAAGCGCACCTTTCCCAAAACCGCTACCTTTTGGGCGACAGATTGACCGAAGCCGATTGGCGTCTGTTTACAACGCTTGTGCGATTTGACAGTGTTTATGTCCTACATTTCAAATGTAATCGAAAACGCATCCAAGATTACCCGAATATCTGGGCCTTTACACGAGAGCTGTTTCAGATGCCCAGTGTTGCCGAGACCTGCAATTTCGATCATATCGTGCGACATTATCATTACAGCCACGAAACTATAAATCCAAATCGCATCATCCCGATTAATCCGGTCATAGATTGGCAGCAGCCACATGGACGGGCTGGCTAGTTAGCGGCAATTCAAAATGCTCGACCATTGCGGCCAAATCTTCGGGTGGAATTTCCGTTGAGATACAGCTGCGAATATTTGGGATCAGCTCAAAGACGGAGCCATCTGCAAAAAACATCCCCGATGTGACAGCGATAATAGATATATCGGGATTATAGAACTGTGCCAGATCAGAAAGTGTTGTGATTGCATTCATGTCCTCTGTGGCGTCCACGATGAAAACATGAATGCCGCCCGTCGAAAGCGCCGAAGCCGTTTCATCAATCGATCGGGTCAGTCTAACATTGCACCCATGTCGCGCTAAGAAGCGTTGCCAAATTAGGCCCGTTTTCCGCTTATTTTCAAATATAAGTATCGCCATCTTATCACCACCACTTGTCGAATTTTATTAAAAAAGTTGTTAATGAATCCCTAACGATGACGATTTTCATTGATGATCTAAAAATATTCGTTACCTCAACACCGATCAGGAGCTTTGCATGAAAACAACGATAACTGTTTGCGACACTTGTAATCGCGCCGAAAAACGTGGAACGGATATTTTGCCAAAGGATGGCGAAATCTTAGCACACTTGGTGGAACAAGCTGCCTTGGGCGACGATACTCTTGAAATTCGTCGTTTTGGGTGTTTGGCAGGGTGTGACCATGCTTGCAATATTTCCATTCAGGAAGCTGGGAAATTCAGCTATGTTCTAGGGTGTTTTGAGCCCACGCAGGAGAAAGCCGACGCGATCGTGGGCTTCGCACAGCTTTACCACCAATCAAAGTCAGGCATGGTACCCCTTAAGGAACGCCCGACCGCGCTAAAAGGGCACATGCGCGCAAAACTTCCGATATTGGACTAGCATTTTTTGACATGTAGTGATGTAGTAAGGCGCGTCTAGAAAGGTTATCAATAATATCGGGTGGTTTTCATAGATGACAAGTTTGCAAATATTAATTGTAGCGATCCTGATAGACTATTTTGTCGGTGATCCACCTCAGCTTTGGCGGAAATACCCCCATCCGGCGGTGATTATGGGCTGGGTTGTCAACTTTCTGGACCAACAATTGAACCGCGGTGGCATGCGCATGGTGCTGGGTATTGTTGTTGCAATTCTTTTGGTTCTTTTGGGTCTCGCCGTCGGTTTATTGATCCGGAATTTGCCTGATTTTAATTTTGGCCCAATTACTTTGTTTTATGATGTGATCGAGATCTGTATCGTCTCTGTCTTATTGGCCCATAATTCTTTGATAAAGCATGTCGAAGCTGTCACTGACGGCCTTGGCCAAAGTTTAGAAGCAGGCCGCCAGAATGTGTCATATATCGTGGGTCGCAATACAGCACATATGGATACATCAGATGTCTCTCGCGCCGCCGTTGAAAGTGCTGCAGAAAACTTTAGCGATGGGGTGGTCGCACCTATTTTTTGGTTTATCCTTTTAGGGTTACCCGGAATTTTGATCTATAAATTTGTGAATACCGCAGACAGTATGATCGGACATCAAACCGAACGATATGCGCAATTTGGCTATGGTGTCGCGAAGCTAGACGACATTATGAATTTTATCCCCGCGCGACTGACGGGTGGGCTGTTTTGCCTAATTTATAGATCTAAAGATGCATTTGAGGTTATGATGAGCGATGCGGATCTGCATCGATCTTTGAACGCGGGATGGCCTGAGGCGGCGATGGCGTCCATTTTGGGCGTCGCTTTATCAGGTCCACGTTCATATGACGGACAAACGATGAGCCAAGACTCATTTCTAAACCCCCGCGGACGTCAGAATATGAATGCAGAGGATATCACCGCCTCCGTCATAGTTCTCAACAGGTCTTGGATCGCGATACTCGGATTCCTTCTCCTGCTTGCCATCTTGATTTGGTTATTTTGATCTTTGACCATGTAAGGTCACGAATGACCTAAAATCGCCGGATCGCCCCAGTTACTGCTGCCGCGCCCAGCGCGGTGACAACCCATCCTATAATTTTTGCAAGCCACCTAACCCACCAAGCATGCCATCCCCATGCGGAACGCGTGGTTGATGGCGCCCACGCATCTTCCTGACCCAAATTGACGATAGGGATCAAAAGATCCGCTGAATAAGTCAAAGCATGAAAGGTTTCATAGTCTTGGCCAGCTTGCCCTTTTGAAGACCAAAATTCTGCTGGATTTTGTGGGTGGTTTTGGGTTACCGCCACCCAATCAGCGGAAATCAATATCGGTGATGAATTTGGGGCAAAGTCGCCCGCATCCCATGTTTTTTGGAACAAAACCGCAAGCACTGAAATCAATAAAATTCCCCAAAGCAAAGACAGAAACGGACGATACCCATAGCCAATCATATGGCGCAGCAGCAGATCGTTCAGCTTTAAAAAAGGCAATCGCCATAAGCCGGATTTTTGCTTTCGAATACTCTCTCTATTCGCAAAATGCCGATGTTTTTCGCGTTCAAACAGAACATCAAGCGCATCGTTCCGATGCCCGATTTTCAAAAGCACATTTGCCAAATGTTCATAGGGCTGCGAGGTAAACTCCAATCCATTTGGACGTCGTTGCAGCCATGCTAATCTTGATGCAAGACGCGTGTCCGCCTCGTCTGAAAATGCTTGATATTCAAAACCGTCCAAGCGCATGGGAAACGTTTCATATTCATCGGCGGGTTCGTCGTTCAAACGACGGGCCTGCAATCCAGAAAAATTTACCAGTCCCCTCGAAATCTGATTGCGCTTGAAATGCAAGACCCCATCAATCTTGCCCCGGTTCAGGGAAAAAGCCGTTGGTGTTTGCAATCCATCACTTGCGCTGGGCAAAGTGCTTGCATCGACGAACAGGGATGTGTTCGACATATAGAAATCACGGCTGATCTCGCAGGACGGAAACAAAATTGCACCGTCGACCTTTAAATCAGTCTCCACGTCATCGTAGGGATACTCGCCAAGATAAACGGATCGTCTTACTTCGATGGACGGTGCAAAAATCGCAACACCGGAACCCGATCGGATTTCTGCCTCACAAACTTGTAGATCGCCGTTAATAATGGCGCCGGGCAAAGCTACCTCTCCTTGTGCCACAAAACCTGCGCGCAAGAAAACCGAACCATCAAAAACACAATGATCGGCATTTAGGCCAGGGCACAAAGTGCCATTCAAGCTAAGACCACGAAGCCGAGCGTTCACAAAAATTGGCACTTTTTCCAAAACCGAGGTGCTTAGTGACAAATCGAACTCAATATCGACGCCTTGTAAATCTAATGTTCCAGCAATGAATGCGCCCTTGATACGAACCCCTTTTGCATGAAGCGGAATATCAGAAAGTTCTTGCACCAGAACGGCGCGAACGAGATCGGCGCGAATATGTTTTTTGATATCTTTAGAGTCGGGACGTTCCGAGCCGATATCGATGCGCGATCCATTTTTACATCCGGCTAGAAATTGTTCCTCGGCCCAAGATAAAGGATGAAAATCGCTCGACATTCTCATCCGAAAGTATCTGACATGGCAAATGCTTCATCGCAAGTATGGGATGCAAACTTAACGTTAAAACAGTCTCGGAATTTTATGCTGTTTGCGGCGAATTACGCCAACGATTTAATCTGATCTCTATCAAGTTTTCAAAAATATTTCCAAGCGATTGCCAGGCAGACTGCGATGAGACCGATATCAAAGCATTGGAATTCTCGCCCAGTCCATTCAGGCTATGATCACCCCAAAGCAAATCGCGTTTATTTAGGTCTTCGCGTTCCAACAATATCAGCAATTGACGTTTATTTTGGGAAAGCTCCAAAATACGATCAATTTTTGCCGGCACCCAAATCGGCTTTGGAAGCCCGCCTGAGAGCTTCACATAGACGGTTTGACCAATTGTAACATCCGGAAGATCGACAATGGAACTTTCCGCAATAATTTCAAAATCGGTCTTTAGCGGTGCGATCTCAAGAATATATGCACCTGCGGCCACACGTCTGCCACTTTCGTTGACGCGAAGACGCTGAACGCGTCCCGACGCGCTGGCATAAATGAATTTTTCTGAAAGCAGTACTTCCATGCGGGACAGCTCTGAGCGGGCAAAGACCAATCTTTCAGAGATTAGGCGCAGTTCCCGTTGAATATCTTCGAAAAAACGGTTTCTTGATTTTTCGAGTTGGGCGCGTAGGGTTTCATATTTGATCTGGTCCCGTTTTGCATCCTGAAAGCGTTTTAAAATCTGATCTAAATTTACCAAGTCTTTCA
This sequence comes from Pseudomonadota bacterium, assembly GCA_039029215.1. Taxonomy (GTDB): domain Bacteria; phylum Pseudomonadota; class Alphaproteobacteria; order Rhodobacterales; family Rhodobacteraceae; genus Amylibacter. The sequence goes on from JBCCGP010000007.1 coordinate 54,492, forward strand.
ACTCAGTAAATAAATCAGGCTCAACACTTGTGCTGCTCTGCCCGAGTTTTTCATGCATCAAAACAGCAGTTTGTGCGCGTCGCGCAGAGAACTTTGCAATTTCATTTTGGGTGCGAAGCTTTTGTTGTTCGAACGCACGGTTAAAGGCCCGCATCCGTAACTCCGATGAACAGTCTTCAATTTGATGGTTCATTTCCCGAACTTGTTGAAGTTTGCCCATTGCCTGTTTCAAGGTTTCATTGATCACAAAATTGGACTGTTCAGCTTTCAGCGCTTTCAAACATTGTGTACGCAACAGTAAGAATGCAACATCCTGCCTTGCTGCGCGAAGCTCGTCTTGGATATCCTTTGTCTCGAAGGATGCAATAATTTGGCCTTCTCGAACAACTTCCCCTTCTGTAACAAAAAGGGTCTGAATAGTGCCGCCCAAATCATGCGAAACCGGTATCGATTGTTCGACCGCTCTTAGCGTTCCATTTACCTGAAGCGTTTTGTTGACCGAAATCGCCTGCATGACAATGAAATACCCACCAAATGCTCCAAGGCAGAGACCCATACCAGCAATTAAGATACTCAAGGCAATTGCATGTTTCTTCACCGCAGATTTCAATCCGCGTTCAACCACAATATTCGCGGTCTTTTTTAAATCGCTTTTACGACTGTTATTTTTTTTAGCGAAGCCTCGGCGTGCCATCGCATCATCCCTCAGCGATTGCGGGGGACAGATCATCGGTGAAGCTAACCGCAATTTGGCGGTATCCTTCGCGCAGGGTCTGCTCAAACCCATCAGATTGGTCAATCACACGTTGATATTCTTTGCCATCATCATGCGCCAATTCTTCAAGGGCGACAACATCACCCCTGTCATGCATTGTGATATTAACGCTTCTTGGGGTCATACGAACATCAAATAGGATTTCGTCATCGCCCACATTCTGGTCACGCGGCGCAAAAAACAACATATCTTGCGCCGTCTGTTTCACCCGCTCTTTCAAATCATCCTCCATGCCAAGCGGGAACTGCGCCTCCAGCCAAAGGCTCAACCGAAACGCTTCTCGTTTCGTGGGTTTGAAAGAAACACGGACCCATCTTTGGTGATGCCTTTTCAAAACCTCATCCATTGGGCCACGATCCGTAACCTCGCCCCGTTCCAGTTTTACCAACTCGTCGGCGACGGACATCAGGTAATCATCATCAGTGGACAGAATGACAATCTTGCCTTCGGTTTTTGCTTTCAAAATCAACGACATCAAAGCCGAACGCGAAGCCTTATCAAGATATGTTTCTGGCTGATCGAGAATGATGATTTCACTTCCCAACCAAAATGCGCGCGCCAAGGAAACGATTTGCGCTTGTGCAATATTTGCATCATCAATCACATCATTGATGAAATCCTTATCCCGAAAAACATCCTCAAACGGATCAAGCTTTCTAAGCAATTCAATCGCTGGTAAAGCACTTGCTTTGGGGTCAAAGCATGTCACGTTTTCGACCACTGTACCTTTTAACAGTACTGGTGGAATGGACGCATAACTGACAGAGTCTAATCGCCCATGATTCCGGCCCCAGTTCTTGCCACGATAGGTGATCTTTCCTTCATAAAATTGACCCGTTGCAATCGCGTGTAGCAGCTCTGACTTTCCAGAACCGCTTGGGCCAATCAACGCCAGACAAAGGCCTTGAAACAAATCAGCTGAAAACGGTGCGAACCCAAAATCCTCGACATCAACAATCGACAAAAGCTCCATCTCTCCATCTGGTTTTGGTGCTGATCTTTTGCGCCCCTCACCAGTTTCAAGCAGCGACAAAAATGACAAATCTGCTTTTGGTGGTTTCAGCGCCTGGACCTGATAGAAACGTACAAAAATTGTGACAATATATTGGTTCAAGAAAATCGCAGCAAGCATAACGCCCGGTGTTATCGAGCCACGTATTTGAAGCCACGCAGTGACAATGATTGTTGCCACACCAGCCAATAATTGGATCAGATTTAACCAAGTTGATTGCCCAATAGTTTGAAAATCGGGCTGTTCTTTTGCATCGATTTTGCCTTCTGCTGCCTGTTGTAGATAGGCAGGACCAAGTCCCGCACTGTCGGCGATAACCGGATCAACTTCATATGCCAGACGGTGCGCAGCCGCCCGGAGGGTTTTTGGTTTGCGCGCCCACCAAACCACCGCCAATGTCAGCGCAGAAACAAGCGTGATCAATGATAATACAGGATGCAGAAAGGCAAGCACCACCGCCCAAAACACGGCAAAACAACTGTCTTGGTACAGCACCAATCCACGCGCATTCACAAAATATGTTTGAAGCGCGCGCATGCGCATCAAATCTATCAAGCAAACAGATATGGCCGTGCCTACACCGAGTGCGGCCAACGACCAAAGCGGTTGAATTGTTCCAGAAGGGATCAACCGATCCATAATCAAAAGCGCAATGCCAGGTATCCCCAAAGCAAGCAAAGACGAGAAAAATCCCAAACTGCCAGAGATAAACCGCACCCAAGTTGGGGGCGCATCTTTTTGTTTCGCAACATCTTCTTGAGCGCGTTGGACATAGGCGTCCCATGAATTTCGCCACTCGGAAACCGACAAAAATTGCGTAATCGCGTTAGATTCTGTTTTGGGTTGGTCCATGGTTCTAGATCTGTTCCTTCAACATACCAGATGCTTCAAACTACTGTGCGCTGCCTTCGGTCTTGAGAATATTGTTGATATAGTCGGACAGGGTGACAAACCCGTCGGTGTTTTGTGCTTGGTCTTCTAAGGCCTCTTCACCTGTCCTATTTGTCTCTTCTAATGTTTCCGAAGTCACGGTTTCATCATCTTCAAGCAAGTCCTCGGTCGCGGATAATTTAAGAAGCAAATCCCTGATCAATTCTTCCTGATTTGGTTGTGCACCTTGGTTTTGGCTCGGCAGCTTTGCGACCTCTTCTGGTGTCAAAGTTTCTGCATCGCCAAGGCGATCGAGCAGCAGTTTTTCAAGTGGGCTCATTTCAGGGCTTGTGGGATCTATAGCCTGTGGTCGAATATCGCCGATACCTTCCTCAGCGGCTTCTGACACCTCCGCAGCTGACACATGTCGCGATTGAAATTGTAAATCCCTGATCGCATTTTGCATCGAATATTCAAGTTCATGCATCTTCGTTTCCACAGCAATCAATCTGTTCAACAAATTGGTAAAGTCAGATGGACCCAAATGTGGGTCTTGAGAAGCTAAACCAGCATTGGAACGAAAACCGTTTGTCGAGGGGTCCGGTAGCGTGGTTCCGACTTGCGCCGAAGGCGCATTCGGTTGGTTCACGGCACCGGCACCGTTCCAATCAAGAGATGCCCCTCGTGACGGGGTCGCAACCACCGCCCCTTGCGGCGCAGTGGCATTGCGCATTGATTGGAGTTCGGTTTGTAGCTGCAAAATCGTGGATTGCAGCTGTGAGAGTTCAGGCGATTGCGTCGTGCCAAAGGCGGGATTGTTTTGAACGCTGGCTTGACCTGCCGCTGCCCCAAAGGCCGCCTGCCCCGTCGCTAATATCGGTTGTTGATTATTTAGGTTTGCGAGGTTGGACTGAAATTGTTGCTGGCCGAAGACAGTTGCACCATTTTCGTTTTGAACCGTCACTGCAGTATTCGCGGCTTGCTGATCGAATGTTGTCGGCGCAAATTGGGGTTGCGCGGTGGGGGTTTGCCATTGGCCGGGTTGCGTCAGGCTAGATGTTTGCGTTGCAGTCGCTTGTGCTGGAACCGGCCATCCTCTTGGGAAAACGCGGCTGTCTTGGTTTTGTGCGACCCAGCGCAAATATGTGATCACAGCGGAAAAGCCGGACAACGAAATCGCATTTACCGTCTCCTGCTCGCGCTTAATCAGCATTTCGCCGCCTGTTGCCAACAACGCCTCTAATCGTGGATCCAGCGGTTCCAAAATTGTCGGCGGTAAGGGGAGTTCGGAATTGTTGTCAGAGACAAAGAAACTGTCCTGGGGTGTTATGCCCGCAAGACGCAATTGAATTTGCCCGTTTGGTGTCAGGCCGATCTCAATACCGTTCTTTTTTGCAATACACGCGGTTGAGCTTTCGGCGCAAATCACCTCGAACACGTCTTCATCCAGTCTTGGGGATGTCGAAAATCGGGCATATCCATCTGGATCGAAACGAAAATAAACCTTGTCTACGAAACCTTCCTGAAAGGTTGGCCAGCCAAATGCGCCACGGATCGCCTGCTCTGCTTCTCGTGCACCGATTGCGAACAAAACGCCTGTGTCCAAGATTTGGGTCGTATTGACCACGCTTTCTTGTGGCGTGGATTGTGCGAAAACACCAGACGACATCAACAGACTTAAAGCAACCGCTTGCCCCATTTTTGAAATTTTTGATGTCATTCAAAATCCTCCAATTGTGCTGGATGTCTATAGGCAGGAAGCCAATCTGATTGTTGCGGCGGGTCTGGTAGGTTTTTGCGGATGCGCACATCGCGATCTCGATACCGGGTATACCAAACCTCTGATCCACCAGGGCCAGGTGTCAAAATACGGCCCTGAACCTTGTGCAATAAGGCCGCCAAAAGAATTCCGTTATTATTCGCTGTTTGGATTTCAATATGGCCGTTGCCACCCTCATATAGGCCTTCGTAAAACCCACGGTCCGGATCATAAAGCTCGATCACGGCATCATAGAGAATATCTGTGTAATAGGAGTCCCATAGCGACCAAAGACCAAAGGCTGCTTTTGTTGCAATGGCTGCATGATCGGGCGAATAATCCCCGCGCGGGGTGACTGTGTTCCATGGGTATCCATCGGAGAAAATCGTGTCATATGTGAAGTATGGTGGGCCTTTGACGTTATGTTCAGACCGCGCGGTCATATACCCTTCGCGTTCAAAACGATTGTGTTGCACTTGGTAGATACGATCGGCAAATTCTGCGCGCCACCCATCGGTATGCACGGCTTGAGAGCTGACATCGTCATACGGCATGTCCCAATCAAATTCTAAGCCATCAAGCAGATAGGATTCCGTCACGACATAATTTTGAGAGTGAAATACGCGTGGATCGCGCCCATCATAGGGCACCCGGACCCCGTGAATATTGGTGGTCAAAAACGGTTCAGCGCGATGGGCAAAGTAAGGTTTGAACCCCCAAAGCGCGAAACCCTTGGCGGCATATTCTTCATAACCCAGACGACCTTCCTGAACATAAATGGTTTCTTTTGTGTCCGCATCGACCGCGGCACCATACATCACCCCATCTTCGTCAATCACGCGCGAGTAGTCCCAGCGCAACAGCATATTATCGATCGTATTTGCCAGATAGGGGTAACGGTTGCGCAAAATGCGCATCCAAACCATAAACCGACCAATGTCGAGCGATGAATATCCAATTTCGCCCGGCTTATTTGTATAATCGACCTGCTCACCCGTTTTCGTGTGATACACTTTGTTGGGCAATTCTCGACGAAAAAGCTTTAGCGTTCGAAATGTAATCAACAGCTTCAAAATCCTGCGGTCGAATTCTGGTTTTTCGATCAAACACAGCTCATAGGCGGACACCAAGCCAGAGATATAAGAGGCCGTGTCCCAAAGAGTGGTGGAGGGATACGCGCCAACTGAATTCGCAAGACCTGTCGTTTCTTGGGTAAATTGTTCGAAATAGCCCCATGCCACCTTGGCAGCTTGCAATTCACGCTCGTTTAGAAGTCCGCGGCGCGGTTTGTAGCGCCGTACGAAACCATTATCTTCTGTGTAACCCGGCGGTAAATCAGGCTCGGTCAGGGCAAGATTATCAAAGTAATCCTTTGGCATCTCACACATGCGCGGTGGTGTTTTGATCTTCTCTTGTCCGGTTAATGTGTGCAGCGTAATTTCAGGCAAATCCCCGCGTAGAAGGCTTGGCAGATCGTCCGGGGCGATTTCTGAATTCGTGTGTTCGCGCGTCAAAACTTCGCGCAATTGCGTATCAGAAAAATCTTCCGTCTCCGTTCCTTCCAGTGCAGAGTATTCTGGGTTGCCACGTAAAAATTCAGACGCGATGTTATCACGTTCCATATCCGCCGCTTTGGCCTCGGCGGCCATTTCCTGCTCTTCAATGATGCGTGCTTGATTTTCTGCAAGTGTATCGCCGACCTGCCCACCCAAAGAATAAACAACAAATCCGGAAATCGAGAAAAATACGGCTACAAAGATTCCGATCGCGATTTTTCCAAGGGTCACAGATACACATCCTGCATGATTGAACGTCTTCATTTAATGTGGGCGAGGTAAATATTGCTCTAACCGCAGAAGGATGCTGCAACGAATTTATGAAGCATTTTATGCAACCATTTAAAAATAGAACTATAAATGCGCGCTATCGCCCAATCCGAAGTTCCAAAACATTCAAATTTTCTACCCGCGAATAGAAAATTTGATTGGTCAACTCGTGGATTAGAAACCAACCAAATCCACCCTCTGGCAGGTCTTCAAACGCAACCGCATCGCCCTTCATCTCTTTTTTCTGAGGGATGCCCGGAAAGACTTTGCCATTGTCTTTGATCACAAATGCATAGTCTTCTTTGGCGCAATCAAGCTCCAAGACAATGCGCCCATCTTCGCGATACTCAAAAGCATGCTCTACAACATTGTTCAAAGCTTCCGCGAGAACAATCTCTGCATTTCCAGCCGCATCGCCATCCGCGCCGCTTTCCTTTAGCCATAAAACGGCCTTTCGCACGGCATCTGTGACATTGTCTTGCTTGCTCCAAAACGAGATCTCTTTGCGCTGCACGTCGTTGCTCTTCAGCTCGCTTTGCGGGCATCCGCATCAAGGGCCGATTGTGCATCGGGATAGATTTTGAACACGCTATCCATCCGAGTTAATTTGAACACTTTATCGACCGTGGGTGTTAAGCCACAGATTTCAAAAACACGCTCGGTTCCCATATATTTCATATGTGCAACAACAGCACCCAGACCAGAAGAGTCCATGAAATCGATATTGCCCATATCCAACAACATGTGATCCACGCCATCATCAACGAGCGTCTTTAATGCTTCTTTGAAACGAATTGCCATTGATGCATCCAAACGGTCATCCGTTAATTTTACGACAGTAATCGTTCCGTGCATTTCTGTGTCAAAATTCATGTTTTCTCCTCGATTAGGTTTTTGCGTTTTATACTTCCAAAGCTGGGCAAAGGACCCAATCCAACCGTCCAACCCAACCAAAGGGATCGAGACAAGCCATAGGTCAAAGCCGAAGCCGCGATGATTCCCAGCAAGGTTTTAGTGGCGACAAATAAAGACGGACTTAATTTTTGATCCCAAAATGCGATCTCTAGCAGATCAAGAAAGATCGGATGCACCAAATAAATCCCAAAACTATAGGGTGCCAGTTTCGACAAAATTGGTGGGAAGCGTGAAGGTGAAGCGCACATAAACAAGAGGAAAAGGCATATCGGCATCAGGAAATCTGCCCAAAATGCCGGGTCGTAATTGTACTGCCAGTTCGCGGTCAGAATGACCTTGTGTGAATAAACAAGCTTGATGGAAAACATCAGAACCGCAAGAAATGCGGCGCTGAGCAAGAACGCCTTGCGCAGCTCCGCATCCATCCCATTTCGATAAAGCCCGTAAAAGCTCGCAGCGACGATGCCATATCCTGCGTAAGTCAGGATTTTAACGCTGCGCAATAAATACCCAAACCATTCGAAATCCGCGAATTGTGCCCAAATCCAAAGATCAATTTCCCTTTTCGTGAAAAGACACATCAATACGACCAGCCCCAACCAAGGCCGATTCACCGCGATCTGATAAAGTGGATAAAGCAGTACCAATCCAAAAAGGGTTGGCAAGAAATGCATATGATACTGCACAGAGCCGAGAATAAAGTAACTGATCCACTCAACCGGATTGGACAGCTCTGCCCAAATATGATCAGCATAGCCAAAATAGCTTGCCTTAATAAGTCTGTAGAAGGCAAAAAACACGACCCAAAAGGCGAAAGGGACCAACAGGCGTCTGCTTTGTTCTTTGATGGTCAGGTCATAACTTCTGGCGCGTCTATCCAGTGACATGATCAACAAGAACAAAGAAATGATCAGAAACAGTTCGGTCCGCGCGGTATAGACAATGGCACGGAAAAGAACCGGGCCAATGCGCTCTATCTCAGAAAACCCTGGAAAAGGCTGTCCATTGATGTCAGAGCTTGCATGAAGCCCAACCATCGACACCCCGGCCCAAAGCCGAAGGCTGTCCAACCAAACCATCCGATTTTTATCCGTCATGGCGATCCCAAATTCAGATAACTGGGTCGCAAAGCTTGATTATGAAAGCGTTACAGCGCGCAGAAAATGCGCCGGAAAATAACTCTAATTTTATACATCAAGGATTCCTTACCAAATATTTTCTAAAATCTGAAAAGTGTAAGTTCGGAGGTATGTATGAAACTCTTTGGTGCATTGATAACAACAATCGCGGTGTTAATGCCGGGGAATGTGTTCGGGCAATCGGTGAATGGCTTGCCACTCTCGGCCAGCAATTGTGCGATTGCAACAGCGTTGAATGTGACATTGCCAGACGAATGTTTGGCGCATGATCTGGGCCCGCAGCGCGGCATTGTTATTCGCCTAGACAGCGAATTGCGCACCAAAGCGCCTGCACCTCAAACACAAGACATCGCTGTGTCATCTGCACAGGTGAAAAAAGCGGATAAGGTTGCGCCCAAAGATCACGCTGCAGCAAAGTCAGACAATGGATATTTCATTCATTTCGCGTTTAACTCTTTTGATCTGGAACTTGAGTTCAAGGATCATCTGTCCCGATTGGCGTCAGTTCTGAATGGCGATGCGTTGGCGACATCTTGTTTGCGCGTCATTGGCCATACCGACAGTTCGGGTGCAATTCCCTATAATCAAAACCTCTCCGAAAAACGCGCGGTGATTGTGGCAACTTTTTTGTCTGAAATGGGCCAAATCGATCCCACGCGCATTCAAATCGTCGGCAAAGGCGAAACCGAATTATTGCCCGATATGCAAGGAACAGATGCACGCAACAGACGGGTCGAGTTTGCAACCAAAGACAGTACCGAAGGCTGCGTTGCCTCCTAGATGCGGGTTTTGTGGGGAATAGTTTTCGCGCTTGTTTTTGTGGCGCAAATCGCATTTGCGGATGCCAAACGGGTCGCGTTGGTCATTGGCAACAGCAGCTATAGCGACCTTCCAAATCTTAAAAATCCAGCACGCGACGCAACAGCTATCGCGGACGAACTCGCACGATTGGGCTTTACTGCCTATCTGGTTACGGATGTGAAACAAAATGAACTCGACCGCGCTTTGGATATATTCCAAAGCAAAGCGCAATTTGCAGAGGTTGCATTGGTCTTCTTCGCCGGTCACGCGTCCTCTGTGGGGGATCAAAATTTTCTCTTTTCAACTGACTTTACAAGCAGCACGACTGAAGGATTGAACAACACCGTGTCGATAGCCCGGCTACAAAACCGGCTTCGATCCATCGGCGACACGCAACTTCTGTTTGTTGATGCCTGCCAAAATGGCCTCACACTGTTCAAAGATGGCAACAGTATCGAGAGGCAGGTTTTCCAACCACTTTTACCACCAGAGAATATGCTGGTCAGTTACGCGTCTTCGTTTGGCGCCGCCGCGCATGACGGAACAGGAAATCACAGTTTATTTGCGGGCGCACTGTTGGATTATATGGCGACCCCAAATATGGATGTTGAAATCATGCTGCGCCATGTGGCCCGCGCGACATTCGTCAGCTCTCAAGGGCGTCAAAAACCTGTGGTGCTTTCAAACCTTAATAATGGGATCGTCTTGAATTTGGACCCCAACCAACCTGTACCCTTGTCAGAGGGCCCAAACATGAGGTCGGAAACACATCAAGGGTTTGGGAATAAATCAGTGCTCTTGGAGACAAAAAACGGCATAGATGCACCTAAATTTTTGCCCCCACAGCGCACAAAACACCAAGAAATTATAGGAAATCTGTGTGCGGCAATCAGCAACCCGAAGCCAAAAATTTGCCTCAATGGCCGCTCTTAGCCGATCCAAACACCAAAAATCGGCTGAAAATAGCCAAAATCGGGCCAAAACCCCTTAAAAATATGGGCGAAAGCGATTTTTTTCTTTGCATTTAGAGATTCTGCACCTCTATATTTGGTGTACTAAGACCAAGAAACATACAAATTTTGATGTCTTATTTCGAGGAGGAGCAGATGACTCAGAAACCAATGACAAAAACTCAGCTGGTGGCCGCACTTGCGGAAGCCTGTGAAACAGATAAGTCCACGGCCAATCAAACATTGGAAGCGCTAACCAATATCGTCACCAACGAGGTTGCAAACGGGGGTGCTGTCACACTTCCAGGTTTGGGCAAATTCCAATGCCGCGCACGGCCCGAGCGCATGGTCCGCAACCCAGCAACGGGTGAGCAGTTTATGAAACCTGCGGATCGCGTTGCTAAGGTGACAATCGCCAAAGCGTTGAAGGATGTGATCAACGCATAAGCGTTTCATAATCGAAGTTTCAAAACCGCCCTGATTTGTCGTTGGGGCGGTTTTATTTTGCGCAGAAGGTGCTTGGTTCAGCGCAGCGCGCGGTGGATTAAGATATGGTCGTAACCCGCAATTTTGATCAGAAATTCGTGTCGGTTTTACGTCGGTATCGCGTCGGTATTCCATCGGTGTGATTTTGGGCACCAATTGGTTAATGAAACCAAGCTAATCTCTCAAGAAGATATGATGAATCAAATAAGATCCCAGACGTTCGCGTAGACGAAATTGGCGCCGCTTTCTAAAACAAGAGATCCCCGATCAAGTTGGGGATGACAGATGGCGCGCGTCGCGAGAGGTGGCGCATAGACGTTCAAATAAAAGCGGCCCCCCATTTCTGAGGGGCCGTTTCGAGGAATTATGATTTAGCGTGATTACTTCACGATGTCGTAGGCTGGCATACCCAACTCTGACGTATCCAAACCTGTGATTTCTTCCTCCTCACCGACACGGATACCCATGACGATTTTTAGGATGAACCAAAGGATACCAGAGGCAATCAATGTGAATGCACCCACAACGATGATTGCGTAAAGCTGCGTACCGAAAGATGCATCAGCATTGGTGATGACAACTGCAATCGTTCCCCAGATACCTGCAAACAGGTGCACCGGGATTGCGCCAACAACATCATCGATCTTCAGGGCATCAAGCAGTTTCACACCAAAGACCACGATCACACCACCAACGGCACCGATCAGCGTCGCTTCTGTCAGCGAGGGTGTAAGCGGCTCTGCCGTGATAGAGACAAGACCCGCCAATGCGCCGTTCAGGATCATTGTTAGGTCTGGCTTGCCATACATGATTTGGGTAACAAGCAGCGCTGTAATCGCACCCGCAGCCGCAGCCCCGTTTGTGTTTGCAAAGATACGCGACACGTCTGTCACATCACCGATGGTGCCCATGGCAAGCTGAGAGCCGCCGTTAAAGCCGAACCAACCCAGCCAAAGGATGAATGTACCAAGTGTTGCAAGCGGCAGGTTAGAGCCCAACATCGGGATCACTTTGCCGTCTTTGGCATACTTTCCAATACGTGGTCCAAGAATGATCGCACCAGCCAAAGCTGCCCAACCACCAACAGAGTGTACAACAGTCGAGCCTGCGAAATCTAGGAAGCCTGCCGCATCCAAGAAACCACCACCCCATTTCCAAGAGGCTTGGATTGGATAGATGATACCAGTCAGCAAGATCACGAAGATCAAGAATGGCCAAAGCTTAATCCGCTCTGCCAAAGCACCAGAAACAATCGACGCGGTCGCGGCACAGAACATCAACTGGAAGAAGAAGTCAGAGCCGAGAGAGGCATAAGACACATCCACAACATCTGCACCTGCGCCAACAGGCTCAAGCGATGTCAGAGCAAATGCGCCAATCACGCCGTCCATCGTCCAACCATCACCTGGATACATCAAATTGTAACCGATCAGGTAATAGAAGATACAGGCCAACCCGAACAGTCCCATGTTCTTGGTAAGCTGCATTGTGACATTTTTCGAACGAACAAGGCCTGCCTCTAACATTGCAAAGCCCGCAGCCATCCAGAAAACAAGAAAACCACCCACAAGGAAGAGGACAGTTGTAAGAATATAGCCGGTTTCGGCCTGCGCAGCACTGACGGCCGCGGCCACGGTCTCTGCCGTGACATCTTGTGCAAAAGCTGCGACGGGAAGAGCTGTCAGCGCTGCACTTAGAGCAAAAGTTTTGAGTTTCATTGCGTGAATTCCTTTACTTAAACAGCGTCATCGCCGGTTTCGCCAGTGCGCACCCGGACGGCCTGTTTCACATCGAGAACGAAAATCTTGCCATCGCCGATCTTGCCTGTTTTGGCACTTTCTTCGATAGTCGAGACAACTTTGTCAGCCAATTTTTCGCTAACAACGATATCCAATCTGATTTTCGGTACAAAATTTACGGCGTATTCTGCGCCGCGATAAATCTCGGTATGGCCAGATTGCGCACCATAACCTTTGACTTCCGTGACGGTCATACCCGATACTCCAGCTTCGGTAAGTGCCTCGCGCACTTCCTCAAGCTTGAAGGGTTTGATTGTCGCTATTACGAGTTTCATGAGTCCCTCTCTTTCGCGGACACCCCATGCGTCCGCTATGGAGCGTGGTTTGACGCATTCCTTTAGAGAAGCTCAATTAACCCTAGGGAAGCGGTAAACAGATTCTGAGTTATTGATTAAAATTTAAGCAAAGATTATTTTCTGATTAATTTTCAGACAAAATTAATTTGTGCAAAAATTCAACTCGCACTTCTCCATTTGACGTGATTCATTGTACAAAAGAGAAAAACGGCAGAGCAATGAGTAGCGAACAAGGCCCGCGCCCAAAACTGGTCGCTGAAAAGCGAAAATTTGAGGCAGCGCAGCCTAAAAACACTGCGCCTCAAAAGAAGCCGCGGAAAAAGAAGACGCCGAAGGACAATCCTGTTTTCAGGGGTATCAAAGCGTTTTTTAAATCGATCCTTTTGTTGCTTTGGTGGATCGGATCGCGCTGTGCTGTTGTTCTTGCCATCGTTATTGCTGTCGCGACATTTTATTATCTAAGTTTTTTGCCCGCACCAGAAGCATTGATGGATGACCGATCCAAAGGTTCGGTCACGATGCTGGACCAAAATGGCGATGTTTTTGCGTGGCGTGGGGATCAATTTGGGGGGATTGTCACAGCAGAAACGGTCTCGCCACATCTGAAAAACGCAGTGATCGCAACCGAGGATAAACGTTTTTATCGTCATCTGGGCATCAGCCCGCGCGGGATTGCCAGTGCTGTACGGATCAATCTGCGCGAAGGACGCAAACCATGGGAAGGCAATGGCGGGTCCACGATTACCCAGCAAATCGCAAAACGTATTTTCTTTGAAGATTTGCCCGCAATCGAACGCAAGATCAAAGAAGTGCCGATGGCCTTCGCGATGGAGCTCAAATACACCAAGGATGAAATCCTAGCGATATATCTAAACCGTGCCTTTCTTGGAAATGGGTCTTTTGGCTTTGAGGCGGCCAGCCAACGCTATTTCGGGAAATCTGCGCGGCAAGTTGGCCCTGCGGAATCTGCGATGTTGGCAGGTCTGCTTAAGGCGCCGTCATCTACCAATCCAATCCGCAATCCAGATCGTGCCGCACGGCGCGCGAATTTGATTGTCGGATTGATGGAGGATCAGGGTTATCTGACCCAAACAGAGGCTAATATTGCGCGCGATAATCCTGCGCGCCTAAGCCAAGCCGCTGCCGAACGCGCTGGCGGCTATTTCGCCGATTGGATTTTAGAGACTACACCAGATTTTCTGATTAATGATGCAAAGTCCGACATCGTGATCCAGACGACCTTCGACAAACGCATTCAACGCGCCGCAGAAGCTGCCATGGCCAAGGTCTTTACGCGGTTGAAAGAAGGATCACGCGTGCAAGGCGCGATTGTTGTGATGACGCGCGATGGCGCAGTGAAAGGGATGGTTGGCGGCCGATCCAATGCACTGGCAGGATCGTTCAACCGCGCCACGCAAGCGCTGCGTCAAACCGGGTCGTCCTTCAAACCATTTGTCTATGCCGCAGGTTTAGAAAATGGGCTGCGGTACGACAGTATTATTGAAGATAGCCCGATCACGATTGGCACACCATCAGGGCCATGGACGCCCAAGAACTATACACGCGATTTTAAGGGGCCAATCACGGCGACCCAAGCCTTGGCAGAATCGATCAATACAGTTGCCGTCAAAGTCAGCGAAAACACGGGCCGTGAACGCGTGCGCGCGGTTGCGCGTGATTTTGGGATTATATCTGAAATTCCATCGGTCCCCGCGATGGCGCTTGGCGCGGCTGAGTCCACATTGCTGGAAATGACGGGCGCTTACGCCGGCATTCTCAATCGCGGGGTCGCACGACGCCCGCATGGGTTGGTAAAACTGACCATCCAAGGCGAGGCAGAGCCGCTGCTCAGCAAGGATGAAGGGGAAAATGGTACGCGTGTTATCAATGAGCTGGCGGCGGGACAATTGACCTATATGATGATGCAAGTTGTTACATCTGGCACTGGCGGGCGGGCCAATCTGGGCGCGCGTGATGCTGCGGGCAAGACCGGAACAACACAAGGCGCACGCGATGCGTGGTTTATTGGGTTCACGGCCGATTATGTAGCGGGCGTCTGGATGGGTTATGATGACAACACCAAATTGACCTGCGTCACAGGCGGCGGGATGCCCGCAGAAATTTGGAAAGAGACGATGCTGGGCGTGCATGATGGGCTGCCCCTTCGCCCGCTTCAAATTGAATTACCCGCACCGGTTGGGGGCAATTCAGGCACCAATGGGCGTGTGAGTATTGAAGATGAAATCAAACGCCTTGAAGATGAGATCAAAGATGATCTTAAGAAGGTCGAAGACGGGCTGAAACGCGGGATTGGAAAAATTTTCCGCGACATTTTCAATTAATAGCCCAGTGCCGCGCCATCTTTCCTGTGGTCACTGGCCCCAACTAGGCAACCTTTTTCATAGTCGATCATCACCGCCTGCGCGCCGCCAATAGGCACCTTTGGAACATCAACTTTGTGCCC